>NZ_JBFTEF010000007.1:0-317498 GCF_041023745.1 Massilia sp. X63
ATTTCTTGAGCGCTTCGCGCTGGCCTTCGGCATCCTGCGAGTTCACCGATTCGCCGCCGCGCACCGCCTGGATCGCCGATTCGAGGGCTTTCCTCGCCAGGCCGTGCTCGCGCGCCAGGCGGCCGGCATCCGACTTGTCCTCGGTGAGCGCCAGCAGGATCATCTCGGAGGCCAGGAACTGGTCGCCGCGCTTCTGCGACTCGCGGTCGGCCAGGTTCAGCAGGGCCACCAGTTCGCGCCCCACCTGCACGTCGCCGCCGGTACCCATCACCTTGGGCAGGCGCTCGAGCGCCGATTTCAGCGCGTTCGCCAGTCCGCCGACGTTGACGCCGGCGCGCTGCAGCAGCGAACGGGCGCCGCCGTCGTCCTGGTTCAGCAGGGCGACCAGCAGGTGCACCGGATCGATGTATTGGTTATCGTTGCCGACCGCCAGGCTCTGGGCATCCGCCAGCGCTTCTTGAAGCTTGGTCGTCAGTTTGTCTTGCCGCATGGTTTTGCTCCCTAGTGGTGTCCTTAACTGAGTAACAAGATAGGGGCCACTGTCCGCTTTTCAAGATGTGCAATGCAGCCCATTATCGGTCCCTTCCGGCGGAACGGGTCATTCCATGACGGCCTTCGACCCGGACTCGGGCGCGCAGGCTGCCGAGGTCGCGCACGGTCTTCTGCAGCGACACCGCGGCAAACAGGCCGAACAGGAGGAGCGTGAGGTAATAGCCCTTTTCGTTCAGCTGCATCCGGGCATTCCAGAGACCGATCAGGTAAGCGCTGCCGCCGATCAGGAGCGCGCCCCCGGAGGCGCCGACGAAAGCGGCGGTCGGGCGTTGAACAGTTTGCATGGCTGCTTCCTTCAAGGGTTGATCCAGCCGCAAACGTATCACGCCAGGCGCAAGCCGCAATCGCGCTATGTGCGGGTAGCGGCAGGCGATACCGCTAGCCGCGCAAGGCGCGCCATGTGGCGAAACCGGCCACGCAGAACAGGATCGAGCCCAGCAGGTGCAAGGCGGTATGCAGCAGCGCCCAGCCGTACTCGCCGCGCTGGAGCAGCAGCACCGATTCGCCGGAAAAGCTGGAGAAGGTGGTCAGGCCGCCGAGGAAGCCGGTGATCGCGAACAGGCGCCATGCGGGCGCGATGCCCGGATGGTCGGTGAAGAAACCCAGCGCCAGCCCGACCAGGTAGCCGCCGAGCAGGTTGGCCGCGAGCGTGCCGAGCTGCACGTAGGCGTGCAGGCTGCCCAGCCAGATGCTCAGCCACCAGCGCAGCCAGGCGCCGCTCGCGGCACCGAGGCCGACCGCCAGCCAGTTCAAGCGCCCCGCTCCGGGCGCGCCCACTTCAGTTTGGCGGAATCGTCGCTGCTCCGGGCGTCGACCCAGCGCGCGCCGTCCGGGGTCTGTTCTTTCTTCCAGAACGGAGCGTCGGTCTTGAGGTAGTCCATGATGAACTCGCAGGCCGCGAAGGCTTCGCCGCGATGGGCCGAACTGCAGGCCACCAGCACGATCTGGTCGAGCGGCGACAGCGGACCGACGCGGTGGATGACCAGCACGCCATACAGGGGCCAGCGCGCCCTGGCCTGGGCCACGATGTCTTCCAGCGCCCGCTCTGTCATGCCGGGATAGTGCTCCAGCTCCATCTCGGACACCTGCGCGCCCTCGTTCAGGTCGCGCACGGTGCCCACGAAGCTGACCACGGCGCCGACCCGGCCGTCGCCGGCGCGCAGGGCCGCGAGTTCGCGCGACAGGTCGAAGTCCGCCTGCTGCACGCGGATGAGGGTGGCGCCGGTGGTGGCGGGTGCATTCATCGGCCGTCCTTCGCGTGGCGCATCAAGAGGTGCTCGATGCGGGTTTCGGTGCGCGCATCGGCCAGCGCCGGCAGCGCCAGCAGCTCGCGCACGCCATTGGCGCTGCCCTCGTGCCCGGCTTTCTGTCCCGGCTTGTGTCCGGACTTGAGCGAGCTTTGCAGCACCTCAACCTGCAGCTTGAGGCGCTCGCGCGCGAATTCGGCGCCGCTGTCGATGCCGGCCGCAATCTCCAGCCGCAGCAGATCGTGCAGCAGGCGCTCGCGGTTCGCTTCCAGCCGGCGGGCGTAGTGCGCCCGGCCGTCGGAGTGGCCGCCCTCCAGCGCCGCCAGGGCCGCCTCGAAGCGGGCGTGCAGCACCGGCTCGTAGCCGCCTTCGAGCGGCAGCAGCGCCTCCCAGCGCGCGCGCCAGTCGGACGGGTTGGTGTGGGCGTCCGGGTTGACGATGGCGGCCTCCAGGGCCTGGATCAGGCGCAGCTTGTCGCGCACCGCGCCGGCCAGCGCCAGCCCGGCGGCGCGGCGCGCCACGTCGGCATGGTGCTGTACCGCCGCCACCGCGGCGTGGTAACGCTTCTCGACCCGTGCCTCGTGGGCGCGCGGCACCGGGCCGATTGCCGCCCACTCGGCGGCGGCCTCGCGCAGCAGCCTGCCGGCGGTAGCGGGCGTGGCCTCCGGCGCGGCCGCTTCCAGGCGCGCCGAAATCGCTTCTTTGGCCGCTTCGTGCGCGCGGCGCTCGGCGTCGGCCGCATGGGCGTGTTCCTTGCGGCTGGCGAACAGCGCGTCGCAGGCGGCGCGGAAACGCTGCCACAGCGCTTGTTCGGCCTTGCGCTCGAGCGGCAGCGCGCGCGCATGTTCCTGCCAGCGCGCCTGCAGCTCGCGCAAGGCGTCGACCGCATGGCGGTCGTGCGGATCGAGCGCCAGCGCTTCTTCGATCAATTGCTCGCGCACGCCCATCTCGCCCTTGCGCTGCTCTTCCAGCGGACGCTGCAGGGTATTGAGCGCATCGGTGAACAGCTGGTCGAGGCGCTTCCTGTCCTTGCGGTCGATCGCGCCCAGGTGGCTCCAGGCGGTGCGCAGGCGCTGCACGGTGCCGGACACGTGCTTCCAGTCGGCCTCGCCGGACTGCAGGCGCGCGATCTCGGCCTGGGCCTCGTCGACCAGGGCCTGGCCGCGCGCGGCGTTGGCGTGGCGTTCGTCGGCCAGATGGCGGAAATGGGCGGCAGCCGGCGCGTAGGCCGCGGTACAGGCGGCGTCGAAGCGCTCCCACAGCGCGCGCGGCGCGGCGCCGGACAGGCTGTCGAGCGCCTTCCAGCGTTCGCGCATGCTGCCCACCTTCTTGGCCAGCTCGCCCATCGCCAGGTTCTGGGCCGGCAGCGTTTCCACCGCCTTGATGAGCTCTTCGCGCGAGACGTTGCCGCCCCAGCGCGCCCAGTCGGACAGTCGCTTGAGCTCGGCGCGCACGTGGTTCAAGCGGTCCGCCTGGGCCGGACTCAGGCGCATGCCCTTGTCCTTGCTTTCCTTCAGCGACTTGTCGAGTTCGGCGGCGGTGCCGAGCGAGCCCTGCTGCAGGGCCGCTTCCATCGCGTCGAGGCGGTCGAGGAACTGCTGGTCGGCGCCCTTGGGCTGGGCCTGCTGGGCCTTCTGCGCTTTCGGCGCCGCGGCCGCGGCATGGTCGGCGCCGCCATCGGCGGCAGCATGGGCGGCAGCAGCGGCGGCAGCGGCGGGCCGGCGCGGCTCCTGCCGGGGCTTGCGGACTTCGGCAGCCGCTGGCTGCGGCAGGCCGGCCAGCAGCGCGTCGAAGCCTTGCTGCAGCGCTGCACCGGCGCCGTTGGCCGGCATGGCAGGCAGGCGCTGCCATTCCTTGCGCAACACATCGGCCTTCAGTTCCGTGATCGGCTGGGCTTCCCATTGCGCCAGCGCAGCTTCGCGCGCGCCGAGCGCCGCCCGGTCCTGTTCGATGGTGGCCAGGCTGGCGTTCAGGCGCGCCTGCTCGGTGGCGAACTCGGCCACCAGGCTGCGCGGCAGCGAAGCGTGGCCCGGTGCAACCAGGGCGGCGGCCTGCTCGCGCGACAGGGCCTCGAGGCGCTCGGCGAAGGCGGCCGGGTCGAGCCCGGCGACGTCGAGCTGGCGCAGCGCCGCCAGGCGGTCGATCATGGCGCGCTGCAGCTGCACCTGATCTTCCAGGCGTTTGCCGAGTTCGCTACGGACGGCATCGAATTCGGGCGCCAGTTCGGGCGCGGTGATGACCGCCCATTTGCGGTCGAGTTCGGCGACGTGGTTCGGGGTGAGCAGCGTGTCCTGCAGCAGCGCCCTGGCGTGCGCCAGGGCTTCCTGGCCGCGCCGCAGCTCGGCTTCGTGGTGGCGGATCGCGTCCAGGCGCGACTGCATCAGCTTGGCGACGCGGCGGTCGGTATTGCGCATCGCCGTGTGCACGCGCTCGAGCTGCGCGCGGCTGTGGACCAGCTCGGCCGCGGCCAGGCGCAGTTCGGAGAATTCGGAAGAAAGGAGAAAGGCGACGGCAGCGTCCTCGTCGCCGTTCAGTCCCTTGAGCTGTTCGGCCTGCTGCTCGCGCGGCGTCGGCGCGCCGCCGGTCCGGCCTTCCGGCGCATTGCCGGATGACCGCCCGCCCTGCGCGGACTGGGCTGGTCCGGCGTCGCGGGCGCCTGCCTGCTGCCCGCCGGACGGCCGGTCTTCCGGTTGCTCACCGGAAGCGCCGGCCGGCTTGTCGCCACCCTGCCGCTTGAAAAGGAATTCGAACATGATGAAATCGCACTTCCAAAACTCCCATCATAGCAAAGAACCATGGTGGCGCTCGTCCGGCGCGCTTAGTGCGTGGCGTAATGCGGCGCGCTTGCCGCCGTGCTTTGCCGGAGGGAATTGCCGGCCGCGGCGCCGGCCTGGACCGGCCCGGCCGGATAGCCGCGGTTCTCGTTCTGCCACGCGTCCTGGACCAGCATCCGGTTGGCGATCGCGAACCAGACTTCGCTCGGCACATGGATGCGCGCCAGCGGGAACAGCTCGCGCTCCTCGCGCTCCAGGCGCTCGAGCAGCAGGTTGCAGCAGCGCGCGATTGCGGCGCCGAAGCCGGGATCGTTCACGGCCGCTGCCGCATGGGCGTCGGCGCGCGCCCCGATCGCCGCCAGGGTCAGGCCATCGAGTTCCGCCAGCAAGC
Source organism: Massilia sp. X63 (assembly GCF_041023745.1). Lineage (NCBI taxonomy): Bacteria > Pseudomonadati > Pseudomonadota > Betaproteobacteria > Burkholderiales > Oxalobacteraceae > Massilia > Massilia sp. X63. The sequence goes on from NZ_JBFTEF010000007.1 coordinate 4,965, forward strand.
CGGCGCCGGCCCCGGCGCGCCGCAGGGCGGGCACCACGAACTTGTCCAGCTTGCGCCAGTAGCAATTGTCGAAGGCCACGCGCAAGGCATCGCAGGCCAGTTCCAGGTCGCGCGGGGTGGGAGTGGCTTGCTGCCGGATACCCGGCTGCCAGCGTTCCAGCAGGGACTGCAGGCCGATACGCGCGCTGGCCTGTTCGATGGACAAGGCGACCAGCGTATAGGTTGACGTCAGCATTGTGTCTCCTCTCAGGATGGCTTCGCCGGCGCGCGGGCCTGGCGGGGGCCGCGAAGCGTTGGCTGGGGAAGCTCTTTTGTCGGGGTCAGGCTGGCAGTTGTGTTGTTATGGCCAGCCGCTGGGACTTCGTAGTGTAGAGAGATGCCCCCACCGGGGCTTGAGGTGGCGCAAACCCGACCGGGTGGACATTGGAGACTTTTTAAGTGTTCTGATGTCAAAAAACGTTTAGGCAGGCGCGTCCGCTTCCGCTCCCCCCAGCAGCATGCCGAGCCGCTGGCCGATGCTGTCCGGCACCACATCCGACACGCTCACGCACGGGCAGCCGTGCCAGTCGGCGCAGCGCTGCACCGCGGCCGCCACGTCGGCCAGCAGGCGCTCGCTGGCGCGCACCCCTGGCTCCAGGTGCACGCTGCGCAGCGCGAAACTGCCGGCCTTGCGGTGGGCCTTGGCGTCGATGCGCCCGACCAGTGCGCCGCGGCGCAGGATCGGCAAGGTGAAGTAGCCGTAGCGCCGCTTTTCCGCCGGGGTATAGCACTCGAGCTTGTAATCGAAGCCGAACAGCTCGAGCGCGCGGCGCCGGTCCCAGACGATCGGGTCGAACGGCGACAGCAGGGTCGTCAGGCGCGGCGCCAGCCGGCCGGCCGCGGCCTGGCGCGCCAGGTCCGCATGCTCCGGGTGGATGTAGACGGGCTCGTCCCAGCCCGCGACCCGCGCGCGCAGCAGCAGGCCCTGCTCCGCCAGCTCGGCCGGGTCCGGATGCGGGCGCCGGGTGCGGTGGTAGTCGGGAATCCAGGACGCCTTGGCCAGCCCGAGGGCGCGCACCGCGTGCAGCACGAAGCTGCGCCGTACCTCGTCCAGGGGCGGCGTCAAGCCGTCGTGCCAGCCCGGGTGCACGCGCTCGGCCAGGTCATAGATGCGCTGGAAATTGTGGCGCCGCGCGATCATCAGCTCGCCGGCGGTGAACAGCACCTCCAGGCTGCGCTTCTCGGGCTTCCATTCCCACCAGCCGCCGCTTTTCCCATCGCTGCGTTCGAAATCGGACGAGCGCACCGGCCCGTTGGCGCGCACGTGCTCGCGCAGGGCCGCCACCTCGGCGGCGCGCTCGCGCATCCATGTGGCCGAATACTTCCAGCCCATGGCCTCCGGGTCGAGCATGCGATGCCGGTACAGGCCGTAATCCTCGATCGGCAGGAAGCAGGCCTCGTGCGCCCAGTATTCGAACAAATGGCCCTCGGCCAGCAGTTCGTCGAGCCAGTCGGGCCGGTAGTCGCCCAGGCGGCTCCACAGCACCAGGTAGGGGCTGCGCGCGACCACGCTGATGGTATCGATCTGCAACATGCCCATGCGCCGGATCGCGGCCAGCACGTCCAGCTTGGTGGCGCGGCGCCGGCGCGGCGCCAGCATGTCCTGCGCCGCCAGGTGCAGGGCGCGGGCCGCCCCGATGCTCAATTCGATCTCGCCGGCACGATTGATTTCGCTCATGCCTTTATTGTAATAGCAAACCAATACTACTGTAAAAAAACACAGTCATTTTCTGGGCGACACGGCCAGTCTGCGCTATAGTTGCCACCGATCCGACTTTCCATTCTTACCATGCGGCTGCTTCATACTTCCGACTGGCACCTGGGCCAGACCCTGCACAATTTCGACCGGACCTACGAGCACGCCTGCTTCCTCGAGTGGCTGGTGGAAACGCTCGCGGCGGAGAGCATCGACGTGCTCCTGATCGCCGGCGACATCTTCGACAACGCCAACCCCTCGGCCGCCGCACACCGCCAGCTGTACCGCTTCCTGCAGCAGGCCCGCAGCCGGGTGCCGCACCTGCAGGTGGTCGTGATCGCCGGCAACCACGATTCGCCGGGCCGGCTGGAAGCGCCCACGCCCCTGCTCGAGGCGCACGGCACCATCGTGGTCGGCAACGTCGCACGCACGCAAGACGGCGGCATCGACCTCGATCGCCTCCTGGTGCCGCTGCGCGGGCGCGACGGCAAGGTGGAAGCCTGGTGCCTGGCGGTCCCCTTCCTGCGCCCGGGCGACGTGCCGCGCGCGCTGCTCGACGACGCCGACGCGGGGCTCGATCCCTACCTGCACGGCACCGCCCTGCTCTACCGCCAGGCCTTCGCGCTGGCGCAGTCGCGCTGCACCGGCAGCGAAGCCATCATCGCCATGGGCCACTGCCACATGGTCGGCGGCGAGTCCTCGCAAGATTCCGAGCGCCGCATCGTGATCGGCGGCACCGAAGCCCTGCCGGCCTCGATGTTCGACCCGCAAGTGGCCTACGTGGCGCTCGGCCACCTGCACCTGGCGCAGCGCGTCGGCGGCCACGAACACCGGCGCTATTGCGGCAGTCCGCTGCCACTGTCCTTCTCCGAAGTCGGCTACCAGCACCAGGTGCTGCGCATCGAGCTCGACGGACCGGACACGCGCTCGGTGACGCCGCTGCACGTGCCGCGCGCGGTGCAGCTGCTGCGCGTGCCGGCCCAGCCGGCGCCGCTCGACGAGGTGCTGGCGGCGCTCGAAGCCCTGGCGCTGCCGGATGCCCCGCTGCACCAGCAGCCCTTCCTCGAAGTGCGCGTGCTGCTCGAGGGGCCCGAGCCGGGCCTGCGCTCGCGCATCGAGGCGGCCCTGAACGGCAAGCCGGTGCGCCTGGCCAAGATCGAACCGACGCGCCGCCATGCCGCGCCCGAGAGCGCGGACACGGCCCTGAGCCTCGACCAGCTGGCCCAGCTGCAGCCCGACGACATCTTCCGCCGCCTGTGGGCGCAGCGCTACGGCGACGAGGCCCCACCCGAGCAGCTGGCCGCCTTCGCCGAGCTCACCACGACCCTGGGAGGAGACGCAGCATGAGGATCCTGCGCATCAGCGGCAAGAACCTGGCCTCGCTGGCCGGCGAGTTCCTGGTCGACTTCGAAGCCGAACCGCTGGCCTCGAGCGGCCTGTTCGCCATCAGCGGCCCCACCGGCGCCGGAAAAAGCACCCTGCTCGACGCCCTTTGCCTGGCGCTGTACGACGCCACCCCGCGCCTGCTCAAGCGCGCCGGCAGCCAGCTGCCCGACGTCGGCGGCGACACCATCTCGGCGCTCGACCCGCGCACCCTGCTACGGCGCGGCGCCGCCGAAGGCTGGGCCGAGGTCGACTTTGCCGGCAACGACGACATCCGCTACCGCGCGCGCTGGAGCGTGCGGCGCGCCTACAACAAGCCAAGCGGCGCCCTGCAGCCCTCGAAGATGACGCTGCACCGCCTGCCCGAACTGGCGCCGCTGGGCGGCACCAAGACCGAGGTCGCGCAAGAAATCGTCGGGCGCATCGGCCTGTCCTTCGAACAATTCACGCGCGCCGTGCTGCTGGCGCAGAACGAATTCTCGGCCTTCCTCAAGACCGACGAGAACGAGCGCGGCGAACTGCTCGAAACCCTCACCGGCACCACGATCTACAGCGACATTTCCAAACGCGCGTTCGAGCGCTACCGCGCCGAGCAGGAGCGCACCCGGACGCTGGCCGCCCGGCTGGCCGACCAGGCCCCGCTGCCGCCCGAAGAACGCGAAAAACTCGAAGCCGAACGCGTCAACGCCGAACTGGCGCTGGAAGCGGTGGATGCGCGCCGTTCGGCCCTCGAAGGCGAACTGCGCTGGCACCAGGAGGCCGCCAAGCTGGAACGCAGCGAAGCCCAGGCCGGCGAGGCGCTGGCGGCGGCGCAAGCGGCCCAACACGAAGCGTCCGGCCGGCGCCAGCGCCTGGCCACGCTCGACGCGGTGCAGCCGGCGCGTCCGCTGGCGGCCGAGATCCTGCGCCTGCAGGAAGAACACAAGACGGTGCTTGCTTCGACCGGCCAGCTCGAAACGGCGCTGGCGGCTTCGCAAGAGGCGCGCCGCCAGGCGGTGCTCGACGTCGATGCGGCGCTGGCCGCCGTCGACGCGGCCGAGGCCGCCTTGCGCAGCGCCGCGCCCCAGCTCGACGGCGCCAAGGCGCTCGACGCCGCCATCACCGCGCTGGCGCCGTCGCACGCGCAAGCCCAGAACACGCTGGAAGCCGCGCGCGCCGAGGCGCGCCAGGCGCGCGCCGTGCACACTACCAAGGCAGCCGAGCACGAGGCCGCCAAGGCCCAGCGCGAGCGCGCCGCCGGCTGGCTGGCCGCCCACGCGCGGCTGGAACCGATGGCGGCGCAATGGCCGCGCTGGGACAAGCTGTTGGCCCAGGCCGCGCAGTCCGTAGCCGCCGATGCCGCTGCCGCCGCGGCGCTGGCCAGCGCCAGGCGCCAGGCCGCACAGGCTGCCGAGAACGAACAGGCCGCCACGCTGTCCCTGGCCGATGCCGGCGCCCGCCTCGCGGCCCTCGACACCGCCCGGCGCGAAGCGATGGCGGTGCTGGAAGCCAGCGATCCGCAAGCTCTCGACCACGAACGCCAGGCGCTCGATGCGCGTCGTGAACGGCTCGGCGCGGCCGAACAAGCCTGGACGGCGCTGGTCAGCACGCGCCAGGAATTCGCCGACACCGCCGGCGAGCTCGACCGTGTAGACACGGCGCGCGCCGCCGCCGGCCGCCTGCTCGACGAAGCACGCGCCGCGGCGCCCGCCCTGGACGCGGCCATGCGCCAGGCCGAGAAATCGCTGGCCGCGGCCGAACTGGCCTGCGCCGCCGGCGTGGAAGAATTGCGCGCCACCCTGCACGACGAGGCACCCTGCCCGGTGTGCGGCTCGCACCAGCACCCCTACCGCGACGACGGCCGCGAGGACATGCTGCGCAGCATGCTGGCGAACTTGCGCGGCGAAGTCGCCGCATGCCGGGCGCGCGTGCGCGACAACGAGGCGGTACAGGCGGCCCAGGCCGCCACCCTTGCCGCGTCCAGCGAGCGCCTGGCCGGCCTGCAGCGCGAGCGCAGCACCCTGCGCAAGCTGCTCGACGAACTCGAAGCGGAATGGACCGCGCAGCCGCTGGCGGCCGAGGTGCCGGGCGCGGATGCCGGCGACGAGCAGCGCCGCGCCTGGTTTGCCGAAGCGCGCGACGGCCTGCGCGCCGCCTTCGCGGCGCTCGACGGCCGGGCCGCGGCGCTGCGTCGTGCGGCGCAGGCGCGCGACACCGCCCAGGCCGCCTACGACAAGGCCCAGCAGGAGCATGCGCGCCTGCGCCAGGCCGCCGACAGTGCGCGTGAAGCCGGTGCGCGCCTGCAGGCCGAGCTGCGCGCCGTGTCTGTCCAGCAAGAGGCGATCGCCGCGCAACTGGCGGCCGTGCTGGGCGAGCTCGACCCGGTGCTGTGCGATGCCGGTGGCGACGCCTGGCAGGATGCCTGGCGTCGCGAGCCGGCCGCCTGGCGCGAAGCGCGCAGCCGCGAAGCCGCGCAATGGCAGGAGCACACCGCCCTGCAAACCCGCAGCGCCGCCGCGCTCGCCACGCTGGACGCCGAGGTGAGCGGCGCCCTTGATCGCATCGCGCAAGCCGACCGCCACGGCGCCGGGGTGGCCGCCGAATTCAAGCGCATCGACACCGAACTGACCGACAAGCGTGCCCAGCGCCTCGCACTGTGGAACGGCCGTCCCGTGCTGGAAGTCGAGCAGGAATTGCAGGCCGCACTGGGCGGCGCGCGCAAGCACCTGTCCGCGCGCCAGGCCGCCGCGGACGAAACGGCCCAGCGCGAAGCCAGCGCCCGCACGGCGCTGGCGCAGCTGAGTGCGCAGATTGCCGGGCTCGACAGTGCGGGAGCGAAAGCCGCATCCGCCCTTGCCGACTGGCTGGAGGACTACCGCAAGTCGGCCTTCGTCAAGGGCCTCGACCCGGTCGAGGACACCGCCGATCTCGGCCGCCTGCTGGCGGTCGGCGGCGCCTGGATGGCGCAGGAACGCACGGCGCTGGGCGCGCTCGACGCCGCTCTCGCCAGCGCCGGCGCGGTACTGGCCGAACGGCGCGCCCAGCGCGTCCTGCACGCGGAGGCCACGCCCGAAAGCGGGCTGAGCGCGGAGACGGTGGCGGCCGCCGTCGACGCCCTCACGGCCGAGCGCCGCGCCGCCCACGACCTGGCCACCGAACTGCGCATGCGGCTGGGGCAGGACGACACCCGCCGCGTACAGGCCCAGGCCGTGCTGGCCGAAGTCGAACGCCAGCAGCTCGAAGAGCAGCGCTGGGGCAAGCTGTCTGAACTGATCGGCTCCGCCGACGGCAAGAAGTTCCGCAACTATGCCCAGCAATTCACGCTCGACGTGCTGCTCGGCTATGCCAACGCCCACCTCGGGCAGCTGGCGCGCCGCTACCGCCTGGAGCGCGTCAGCCACAACGGCGCGCCCTCGCTGGCGCTGATGGTGCGCGACCAGGACATGGGTGGCGAAGTGCGCTCGGTCAATTCGCTCTCGGGCGGCGAATCCTTCCTGGTGTCGCTGGCGCTGGCGCTGGGCCTGGCCTCGCTGTCCTCGAACCGGGTGCGGGTCGAATCGCTGTTCATCGACGAAGGCTTCGGCAGCCTCGACAGCGAGACCCTGGGCGTGGCGATGGACGCGCTCGACGCCCTGCAGTCGCTCGGCCGCAAGGTGGGCGTGATCTCGCACGTGCAGGAAATGACCGAACGCATCGCCACCAAGGTGCTGGTGCGCCCGGGCGGAGGCGGCAGCAGCGCGGTGGTGGTCGACGCCGTTTGTGCGTAAATTTATGCGTAAGTTTGTGCGTAAATTCGTGCGTAAAGCAGCCTTCCCTTAAGCGATCTTCGTCAAACGTGGCGCGGCCCGCAGCCTGGATACTGTAGGCCCGTCCAAGGAGACTGCCATGCCACGCCTGCCGTACCTGCTCGCATCCGTCCTGTTGTTCGCCGCCGCAGGCATCCCGGCCGCCGCCGCGGCGGCGGCACCGGTCCGCCCCGACCATCCCTCTGCCGAGCCCGGCAACTGCCCCCGTCCGGACTACCCCGCCGAGGCAAAGTCGCGCGGCGAGCAAGGCATCACCACCCTCGGCATGCTGGTCGGAACCGACGGCGCGGTGCGCCGCATCGAGGTGCTCGGCCCCAGCGGCAGCGCGGTACTCGACACGGCGGCGCAGGAAAGCATGGCACGCTGCCGCTTCAAGCCTGCAGTGCTGCACGGGCAGCCCGTCGAGCGCTGAGGCCGAGCGCCACCGCAGCGGCGGGCTCCGGTACAATGCGCGCTTTGTTTTGACACGCACACGACCATGAAACCTGCCCGCTTCCTCACTTTCAAATGCGCCAAGTGCGCCAAACCGGTCAAGGTGAGCCTGCAGAAGGTCTCGGCCTGCTCGCACATCCAGCCTTACCTGGGCGTCTGCGAATGCGGCGAGCCCAAGCGCCACGCCACCGGCAGCCCGGACGCCGTCAAGTCCTACCTCGAATCGGCCGACGGCAACTGGCACCACCATCACTGATGAGCCACGCGATGGGTGAGATCAGCTGGGTCGAAGGCGGCGCCGAGCGCAGTGCGCAGTGGCGTTCGGAAAGCGGCTGGCCGGCGCCGAAGAAGGTGGTGGTCGCCGACGACACCATGAACGCCGACACCGCCTACCGGCTGGCGCTGGACGGCACCGCCCTGCTCTGGCGCGGCGACTTCCAGAACGCGCGCCAGCTCTTGAGTGCGCTGGTGCGCCGCATCGAGCACAAGAGCGATCGTGCGCGCCGTGCCAAGGCAAAGGCCCCCGCCACCCCGGCCGAACTGTTCCACCGCCATCGCCTGCAGCAACTGCAGCGCGCCCGCACCCTGGCCATGCTGCTGATTCCCTTCGAGGCCGGCCACACGATCCCGCTGCGCCGCGCGCCCGACGTGCACGAGGCCTGCGCCGAAGCCTACGGGCCGTCCAACGCGCCCTATGTCGCCTCGCTGCGTGAACTGCTGGGCCTGATCGGCGCACACGAATGGCGCCGCAAGGGCGTGCGCATCCCCGCCCTCGACGCCAGCATCCACCCGTGGTACGGCGTGTTCTCGCCGGTGCGCGGCGAATACGTCGAGCTGGTGGCGCAGGCCCCGCTGCCCGCTGGAGCGAAGCTGGCCTTCGACATCGGCGCCGGCACCGGCGTGCTGTCGGCGGTGCTGGCGCGACGCGGCGTACAGCGCGTGATCGCCACCGACATGGATGCCCGCGCCCTCGGCTGCGCGCGCGAGAACATCGCCCGCCTCGGCCTGGCGGCCCAGGTCGAGGTGGTCCAGGCCGACCTGTTCCCCGACGGCCACGCTGCGCTGGTCGTCTGCAACCCGCCCTGGCTGCCCGGCAAGCCCAGCTCGGCCATCGAGTATGCGATCTACGATCCCGACAGCCGCATGCTCAAGGGCTTCCTCGGCGGCCTGGCGGCACACCTGGCGCCGGGCGGCGAAGGCTGGCTGATCCTGTCGGACCTGGCCGAGCACCTGGGCCTGCGCTCGCGCGAGCAATTGCTCGGTTGGATCAGCGATGCTGGGCTGGAAGTCATTGCGCGCCACGACGTGCGGCCGACCCATGGCAAGGCGAGCGACCCGGACGATCCGCTGCATGCGGCACGCTCGCGCGAAGTCACCTCGCTGTGGCGCCTGCGCGCAGCCTGATTCGATGGCCGCCTGCCCCGCGCTCAATTCCTGGATTGCGCAGGCCGGCGATCCGCGCTATAATCTTTTTCTCAGACGCGGGGTGGAGCAGTCTGGCAGCTCGTCGGGCTCATAACCCGAAGGTCACAGGTTCAAATCCTGTCCCCGCAACCAAATACCGTACAAAAGCCCGACTCTTGCAGCCGGGCTTTTGTTTTCTGCGTCTAGCCAAGGCGGCGCAGCAGATGCTGATGAGAGACAAGAAAGACAACGCGACGATCGATCTGCCGGGTTTCGAACCCGCCGCACCGCCCGTACCCGTTGTCGACACCAAGCGCGCTGCCCCACGGCCGCGCCGCAGTTCCCTGAAGCAGGAACAGCTCGATCTGCTCGGCGAGCTGGAAGAAACCGACATCACCGGCTTGCCTGCCTGGCGCCGCGACGACAATCTCGACCTGACCGGCTTGCCGGTCTGGGCACCGGCCTCGGCGTAGTCCGCTCAGGGCCAACCCTTTTGGCTGGACTAGCATGCATACCCAACCCTTCACCTCGCTGCCGCTGGCGCCGCGTTTCCTCGCCAACCTCGCCGCCCTCGGCTACCACGGGATGACGCCGATCCAGGCCGCCTCGCTGCCGGCCGTGCTCGAGGGGCGCGACCTGATCGCCCAGGCCAAGACCGGTAGCGGCAAGACCGCCGCCTTCGGCATCGGCGTGCTGCACAAACTGAATCCCGCCTGGTTCGCAGTGCAGGGCCTGGTGCTGTGCCCGACGCGCGAACTGGCCGACCAGGTCGCGAACGAACTGCGGCGCCTGGCGCGCGGCGTCGGCAACGTCAAGATCCTCACCCTCACCGGCGGCGTCGCCATGCGCCCGCAGATCGCTTCGCTCGAGCACGGCGCCCACATCGTGGTCGGCACCCCGGGCCGCATCCGCGACCACCTCGGCCGCCACACCCTCGACCTGTCGAAGGTCCAGACCCTGGTGCTGGACGAAGCCGACCGCATGACCGACATGGGCTTCTACGACGAGATCGCCGGGATCGTGAGCGCCTGCCCGCAGCGCCGCCAGACCCTGCTGTTCTCGGCCACCTATCCGGACGACATCCGCTTCGCCACCGCCGGCTTCCTGAACGAGCCGCTCGAAGTGGCGGTCGAAAGCCAGCACAGCGCCGAGAAGATCGAGCAGCGCTTCTACGAGATCGGTTTCGAGGGCCGCGACCAGGCCGTGGCGCGCCTGCTCAAGCACTACCAGCCGGTCTCCACCCTCGCCTTCTGCAACACCAAGGCGCATTGCCGCGAACTGGCCGACGAGCTGCGCGCGCAAGGCTTCTCGGCGCTGGCGCTGTACGGCGAGCTGGAACAATGGGAGCGCGACGAGATCCTGATCCTGTTCGCCAACCGCAGCTGCTCGGTGCTGGTCGCGACCGACGTCGCCGCGCGCGGCCTCGACATCGCCAACCTCGACACCGTGATCAACGCCGACGTCTCGAAGGACCCGGAAGTGCACGTGCACCGCATCGGCCGTACCGGCCGCGGCAATGAAGCCGGCCTGGCGCTCACCCTGTGTGCGCCGAACGAAAAGAAATGGGTGCGCCTGATCGAGGAATACCAGGACGCCCCGGCCGCCTGGCACAAGCTCGACGAGCTGGGCGACCATCCGGAAGCCGCCGCCCCGGCCCCGATGCTGACCCTGCACATTGCCGGCGGCAAGAAGGCCAAGCTGCGCCCGGGCGACATCCTGGGCGCCCTGACCGGGGACGCCGGCTTGAGCAAAGAGCAAGTGGGCAAGATCAACGTCGGCGAGTTCGCCAGCTACGTGGCGCTGGACCGCCACATCGCCCACGCGGCGGTGGCGAAACTGAGCGACCGCCAGGCCCCGGGGCCGGAATTCGGCGCCATCAAGGGCCGCTACTTCAAGATGCGCTTCCTCGAAGCCTGAGCGGGAGCGGCTCCGTTGTAACGGATTTGTAACGGAGTTGTAACAGCGGCGCACGGTTGGCTCGACAGCACCGCCGGCGCGGCAAATCTGGCATTATTTGTCAAAATACAAATACCGCGCTGGGGCATCCATGACACATTCGGCGTGTCGCGGCGCGGCTTGACGCCATGATGACCAGCACACCCGTAACCCAGCAACAGCAGACCGACGGCCGGACCGTGCGCGAGGTGGTCGAGTTCAACCAGGAACTCGTCAACGAGGTCTGGTGCCGGCGGATCTTCCGCCAGATCCTGCAGTCGCTCGAACTGCAGTACGCCATGCAGATGCCGCACCGACCCATCAGCCCCGACACGGTGCTGGTGCTCGATTCGGGCGACCCGATGCTGCTGCCGTCTCCCGACGTCGGCGCGACCTGGGCGGAAGCAGGCGACCTGCACGACCTGGCGGCCGTGGTCCACTATGCCATCACCCGCGAATATCCGCCCGCAGGCCCGCTGCAGGGCCGCGTCCCGGGCGAGGATTACAGCGACAGTTTCGTGACCGCGGTCGACCGCTGCCTGTCGCCGGACCCGCAGCAGCGTCCGCGCACCATCGAACAGCTGCGCAACCTGCTCGGCATCGTGCCGCTCGGCCCGGCCACTCCGTCGCCGGCGACGCCGGCGACGGCGCCGCAGCATGCGCAGGCGGCGCAGGCAGCCTACTTCGCCCCGGGCGATCCGGACGCGTCCTTCCTCAAAGAGCCCGCCGAGCGCAGCGAAGCGGGCAAGCTGAAGCGCTGGCTGTCGCTGGTGGCCGCCGCCACCGTGCTGCTGGCTGCGCTCGGCGCCCTGCTGGCCTTGCTGCACCAGGCCGATTCGCGCGACACGGTCATGCTGGCCCTGCCCGACGAGCCCACGTCGGTCCAGGACGCGCCCGCCGCGTCGACGCCCGCCCTGCCCGAAAACGGCGCAGCCGGCACCGATCCCGGCCAGCTCGCCGCGGCCGCGCCCGACGCCTTGCCGGATGCGGCGCCGGGCGCGATGCCGGCGGACGGCGCGCATCCCGCCCCGGCGGCGAGCCAGGCGCTGCCGCAGCCCGCCTTGCGGACTGCCGCCGGCGCCACCTACAAGCTGCTCATCAAGCCCTGGGCCATGGTGCAGGTCGACGGCGTCGACCACGGCGCCAGCCCGCCGCTCAAGCGCCTGAACCTGGCGCCCGGCCAGCACACGATCCGCATCGTCAACCCGAACTTCCCCGAGCACACCGTGACGGTGAACGCCGTCAAGGGCGCGTCCTCGGTGATCGAACTGGATTTTACTGAGGAGGAAACGCCATGACCCTGCTGGCAAGAAGCATCCGGCAGGCCAGCCTGCGCGCGTGCGCCCTGGGCGCCGTGCTGCTGCTGGGCGGCTGCGCGCAACTAAAGCCGCAACTCGACGCCCTGTTCGGCGAGCGCGAGCCGACGCGCCCCCATCCGCGCGCGGAAGAACGTTCGCGTCCCCGCGCCGAGCGCGCCGAGCGCGCGGAGCGTGCCGAGCGCAGCGAGCGGCCGGCGCCGCGCCAGGAACGTCCGTCCGCCGATCGCGACGACATCGCCCTGCGCGAAGGCATCGCGCTGTACCACGACGGCAACTTCAATGGCGCGATCAAGCGGCTGGGCTCGAGCGACATGAACGGTGGCTCGGTACGCAACCGCGTGACGGCGCTCAAGTACCTGGCCTTCAGCTATTGCGTCACCAACCGCCCGACGCCCTGCCGCCAGGCATTCGAACGCGCGCTGCGCCTCGACGCCGCCTTCGACCTGGCGCCCGGCGAACAGGGCCACCCGCTATGGGGGCCGCAATTCGCCAGGGCCAAGCAAGGAAGCGGACGCGAGGGCGCCCGCCTCGGCGCCAAGTAATCGCCTTAGAGCTTGACGTTGATGGTCGCCGGGTACAGCGGCGCGCGGCGCCGCTTCGATGCCTGCTCGTAGGCATAGGCCATGCCGATCAGGGAAGCTTCGCTCCAGGCGCCGCCGACGAAGGAAATTCCCACCGGCAGGCCGCGCGTGAAGCCGGCCGGCACGGTGATGTGCGGATAGCCCGCCACCGCGGCCGGGCTCGAGAAGCTGCCGCCGTAGTGGTCGCCGTTGATGTAGTCGGTCAGCCAGGCCGGGCCGCCGGTGGGCGCCACCAGCGCGTCGAGCCTGTGCTCCTTCATCACCTGGTCGATGCCTTCCTCGCGCGAATAGCGCAGGTCGTTGGCCAGGGCTTCGCGGTACTCGCGCGCATCCAGCCCCTGCTTGGCCTGGGCCGCGATCAGGTGCTCCTGCTTGAAGTAGGGCATTTCGCGCGCCGCATTCTTCTCGTTGAACGCGATCACGTCGGCCATGTTCCTGACCGGCGCATGCGGCGCATAGTTCTTCAGGTAGGCCTCCAGTCCCGGCGCGAATTCGTACAGCAGCACTTGCAGCTCGCTCTCGTTGTACTTGTCGGTATTCGGCAGCTTGACGTCCACCAGGGTCGCGCCCTGCTCCTTCAGCACCGCCAGTTCCTTCTCGATGATCGCGTCGACCGTGTCGTTGCTGCCGAAGAAGTTGCGGGCCACGCCGATGCGCTTGCCCTTCAGGCCGTCGGGACGCAGCGCCGCCGCGTAGTCGGCGAGATGGTTCTTGCTGTCGACGCTTGCCTTGTCGTCGGCGTCCGGACCGGCCATCGCGGCCAGCATCAGCGCTGCATCCGCCACGCTGCGGGTCATCGGGCCGGCCGTGTCCTGCGAATGGGCGATCGGGATGATGCCGCTGCGGCTGAGCAGGCCCAGGGTCGGCTTGATGCCGACGATGCCGCACGAGGAAGCGGGCGAGACGATCGAGCCGTCGGTCTCGGTGCCGACGGTGAGCGTGGCCAGCGCGGCCGCAGCGGCGGCGCCCGAGCCCGAGCTGGAGCCGCTGGTGTTGCGGTCGAGCGCATATGGATTCTTGGTCTGGCCGCCACGGCCGCTCCAGCCGCTGACCGACTTGGTCGAGCGCATGTTGGCCCACTCGGACAGGTTGGTCTTGCCGATGATGACGGCGCCGGCATTGCGCAGCAGCGTGACGATATGCGCGTCCTTGACCGCACGCACGCCGTCGAGGGCCAGCGAACCGGCGCTGGTGCTCATGCGGTCGGCGGTGGCGATATTGTCCTTCAGCAGGACCGGAATGCCGTGCAGCGGGCCGCGGACCTTGCCGCTGGCGCGCTCGCGGTCCATCTCGGCGGCGATCTTGAGTGCGTCCGGATTGGTTTCGATGACCGCGTTCAGGCGCGGCCCGGCCTTGTCGATGGCGGCGATGCGCGCCAGGTATTGCTGCGCCAGGGATTTCGCGCTCAGCTTGCCGGCGGCCATCTGGGCCTGCTGCTCGCGCACGCCCGCGTCGAGTATGCTGCCGGCGCCCGGCGCCGCCGCCAGTGCCGCCCCGCTGCCGGCCGCCGCACCCGCGACGGCGCCCGCCGCCACGCCCAGTCGTACGAAATCCCTGCGATCCATCCTGTCTCCCGCTGTTTTAGTGAAAGCACTAGGATAGCAGTGCAGCAAGATTTTTCGACATCGCATGAAAGCTGTGGACGAAAAAAAACGCTGCCCGAAGGCAGCGTTTCTTCTACATCGAAAACCGCGGCAAGCTTAGTTGCGCACGACTTTCTTGTATTCGTTGGTGCGGGTGTCGATTTCGATGACGTCGTCGGTGCTGACGAACAGCGGCACCATCACGGTGTGCTGCTTGTCTTCGATGGCGTTCTCGATCTTGGCTTCCTTCAGGACGTTGCCCGAGGTGTTGCCCTTGACGGCCGGCTCCGAGTACACGACCAGGCGTGCGATGGTGGTCGGCAGTTCCACCGAGATCGCCTTGCCGTCATAGAACACGGCTTCGCATTCCATACCGTCTTTCAGGTAGTTGATTGCATCGCCCATGTTTTCTTCTTCGATTTCGTACTGGTTGTACTCTTCGTCCATGAAGACGTACAGCGGATCGGCGAAGTACGAGTAGGTCACCGGCTTCTTGTCCAGCACGACCACGTCGAACTTGTCGTCGCCGCGGAACACGTTTTCCAGAGGAGCATTGGTCAGAAGATTCTTCATCTTCCACTTGTAGGTGAAGCCCGTGCGGCTCGAACCGTTCACGTCCGAACGCAGCACGATGAACGGCTTGTCTTCGACCATAATGATGTTGCCAACACGGATTTCTTTAGCGAATTTCATAGTAGTTTTACGTAAAAAGTAAGTTGCATTAAATCAGCGGTGGCCATGAGCGAAGAAGCTTTGGAGCCTACGTTTGATCGTGTGTAATTCGTTACAGACTAACCGCGCATTATACCGGATTTTCCGCGGCCAACCTCAGGGCACGGGCAAATTCCAGCAGGTTCGTCGTCAAATCGCCATGGGCGAGCATGTCATCGCGCCATTCTTCCGCGCGAATGGCAATGCGCGGCAGCGCGGCCTGCAGGTCGGCCCATGCGGCCGCCATCGAATCGATGTCGATCGCACCATTCCACGCCAGCGAAAATCTGGCGAGCGCATCCAGTTCGCCATGTTCGCTTGCGGCATAGCGGCCGAGAAAAGCACGCAGCTTCTTGTGATGCAGGCCTTCGTCCTGCGGATAGATATGCCAGACGAACGGCCGCCCGGCCCACTGCGCGCGCACGAAGGAATCCTCGCCGCGCACGAAGTTCAGGTCGCAGGCCCACAGCAGGCGGTCGTAGTCGGGCTGCGGCACGAAGGGCAGCACCCGCAAGGTCAGCGCGCCGCGCGTCGCCGTGCTGCCGGCGCGCGCCCCGGCGCCCAGGAATGCCTCGACCGATGCAGGTGCGACCCCCTCCGGCACCAGGCAGGTCACCGGGCGCCCGCCCTCGGCCCAACTGCGCAGCAAGGCGTCCACCGGCGCGTGCGGATAGCAGAACAGCGACACCTTCAGCGCATCCATTTCCGCCGCATCGACACCGAAGCGGCCCAGGAATGCGGCCATCGCCGCGCGGTCACCCTGGAAGGCGGCACGCTCCTGTCCCAGTCCGGCTTCGTGCAGCAGGCCGCCGGTCTGCGCCGTAAAACCGGGGAAGAAGAAGTGCTTGGTCAGCTTCAGGCGCGGGTGCATGGACGGCAAGCGGTGGCAGCCCTCCACCCACTCTTCGGCCGTCAAGCCTTCGAGATTGAACCATACCGGGCGCGGCGTGCGCCGAGCCATGGCCTCGACGTAGCCTGGCGGAATGTCGACCGCGAAGAATTCGATCACGATGTCGGCGACCTCTCCCGGCGCGAAACTGCCCTCCTGGCTGCGCCAGTGGCGCACCAGCACGCCGTCGACCTGCTGCGCCTCGGCCGCCACGTCCACCGCCGGGCAGATGCGGCGGAAACTGACCAGATCGTCCACCCACAGGGTCACGCGCACTTCGTGTTCGCGCCACAACTGGCGCGCCAGGCGCCAGCAGATGCCGATGTCGCCATAGTTGTCGACGACCTTGCAGAAGATCGCAAGGGTGGGTGCAGTGTGGGAGGCGGCAGGAAAGCTCATGCGGGAAAGGGGCGCGTCGGAAGCGCGCTATTTTACCCGATCCGCTGCCCGCTTTCCCTGCGAAAAGCGGCATTCCCGTATGCTGCCGGCCTGCCGTTTGCAACCGTCATTCGCAGGTTTTCTGCGCCATCGCAAGCAATTCCGTGACATGGGCCGCGCGACCCGACGCCCTCCAAACTTCACCCGGCCGCTCCAGTCCAATGCCTACCTGTAGGAAGCCGGCCGCAGGAATCCGGCCCCCTACGCTCCGTTCGCGCGCCGACCTTACCGTCGCGCGAATGCCATGTACGCAACCGTCCGCGCCAGGCGCGTAAGGGCGCCGGCGCCGCCTGCACGCTGCAGCGACGCCGAACTGGTGCGGGCGGCGGCCAACACACCTGAAGGAGTTGAACATGAGTGAATACCAGCAATACGGCATCGGTCAAGGACAACTGGCGCCCCAGGGCTTCCTGGGCGGGATGTTCGGGGCGCCGCTGGGCGGCGCCATCGGGCGCGGCATCGGCAGCATCTTCAACAACCCGAACCTGGGCAGCCGCATCGGCCAGATCGCCGGCGGCATCGGCGGCGGCCTGCTGCCTTTCGGGGCCGACCCGAGCGCGGCCTATGGCGGCCAGCCGCAACTGCAACAGCTCCAGCAACTACAACAACTACAACAACTCCAGCAACTGCAGCAGCAACAGCAGCAACAGCAGCAGATGGGCCAGCTGGCGCCGCAGGGCTTCGTGGGTAACCTGTTCAGCCAGTTCGGCAAGCCGGCCGGCGGCCTGATCGGCGACCTGACCGGCAACTCGACCATCGGCAACGTGGCCGGCAGCGTGCTGTCGGGCCTGGGCGGCCTGCTGCCCTTCGGCGCCGACGCCCAGGGCGCCGGCATCCAGCAGCATCCGGCGATCCAGCAGCTGCAGCAGCTGCAGGTCCAGCAACAGCAATTGCAACAGGCGCTGCAGCAGATCCAGCAGCAGGCGGCAATCCTGCAACAGCAGCTGGCAGCCGAACAGCAGCAGGCCCAGATGGCGCCGCAAGGCTGGTTCGGCAACATGGTCAAGCGCGTCGCCCAGCCGGTCGGCGGCTTCATCGGCGGCCAGCTAGGTAACCAGCAACTGGGCAGCACCATCGGCGGCATCGCCGGCCAGCTCGGCGGCATGCTGCCGTTCTCGGCCGATCCGTGGACGAGCTACGCCCAGCAGGCGCAGCTCGGGGCGCAGCAGACCCTGCACTGATACCCCGCCACGCTGCCGAACCCGCGCGCCTCCTTCCGGGGAGGCGCTTCACCGAGGAGGTTTGTTTATGCCGAGCTCCGCCAGCGGCTCATTCCAGGGCGGCGCGGTCAGCCGCTACATCGTGCGCGCCGTGGCCGACGACGCCGCACTGAAACACTTTATCGACAGCCTCGGCGCCCTTCCCGCCGTTCGCCTGGTCGACATGATCGGACCGCGTGCCGGGCCGCCGCATACCGTCGTAATCGAGACCGATCCCGACACTGCCGAGCAGCTCCGGCGCCGCAACCTCAACCAGTTAACGATCGAACCGGACCAGCCGCTGTCGCTATTCAGCTAGCGCATCCGCAACGACCAGAAAAGGAAACACCATGCCAAAGACTCCCCATGGCGCAGGCGAGCAGCCGGGGCAGCCGCCTGACGGCCCCGCCGATACCCGTTCCGGCGCCGACGAATCCGCATCCATGCGCGCGGGCGGCCGCGCCGTGGCCGAGCGCAAGAAAAAATACCTGGTGGCGCCGCGCCCCCTGCCGGCCGCCGCCGGCTTCCTGACGCCGGCGGCCCTGATGCCGTCCATGGCCGCACCCTTGTCGCTGTCTTCCGTGCAGCAGGCGCTGCAGGGCCTGGGCGACATCGACATCGTCGACACCGTCGGTGGACGGGCCGGCGTCGCCACGGCCAGCTTCGGCGCCGGCGCCGCCCTTGGCGGCCCCGCCTTCGGCGGCCAGGACGGCGGCGTGCTGGTGGCGCGCATGACCGACCAGAAGGCGAGAGAACTGCACCAGCGCGGCCAGGGCCGCCTGATCGTGGAACGCGACCAGCACCTGCAGCTGCTCGACCCGATGCTGCGCCGCCCCGACCTGGTGTCCTCGCTCACGCCCTACACCGGGCCGGCGGTCGATGTCGTCGTAGCCGTGCTCGGCAAGGATGGCGCCCCGCTTGCCGACGCCGAAGTCTCGCTGTTCGGCGGCCTGCTGCCGAGCACCGCCGTCACCGGTCCCGACGGCAGCGCGCGCCTGCGCCTGTACGGCGAAGACACGCATACGATCAGCGGCCTGTACGTGAAGCCGCGCGCCGACTACTGGAGCTTCTACCAGCGCGACCCCGACCTGAGCGCCGACCAGGCCAACCTCGTCACGCTGCGTGCGCTGGCCGACTGGCCCGCCCTGCGCGACCTGCCGCGCCAGAACGCGCTCGGCTGGGGCGCGCGCGCCATGCGGCTCGACCAGGTGCCGCAGCCCTTCCGCGGCCAGGGCATCCGGATCGCCGTCATCGATTCCGGCGTGGCCACCTCGCACGGCAATCTCAACCGCATTCGCTCCGGCTTCGACGTCATCAACAAGGCGGCCGACCCCAACACCTGGAACACCGATACCCTCGGCCACGGCTCGCATTGCGCCGGCGTGATCGGCGCGGCCGATCCCAGCTGGGGTATCCGGGGCTTCGCGCCGGACGCCGAAATCCATGTGTGCAAGCTGTTCCCCGGGGGCCAGATCAGCCAGCTGATCGATGCACTCGAGTACTGCATCGAGAACCAGATCGATGTCGTCAACCTGAGCCTGGGCGGCAGCGCACCCTCGGAAGCCCTGGAGCGCCAGATCGTGCGCGCCAAGCAGGCCGGCGTCGCCTGCATCGCGGCGGCCGGCAATTCGGGCGGCCCGGTCCAGTATCCTGCCTCCTCGCCCCACGTTCTGGCCGTGGCCGCGATCGGCAAGGCCGATGAATTTCCGCCAGACAGCTACCACACCGAGACCCTCGGCCAGGACATCGACATGCAAGGCTTCTTCACGGCGCGCTTCAGCTGCGCCGGGCCGCAGGTCGATGTGTGCGCACCGGGTGTCGCCATCGTGTCGTCGGTGCCGCCAAATAATTTTGCGGCCTGGGACGGCACCTCGATGGCGGCGCCGCACGTGACCGGCCTGGCGGCGCTGGTGCTGGCGCACCGCCCGGAGTTCCAGGGCGTGCTGCGCGCGCGCTCGGCGGAACGGGTCGAACGCCTGTTCCAGGTGCTGCGCCTGAGCGCACGGCCGGTGACGCTGGGAGACCCGGCGCACGTCGGCTACGGCATGCCGGATGCGCTGGTGGCGCTGGGCCTGTCGATGCTCCCGGGCCAGCAGGTCGGGCAATGGCAGTTGCCGGCAACCGCTGCCGCGATGGCCTCGAGCCTGATGGCGGGCGACGCCAACGGCATCCGCTATCCGGGCGGCTTTGCGGGCCTGCAGGGGGCAAGTATGCAAAGCGTGTCGGGCATGCCGGGATTTGCGTGCGGACTGGGATTGGGAGGCATGCATCCCTCCGGCTGGTAAATCGGGGGAAATACGACGCGCAAATGAAAAAACCGGAGCACCATGCGCACTGCGCTGGTCTGCTCCGGTTCTCTGACTGGCGTCCCCACGGGGATTCGAACCCCGGTACTCACCGTGAAAGGGTGATGTCCTAGGCCTCTAGACGATAGGGACAAAACTGTGCATCAACATGCTTCACATTGACCAGCGAAATAGAAAACCGGAGCACCTCTCCGCGCAAGCGCGTTGGTCTACTCCGGTTTAAGCTGGCGTCCCCACGGGGATTCGAACCCCGGTACTCACCGTGAAAGGGTGATGTCCTAGGCCTCTAGACGATGGGGACCTAAAACTTCCAAACTACCGTTCTACCTTGCAGCGCTCCGCATCCTGCAGCGCATTGCCAAAAAATCTTGGCGTCCCCACGGGGATTCGAACCCCGGTACTCACCGTGAAAGGGTGATGTCCTAGGCCTCTAGACGATGGGGACCCTGGACTGCTACGATCGTTGGCTGTCGTTTCCTACGTGGTGGAGGTAAGCGGGATCGAACCGCTGACCTCTTGCATGCCATGCAAGCGCTCTCCCAGCTGAGCTATACCCCCTACGGGAAAACAACATCCTAACACACTGCTTTTTCTTCGACCACTTCCGCCGAGGCTTCCGCGATCCAGTCATTCCGCCAGTGCTTGGCGTCCCCACGGGGATTCGAACCCCGGTACTCACCGTGAAAGGGTGATGTCCTAGGCCTCTAGACGATAGGGACCCGGAACGACTGTACTACTAAAACTTGGTGGAGGTAAGCGGGATCGAACCGCTGACCTCTTGCATGCCATGCAAGCGCTCTCCCAGCTGAGCTATACCCCCCAAGGGAAGACAACATTCTAACATGCCGCCGTCTTTTCGACCACAGCTGTTGTTGCAGCTGGGATCCGGTCCTTCCTGCCAGTTTCCTGGCGTCCCCACGGGGATTCGAACCCCGGTACTCACCGTGAAAGGGTGATGTCCTAGGCCTCTAGACGATAGGGACCGGGAACAACCGTACTACACTTCAGAGGTGGTGGAGGTAAGCGGGATCGAACCGCTGACCTCTTGCATGCCATGCAAGCGCTCTCCCAGCTGAGCTATACCCCCGCATCGCTGAAGTGCGCGCATTATAGCGGACGCTGTTGCATTTCGCAAAGCGGGAGTTGAACTAAGTTGCGACTTATTTTCAGCACGCGCTTACAGGACCTTGCCGATGCGCGCCAGCACGACATCGCGGCCGAACAGTTCCAGCACCGCATCGATGGCCGGCGTCTGCAGCTGGCCGGTGACGATCAGGCGCAGCGGCATGGCGATCTGCGGCATCTTCAGGCCGTGCGCGGCAAGCACTTCCTTGAACAGGGCGGCGATCGAAGCCTTGCTCCACTCGACGTCCTTGCAGCGCTCGGCAAACGCCGCCAGTGCCGGGCGCACCGCGTCGGTCAGGTGCTGGGCCAGCAGCGCCGCGTCCGGCTGCGGGTCGCGGTAGAACAGCATCGCGGCATCGGCCAGCTCGTTGATGGTGTTGGCGCGGTCTTTCACCAGGGCGATCGCGGCCGGCAGCGCAGGCGCGCCGTCGAAGCGTGCTCCTTCGCGCTCCAGCACCGGGCGCGCCAGCGCGGCCAGGCGCTCGTTGTCGGCCTGCTTGATGTAATGGTTGTTCAGCCAGGCCAGCTTTTCCGGATTGAACTGCGCCGCCGACGCGGTCAGGTGCTCCAGGTTGAACCATTCGACGAACTGCTCCATCGAGAATATCTCGTCGTCGCCGTGGCTCCAGCCCAGGCGCGCCAGGTAGTTCAGCATGGCTTCCGGCAGGTAGCCCTGCTCCGGGTACTGCATCACGCTCACCGCGCCGTGGCGCTTGGAGAGCTTCTGGCCGTCCGCGCCCAGGATCATCGGCAGGTGGCCGTACTGCGGCAGCTCGGCGCCGAGCGCCTGCAGGATGTTGATCTGGCGCGGCGTGTTGTTCACGTGGTCGTCGCCGCGCAGCACGTGGGTGATCTTCATGTCCCAGTCGTCCACCGACACGCAGAAGTTGTAGGTCGGGGTGCCGTCCGGACGCGCGATGATCAGGTCGTCCAGTTCCTTGTTGGCGATGGTGATCGGGCCCTTGACCACGTCGTTCCAGGTCACTTCGCCATCCAGCGGGTTCTTGAAGCGCACCACCGGCTTGACGCCGGCCGGCACTTCCGGCAGGGTCTTGCCCGGCTCCGGACGCCAGGTGCCGTCGTAGCGCGGCTTCTCGCCGCTTGCCCTCATGCGCTCGCGCATCGCCTCGACTTCTTCCGGCGAGCAGTAGCACAGGTAGGCCGTGCCCTGCTCCAGCATCGACTGGATGACTTCGCGGTAGCGGTCCATGCGCTGCATCTGGTAGAACGGGCCTTCGTCGTGCGACAGGCCGAGCCACTGCATGCCGTCCAGGATCGCCTGCACGGCTTCCGGCGTCGAACGCTCGAGGTCGGTGTCTTCGATGCGCAGGATGAAGGTGCCGCCGAAGTGGCGCGCATAGGCCCAGGAGTACAGCGCGGTGCGGGCGCCGCCCAGGTGGAGGTAGCCGGTCGGGCTGGGAGCAAAACGGGTGCGGACGGTCATGGCTGGATGCAAAAAAGGTAAAGGAGTTATTTTACCCCGTCGCCATCGGCGCGCGCACCATGCACCGAGCCGCCGTCCGCCCGCGCTTGCTGCAGCTAGGCCTGCCCGGATGCCCGCAGCACCGGCCGCGGCGCCTCCAGTGCGCGCCGTACCGCCGCCGCCAGCAGCGGCGCGGCGCGCCGGACCTGGGCCGGCGTGTGCTGCGCCATCAACTGCAGCCGCAGCCGCGCCGCACCCAGCGGCACGCCCGGGAATTCCATCGGATTGACGAACACCCGCTCGCGCGCCAGCAGCATGCCGGCGATCCGCGCGGCCGCCTCGCTGCCGGTCCACAGCGGAACGATCGGCGAGGGGCTGCCCATGCAGCGCATGCCTTCCTCCTGCAGCAGCGCGCGCAGCGCCACCGCGTTGCGCATCAGGTCCGCGCGCAGGCCCTCCCCTTCGCCGCCGGTCGCGATGCGCAGGCACTCCAGCACCGTGGCCGCCTGCACCGGCGAGAGCGCGTTCGAGAACATGTGCGGACCCGCGAACAGCTGCAGCTGGCGCCGCACGCTGCGCTCCGAGCAGGCGACGAAGCCACCGTTGGAGGCAAAGGTCTTGGAAAACGCGCCCATCACGATGTCGATCTTGCCGAGCATGCCCTGAGCCCCGATCGCGCCGCTGCCGCCCGGCCCCATCGACCCGAGGTCGTGCGCCACGTCGACCATCAGCGTGGCGCCGTATTCGCGGCACAGGTATTGCGTCAGGGGCAGGTCGGGACTGTCGGCGTCCATGCTGAACAGTCCTTCGGTGACGACCAGGATGGCGCCGTTGGCGTCCACCGCGCGGATGCCGGCCAGCAACTCGCGCAGGTGGTCGCAGTCGAGGTGCCGGAACACCGTCACGTTGCGGGTCGCGGCCGCCGCACCCTGGCGCAGCGAGGCGTGCGCCAGGGCGTCGATCACGACATGGTCGCCGGGATGGGCGAGCGCCGTGACGGCGCCGAAGGCCGCGCCCCAGCCGGTCGGGAACAGCACCACCTGCTGGCAGTGCAGCAGCGCGCCGATCGCTTCTTCCAGCGCCGCCGAATAGCGGCTGTTACCGAGCAGGATAGCTGAACCGGCGCTGTGCGGCCCGGACTCCGCCAGCACCTGCATGGCCCGGTCGATCACGGCCGGGTGGCTGGCCAGCGACAGGTAATCCTGCGAGGCGAAGTTGATGCCCTGGGCGGCGGCCAGGCCGTCGCCCTCCACGGTCGCCAGCGGCGCCGGCGGCCCCTCCAAAGTGCGGCCATAGGGCCAGACCCCATGGCGCGTGCGCAGCGCGCACCACTCCTCGAGCGGCGCGCTGCGGCGCAGCAGGTCCGGGCCGCGCGGCTGGCGGAACAGGGCGACGTTGCCGCCCAGCGCGCCCGACGCGGCCAGCGCGTCGAGGTCGTGGGCGGGATCAAAGGGAATCGGTTCGTTGAGCAAGGCATCCTCCGGCAAGAGATGAAAGGGATGGAGCGGTGTTCACGCCGGCTCGAGCGGCGCCGGCTCGGCCTGGCGCGCCAGCATTGCCGCCAGCTCGGCGGGGGGAAGCGGGCGCGCGAACAAGTAACCCTGGGCCGTGTTGCAGCCCATGGCGCACAGGTCGGCCAACTGCTCGGGCGTCTCGACCGCCTCGGCGATCACGTCCAGGCCGAGGCGGTGCGCCATCGCCACTATGGCTTCGGCGATCGCGTACGAGCGCGCGCCGCTTCTGCCGCATCCAGCGCCCGCAGCCGCACCCGCCACTGCACCCAGGCGGCGCACGAACAGCCCATCCATCTTGAGGATGTCGACGGGCAGCTCGGACAGGTAGTTCAGGCTCGAATAGCCGGTGCCGAAATCGTCGATCGACACCAGCACGCCGGCCTGGCGCAGGCCGCTCATCAGGGCGCAGTTGGCGGCCAGGTCTTCGATCAGCATGCCCTCGGTGATCTCGAGGTCGAGGCAATGCGCCGGCATCCCGGTCTCGGCGAGGATCGCCAGCACCCGCCCCGGCAGCCCAGGTTCCTTGAGCTGGCGCGCCGACAGGTTGACCGCGGTCTTGATTTCCGGGAGCCCGGCCGCGCGCCAGGCGCGGTTCTGCGCGCAGGCGGTGCGCAGCGCCCAGTCCCCGATCGGGACGATCATGCCGGTTTCCTCGGCCAACGGGATGAAGCGACTGGGCGCGACGCAGCCGTAGACGGGATGCTGCCAGCGCAGCAGCGCCTCGACGCCCACCACGCACCTGGTGGCCAGGTCGATCTGCGGCTGGTACTCGAGGAACAGCTGGCCCTGCACCAGCGCCTCGCGCAGGCCGTTCTTCAGCGCCAGACGCTCGCTCTGCGGCTGCACGGTGTCGCCGGAATACACCTGCACGCTGTTCTCGCCCCAGCGCTTGGCGCCGCGCATGGCGATGTCGGCGCGCTTGAGCAGCGCATCGAGGTCGCAGTCCGCCGCCGGGTACAGGGCCACGCCCACCGCCAGCGTGACAAAGCACGCGCGGCCCGCCACGCTCAGCGGCAGGCCGAAGCGGTCGAGGATCTTCTCGGCCACCACCTGGGCGTCGGATTCGAAGCCCAGGTCTTCCAGCAGTACGACGAATTCGTCGCCACCCCAGCGCGCCACGGTATCGGAATCGCGCAGGCAGCACCGGATCGCGGCGCCGGCCTGGCTCAGCAGGTCGTCGCCTGCCTCGTAGCCGAGTTCATCGTTGATCTCCTTGAAGCGGTTGATATTCAGGAGCAGCAGCGCCACCAGGCGGCGGTTGCGATTGGCGCGGTCCATCGAATGGCGCAGGCGGTCGCGCAACAGGTTCCGGTTGAGCAGGCCGGTAAGCTGGTCGCACTGGGCGCCGTGGAGCAGGCGCGCGACGGCGGCCCGCGGGCCGTCCGCGCTGCCACCCGCGCTGCCGCAGCCGGCGCCCTCCCCTTCCGGCCTGGACACCACCGGCAGGTGCTCATCCTCGTCATGGCACTGCACCCGGTTGCGCCCGAGCGACTTGGCCGCATACAGCGCCTCGTCGGCGCGCGCGATGGCCTGCGCCGCGGCCTCGCCGGGCCGGTATTCAGCCACCCCGACCGACACCGTCAGGCTGATTTCCGGCGCGCCTTCGCCGCCGTCCCTGCAGCCCAGCTCGGCGATCACGCGCCGCACCCGCTCGGCCAGCACCATGGCGTCCGGCGCCGGGGTCTCGGGCAGCATCAGCAGGAACTCTTCGCCGCCATAGCGCCCGAAGGCGTCGCTGCCGCGGATCTGGCCCTGCACCGCCTTGGCGAAACTGCGCAGCACCGTGTCGCCGGCCGCATGGCCATAGGTATCGTTGATGCGCTTGAAGAAGTCGATGTCGAACAGGCACAGGCAGAACGGGCGGCGGTTGCGGTCGCTGCGCTCCTTTTCCCTCTCGATCAGGCCGAGCAGGAACCGGCGGTTGTGGCTGCCGGTGAGCTCGTCGCGGATCGCCAGCTCGTTGATGGTCGCCAGGGCGCCCTGCAGCTTGACGAAGCCTTCGGTCTTGGTCAGTTCGAACAGCAGCACGAACACCAGCACCACCACGTACAGGCCCAGGTTGCAGATCAGGTGCAGCAAGGGCATGTCGAGCACCGGGGCGCCCGCGGCCGCCCGGCCGAAGGCCGGCAGGGCCCAGATCAGGGAAGCCGCGGTGCAGCTCATGGCCAGCCAGCACACGCCGCTGAGCACCCCGCCGAGGAACATCGCCACCACCGGCGCGGTGATCAGCCAGCTGGAGGTCGGCGCCCCGATGCCGCCAAGGTGCCAGGTCAGCCAGGTGAAATTGAAGAACAGCGCACACAGGAACAGTTCGCGCGCCAGGGCGATGCTGCCGCTCAGGCGCAGCACGGGCGGCGCCATCAGCATGACCAGGCAGCAGGCCAGGATCTCGACCGCGGCCAGCCTGAGCCCGAGCAGCCAGTAGGCCAGCGCGTACAGCGGGCCGGCGGTGGCCGCCATCAGCGCCGCGTTGACCACGTTCTCGGCGCGTGCGAGCACGGCGGCGTCCTGCCGCAACCTGGCCGGTACGAACAGGTGGGCCGCGTCCAGGTAACGCCCGCGCCACCGCTGTCTGCTGTCGTCGCTCATCGGTATCCCTGCGCCACACTTCAAATTCTGAGTGTAGGCAGTAAATTTCCGCTGAACTTTATTTTCGGACAGAAAGATGCCGGAAAGATGGCATCGGCGCCCTTGCGTGGCGCCGTGTTATGTCGACAATCGCGGCCTAGGCGCGGCGCACAAGGATGGTCCGGCCGGCCCGCGCCCGCAACTGGCCGCAGCCGCCGTCGACGTCCTGCCCGGCCGAGTCGCGCAGCTTGGTCAGCACGCCGCGCGCGTGCAGGCTTGCCGCGATCGCGCGGGCGCGCTCCCAGCTGGGCCGCCGGTAGGCCAGCTCGGGCACGGTGTTATAGGGGATCATGTTGAGGATCGCGTACTTGCCGCGCAACAGGGACACGATGCCGTCCATCTCGTCCGGGCCGTCGTTGACGCCTTCGAGCAAGGTCCATTGGTACTGGATCGGGTAGCCGGTCAGGCGCGCATAGCGCTCGCCATGCTCGAC
The DNA here is from genome assembly GCF_041023745.1 of Massilia sp. X63. NCBI lineage: Bacteria > Pseudomonadati > Pseudomonadota > Betaproteobacteria > Burkholderiales > Oxalobacteraceae > Massilia > Massilia sp. X63. The sequence goes on from NZ_JBFTEF010000007.1 coordinate 31,788, forward strand.
CAGCTCCTGCGGCGTGAGGCGCGGCGCGCGCGGCAGCAGTCCGGCGCGCAGCGCGGACTTGGTGGTGTGCAGCGACAGGGCCACCGCCGGTTTGACACGGGCTTCCAGCAGGCGCGCGAAGGCGCGCGGGTCGCCCACGGTGGAAAACACCAGGTTCTTGTGGGCGATGCCGGCCTCGGTGCCAAGCAGCTCGATCGCTTCCAGCACATTGTCGAGGTTGTGGGCCGGCTCGCCCATGCCCATGAAGACCACTTTCTTCACCGGCCGGCGCGAACGCGCCAGCACCACCTGGGCGACGATCTCGCCGCTGCTCACCTGGCGCAGCAGGCCGTCGCGCCCGGTCATGCAAAAAGTGCAACCCACCGCGCAGCCGACCTGGCTCGAGACGCACACCCCGTCGCGCGGCAGCAGCACCGCTTCGACCATCTGGCCATCGCTCAAGCCCACCAGCAGGCGCTCGGAGCCGTCTGCGCCGGGGTGGCTGGACACCAGCCGCACCAGGCCGGCCAGTTCGGCGTCGAGCTGGGGCAGCGCTTCGCGCACCGGCTTCGGCAGGAAATCGGAGGCCGGGCGGCGCCCGCGTTCGTGCGCCGCGCCCTGCACCCAGTCGCGCAGCACGCGCTCCTGGTGCAGCGGCAGCGCGCCCAGCAGGGCCAGGCGCTCACGGATCGCCCTGATGCGCACGGTTTTTTACCGCTTGGTAAAAAATCAGTCGTTCTTGACGACGATGCTCGGGAACTTGCTGGTCATGTCCTTGGCCTTCTCGGCCACCTTGACCGCGACCTTGCGCGCAATCTCCTTGTAGATCCCCGCGACCGGGCCGTCCGGATCGGCGACCACGGTCGGGCGGCCGGAATCGGTCTGCTCGCGGATCGACAGGGTCAGCGGCAGCTTGCCGAGGAAATCGACGCCGAAGTCGGCGCACATCTTCTCGCCGCCGCCCGCCCCGAAGATCGCCTCGGTATGGCCGCAGTTCGAGCAGATATGGGTGCTCATGTTCTCGACCACGCCGATGATCGGGATGCCGACCTTCTCGAACATCTTGAGGCCCTTGCGCGCGTCCAGCAGGGCGATGTCCTGCGGGGTGGTGACGATCACGGCGCCGGTGACCGGCACTTTCTGCGACAGGGTCAGCTGGATGTCGCCGGTGCCGGGCGGCATGTCGACGATCAGGTAATCGAGGTCGCGCCAGTTGGTCTGCTCGAGCAGCTGCTGCAGCGCGCCGGTGACCATCGGGCCGCGCCACACCATCGGCTCGTCCGGATCGATCATGAAGCCGATCGAGGACACCTGCACGCCGTGGTTCTCGAGCGGTTCCATGGTCTTGCCGTCGCGGCTTTCGGGACGTGCGTTAATCCCCAGCATCATCGGCTGCGAAGGGCCGTAGATGTCGGCGTCGAGGATGCCGACGCTGGCGCCCTCGGCGCTGAGCGCCAGCGCCAGGTTGACGGCGGTGGTCGACTTGCCGACGCCGCCCTTGCCCGACGCGACCGCGATGATGTTCTTCACGTTCGGCATGACCTTCAGGCCGCGCTGGACCGCGTGCGACAGGATCTTGCTGTGGACCTTGACGCTCACATTGCCGACGCCCGGCAGCGCCTTCAGGCCGGCCACGACGCTGTCGCGGATGCCGGCCACCTGGCTGGCGGCCGGATAGCCCAGTTCGACGTCGAGCGAGACGTCGTTGCCGCTGAGCTGGATGTTCTTGATCGATTTGGAAGAGACGAAATCCTTCCCGGTGTTAGGATCGATGACCGCCGACAGTGCTGCCTTGACATCGTTCTCAGTGATGCTCATGTGTTTCTCCAGGTTATAGGGGCGAAGTGTAGCGCAAAATGCCGCACGCTTCTTGTTGCTTTGGCAAACCCGGCGCGCAGCGGGGCACCAGCCCATGCGCATCGGCGCCTTCCGCTGTTAAAATGCTTCTTTTCACAAACCTGAAGCGCTTCGACCATGACCCGCAAGCTGTTCGTCACCACTGCCCTGCCCTACGCCAACGCTGCCTTCCATATCGGCCACATGATGGAATACATCCAGGCCGACATCTGGGTCCGGTTCCAGCGAATGCAGCGCGACAATGGACAGCAGCGCCAGGTGCACTTCGTCTGCGCCGACGACACCCACGGCACGCCGATCATGATCGCCGCCGAGAAGGAAGGCATCACGCCGCAGGAATTCGTGGCCAAGATCGCCGCCGGCCGCCCGCAGTACCTGAACGGCTTCCACATCGCCTTCGATAACTGGTACTCCACCGATTCGCCGGAAAACGTCGAACTGTCGCACGGCATCTACCGCAAGCTCCGCGACGAAGGCCTGATCGTCACCAGGACCGTCGACCGCTTCTACGACCCGGTCAAGGGCATGTTCCTGGCCGACCGCAACATCAAGGGCGAATGCCCGACCTGCCACGCCAAGGACCAGTACGGCGACAATTGCGAAGTCTGCGGCGCCGCCTACCAGCCGACCGAGCTGATCAATCCGTTCTCGGTGTTCACCGGCTCGACCCCGATCCTGAAGCCGTCGGAACAGTATTTCTTCAAGCTGTCCGACCCGCGCTGCTACGCATTTCTCAAGGAATGGCTGAACACCCCGGGCCGCCTGCAGCCAGAGATGGTGAACAAGGTCTCGGAATGGCTGGGCGAGTCCGGCGAAAAGCTGGCCGACTGGGACATCTCGCGCGACGCGCCCTACTTCGGCATCCCGATTCCCGATGCGCCGGGCAAGTTCTTCTATGTGTGGCTGGACGCGCCGGTCGGCTACCTGGCATCGCTGAAGAACTATTTTTCAAAGAAGGGCATCGACTACGAGGCCTTCCTGAACGACCCGCAAGCCGAGCAGGTCCACTTCATCGGCAAGGACATCGTGTCCTTCCACCTGCTGTTCTGGCCGGCGATGCTGAATTTCTCGCAGCACCCGATCATCGACAAGCTGAAGGTCGCGGTGCACGGCCACCTGACCGTCAACAACGAAAAGATGTCGAAGTCGCGCGGCACCGGCATCTCGCCGCTGCGCTACCTCGAGCTGGGCATGAACCCGGAATGGCTGCGCTACTACCTGGCCTTCAAGCTCAATAGCAAGGTGGAAGACCTGGACTTCAACGGCGAGGACTTCGTCGCCCGCGTCAACAGCGACCTGATCGGCAAGTACATCAACATCGCCAGCCGCTGCGCCGGCTTCATCGCCAAGAAATTCGACGGCAAGCTGGCCGACACCTTGTCCGACAACGCCAAGGGCTGGATCTGCAAGGCCCTGATGAACGAGGGCGCCGAGCGCCAGGCCAGCATCGCAGCCAGCTTCGAAGCGCGCGAGTACGGCCGTGCGATGCGCGAGATCATGGAGATCACCGACGTCGTCAACCAGTACGTGGACGAGAACAAGCCCTGGCTGCTGGCCAAGGATGAAACGAAGCTGGCCGAACTGCACGACGTCTGCACCACCGCGCTGATCCTGTTCCGCCAGCTCTCGATCATGCTGTCGCCGGTGCTGCCGCAGGTGGCCGCGCGCGTCGCCGAGTTCCTGGGCGACGGCGAGCTGAGCTGGCTGGACACCCACGGCGCCGCCGTCTACGAAACCATGCTGGGCCGTACCATCGGCGCCTACAGCCACCTGATGCAACGCGTGGACGCCAAGATGGTCGAGAACCTGTTCGACAAGCCGGCCGCGCCAGCCCTCGCCGCTCCTGCCGCCACCGCGGCCGTCGACGCTTCGACCGCAGCGGCGCCGGCCGCCGAATCGGCAGCCCCTGCGGCAGCCGACGCCATCGAAGCACTGGCGCCGGAAATCTCGATCGACGATTTCACGAAAATCGACCTGCGCGTGGCCAGGATCGTCAACTGCGAACACGTCGAAGGCGCCGGCAAGCTGCTGCGCCTGACCCTGGACGTGGGCGAAGGCCGCTACCGCAACGTGTTCTCGGGCATCAAGTCGGCCTACAAGCCGGAAGACCTGGTCGGCAAGCTGACCGTCATGGTCGCCAACCTGGCGCCGCGCAAGATGAAGTTCGGCGTGTCGGAAGGCATGGTGCTGTGTGCTTCCGCGGCCGACGAAAAGGCGAATCCGGGGCTATACCTGCTGGATCCGATGCCGGGGGCGCAGCCGGGGATGCGGATTCGCTGACACCGTTCGACCCAACTGGGCCCCGGCCTTCGCCGGGGCGACGATTGGCGGGAGCGGTCCACGGACGATCTTCCGCCCTGCAGCCCCAGGACCGTCGCCCCGGTGCACGCGGGAACAATGCCACGGGCATTCTTCCCCCAAGTTCGCGGCCTCCCACCACCGCCTCCTGTACCCCTCCCAAAATCAAACCCACGCCCATGCACAGCGTTATAATGGCATGTTCTTTCTGAAACTCGCGCCCCTACGGCCCTCGCCGGCAGGCCTTCTTCAGACCATTACAAATAGGTAGATAACAAGATGACCGAATTGACTCCTCTCCGCCACATCCCCCAGGCCAACGTGTTCCGCAAGGGCGATGTCTTCGTCCTGTTCGGCGAACTGTTCGGCCGTGGCTATGTGAACGGCCTGATCGATGAGGCGCGCGAGGCCGGCATGACCATCGTCGGCATCACCGTCGGCCGCCGCGACGAATCGGGCGCCCTGCGCGCCCTGACCGCGGAAGAGCACGCCGAGGCGGAAGAGAAGCTGGGCGGCAAGATCGTCAACGTGCCGCTGATGGCCGGTTTCGACATGGATGCGCCGGAAGGCGAACAGAACCCGACCGAAATGCTGTCCGGGATTACCCTGAAGAGCTGGCAAGAAGACAAGCTGGACTGGGACAAGATCGAGCGCTGCCGCCAGGCCGGCGTGGCCCGCTTCACCAGTAGCGCCGCCCAGGTGATGGGCGAGATCGACAAGCTGATCCCGGAAGGCGCGAATGTCTTCTTCGCCCATACCATGGCCGGCGGCATCCCCAAGATCAAGGCCTTCCTGGCCATCGCCAACCGCATCTATAAAGGCCGCGGCGAGCGCTTCATGTCCTCGCGCGCCCTGCTCGACAGCGATCTGGGCAAGCTGATCCTGATGAACTTCGACGAAGTCACCGCCAACACCCTCAAATACCTGATCGACGCATCGAGCGCGATCCGCGAGCGCGTGACCAGGGCCGGCGGCGAAGTGCGCTACACCGCCTACGGCTACCACGGCACCGAGATCCTGATCCAGGGCGAATACACCTGGCAGACCTACACCAACTACACCCAGGGCTACGCCAAGATGCGCCTGGAGTCGATCGCCCAGGCGGCCTGGAACCAGGGCGTGTACGCCACCGTGTTCAACTGCCCGGAAATCCGCACCAACTCGTCGGACATCTTCGTGGGCGTCGAGCTGTCGCTGTTCCCCCTGCTGATCGCCCTGAAGAAGGAAGGCGGCGGCGCATGGGCCGAGCAGCAATGGGCGATCTGCCAGGACCTGCTGGGCGAAGGCACTTCGCTGCAGTCGCTGCTCGACACCATCGAGCGCTACAACAACGACGCCACCAGCGCCCACTTCCGCAACTTCGAAGCCTGGCCGATGGACAACACCCCGGAACTGGCCGACGTCATGATCGGCACCTCGGAAGCCATCACCGCCCTGCACAAGGACAAGAAGGCCCTGATCACCGACCACCTGTCGGGCCTGGTGCTGGAAGGCGCCGGTCCGCTGATGTTCCACGGCGCGTCGGAAAAAATCGCGCCGGTGCTGTGGCTCAACCACGACATCATCGCCCGCCAGCTGAACGAACTGCACAAGTAAACTTGACCAGGACGCGCCGGGGCGGAAGAATCTGCCCCGCAATGCTTGCGCGTCCGTTCATCACTTCATTCTGGAAACCATGTTCTTCAAGAAACAACACTCGCTGTACGAATCCGAGCACACCAAGTTCATCAAGGAACTGAAAGCCAAGACCCCGGGCATGGAAGAGCGCCAGGTCGAAGGCCGCTCCCTGCTGTGGGACAAGGCCCCGCTCTCGCTGGACGAGCAGGAGCGCATCAAGGCCTCGGGCCTGCGCCAGCAAGCCTACCCGTACCAGACCAAGGTCTGAGGCCGGGGAAAGCGCCTCCATGCTGCCCGAGTTGGGCGCGCCGCAGTTGCCAGATGCGGCGCCGGCCGATCCCCCGCAGGATGGGGCGCCTCCCGGACCTGACGGGGGCGCACACGACGCCCACCTGGACGCCGCCGCCGATGCGGCCGAGGCGGCCATCGCGCGCCTGTATGGCGAGCCGCTGACGCGCCTGCCGAACGACCTGTACATCCCGCCGGATGCGCTCGAGGTCTTCCTCGACGCCTTCGAAGGTCCGCTCGACCTGCTGCTCTACCTGATCCGCAAGCAGAACTTCAACATCCTCGACATCCCGATGGCGCAGGTGACCCTGCAATACCTGGAGTATGTCGAGCAGATCCGCCAGCGCAACCTGGAGCTGGCCGCCGAGTACCTGCTGATGGCGGCCATGCTGATCGAGATCAAGTCGCGCATGTTGCTCCCCAAACGGCACGAGGAGCTGGTCGAGGATGTGGGCGACCCGCGCGCGGAACTGGTGCGGCGCCTGCTCGACTACGAACAGATCAAGTCGGCCGCGCTCGCGCTCGGCGCCCTGCCCCAGGAGGGCCGCGACTTCGTGCGCCCGCAGCTGGTCGTCGAACAGGGCCTGGCCCCCAGCCTGCCGGATGTCGATCCCTGGGACCTGCAGCGCGCCTGGCTCGATGTGCTGCGCCGCGCCAAGCTGACCCAGCACCACCGGATCGGCCGCCAGGAACTGTCGGTGCGCGAGCACATGTCGGCCATCCTGCGGGTCCTGCAGTCGCAGCGCTTCGTCGAATTTTCCGAACTCTTCGCCGGGCAGCACACGGTTCCGATTGTGGTTGTACACTTTGTCGCCATGCTCGAACTGGCGAAGGAAACCTTGATCGAGATCACGCAGGCCGAGCCCTTCGCGCCGATCTATGTGCGCCTGGCCTATTCCCCGGCTTGAATGCCGCTTACCTTTACTTGCATCGCTGCATTAAACACCCATGAAAATCATCTCCTCCATCGACGAACTGCGCGACCAGCTGCGCGGCCAGCTGCGCACCGCCTTCGTGCCGACGATGGGCAACCTGCACGAGGGCCATCTGTCGCTGATGCGCCTGGCGCGCAGGCACGGCGACCCGGTGGTCGCGTCCATCTTCGTCAACCGCCTGCAGTTCGGCCCGAACGAGGATTTCGACAAATACCCGCGCACCTTCCAGGCCGACGTCGAGAAGCTGGAAAAGGAAGGCGTCTACGTGCTGTTCGCGCCGACCGAGAAGGACATGTACCCGGAGCCGCAGGAATACCGCGTGCGCCCGCCCGACGGCCTCGGCAACACCCTGGAAGGCGAGTTCCGCCCCGGCTTCTTCGACGGCGTGTGCACCGTGGTGACCAAGCTGTTCTCCTGCGTGCAGCCGCGCGTCGCCGTGTTCGGCAAGAAGGATTACCAGCAGCTGATGATCGTGCGTAACATGGCGCGCCAGTTCGCGCTGCCGACCGAGATCATCGGCGCCGAAACCTTCCGCGCCGAGGACGGCCTGGCGCTGTCCTCGCGCAACGGCTACCTGTCGAGCGAGGAACGGCTCGAAGCCCCGGTGCTGTACCAGCAGCTCAACGCCGTCGCCGAGGCGATGCGCGCCGGCAGCCCCGATCCGGCCCAGGTCGAACGCCGGGCCATGGAGCACCTGGCCGCGCGCGGCTGGAAGCCGGACTATGTCTCGATCCGCAAACGCATCGACCTGCAGGCCCCTGGCGCGGCCGACCTGGAAGCGGGCGCCCCGCTGGTGGTGCTGGCAGCAGCCAAGCTGGGCAACACGCGCCTGATCGACAATCTCGAGATCTGAGCATAGCAAAAGACTATCTTTACTTGCAAAATTGCAATAACGGGAAGACTGGCCTTATACTTGACCGACCTGCGCGGGAACCGGCCTCACCGCCGGCCGCGCGCCACGACGTGAACCCGCAAGGATCTGTTGCCATGAACGACACCTCCGCTCCCCTCAATCGCAAGGGTCCGCCGAAGCCGACCGATGCGCTCCACCGCATCGGCAGCACGGCCCAACCGCACGAAATGCGCGATCCCTTCGACATCGGCGAAGCCCTGGCGGCGCTGTCGCTGTCGGGCGAACCGGTCACGGTGTTCCCGTCGGGGTGGGTCGAACCGCTGCTGGCGCGTATCGAGTCGGTCGACCCTGAACTGCCGCATTTCGTGCTCGACTTCACCGGCAGCGAGCGCCCGCCCGCGGGCAAGGCCACGCTGGTCGCTTCGCTGGGCGGCAACGCCAAGCTGCAGTTCGAGCTCGACCAGTCCTGGAAGCCGGCGCCCGACAACACGATGCACGTGCGCGCCGAATTTCCGCCCTCCTGCCTGGTGCTGAACCGGCGCGCCGCGCGCCGTGTCGAGACCCCGGTGGGCGTCAACTACATGGCCAGTTTCCGCCTGAACGGCGTCTACACGGAGCTTCCGCTGTACGACTTCTCGCAGGGTGGCGTGGGCCTGCGCGCGACGCCGGGACAGCTCTTCGGCCTGCACGTGGGAAGGAAGCTGGAAGGCGTGCGACTGGAACTGGGGCCGAACCTGGTGATCATGGCCGACCTGGAGGTGCGCCTGCTGCGCCCCTTCCGCACCTTCCTGCTCGGCGACCAGGTGCAGGTGGGATGCAGCTTCGCCAGCATTTCGATGCAGATGCAGCAGACCCTGGAGCGTTTCGTCACTACCGGGACGCCGGAGCGCCGGGCTGCGGCGCGCTAGGCGCCTGGACCACCTGTAGCCTGTTTCAGGCCGCCACCGACTGTGCCCAGGCCAGCGCCGACAGGTGCGCCTTGTTCACCTCGAACGGACTGATGCCGAGCGAATCGGCCAGCGCCGCCACCAGGTTCGAATTCAGCTCGCAGGCCTCGGCCAGCGCCAGGTAGGGCCCGTAGCGGCCCTCGCGGCCGGTCAGCGCCCGCACCACCTCTTCCGGCAGCGGCACCGTCTCCAGCACCTCGTGCATCGGCAGTCCCAGCAGGCGATCCAGCAACGAGAACATGCCGGCAACGAACAGGTTTTCCGATTCGCCGCGCAGCGCCGTCGCGCCCAGCAGCTCGGCCAGGCGGCCGCGCACCACTGCGGTTTCCATCAGCACCGGCGAATAGCCGCTGCTGCTGGCGGTCGCCAGCAGCAGCACCAGCCAGCGATACAGCGGCGCATAGCCCATCAGGGCGATCGCCTGGCGCAGCGACTGCACTTCGCGGGCGGCGCCGAAGCCGGCCGAATTGATGTAGCGCAACAACTTGTAGGTGAGCGCCGGATCGCGCTTGAGCACGTTCTCGATCCTGGGCACGTCCTCGTTGTTCTGCACCATCTGCATCAGTTGCAGGATCACGCTCTGGGTCGGATTCATGCCCTTGACCGGGTTGCCGGTGCGTGGTGTCAGGTGCAGCTTGCCCACGAAGGCGTCCAGCCCGAGCGCAGCGCAGGCGTCGAAATCGGCCCAGGTCGCGACCGGGCGGCCCACCATGCGCATCGCCGCGTGCTTGGCGGCGGCATAGGTGCGGGCCTGGGCGGCGACGTCGCTGCCGGCGAACTGCACCTCGACGTAGGAAGCATAGGGCGAAAGGTTGCGGCCCAGCAGATTCAGGTCGGCGCCGCGGATCGACACGCCGACGCCGCCCACCCGCACCGCCTGCACCGCCGAGCGCACGTCCGGGTCGGTCAGCCTGCGGATATTCAGGGTGAGCACGGTGCGCTCCGGCGGCAGCGCGTGCAGCGCATCGAGCGAGAGCATCTCGGGCACCGCGTCGAGGAACAGGATCTTGTCGCGCAGCAGCCAGCCGTGCTCCGGATGGTTGACGTGTTCGGCGACGAAGCCGACCAGGTCTTCCAGCTCCCGGTCGCTGGCGACCTTGCCGTCATGGTGCTGCCACGACAGTTCGTAGCCGATGACCCGCTGCTTCGGGTCGAGCAGCGGCTCACGAACGATAAAATTGGTTTGATGCATGGGCGCGGAGAGAAAACTGAAGTGGGTACGCAGCCCGGACGCCGTGCGGCGGACCGCTCAAAAACCGAGACTGTCGAGCAGGTCGTCGACCTGGCCCTGGTCGGCCACGACTTCGCTCTTGCCTTCCGGGTTGATCTGGGGACCGTTGAGCAGGCCGTTGTCGATCTCGCGCCGGATCTCGCTCGGGGCGAAATCGATCAGCACCTGCACCAGCTGCTGTTCGAGGTTCTGGGCAATGCCGGTGATGCGGCCGATCACCTGGCCGGTCAGGTCCTGGAAGTCCTGGGCCATCATGATGTCCATCAACTGGCCGCGGGTGGCGGCAGCGCCCGCGCGCGACTCGTCCAGGCCGGCGATGGTGCGCTGGGCCAGCGCACGCCATTCCTGCTCCGAGGCGCCCTTGTCGAGCAAGGCCTGCCAGGCGCCGGCCAGCTCGCTCGAGCGGGTCTCGATCGCGTCCTGCACGGGGCCGGCGGCGTCGGTGGCGTCGAGCACGCGCTTGGCCGCCTGTTCCGACAGGCGCGCCACGTAGTCGAGGCGGTCGCGCGCATCGGGAATGTCGCTCGCTGCTTTCTCGATCAGCTTGTCGAGGCCGAGACCGCGCAGGCTGTCGTGCAGCGCGCGCGTCATGTGGCCGATCCGGCTCAGCACCTCTTCATGAGGTTCATGCACCTGGGCCTCGGCCTGGGCCGCGGTCTGCTCATGCATGTCAGGCTCCGGCCTTGTCGAGTTTTTCGAAAATCTTGTTGAGCTTCTCGTCCAGGGTGGCGGCCGTGAACGGCTTGACCACGTAGCCGCTGGCGCCTGCCTGCGCGGCCGCGATGATGTTTTCCTTCTTGGCTTCGGCGGTCACCATCAGCACCGGCAGCTTGGCCAGGGCCGGATCGGCACGGATGTTCTGCAGCATGGTCAGGCCGTCCATGTTCGGCATGTTCCAGTCCGACACCACGAAGTCGAACGACTCGCTGCGCAGCTTGGCCAGCGCCATCACGCCGTCTTCGGCTTCGTCGACATTGGCATAACCCAGTTCTTTCAACAGATTCCGGACGATGCGTCGCATCGTCGAGAAATCGTCAACAACCAGAAAACGCATCTTTGGATCAGCCATGAATTACTCCGTTTTGAAACTTGTACTTTGGTTTATTGGATGAAGACCGCATAACAGCCTCCAGAATAGCATTTTTGTTGCCGTACGGCGATAAAATGGCAGCGAACCCACCCCGTTCGGATCAAACACGCAACGCCCGGTCGCCCTGCGAGGCCAGGTGCTCGAGCACCATGCGCGGCAGCGCCTGCAGGCTGCCCACCTCATGGGCGGCGCCCAGCGCGATCGCCTCGCGCGGCATGCCGAACACCACGCAGCTGGCCTCGTCCTGGGCAAAATTGTGCGCGCCCGCCTGGCGCATGTCCAGCATGCCGGCGGCGCCGTCCTTGCCCATGCCGGTCAGGATAACACCGACGGCATTCTTGCCCGCCGCCTGGGCCGCGCTGCGGAACAGCACGTCCACCGAGGGCCGGTGCCGGTTGACCGGCGGGCTTTGCTCGATCCGGGTCATGTAGTTGGCGCCGGAGCGGGTCAGCAGCAGGTGCGAGTGCCCGGGCGCGATGTAGGCGTGGCCCGGGAGCACGCGCTCGTTGCCGGCGGACTCGGTCACGCTGATCTTGCACAGCGAATCGAGGCGCTTGGCGAAGGAACTGGTGAAGCCTTCCGGCATGTGCTGGGCGATCAGGATGCCGGGGCAGTCCGAAGGCATCTGCATCAGGAACTCGCGGATCGCTTCGGTGCCGCCGGTGGAAGCGCCGATGATGATCAGTTTTTCCGACGAGATCAGCGGGCTGCGCAGGGCCGACAGCTGCGGCGCCGGCGTCGCGCCCGGCACCATGCGCTTGATGCGGGCGCGCGAGGCGGCGCGGATCTTGTCGGCGATGAGCTCGGTGTATTCGCGCATCCCGGTCTGGATCGAGATCTTCGGCTTGGTCACGAAGTCGACCGCGCCCAGTTCCAGCGCGCGCATCGTGATCTCGGAGCCGCGCTCGGTCAGCGAAGACACCATCAGCACCGGCATCGGGCGCAGGCGCATCAGTTTTTCCAGGAAGTCCAGGCCGTCCATCTTCGGCATCTCGACGTCGAGGGTCAGCACGTCGGGGTTGTGGCGCTTGATCAGCTCGCGCGCGACCAGGGGGTCGGGCGCCGTGGCCACCACCTCCATGTCGGGCTGGGAGTTGACGATTTCGCTCATCACGCTGCGGATCAGCGCGGAGTCGTCGACGATCAGTACCTTGATTGTCATGCGTCGTCCTTTTCAGGTCTTGGTGCTGGTCATCACGCTCAGAAGAGGTCGATGTCGCCGCCGACCGGTTCGACCTTGAGTCGTTTGGCGTAATCGAGCTCGCGTTTTGCCAGCGTATCGTTTTGGGTCTGCATCAGCTTCTTCACCAGCACCTTGCCGGTCTTGGGGAAGAAGTACACCTTGCGCGGATAGACGTCGTTCAGGTCCGACGCCAGCACCGGGATGCGTTCGGTTTTCAGGAAGCTCATGACGAAGCTGGCGTTGCGCTCGCCCACGTTCATCGCCGTGAAGCCGCGCAGCACGGCGCCGCCGCCGAACACCTTGGCTTCCAGGTTCTCGCGCCGCGCGCCGGCCTTGAGCAGGTCGTTGATCAGGATCTCCATGGCGAAGCTGCCGTAGCGCATCGAGGCCGACACCGGGCTGTTGGCGTCGCCGCCGTCCGGCAGCATGAAATGGTTCATGCCGCCCAGGCCGGTGATGCGGTCGCGGATGCAGGCCGACACGCAGGAGCCGAGCACGGTCACGATCAGCATGTTCCTGCCGGTGTAGTAGTACTCGCCCGGCAGGATCTTGGCGGCGTCGCAGTCGAAGGTGCGGTCGTAGTAGACGTTGGTGGCGAACTGGTTGTTCATGGTCGACGTCTCAGGGCGATTGGCGGCCTGCCGCCTGGTGGAGTTCGTACACCGTCTTGCCGCGCAGGCGCAGCGCATCCGACACGTACAGGAAGTTTTCGGAGTGCCCGGCAAACAGCAGGGCATGCGGCTTCATCAGGGGCACGAAGCGCGCCAGGATCTTGCGCTGGGTATCCTTGTCGAAGTAGATCATCACGTTGCGGCAGAAGATGGCGTCGAACTGCCCCTCCACCGGCCACTCGTTCGCCAGCAGGTTGAGCTGGCGGAAGCTCACCAGCTGGCGCAGCTCCGGGCGCACCCGCGCCATGCCCTCGTTGGCGCCCTTCCCTTTCAGGAAGAAGCGCTGGAGCCGCGCCAGGCCCGCCTTTTCGGCGCGCTCCATCGGGTAGACCCCGGCCGCGGCCACGGCCAGCACGCTGGTGTCGATGTCGGTCGCGACGATCTGCACCGGCGGCGTGAGCGAATTGAAGGCCTCGCAGGCGGTCATGGCGATCGAGTACGGCTCTTCGCCGGTGGACGCCGCCGAGCACCAGATCGTGAGCGGCTTGCCGTCGCGGCGCTGCAGGCCCTGCAAGTGCTCGGCCAGCAAGGGAAAATGGTGGGCTTCGCGAAAAAACGAGGTCAGGTTGGTGGTCAGCGCATTGGTGAAGGCTTCCCACTCCGCCCCCATGCGGCCGCTTTCCAGCTCGTCGAGGTAGCGCGTGAAGGACTGGATGCCGGTCGCGCGCAGGCGTCGCGCCAGGCGGCTGTAGACCATCTCCTGCTTGCTGTCGGCCAGCGAGATGCCGGCGCGCTGGTAGATCAGCGCCCGGACCCGTTCGAAGTCACTGCGCGTGAAGTCGAATTCCTTGACCGTATCGGATCGTTGCTGCGGCACGTCGTTGCCTCTTCCTTGCTAATACTCTCTGCGTTACTCGTGCCGGCACTGCGCAGGGCGGTCGGCTTCGCCGGCCACCCTGCAGCTGCATTACGCTGCCAGCTTGTCCATCAGGCCCATCTCGCCGGACGACATCAGCTTGTCGATGTCGACCAGGATCAGCATGCGCTCGTCCACCGTGCCCAGGCCGATCATGTAGTCGGAGTTGAAGGCGGTGCCCATCTCCGGGGCCGGCTTGATCTGGTCCGGGGTGAGCGTGGTCACGTCCGACACGCTGTCCACCACCATGCCCATGATGCGGCCGCCGATGTTCAGGATGATCACCACGGTGAACTGGTCGTACACCGGGGTGCCCAGGTTGAACTTGATGCGCATGTCGACCACCGGGATGATGATGCCACGCAGGTTGATCACGCCCTTGATGAATTCCGGTGCATTGGCGATGCGGGTCACCGCTTCGTAGCCGCGGATCTCCTGCACCTTGAGGATATCGATGCCGTATTCCTCGGAGCCGAGGGTAAAGGCCAGGAATTCGCTGCCGGCGCCCTCGTTGGCGCCGCCCGCGGCGCCTTCATGCAGCTTGTTGTTCAGTGCAGTAGACATGTTCACGTCCTCTTGGGTTGATGTTTTGTTAAAGACTGGACGAAGCGAGCGCATCGCCCAGCAACTGGCGCGAGGAGCGCACCAGCGCAGCCACGTCCAGGATCAGTGCGACGCCGCCGTCGCCCAGGATGGTGGCGCCGGAGATGCCGGCCACCTTGCGGTAATTCGCTTCCAGGTTCTTGACCACCACCTGCTGCTGGCCCACCAGTTCGTCCACGAACAGCGCGGCCTTCCTGCCCTCGGTCTCGAGGATCACCACGATGCCTTCGGACGGATCGGTGATGCGCGGGGTGATGTCGAACATCTGGTACAGCGGGATCAGGGGCAGGTATTCGCCGCGCACCTTGAGCACGCGACCGCGTCCCACGATCTCGCGGATGTCCTGCGGCGCCGGCTGCAGCGACTCGACCACGAAGGACAGCGGCAGGATGTAGACCTCTTCGCCGCTGCGGATCGACATGCCGTCCAGGATGGCCAGGGTCAGCGGCAGCGAGATCGAGATCGTGGTGCCGAAACCGCGCGCCGAGCGGATGTCGACCGTGCCGCCCATCGAGGCGATGTTGCGCTTGACCACGTCCATGCCGACGCCGCGGCCGGACACGTCGGTCACCTGCTCGGCGGTCGAGAAGCCCGGCGCGAAGATCAGCTGCCAGACTTCCTCGTCGCTCATGTTGTCGCTCACGGCCAGTCCGTTCTGGGCCGCCTTGGCCAGGATGCGCTCGCGGTTCAGGCCCGCGCCGTCGTCCGAGACTTCGATCACGATGTTGCCGCCCTGGTGGCCGGCCGACAGGAACAGGCGCCCCGCGTCCGACTTGCCGCTGGCCAGGCGCGCGGCGGGCATCTCGATGCCGTGGTCGATCGAGTTGCGCACCAGGTGGGTCAGCGGATCGACGATGCGCTCGATCAGGCCCTTGTCCAGTTCGGTTGCGGCGCCGTTGGTGATGAAGTCGACCTTCTTGCCCAGCTTGCCGGCGAGGTCGCGCACCATGCGCGGGAAACGCGAGAACACGAAGTCCATCGGCATCATGCGGATCGACATGACGGCTTCCTGCAGCTCGCGCGTGTTGCGGCCCAGCTGGCTGATCGAATTGAGCAGGCGCTCGTGCGCCATCGGGTCCAGGTTGCCGCTGCGCTGCTCCAGCATGGCATTGGTGATCACCAGTTCGCCGATCAGGTTGATCAGCTGGTCGACCTTCTCCACCGACACGCGGATCGAGGAAGATTCGGCATGCGGATCCTTCTTCGCCGCGGCTTTCTTCTCGGCCGTCTCGCTCGTTTCGAGGGGCTCCGGGCGCTGCGACGGCGCCGGCTGGGCCGGCGGCGCGTCGCCGATGCCGGCCAGCGCGCGGATCTGCTCGATCGGCTGGAAGAAGCCGTAGCCGCGCTCGTCGTCGGACAGCTCGACTTCGCCGGCGGCGCCGGCCTCGCCCTCGTCGTCGACGTCGAAGAAGCCGTAGCCCTGGCTGTCCTCGATGCGCTTGCGCTCGGCGGCCTCGATGGCGCGCTGCTCCGGGCTCAAGGGAGGGGCCTCGAAGATCTTCAGGTCTTCGGGATCGAGCACGAAGGAGCAGATCGCGATGATGTCGTCCAGGCTCTCGTGGGTCGTGATGACGATGGCGCTGCGACCGCCGTCGAGCGGCGTGACCTTCACCCGGCCCATCAGGCCGAGTTCGTCCACCAGGGCGCTGATGTCGCGCTGCTCGACCACCGGCAGTTCGATCTTGTAGCGGTGCGCGCCTTCGGTTGGGTGATGGGCCTTGCTCTCCGCCGTCAGGTAGGACGGCGCCACCACCGCGGCCTGCGGCACCAGGCCTTCGGCCAGGTCGTGCAGCACCATGCGCACGTTGGCGACCGCTTCCTGGTCGACCGCGCCGCCGTGGCGGTGGCCGTCGAGCTGCATCTTGAGGATGTCCTTGGCCGCCAGGAAGGCGTCCACATGCTTGCTGGTGAGCGCCATCTCGCCCTTGCGGATACGGTCCAGCAGCGACTCGAGCACGTGCGTGACCCCGCTCATGTCGGTCAGGCCGAAGGTCGAGGCGCCGCCCTTGACCGAATGCGCGGTGCGGAAGATGGCGTTCAGGTCCTCCGGGTCGGGCGCGGCCACGTCGACGCCCAGCAGCAGCCGCTCCATTTCGGCGAGCAGTTCCTCTGCCTCGTCGAAGAAGACCTGGTAAAACTGGCTGATGTCGATCGTCATGGTGAAATCCGTTCTGATGCCCGATGCGTCATGGCCTTAGCCGATGACTTTTTTCACGACCTCGATGAGGCGCTGCGGATCGAAGGGCTTGACCAGCCAGCCGTTGGCGCCGGCGGCGCGGCCCTTGGCCTTCATCTCGTCGGACGATTCGGTGGTCAGCATCAGGATCGGGGTCTTGGCGTAGGTCGGCAGCGTGCGCAGGGTCTTGATCAGGGCCAGGCCGTCCATGCGCGGCATGTTCTGGTCGGTCAGGACCAGGTCCACGCTCTGCTGCTTCGCCTTGTCGAGGCCATCCTGGCCGTCCACGGCTTCCACCACGTTGTAGCCAGCCGCCTTCAGGCTGAAGGCCACCATCTGGCGCAGCGAACTGGAATCGTCGACCGCGAGAATCGTTTTTGCCATGTTTTGCTCCTGCTATCTTGAATCCGGACTGTGCCGGTTGAATGTTAAGTGCTGAATGCCAACTTGTACTATCGCTTGTTCCGTGTCGCCGCCGGCGCACTCAGAAGAGTTCGATGTCCCCGCTTTCGAGGTGGCGCTGCTCCACCGACTTGCGCAGCATGCTGCGCAGCTCGAGCGACTGGATCGCCAGCGCCATGCTGACCTTGCCCAGGCGTTCGACGATCTCGTCGCTGTCGGTCTCGGGCGCGATCTCGGCGCCGTGCTCGCTGAGCGTGCCGAGGAAGTCGCGCAGGCCGGTGACGCGGCGCAGGGTGCGGTCGATCAGCTGGCTGGTCATGTCCTGGAACTGCATGCTGGTGATGGCCGAGTTCACGTGCTGGCCGATCTCGCCCGACATGTCCGCCAGGTTGGCGCTGTCTTCCGCGCTCGGCGTGCCGCCGGCCAGCAGGCGGTTGATGGCCTCCTGGCGCGCGCCGACCGCCGTGTGGATCGCCATGAAGCTGCTGGTCAGCTTGTCGATGGCTTCCTCCAGCAGCAGCTCGGTCTGCAGCAGGTCGGTCTCGACCTCGGTGAGGTGGCGGCGTCCGTGGATGGCCACGCCCGACAGCAGGCGCTTCACGTGCGATCCCAGTATCTTTTTTCTTTTCATTCCAGTCTCCAGTCCTGGATTATCTTGCTGCGGCGGCGGGTGCGCCGCCGGCCGTCACGACCGCTTCGGCCGCCGCGGTGGGCTGCTGCGCCGGCACCTCGAGCGAAGCGGCGTCGCGCTGGACGGCTTCCTCGGTGCGCTTGTTCATCACGATGATGCTGATGCGCCGGTTGATCGGGTTGAACGGATCGGTGCGGTCGAGCGGCGCGGCCGAGGCCAGGCCCACCACGCGCAGCACCTTGTCGTCGCCCAGGCCGCCGCGCACCAGTTCGCGCCGCGAGGCGTTGGCGCGGTCGGCCGACAGTTCCCAGTTGCTGTAGCCGGCGTCGCTCGGGTACGGGGTCGAGTCGGTGTGGCCGGACAGGCCGATCTTGTTCGGCACCTCGTTGAGCACCATGCCGATCACGTTCAGGATGTCCTTGGTATAGGGCTGCAGCTCGGCCTTGGCCAGCGCGAACATCGGGCGGTTCTGCTCGTCCACGATCTGGATGCGCAGGCCTTCGCTGGTGATATCGAGCAGCAGCTGGTTCTTGTACTTCTTGAGCAGCGGGTTGACCTCGATGACCGACTCGATCTTCGACTTGAGCGACTGCAGGCGGTCGGCTTCGGCCTTCGCCACCTGGGCCTTGGCCGCTTCCAGGTTGTAGGTCTTCGAACTCGGGTCGATGTCGCCCTTCTTGACCTGGCCGTTGCGGCGGGTCAGGTCGGTGCCGCCGCCCTTGATCACCGACGAGGAGTCGCCGGCGCCCGAGCCGCCCGCCATCGCCACCTTGAGCGGCGTCTTGAAGTATTCGGAGATGCCTTCCAGGTCGCCCTTGGCGGTCGAGCCGAGCAGCCACATGAGCAGGAAGAAGGCCATCATGGCGGTCACGAAGTCGGCGTAGGCGATCTTCCAGGCGCCGCCGTGGTGGCCGCCCTGCACCTTCTTGATGCGCTTGACGACGATGGGGCGCATGCCTTCGTCAGCCATGCCCGCCTCGCGTGTCTACCTGTGTGCTGGAAACCGGCATCGGTCTTACTTCTTCTTCTTGATGTGTTCTTCGAGTTCGGCGAAACTCGGGCGCTCGGTCGAGTACAGCACCTTGCGGCCGAACTCCACGGCCAGCGCCGGTGCATAGCCGTTCAGGCTGGCCAGCAGCGTGACCTTCACGCACTGGAACATCTTGGTCGATTCTTCCAGCTTCTGTTCCAGCACGCTCGCGAGCGGACTCACGAAGGCATAGGCCAGCAGGATGCCGAGGAAGGTGCCGACCAGCGCCTTGGCGATCAGGATGCCCAGCTCGGCCGGCGGCAGGCCCACCGATTCCATCGTGTGGACCACGCCCATCACCGCCGCCACGATACCGAAGGCCGGCAGGCCGTCGCCGATCTTGGCGATCACGTGGGCCGGGATCGCACCCTCGTGGTGGTGGGTCTCGATCTCGTTGTCCATCAGGTTTTCGATCTGCATCGCGTCCATGTTCCCGGACACCATCAGGCGCAGGTAATCGGTCATGAACTCGACGATGTGGTGGTCGGCCAGCACCGCCGGATACTTGGAGAACAGCGGCGAGGCTTCCGGCGCCTCGATGTCGCCTTCGATCGACATCAGGCCTTCCTTGCGCACCTTCGAGAGCACGTCGAACTGCAGCGCCATCAGCTCCATGTACATGTCCTTGGTGTACTGCGACCCCTTGAACACGCTCGGCAGGGCCTTCATGGTCGCCTTCACCGACTTCATGGTATTACCGACGAAGAACGCGCCCAGGGCTGCACCGCCGATCATCACAAGTTCGACCGGCTGCCACAGCGAAGCCAGGTGGCCGCCGGCCCAGGCGAAGCCGCCGAACACACAGGCGCAGACGACGAGGTAACCGAGAATGACTAACAAGGGAATTCCGCTCCAGGTACGCCGGGCTGGTGCTCCGGCTGTCTTAAATAAGTGATTTCAAGCAAAGTTGACGCAGGGAACCACTCTAGCGGGAGAACGGCCCATCGGCAAGCAAAAAGGCCGGTTTTGTCGCCTAAAAGTGCCACAAGTACAGGGCAGGACCACCCTCTGTGGGATAGACGGTACGGTCGGGCAAACGATCGTCGATGACGAATTCATAACTCAGCAGCACGGAGCCGGGTCGCATCTCGCGCGCCGCCTTGCGCCATAGCGCCCCCATGGCGGCTGGCGACAGGTAGGCGAACACGACATCGTATTGCGCGAAATCCAGATTTTCGTAATCGCCGCGCAGGAAGCGCGCCCCGCTTCCCGCGAGCCGCGCGCGCAGCCGGCTGAGCAGCCAGGGCAGCGGGGCCAGCTCGATGCCGCTGGCCTGCACGCCGGGCCGGCGCGCCAGATGCAGCACCAGCCCGCCCAGCCCGCTGCCGATGTCGATCGCCCGCAGCGGCGCCCGCGCCGGCAGCAGGCCGACCACCGCTGCCCACACGCGCCGGTTGGACGGGTAGTACGGCACCTGGGTGCGGTAGGTGGACCAGTACAGCAGCAACAGGAACAGGAAGATCGCCAGGAACACCAGCGGCGGGATCGCCAGCTGCGCCGCGCCGAGCAGCGCGAGGGGAAAGCAGAATTGAATCGGGCGCCACCAGCTGGCCAGGCCGCGCCACCAGCCCAGGGTGGCGGCGAGCAGGCCCTGGATCAGGGCCACGGCCAGGTAGGACATCGGGATGCCGGCGCTGGCCAGCAGCCAGGTGACGGCCAGGCTCAAGGGAAAGGCGGCGGCCTGCAGCAGCAGCGCGGCGACGGCCGGCTTCAGCGACATGCGGGCATCAGGGACATGCGGGCTTCACTTGCCCTGGCTGGCAGCGGTGGCGGCGGCAGCGGCGGCCGCCGCGTCCTTGGCGTCTTTCGCCTTGCGGGTCTTGCCGGCGCGCGAAGGCATATGGCACAGGCCGCACAGGTAGCCGGCGTTCAGGTCGAGGGCATTCACGACGAACTTGCCCTGGCACTTGCCGCACGGAGCCAGCACCAGCATGCCGCTCTGGAAGAAGCGCACCAGGGTCCAGGCGCGCGTCAGCGACAGCAGCGGCTCTTCGCCCGGCTCGGGCGGCATCTGTTCGAGGTAGAGCTGGTAGGCCTTCATCACGGCCTGGATGCCGCTGGCGCCGGCATGTTCGACCAGGAAGTTATGGATATTGATGAAGAGCGAGGAATGGATATTCGGTTGCCAGGTCAGGAACCAGTCGGTCGAGAAGGGCAACATGCCCTTGGGCGGAGAGACGCCCTTGAGTTCCTTGTAGAGCTTGAGCAGGCGCTCGCGCGAGAGCGAGACTTCGGTTTCGAGCAGCTGGAGGCGCGCTCCCAGGTTGATCAGTTCGATCGCAAGCTGGATTTCCTGCGCTTCCGATACGACACTTTTCTTGCTCATCCCTGCTCCCGCTCCGATATTACCTTGCCATGCAGCCCCGAGGGGGCCGCTCAGCGGGATTTTATACGATCTCTTCGACCGCTTGGCCGGCCATCAGGATCGCAGCGTGCGATTGGGCCAGGCTGCGGTCCTTGGTGTGGCTGGTCAGCATCGACAGGATGGCGGTGTCGTCGAAGCGGAAACGGGCCAGCATCATGTTGCCGCTTGCCAGCTTCAGGATCTGGGCGTTGCTCATGCTTTCGATCAGTTCGGCGATGTCGGCGGAGATGCCGAGACGGAAGATGGCGGTGACCTTGTCTGCGCGGATCATCTGCTGGGCCAGCATCAGGTAGCTCAGGTTAGCGTCGCGAATTTCAGCCATCATGTCGTTCATCGTCATTTCCATCTCTCCGTCATCCGTTTTCCCGGCAAACAATGTGTTGCCGTTGAGATAGATTCTGACCGTGAGGAAACTTTTTCGGTATTGGACGAACTCTGTATTTTTCGTCCGCGAAATGACGGCAAGACCCGTAGGAGTTTGTCTGACAAACCCTGTTGGATCACTCTGGCGCCCCTATGAAAACGGGGCTGTGGGAGGTGCTGGAAACCAGCTGAATTGTGCTCGCTCGACGGGACGTCTGTCGTGCGTTTGATACGGTTTACGTCAAGCTTCAGGGAAACTTTAGGGTTTTCGCAAAATATTTTTCACGCTTCCCCGGCCTCTCCACTCCTTTAACGGCGCCCTTTTCAGCAACTTGAGGGTTTCTTGAAAATATTTTTCAAGACCTTTTATCGCGCTTCTGGTAGGGGTAACGGCAGGGGTTCCGGGAACTTTAGCGTTCTTGACGAAAATTTTTAAAAATTTTTTAGCTCTTCAGAAAGTTGGCATCAAGCCAACAAAGCAGGACGGCAGCCGCTGGAACTTGCTACACTGCGAGGCTGGAAATAACTTCAGGCTTCAACGATCCGCTATCTGCACTCAGCAAAGGCAAGCATGGAATCTTTACGACTCTGGGACATCAGCCCGACGATCTCGGCTGCCATCCCGGTCTGGCCCGGCGATACGCCCTTCGAGGCCGCGCCCACCTGGCAGATCCAGGACGGCTGCCCGGTCCGGGTCAGCCGCATGACGATGACGACCCACCTCGGCGCCCATACCGACGCCCCCAGCCACTACGACCCGGCCGGCAGCGCCATCGACCAGGTCGACCTGCGTCCCTACATCGGACCCTGCCGCGTGATCCACTGCATCGGCGTGGCCGCGGTCGAGCCGGGCCACCTCGCAGGCAAGCTCGATGGCGCGCCGGCACGGGTGCTGCTGCGTACTTACGCCAGCGCGCCGCAGGATGCCTGGGACCCGGCCTTCCCCGCCATTACCCCGGCCGCCATCGCGCTGCTGGCCAGCCGCGGCGCGATCCTGGTGGGCACCGACGCCCCCTCGCTCGACCCGCAGGATTCCAAGACCCTGGACGCCCACCATGCCGTACGGGCCAGCCGCATGGCCATCCTGGAAGGCATCGTGCTGGACCAGATCCCCGAGGGCGACTACGAACTGGTCGCCCTGCCCCTGAAATTCGCAGGCATGGACGCCAGCCCGGTGCGCGCCATCCTGCGGGAACTGCCAAGCAAGGAAAGCGCATGAGCACCCCGATGACCCGTGAAGACTGCCTCGCCCGCGACGCGCGCGACCCGCTGCACGCCCTGCGCGAGCGCTTCGACCTGCCCGAGGGCGTGATCTACCTCGACGGCAATTCGCTCGGCGCCCGCCCGAAGGCCGCGCTGGCGCGCGCCCAGGAAGTGGTTGCGCGCGAATGGGGGCAAGACCTGATCAAGAGCTGGAACACGGCCGGCTGGTTCGACCTGCCCAAGCGCCTCGGTGACCGCCTCGCCCCGCTGATCGGCGCACGCCAAGGCGAAGTCGTGGTCACCGACACCACCTCGCTCAACCTGTTCAAGGCGCTGGCCGCGGCCCTGCAGCTGCAGGCCCAGGGGCCGGCAGCCTCCCGCCGCACGCTCGTCACCGAACGCAGCAACTTCCCCACCGATATCTACATGGCCGAAGGCCTGGCCCAGTGGCTACGGCAGGGCTACCGGGTGCGCCTGGTCGATTCCGTGGACGAGATTCCGGCCGCGCTCGACGCCGACTGCGCGGTGCTGATGCTCACCCACGTCAACTACCGCACCGGCTACCAGCACGACATGGTCGGCCTCACCCGCCAGGCCCACGCCGCCGGCGCCCTGGCGGTCTGGGACCTGGCCCACTCGGCCGGCGCGGTGCCGCTCGACCTGCACGCGGCGGAGGCCGACTTCGCGGTCGGCTGCACCTATAAATACCTGAACGGCGGCCCCGGCGCACCGGCCTTCATCTGGGTCCCGCAACGCCACCAGGCGGCCTTTTCCCATCCGCTCACCGGCTGGTGGAGCCATGCCCGGCCGTTCGCGATGTCGCACGGTTTCGAGGCATGCGAAGGCATCGGACGCGCCCTGTGCGGCACCCAGCCGGTGCTCTCGCTGGCGCTGGTCGAGTGTGGGCTGGAAGTGTTCGAAGCGACCACGATGGCCGCGCTGCGCGAGAAATCGCTGCTGCTGACCGACCTGTTCATCGAGCTGGTCGAGTCGCGCTGCGGCGGCCACCCGCTCGGCCTGGTGACGCCGCGCGACCATGCGCGGCGCGGCAGCCACGTCAGCTTCACCCACCCACACGGCTATGCGGTGATGCAGGCCCTGATCGCGCGCGGCGTGATCGGCGACTACCGCGAGCCGGAGATCATGCGCTTCGGCTTCACCCCGCTCTACACCAGCTTCGCCGACGTGTGGGACGCGGTGGCGATCCTGAAGGACATCCTCGACCGCCGGGACTACGACGCGGCGCTCGAACGCAGCGCAGTCACCTAGGAGCCATCGTGAACGACAAGGCACAAACCACGCCGGAATGGCATGGCGCGAAACTGGACTTCAAGGAGTCCATGAGCTACGGCGACTACCTGGGCCTGGATAGCATCCTGTCGGCCCAGCACCCGCTCTCGCCCAACCACAACGAGATGCTGTTCATCATCCAGCACCAGACCAGCGAGCTGTGGATCAAGCTGATGCTGCACGAGCTGCAGGCGGTGCGCCGCCACATCCGGGAAGGCAACCTGCCGCCGGCCTTCAAGATGCTGGCGCGGGTGGCGCGCATCATGGACCAACTGGTGCACGCCTGGGACGTGCTGGCGACCATGACGCCGCCCGAGTACACCGCGATCCGGCCCTACCTGGGCGCGTCCTCGGGCTTCCAGTCCTTCCAGTACCGCGAGCTCGAATTCATCCTCGGGAACAAGAACCCCAACCTGCTCGCGGTGCACGAGAAGTCGCCCGAGGCGCACGCCATCCTCGAGAAGGAGCTGCACGCGCCTTCCGTCTACGACGAGGCGGTGATGCTGCTGGCGCGCAGCGGCTTCCCCATCGCGCCGGAACGCCTGGCCGCCGACCCGACCCGGCCCACCCAGCCGGACGAGAGCGTGAAGGCGGCCTGGCTGGGCGTCTACCAGGACACCGAGCACCACTGGGCGCTGTACGAACTGGCCGAGAAGCTGGTCGACCTGGAGACCGCGTTCCGCTTCTGGCGCTTCCGCCACGTGACCACGGTCGAGCGCATCATCGGCTTCAAGCTGGGCACCGGCGGCACCTCGGGCGCCAGCTACCTGCGCAAGATGCTCGACGTGGTGCTGTTCCCGGAACTGTTCGCCCTGCGTACCGCGCTCTGACCGCCGGCCCGCGCGGGCGGTGTATGATCGCCTTGTTCGCTTGATAAAAAGAAAAAATGTCGACCTCGCCGCCCGTCCTCGGGCAGTCGTTCTCCCTTTACCTCGACCTGACCCGCCTGCTGGCGGCGGTCATGGTCGTGTTCGCCCATTTCGCCTACTTCGGCGTGATCCCGCAGGGGGCGTGGGGCGTCCTGCCGGCCATGGGGCGCGAGGCGGTGATCGTGTTCTTCGTCCTGTCCGGCTACCTGATCGCCGCCACCACGCTGCGCTCCGGCCAGCGCCCGTCCGCGCGTGCCTATGCGGCGGCGCGGCTGTCGCGGGTGTATTCGGTGGCCTTGCCGGTCCTGCTGCTGGCGCTGGCCGGGGCCGCCGCCGCACGCGCCCTCGGCGACGCCATCCCGTCGCACGCCTACGTGCTCGACAAGCTGTACCTGTACCTGCCGCTACACCTGCTGTTCCTCGGCCAGCACTGGAGCCTGGCCGAAGTCCCGCCCTATCTGGTGCCCTGGTGGTCGCTCGACTACGAAGCCTGGTACTACCTGCTGTTCGGGCTGGCCTGCTACCTGCGCGGCGCGCGCCGCGCCATCCTCGTCGCGCTGGCGCTGGCCCTGATGGGCTACAAGCTCTGGCTGCTGCTGCCGATGTGGCTGGCCGGGGTGTGGCTGTGCCGCAGCTACCGCCGTCCGTGGTTCACGCCGGCGGCGGCCAGGTGCGGCTGGGCGGCGAGCCTGCTGCTGCTGGGCGCCTGGGTCGGGCTGGATGCCGAAGCGCCGCTGCGCGCCGCCGCCCTTGCCTGGTGGCCCTTTCCGTCCCTGCCGCTGGGCAGCGCCGACCGCTTCCTGGGCGACTACCTGCTGTGCGCGATCGTGCTGGCCAACTTCGCCTGCGCGCGCGATGCCGACTTCGCGGCGCTGCTGCGTGTCGCCCCGGCGCTGCGGCGGGCGGCCTCCTATACCTTCACGCTCTACCTGTCGCATGCGGTGGTGATCGGGCTCTGGCTGGCGCTGTATCCGCACGATCCGCGCTCGCACGCCGACATCCTGCTGCTGGCCGCCGCCATCGCGGCCGCCACCCGTGCGCTCGGCGCCGTGACCGAACACCGCCGCGACGCCTGGCGCGCCTGCTTCGCACGGCTGGTGGCGCCGCGCCACGTGTCCGCCGGCGACGCGCAGGACAAGACCGCGGCCTGATACCGCCGGCGCTTTCGACGTACAATCGTCCTTGATTTTTTCCCAACGACGGAGGCGCGATGAAGTGCGACGTACTGATCCTGGCAGGACTGTGGAACTCCGGCCCCGAACACTGGCAAAGCCAGTGGCAGGCGCGCTATCCGGCCTGGACCAAGGCCGCGCACCGCGACTGGAACTGTCCCGAGCGCGACGAATGGGTGGCCGAACTGGACGCCGCGATCGCGGCTTGCCGCGGCGCCCCGATCCTGGTCGCGCACAGCCTGGGCTGCATGCTGGTGGCGCACTGGGCTGCCAGCCGTTCGCCGCTGAAGGTGGCCGGCGCCTTCCTGGTGGCGCCCAGCGACGTCGAAGCGCCCAGCTACCCGGTGCCGGTGAACGGTTTCGCCCCGATTCCGCTCGCGCCCCTGCCCTTCCCGAGCATGGTGCTCGCCAGCGGCAACGATCCCTACATCACGCAGGAGCGCGCCGGCGTTTTCGCTGCAAGCTGGGGCAGCCGGCTGGTGCCGATCGGCGATGCCGGCCACGTCAACGCCGACTCGGGCCACGGCCCCTGGCCGGAAGGCGAACGCCTGCTGCAGGAATTCTGCGACCAGCTCGGGCAACCCGCATGAGCGTCCTGGAGACGGCGCGCCTGCGCCTGGAGCCGATCTGCCCCGCCCACTACGAGGGGCTGCGCGTGCTGAACGCCGACCCGGCGGTGCAGCGCTACATCGCCGGCCGCCCGGAAACGCCCGAGGAAACGGCAGCCATGATCGCGCGCGTGCAGGGGCGCTGGGCGCAGTTCGGCCATTCGTGGTGGAGCTTCATCGAACGGGACACGGGCGAACTGGTCGGCGCCGGCTGCATCCAGCACCTGGGACACGACCCGGCCAACCAGCACGAGATCGGCTGGCGCCTGCGCCCGGACCGCTGGGGCCGCGGCTACGCGAGCGAGGCCGCGCGCCGCATGGCGGCCTTCGCATTCGACGACCTGAAAGCCCCGTCGCTGGCGGCGATCTGCCATCCGGAGAATGCCGATTCCGCCAAGGTGATGCAGCGGCTCGGCATGCGCTACCGGGGCGAAGAGGTCTGGCATGCGCAGACGGTAGCGGTCTACCAGATCGACGCATCGGAATTCGCGGCGCTGCGCCGGATGGCGGCCGCCTGATCGCACCACACGACAACACAAGGCAACAACAGCATGAAGACCTACCACGGCAGCTGCCATTGCGGCAGCGTACGCTTCGAAGCCGACATCGACCTGGGCGCCGGCACCATCAAGTGCAACTGCACGATCTGCACCAAGATGCGCTTCTGGGCAGCGCAGGTGCCGTCCAGCGCCTTCCGCCTGCTGGCAGGGGGCGGCAGCCTGCGCGAATACCGCTTCCACACCCGCCAGGACGCCCATTATTTCTGCGGCCAGTGCGGCATCAACACCTTCTCGACCGGCACGTCGGCGGCGCTGGGGCCTTTCCATGCGGTGGTGCTGGCCAGCCTGGACGACCTGCCGGTGGAGGAACTCCTGGCCGCGCCGGTGCGCTGTCTCGACGGCCGCAACGACAACTGGGTGACGCCGCCCGCCGAGACGCGCCACCTGTAGGCGAAAAAAAACCGGGACACGCGGCCCCGGTTCGGTGTGGCTGACGAAAACGCTTACTTCGCCGTCGCCAGCAGCATCTCGTTCAGGCGCTTCACAAAACTGGCCGGATCGCTCAGGCTGCCGCCCTCGGCCAGCATGGCCTGGTCGAACAGGATGTGCGACCAGTCGGCGAAGCGCGCGCCTTCCGCGTCCTCGTACTTCAGGCGCGTCACCAGCGGGTGGTTCGGGTTGATCTCGAGGATCGGCTTCGATTCCGGCGCGTCCTGGCCGGCCGCCTTCAGCATGCGCAGCAGGTTACCCGACAGCTCGTTCTCGTCCGCGACCAGGCAGGCCGGCGAATCGGTGAGGCGGAAGGTCACGCGCACGTCCTTGGCCTTGTCGCCCAGGGCGCCCTTCATCTTCTCGACCAGTTCCTTGTAGCCAGCTTCGACTTCCTGGTGCTCCTTCTTCTCGGCTTCGTCTTCCAGCGCGCCCAGGTCCAGGCCGCCCTTGGCGACCGACACCAGTTCCTTGCCTTCGAACTCGCTCAGGAAGGACAGCATCCACTCGTCCACGCGGTCCGTCATCAGGAGCACTTCGACGCCCTTCTTGCGGAAGATCTCGAGGTGCGGGCTGTTCCTGGCGGCGTTGTAGCTGTCGGCGGTGACGTAATAGATCTTGTCCTGGCCTTCCTTCATGCGCTCGACGTAGTCGGCGAAGGACACGGTCTGGTCGGCCGCATCGTTGGCGGTCGACGCGAAGCGCAGCAGCTTGGCGATGCGGTCCTTGTTGGTGGCGTCCTCGCCGATGCCTTCCTTGAGCACCTGGCCGAATTCCTTCCAGAAGGTGGTGTACTTGTCGCGACCGGCCTGCTCTTCCGAGTTGGCCATCTCTTCCAGCATGCCCAGCACGCGCTTGGTCGAGCCTTCGCGGATCACCTTCACGTCGCGCGACTCCTGCAGGATCTCGCGCGAGACGTTCAGCGGCAGGTCGCTCGAATCGATCACGCCCTTGATGAAGCGCAGGTAGGTCGGCATCAGCTGCTCGGCGTCGTCCATGATGAAGACGCGCTTCACGTACAGCTTGATGCCGGCGCGCTTGTTGCGGTCCCACAGGTCGAACGGGGCGTGCGCCGGCACGTACAGCAGCTGGGTGTACTCGCTGCGGCCTTCCACGCGGTTGTGGGTATGGGCCAGCGGGTCCTGGAAGTCGTGCGAGACGTGCTTGTAGAACTCGTTGTACTGCTCTTCGGTGATGTCGCTCTTCGAGCGCGCCCACAGCGCGCTGGCCTGGTTGACGGTCTCGAACTCGTCCTTCAGGACGGTCTGCTTCTGCTCTTCGTCCCACTCTTCCTTCTGCATCACGATCGGCAGCGAGATGTGGTCCGAGTACTTGCGGATGATCGACTTCAGCTTCCACGACGACAGCAGCTCTTCCTCGCCGGCGCGCAGGTGCAGGATCACGTCGGTGCCGCGGCTGGCCTTCTCGATCGCTTCGATGCTGTAGTCGCCTTCGCCGGTCGATTCCCAGCGCACGCCTTCGGAGGCGAAGGCGCCGGCGCGGCGGGTATTGACGATGACGCGGTCGGCCACGATGAAGGCCGAGTAGAAGCCCACGCCGAACTGGCCGATCAGGGCCGCATCCTGCTGCTGGTCGCCCGACAGCTTGCTGAAGAATTCCTTGGTGCCCGACTTGGCGATGGTGCCCAGGTGCGCGATGACTTCGTCGCGGCTCATGCCGATGCCGTTGTCCGAAATCGTGATGGTGCGCGCATCCTTGTCGAAGCTGACCTTGATCTTCAGTTCATGGTCGTTGCCGTACAGGGCGTCGTTGTTGATCGCCTCGAAGCGCAGCTTGTCGGCCGCGTCGGAAGCGTTCGAGATCAGTTCGCGCAGGAAGATCTCCTTGTTCGAGTACAAGGAGTGGATCATGAGCTGCAACAGCTGTTTTACTTCTGCCTGGAAGCCAAGGGTTTCTTTTTCGGCAACTGCCATCTTGTTCCTCGTGTTAATTCAGGTTGGGAATAGCGCCCGGGGGCGGATTGCAGCCATATTGGGCTCGCGGAAAGCTTTTCAAGGGGCGGTTTTGGAATAAAATAAGAAAAACACAACAGGGGGACGGCGCCGGCGCAGGCCCGCCCCGGCAGCGGAACATAGGCATTGTGGCTGGCCCGACGTACAATACCTGCTTCTTTCACTGCAACGTCAATCAAACCATGTCCGTCTACGACAAACTCAAAGAACTGAACATCACCCTGGCCGCGCCGGCCACCCCGGCCGCCGCCTACGTCATGTACGTGCAAACCGGCAACCTCGTGTTCATCTCGGGCCACATCGCCAAGAACGCCGACGGCTCGCCGAACGCCGGCATCCTGGGCAAGGACAAGACCACCGCCGACGGCCAGGCCGCTGCGCGCTCGGTCGCCATCGACCTGCTCGGCACCCTGCAGGAAGCCGTCGGCGGCGACCTGAACCGCGTCAAGCGCATCGTCAAGGTGATGAGCCTGGTCGCCTCGACCCCGGACTACAACGAGCAGCACCTGGTCACCAACGGCTGCTCCGAACTGATCGGCGAAGTGTTCGGCGATGCCGGCAAGCACGCGCGTTCGGCCTTCGGCGTCGCCTCGCTGCCGCGCGGCACCTGCGTCGAAATCGAGATGATCGCCGAAGTCGCCTAAACATTTGTTTAGACGAGCATTGCATTTGTTTTAAATTCGTACCGATCGCGGGCTGGGCCTACCCGGCCCGGTCCATCCCCGAGGCCGCCTACCCGCGTGCCTTATAATGGTCCGGCACTACCCGTGCGGTCCCTTCCTGAGAGTCCTGTGAGAACAGCATGAAAATCGACAATCCAAATCCCATCCAGTGGCAGTTTTCGGAACGCGCGCAGCAGCTGCAAAGCTCGTTCATCCGCGAAATCCTGAAGATCACCCAGCGTCCGGAGATCATCTCCTTCGCCGGTGGCCTGCCGTCGCCAGCCACGTTCCCGGTCGAGCGCATGAAAGAAGCCTACGACAAGGTCCTGAGCGAGAACGGCAAGGTCGCGCTGCAGTACGGCCCGACCGACGGCTATGGCCCGCTGCGGGAATGGATCGCCAACTCGCTCTCCACGGAAGGCAGCCGCATCCTGCCGGAACAGATCCTGATGACCTCGGGCTCGCAGCAGGCGCTCGACCTGCTGGGCAAGGTCCTGATCGACGAAGGCAGCCGCGTGCTGGTCGAAACCCCGAGCTACCTCGGCGCCCTGCAGGCCTTCTCGGTCTACCGTCCTGAATTCGCATCGGTCGACACCGACGAACACGGCCTGGTGCCGTCCTCGATCGACGCGATCGCGCAAGGCGCGCGCCTGCTGTACGCGCTGCCGAACTTCCAGAACCCGACCGGCCGCTCGCTGTCGGTCGAACGCCGCCAGGAACTGGTGGAGACCTGCGCGCGCCTCGGCCTGCCGCTGATCGAGGACGACCCTTACGGCACCCTGTCCTACCGCGGCGAGCCGATGCCGAAGATGGTCGCGATGAACCCGGAAGGCGTCATCTACATGGGGTCGTTCTCGAAGGTGCTGACCCCGGGCATCCGCCTCGGCTACGTCTGCGCCCCGCTGCCGCTGGTGCGCCGCCTCGAGCTGGCCAAGCAGGCGGCCGACCTGCACACCGCCCAGCTGACCCAGATGGTGGTGCACGAAGTGGTCAAGGACGGCTTCCTCGACCAGCACATCCCGACCATCCGCAAGCTGTACGGCGACCAGTGCCAGGTGATGCTGGACGCGATGACCGAACACTTCCCGGCCAGCGTGACCTGGACCAAGCCGGAAGGCGGCATGTTCATCTGGGTGACCCTGCCGAAGAGCATCGACGCCATGAAACTGCTCGACCAGTCGCTGGCCGCCCGCGTGGCCTTCGTCCCGGGCGCGCCGTTCTACGCCAACGAACCGGCCACCAATACCCTGCGCCTGTCCTTCGTGACCGTGCCGCCGGAACGCATCCGCGAAGGCATTGCCATCCTCGGCAAGCTGATCAAGGACATGCTGTAAGCACCACACGGCTTGCCGAGGGGAAACCGCCGGTTAGCGCCGGCGCTTGACCGCGAGTAGCGGCGCTACAACAGCGCTACAATATTCAGCGCAGTTTGTGTGCTTGTGGCAACAAATGTTGTCACAAGGGCCGGGGATCGGAGTATGATTTCCGACAGACAACACCCCGGTTTCCCTGCAAGCGAATGAACCACCCTGCTTTCGCGCCCGCGCTGCCCGTACGCCAGGCTGCGATCCTGATCGTCGACGACGCGCCCGCCAGCCTCGGGCTGCTGCAGGATATGCTGCGCAGCCACGGTTACCGGACCTTCGTCGCGATCTCCGGCGAACGCGCGCTCGACCTGGCGCAGCGGGTCCAGCCCGACCTGATCCTGCTCGACGTCATGCTGCCCGGCCTGGACGGCCTGGAGACCTGCCGCCGCCTGAAGGCCAACGCCGCCACCGCCGACATCCCGGTGATCTTCGTCAGCGCCTGCTCCGACACCGAGGACATCGTCGCCGGCTTCGACCAGGGCGCCGCCGACTACATCGCCAAGCCGCTGCGCCTGCCCGAAGTCATCGCGCGGGTGCGCGCCCAGCTCAACTTCCGCTCGGCCAGCCAATCGCACACCCAGCAGGCTGCGCGCCTGCGCATGATCGTCGAGGGCATGGACGAGGGCCTGATGCTGCTCGGCCAGGACGGCCGCATCCAGTACGCCAACCCGGCCAGCGAGCGCTGCCTGGGCTACAGCGAGACCGAACTCGCGGGCCGGCCGCTGGCCGCCCTGCTGGCGGAGCCGGCCGCGAACGACTACGCTGCCTATTTCGACCGCCGCGCCCCGAACCCGGACCCGCAGGGCGGCGACGCCGTCCCGGAGCGCTGCCGCGGCACCCGCGAAGTGCTGCTGCAGCAGCGCGACGGCAGCCTGCGCGCGATGGACCTGAGCCTGTCGCCGATGGCCTCGGGCGAACAGCTGTACGTCGCCCTGCTGCACGACATCACCCACCACAAGCAATCCGAGAACGCGCTGCAGCGCGCGGCCCTGGCCGACCCGCTCACCGGCATCGCCAACCGCCGCCAGTTCGACGCCTGCCTCGAGCGCGAATGGCAGCGCGCGATCCGCACCGTGCGCCCGCTGTCGCTGCTGGTGCTGGACGTCGACCATTTCAAGCTCTACAACGACCTGCTCGGCCATGCCGCCGGCGACCAGTGCCTGCAGGCCGTGGCCAGCACGCTGCAGGCGCACGCCCTGCGCGCGACCGACCTGGCGGCGCGCTACGGCGGCGAAGAATTCGTGCTGCTGCTGCCCGACACCCCCTACGGCGGCGCGGCCAAGCTGGCCGAATCGATCCGCACCGACGTCGAACGCCTGCGGGTGCCAAATCCGCGCTCGACCACCTCCGACTTCGTCACCGTCAGCATCGGCGCGGCGACCTTCGTGCCGACCCAGTTCGACGACATCCGCTCGCTGTTCCTGACGGCCGACCGCGCCATGTACGAGGCCAAGGCGGCCGGGCGCAACCGGGTGCTGGCGGTGGAAGGCGGCTACGCCTGGGAAGCGATGCACCGGGCGCTGGCGCGCTGACTCCCTCAGACCCGCTGCGGATACCCGGTAATGCGCGCGATGTCGCGGTACATCGGCTGCAGCCGGCGGTACATCTTCAGGTAGACCTCGCGGTACAGGCGCTCGTAGACCGCCTGGTTGCCGGGAACCGGCTCGAACACCCTGCCCACCCGTGTCATGGCACCGATCGCCGTGGGAAAGTCCGGGTACAGGCCCAGCCCCACGACGGCGTCGATCGCGGCACCCAGCCCCGAGGTCTCGTACACGTGCGGGCGCGCGGTCGGCAGGCCGAAGATGTCGGCGGTGAGCTGCATCGCCACGTCGCTCTGCGAGCCGCCGCCCGACACCCGCAGCTCGGTGATACGCGAGCCCGAGCGCCGCTCGATGCGCTCCTTCCCCTCGCGCAGCGCATAGGCCAGCCCTTCCAGGATGGCGCGGTACACGTGAGCGCGCGTGTGCACGTCGCCGAAGCCGATGATGGCGCCCTTGGCTTCGCGCCCCGGCACCCGGATGCCCGGGGTCCAGTAGGGCTGCAGCATCAGGCCCATCGAACCGGGCGGCACGGTGCTGGCCAGTTCGTCGAACAGGCGCTCGGGCGCCACGTCTTCCAGCAAGGCGCGCGATTGCTCGTGGTGACCGAACTGCTCCTTGAACCAGTTGACCATCCAGTAGCCGCGAAACACCTGGACCTCAAGGCTGTAGGCGCCGGGAAGCGCCGCCGGATAGGGCGGCACGAAGGGCGTCACCTCGACGTAGCGGCTGGTGGTGGTGTTGATGGTGGCGGTGGTGCCGTAGCTCAGGCAACCGATATGCGGCGCATCGCAACCGGCCCCGATCACCTCGCAGGCCTTGTCGGCGGCCGCTGCCAGCAGCGGCAGGCCTTGCGGAATGCCGGTGTCGCGCGCCGCCTGCGCACTGATCTCGCCCAGCTGCGTGCCCGGCTCCTGCAGCTCGGGCAGCATGTGCGGCTCTACCGCCAGCGCCTGCCATTTCCAGTCGCGCCGTCCGGCCCACCTGCGGCGGCGGTAGTCGAAAGGCAGGTAGGCCACCTGCGAGCCGGACGAATCGGCGAAGCGCCCGCACAGGCGCCAGTTCAGGTAGCCCGACAGCAGCAGGAACTTGTGGGTCCCCCGCCAGACCTCGGGCTGGTGCGCGCGGATCCAGTTGATCTCGGCTTCGCCGCGGAAGCAGTCGATGGTGCCATCGACCCGCGCCAGCTTGAAGGCCGCGCGCCAGAGCGGGCCGATGGGCGGTACGGTCTCGGTACGGCGCTGGTCGAGCCAGGTGATGGCCGGGCGCAGCGGCTTGCCCTCGCGGTCGAGGTTGATGACGGTGCCGCGCTGGGTGGTCACCGCCACGCCGGCGATACGGGCGCGGTCCGCGCCGGGCAGCGTCCAGAGCGTCCGGCAGGCCTGGCACAGCGCCTGCCAGAAGCCTTCCGGACCGTACTCGGCCCAGCCGGGGTGTTCGCTGCGGTAATCCTGCAGCGGCACCTGGGACTTGGCGACGATCTCGCCCTGCAGGTCGAACAGGATGGCGCGCACGCTCTGGGTGCCGTTGTCGATGGCGAGGATCAGCGGGTCATGCATGGAGGTGTTCCGTTCCGGTACACGGCAGGCTGTAGTGGGCCTGCCACAAGCCGAGATAGGCGGCCTGCTCGGCCTCCCAGCGCGCATCGCTCCAGCCCAGCTCCGGCTGGCAGATGGCGCGGATGCGCGGCAGCAGCGTCTGTCCGCCGGCGCGCAATTGGATGCCGAGGCGGGTACGGCGCAGCAGCAGGTCTTCCAGCCGGAGCACGGCTTCGCTGCGCGCGGCCCAGCGCAGTTCGGCCCAGGGCGTCAGGGTCCCGGGGATGGTCTCCAGTTCGCCGTCCTGCGCGGCATCGAGGAGGGCTTGCGCATGGCGCCCGTGGCGCCCGGCCAGGCGCTGCAGCACGCCATGCGGCAGGCCGCGCGGCCCGCGTGGCAGGGCCAGCGGCGCGAACACCGGCCCTGGGGCAAGGTCGGCCTGCCAGCCGGGCAATTGGCGCGCCACAATGCGCAAGGTGTCGAGGGCGATCGCGCGGAAGGTGGTCAGCTTGCCGCCGGTGACCGCCACCAGGCCCGGCTCGTCCCAGACCAGGTGCTCGCGCGTCTCCCTCGAGGGATCCCCGCGGGTGCCGCTGTCGAGCACCGGGCGCACCCCGGCATAGGTGGCGAGTACGTCGCCGTCCTGCAGCTGCAGCTGCGGGAACTGGGCGCGCAGCGCCGCCATCAGGTAGTCGAACTCGGCGCGCGTGACCTTCGCCTCCACGGCAAGGCCTTCGCCGTGGTCGACGTCGGTGGTGCCCACCAGGGTCACGCCCTCCCAGGGAAAGGCGAATACCGGCCGGCCATCGACCGGATGCATCAGGCTGACCGCCTGCGCCAGCGGCAGGCGCCAGGCCTGCAGCACCAGGTGGCTGCCGCGCAGCGGACGCAGGCGCGGCGCTCCACCCTGCCCGGCAATGCCGCCGGCCCACGCCCCGGTGGCATTCACGACCACCCTGGCCGACACCTCGCCGGCGGCGCCGCTGCGGGCGTCGCGCAGCAGCGCGCCGCTCACCCTGCCGCCCTCGCGCAGCAGGTGTTCAACCGCCACGTAGTTGCGCGCTTCGGCGCCGATGCTGCGCGCCTCGTCCAGCACGCGCAGCACCAGGCGTGCGTCGTCGGTCTTGGCATCCAGGTAGCGGATGCCGCCCGTCAGTCCTTGGTGGCGGATGTTCGGCGCCAGCATCCGGAAAGCCTCGGCATCGAGCCAGTGGGCCTCACGGCGCCCGGCCATGGCATCGTAGAGCGCCAGGCCGGCGAGAAAACTGCGCCGCTTGCGCGCGCTGTTGCCGTAATCCGGGAAGGCGAAACCCTGCGCTTCGACCAGGCCGGGCGCATCGCGCAGCAGGGCTTCGCGCTCGCGCACCGATTCGCGGGTCAGGCGCAGCCGCCCCTCCGCCAGGTAGCGCAGGCCGCCGTGCACCAGCTTGGACGAGCGGCTCGAGGTGCCCCAGGCGAAGTCGCGCTGCTCGACCAGCAGCGCCTTCAGGCCACGCCGCGCGGCTTCCAGCAGGATGCCGGCGCCCGTGATGCCGCCGCCGATCACCAGGATGTCGAGGTCGTCGTGCTTCATGATGCGACCAGCTTGCCCGGATTCATGCGCCCGTCCGGGTCGAAATGGCGGAACAGCGCCGTCATCGCCCCCAGCCCCAACTCGCCCTTCTCGATGCCCAGCCAGGGCGCGTGGTCGGCGCCGACCCCGTGCTGGTGGCTGATGGTGCCTCCCGCCGCCACGATCGCCTCGGACACGCGCGTCTTCAACTGGCGCCAGCGCGCCAGGTCGGCCTCGAAACTGCCGGCCAGCCTGAACACGAAGGTCGAGTACACGCTCGCGCCTTGCGGGTAGAGGTGCGACAGGTGGGTATAGGCGTGCATCCGCTCGCCCCAAGGCTGCAACGCCTCGGCGGCGGCGCGCTCAATGCCGTCCATCGCGCTGCTCACGTGCGGCCAGTCGACCGCGGTTTCCACGGTGTCGATCGCATAACCCTGCGCCCAGGCCGCATTGCGCAGGTAGACGCTGCGGAAGCGGTTGCGGCGCCAGCGTTCGCCCAGGACGCGCCCCACGTGCACGCCGCCATGGCCGCGTGCCAGCGCGAGCGCCGCGCGCAGCGCCGGCAGCGTCTGCGCCTTCGCGCCGCTCACCCCGATCATCAGCATGCACTTGCCTTCCCTGCAGCCGCGCAGCGACAGCCAGCCCTCCAGCAGGCGCACCAGCCTGGCGTGGCCGGCCAGGGTCAGCATGGTGGTGGTTTCCACCGCGTTCGACAGGCGCAGCATCGACAGCGGCAGGCGCGCCTGCGCCAGTTCGCGCACCGCCGCCACGGCCTGCTCCCAGCCCGGGAAGAACACCGCATGAAAGGCTTCGTGTTGCGGCAGGCGGCTGATGCGCACCGTGGCATGGGTCAGGATGCCGAGCCGTCCTTCGGAACCGAGCACCATTTCGCGCAGGTCGATGCCGGCGCTGGATGCCGGAAAGGTCGGTATCTCGAGCGTGCCCCTGGGTGTCTCGACCCGGCCACCGGCGAACAGTCCCTCGATGCGTCCGTAGCGCAGCGACTGCTGGCCGGAGGAGCGCGTCACCACCCAGCCGCCCAGGGTCGAGTATTCGAAGGACTGCGGGAAGTGGCCAAGGGTGTAGCCGTGCGCGCGCAACTGGGCTTCGAGGTCGGGCCCGGCCACGCCGGCGCAAAAAGTGGCCAGCTGGGCTTCGCGGTCGAGCGAGACCAGCGCGCGCATGCGTCCCATGTCGATGCTGAGCACCGGGCGGGAAGCCTCAATGATGCCGAGGTGGCCGGCCACGCTGGTGCCGCCGCCGTAGGGAATCACGTCGGCGCCGGTGCTTGCTGCAAACGCCAGCAGCTCGCGCACCTGTTCCGCGGATTCCGGATAGCCGACGCCGTCCGGCGCCGCCCCGACGCGGCCATGGCGCAGGCGCAGCCAGTCGGGCAGGCTCTGGCCCAATGCGTGCCGCAACCTGGCCTGCGGGCTGGCGTCGACCAGCGGGTGCGGCGGCAGGCGGCCCGGCGCCAGCTGCGCGCAGGCCGCATCGAAGCTGGCGTCGTTCGGGGTACTGCCCTGCCCCAGCCGTTCGCGCAGGAAGGCCCGTGCCTCCGGTGCCAGCTCCGTCTCGATCGAATCGTCTCCCCAGCCATTCCATCGCCGCATGCTCGTTCCTTTTTATGTACAGCAATTGCCAATTAAGCCAGAATAGGCCCCTCTACTCCAACCGTCTTGCGCTTTCATGCCACAGTCTTGCTCCATTGCGTCAGCCGGCACGGATGGCGGCCGGGTGACCGGCGCCTATCTGCAGCCGGTGCTCGAAGCCGCCGCGGCGCAGGGCATCGATGCCGACCGGCTGGCGCGGGCGGCGGGCCTGCCGCCTGCACTGCTCACTGCCGACTCCCTGGGCGCCCGCGACTACCTGGCTCTACTGGACGCAGGTGCGCACCTGAGCGAAGACCTGCATTTCGGCCTGCACGTCGGCGAACGGGTCCGGCCCGGCACCTACTCGGTCTACGGCCTGGTGCTGATGGCCTGCCGCGACTTCGGCCAGGCGCTGGAACATACGCTGCGCTACGAGCAGCTTGCCCACGACCTGGGCCGCTCGCATCTGGCGCTGGAGGGGGTGGACGCCCTGTATGGCTGGACCAGCCACTATCCCGGCGCCTCGCGCCACCTGGTGGAAAGCGTGTTTGCCGGCATCCGCGTCTTCGGCAGCTGGCTGGCCGGACGGCCGCTCGCTCCGCGCGCGATCGCCTTCGCCCACCGCAGCGATGCGCCGGCCGGCGAATACCTGCGCGTGCTCGGCGTGCAAGCGCAGTTTGGCGCGCCCGCCAACACGGCGCGCTTCGACGCCGCCCTGCTCGCGGCGCCGGTGCCGAATGCCGATCCAAGCCTTTATCCGGTGCTGCGCCGGCATGCCGAACGGCTGCTGAACGAGCGCGGCGCCCAGGGCGCGGGCCTGGCGGCGCAGCTGCGCGCGGCCCTGATCCGCGCACTCCCGCACGGCGCGGCGCGCCTGCCGGCGGTGGCGGAGCAGCTCGGCATGTCGCCGCGTACCCTGCAGCGCAAGCTGGCCGATGCCGGCAGCAGCTTCCAGCACGTGCTCGACGGCGTGCGCTACGAACTGGCCCAGGACTACCTGCGCCAGCGCGAGCTGGGCCTGGTGGACATCGCCTTCCTGCTGGGCTACCAGGAGCAGAGCGCATTGACCCACGCTTTCCGCGAGTGGTCGGGCGTCAATCCGGGCGCCTGGCGCGAAACCTACTTCAGGAGTCGACATGGACAGCAA
This sequence comes from Massilia sp. X63, assembly GCF_041023745.1. Classification (NCBI taxonomy): domain Bacteria; kingdom Pseudomonadati; phylum Pseudomonadota; class Betaproteobacteria; order Burkholderiales; family Oxalobacteraceae; genus Massilia; species Massilia sp. X63. The sequence continues at coordinate 70,666 of NZ_JBFTEF010000007.1, forward strand.
TAAGCGACATGAGCTGGTGCGCATGGGTTGGGACATCCATGCCGTCGTCGAAGAAAGCTACCGTCAGCATCCCGCAAGCAAAAACGATCCGGAAGACTGGCGCGAGAAGCGGCGCCTGCTGCTGGCCGACATGGCGATCCACCTGCTCCAGACCGCGCTCGAGCCGGGCGACATCGAACTGGACAAGCTGCGCAACAACCTGCACGCGATCCTGACTATTTCGGACGGGTTCCTGCCGGATGCCGGATTCAGGACAGCGCCCGGAAAGCTGTACGGCGACCGAGGCCGAGGGCTGCTGTAAAATCAGACCACGCCGGCGACGTCGGTGTTTCAAATGCACTCATCAAGGAATGGTATGGCGAAGAAAGAAGAACTCGACGAAGAAACCCTGGCGTTCATCCAGTGGTGTGTCGAGGTGGAAGGTTTCCTTGTGAAGGGCGGCGCGACCGTCAGGCAGGCACAGGACCATATCGAAGAACAGGTCGAGTGGTTCATGGACCAGTTCTACGACGGGCTGACGCCCGAAGAAGCGGCCAGGGAAGCCCTGGCCTGAACGCGCCGGCAAGCGCCGGTCGTACACGCTGCCGCACCCGCCGTTCCCAGGGCCAGGCCCATTTCGGCGTGGCTCACTGCAGCCGATGCACTAGGAGGCCGGTCCGGGTTTCAAGACCTCGAGCTGGTCGGGTGCGAGTGCGATGGTCTGGGCCGGGAAGGCCAGGCTGAAGCCCGCTTCCTCCAGGCGGCAAACAATCGCCAGCAGCAGGGCTTCGCGCACGACGACGCTGACCTCGAATTCGGGGACGTCGATATACGAGAACACCTCGACATCGAATGAGCGTGCGCCGATCGCACCCAGGTTCGCACGCGCCCCCTCGGCGATGTTCTCGTGCCCGAGCACCACCTGCCTGACAATGCCGACGGCTTCCTCGAGCCGCGCGGCCGGCGTGCGGTAGTCCAGCGCAATGACCGGATTGAACAGGAAGCGGTCGCGCGCGGCGAAGTTCTCGATCTGGCGCGACGAGAAGTCGCCGTTCGGGATGGTCACCAGGGTGCGGCCCAGCGTACGGATGCGGCTCGAGCGGATCCCGATGTCTTCCACGGTGCCGATCACGTCCCCGACCTTGATGAAGTCGCCCACCTGCGCGGGGCGATCGGCGATCACGGTGACGCTGCCGACCAGGTTCTCCACGGTCTTCTGCGCACCCAGCGCCAGTGCGATGCCGCCGATGCCGAGCGCCGCGATGCCGGTGGTGACATCGATGCCGAAGGTGTCCAGGATGCCGATCCCCGAGAACAGGAGCAGCAGCACCTTGGCCGTGCGGCGTAGCAGGATGATGACGGACACCACCTGGCGCCGGCCGCGCCGTTGCATGCGCGTGATGGCCAGCTGGGCGACGGCATTGACCAGGCGCAGGCCGAACCAGACGAAGGCAATGACCAGCAGGATGCCGGTATAGCGCAGCAGGGTCTGGCGCGCCACGATAGCGACCGGCAAGCGCTCGGCCCATTCGAAGAACACGAACACGGCAATCAGGAGGCTGAACGGCGGCAGGGCCGCTTCGAAAAAGCGGTAGAAGCCGTTGGCGGCGGGATCGGCCACGAAGCGGCGCATGATGGCGACCAGGATCGTCGCCAGCGTCCACAAGCCAACGAAGACCAGCATGCCCAGACCGACCAGCATGCCCCAGTCTTCCAGTGGCGCGCCGGCCACGGTGAACTGCGCGCGTTGCGTGAGCGGCCGTCCGCCAGACCCACCGGTCGCCGCTGCAATGCCCCCCGTGGTCTCGCGCGAGATGCGCCAGATCTGCTGCCCGTCCTCTTCGCCGCGGCTGAGCAGGACCGGAATGGTCCTGCCCTTGACCACGATTTCGCCGACCCGTTCCTGGTTCACCGGGAGCTCGTCGCCGATCCTGCCGGTCGCAACGTTCGACAGGGCGGCATAGGGTTCCAGCGATCCGCCACTGTCGAGCAGCGCCTGGAACTCGCGCGCCCTGGCCGCCGCGGTGGCGCGCTGACGGCTGCTGTTGGCCGGCAGGTCGAAGTACTGCGCGGCGCGGTCGTAGTCGTGTTCGGCCAGGGCCCGGATCAGCCCGGAAACCGTCGAACGCGGCGTTTCACGGCCAAGCAGGTCGGCCTCGGCGGCCGCGGCCTGGGCGGCCTCTTCGGGCGGGGCGGCGAAGGCCACCGTGGACGTCAGGATCACTGCAAACAGCAGCCATGCCAGGGACAAGGGTAGCAGTACGCTCCGGAAAGAAAAACGCATTCTCGAGCAACTCCTTCGAATGTGGGCAGCGCGAAGTCTAGCATCCAGCCGGTCCCGGCACTGTCCGGGCGCCTCCCGATCGCTTCTGCGGGCAAGGGCTATAATTGGCTGAATATTCAAAGTAAACAGGCCGCTCATGCGCGGTGACCGACGTGAATCCACATCTCGACCAGCTCCACCCCTACCCCTTCGAACAGCTGCGCCAGCTGTTCTCCGGCGTGACCCCGAATCCGGAATACAGCCCGATCAGCCTGGGCATCGGCGAGCCGAAGCACCCGACGCCCGCCTTCATCGAGAAAGCCCTGCTGCATGCGATGAGCGGCCTGGCCGTCTACCCCAGCACCCACGGCGGCGAGCCGCTGCGGGTGGCGATCGCGGGCTGGCTGGAGCGCCGCTACGGCATCCCGGCGGTCGACCCGGCCACCATGGTGCTGCCAGTGAACGGCTCGCGCGAGGCGCTGTTCGCTTTTGCCCAGTGCACCGTCGACGGTAGCAGGAGCGGTGCGCTGGTGATGAGCCCCAACCCCTTCTACCAGATCTACGAAGGCGCGGCCTACCTGAGCGGCGCTACGCCGTATTATGTGAATTCCGAACCCGGCCGCAACTTCGCGCCGGACTTCGGCAGCGTGCCCGATGAGGTCTGGTCGCGTGTGCAGCTGCTCTACGTCTGCTCGCCGGGCAACCCGACCGGGGCCGTGCTCACGCTCGAGGACTGGCAGCAGCTGTTCGCGCTGTCCGAGCGCCACGGCTTCGTGGTCGCGGCAGACGAATGCTATTCCGAGATCTACTTCGGCGCGATGCCGCCGCTGGGCGCGCTGGAAGCGGCGCACCAGCTGGGCCGCAGCAGCGGCGACCGCCCGTACAAGAACCTGGTCGTGTTCTCGAGCCTGTCGAAGCGCTCGAACGTGCCGGGGATGCGCTCGGGCTTCGTGGCGGGCGACCCGCAACTGCTGAAGAAATTCCTGCTCTACCGTACCTACTGCGGCGGCGCAATGTCGCCGCCGGTGCAGGCGGCCTCGATCGCGGCCTGGAACGACGAGCAGCACGTGCAGGAAAACCGCGCGCTGTACCGCGAAAAATTCCAGCTCATCACGCCGCTGCTGAAGGAAGTGATGGACGTCGAACTGCCCGACGCCGGCTTCTACCTGTGGGCCGACGTGCGCCGGACCGGCCTGTCGGACACCGAGTTCGCACGCCGCCTGTACGCCGAATATAATGTGACGGTTTTGCCGGGTAGTTATCTTGCACGCGAAGCGCACGGCCTCAACCCGGGCCGCCACCGCATCCGCATGGCACTGGTCGCCAGTGTCGACGAAGGACTCGAAGCCGCCAACCGCATCGTCGAGTTCTGCAAGGGACTGTAAGCCGGCAGCACCACCGAACAACCCAACCAACGAATCATCATGACCCAACAACTCCAGAACATCATCGACACCGCGTGGGAACAGCGCGCGGAGATCAGCCCAGCCAGCGCCAGCCCTGAGGTGCGCGACGCGGTCGCCCACGTGCTCGCGGGCCTGGATGCCGGCACCCTGCGCGTGGCCCAGAAAGACAGCGGCAGCTGGGTCGTGAACCAGTGGATCAAGAAGGCGGTCCTGCTGTCCTTCCGCCTCGAGAACAACGTGGTAATGGGCGGCGGCGGCACCCTCGGCGGAAGCCCGCAGTTCTACGACAAGGTTCCGACCAAGTTCGCCGACTACACCCCGGAAGATTTCGCCAAGGGTGGCTTCCGCGTGGTGCCGCCGGCGGTGGCCCGCCGCGGCAGCTTCATCGGCAAGAACGTGGTGCTGATGCCGTCCTACGTCAACATCGGCGCCTACGTCGACGAAGGCGCGATGGTCGACACCTGGGCCACCGTCGGCTCCTGCGCCCAGATCGGCAAGAACGTGCACCTGTCGGGCGGCGTCGGCATCGGCGGCGTGCTCGAGCCGATGCAGGCCAACCCGACCATCATCGAAGATAACTGCTTCATCGGCGCCCGCTCGGAGATCGTCGAAGGCGTGATCGTCGAAGAGAACTCGGTGATCTCGATGGGCGTCTACATCGGCCAGTCGACCAAGATCTACAACCGCGAAACCGGCGAGATCAGCTACGGCCGCGTGCCGTCGGGCTCGGTGGTGGTGTCGGGCAGCCTGCCGTCCGCGGACGGCAAGTACAGCCTGTACTGCGCCGTGATCGTCAAGCGCGTGGACGCCCAGACCCGCGCCAAGACCGGCATCAACGAGCTGCTGCGCGGCGACTGATGCGCCTGCTGACCGCGTGGGCGGGATGACCCGCCCACCCTACAACGGCGAGCCGGTTCTCGTAGGGTGGGCGGCTTCGCCGCCCACGCGGTCAAGCAGCATTGGAGCACCACTAAATTAGGAGACGATGCCATGGCCATGGACCGCCTGTTCCAGCTGATGAAGGAGAAGAACGCATCCGACATGTTCTTCGCCGTGAACTCGCCGGTGCACATCAAGATCAACGGGAACCTCATCCCGATCAACCAGCATCGTCTCGAACCCGACAATATCGTCTCGCTGCTGTCCGAGATCGCCACGCCCGAGCAGATGCAGGAGCTCGAGCGCGAGAACGAACTGAACATGGGCGTGTCGGTCCCCAACCTGGGGCGCTTCCGCCTGTCGGCCTTCCGCCAGCGCGGCTCGATCTCGGCGGTGTTCCGCTTCGTGCCCGCGAATATCCCGCCGCTCGGCGAACTGGGCCTGCCGCCGGTCTTGTCCGAACTGATCATGGAAAAGCGCGGCCTGCTGCTGATCGTGGGCGCCACGGGTTCCGGCAAGTCGACCACCATCGCCTCGATGCTGGACCACCGCAACGAACAGCGCACCGGCCATATCCTGACGCTGGAAGACCCGATCGAATACCTGTTCAAGAACAAGAAGTCGATCGTCAACCAGCGCGAGATCGGCAGCGACGCCACCAGCTTCGGCACCGCCCTGCGCAACTCGATGCGCCAGGCGCCCGACTGCATCCTGATCGGCGAAATCCGCGACAAGGAAACCATGGCGGCGGCGCTGGCCTACGCCCAGTCGGGCCACCTGGTGCTGGCCACCCTGCACGCCAATAACAGCTACAACGCGCTGAACCGCATCATCAGCTTCTACCCGATCGAGAACCGCGCCGCCCTGCTGCAGGACCTGGCGTCGAGCGTCAAGGCGATCGTCTCGCAGCGCCTGGTCAAATCCAGCGCCGGCGGCCAGCGCCAGGCCGCGGTCGAGGTCATGCTCAACACCCGCTACATCGCCGACCTGATCGAAAAAGGCGAGATCGGCCAGATCAAGGACGCGATGGACAAGAGCCTGTCGCCGGGCTCGCAATCGTTCGAGACCGCCCTGCTCAAGCTGGTGAAGGACGGCCTGGTGAGCCAGGAAGAAGCGCTGGCGAATGCCGACTCGGCCACCAACCTGCTCTGGCTGCTCAACAACGGGCCGGACAGCCAGGTGCAGGAAGAGCAGGACAAGCCGGGCGCTGGAAAAGGGCCGGAAGGGCAAGGCCCTTCCTTTACCGAGTTCACGCTCAACTAGCAGGGGCCGGGCGCCCTGCCGTAGCATCCTCCCCTCTCCATCTGTGTACAATCTCCGGGTAAGGCGCTTGTGCTATCCTCGCGCGTTTCCAAATTTCAAGTATCGCTCGCCCAGCCGAGCGCATGCATCGACGCCTCTACCATGACCATTACCCTCTACGGCATCCCCAACTGCGACACCGTCAAGAAAGCCCGCACCTGGCTGGCGGACAAGGGCCACGACTTCACCTTCCACGACTTCAAGAAGCAAGGCTTGACGCGCGAACTGGTGGCCGGCTGGCTCGAACAGCTCGACTGGGAAACCCTGGTCAACCGCAAGGGCACGACCTGGCGGAACCTAGACGACGAGCGCAAGGCGCAGATCGTCGACAAGGCCAGCGCACTGGAGCTGATGCTGGAAAACCCGTCCGTCATCAAGCGCCCGGTGCTTGCCGGCGTCGGCCCCGTCTCGGTCGGCTTCTCGGCCGACATGTACGAGGCCAAGTTCAAGGCAGCCGCATGAAACCCTCGCGCACCCAACTTCTCACCGAAGAACTGATCGCCCTCGATTCGGTCACGCCGCACGACAAGGGCTGCCAGCAGCGCCTGATCGCGCTGCTGGCGCCGCTCGGTTTCCACTGCGAGACCATCGAATCGAACGGCGTCACCAACCTGTGGGCGCGCAAGGGAACGACCTCGCCGGTGTTCGTGTTCGCCGGCCATACCGACGTGGTGCCGTCCGGCCCCGAACATCAATGGCAGTCGGCGCCCTTCGTGCCGACCCGGCGCGACGGCAAGCTGTATGGCCGCGGCGCCTCGGACATGAAGACCTCGATCGCGGCCATGGTGGTGGCTTGCGAAGAATTCATCGCCGCGCATCCGGAGCACAAGGGCTCGATCGCCTTCCTCATCACCAGCGACGAGGAAGGCCCGGCGGTCGACGGCACCGTGGTCGTCTGCGAAAAACTGGAAGAACGCGGCGAGACCCTGGATTACTGCCTGGTGGGCGAACCGACCTCGGTGCACGTGCTAGGCGACACCATCAAGAACGGCCGCCGCGGCTCGCTCTCGGGCCACCTGGTGATCAAGGGCATCCAGGGCCACATCGCCTACCCGCACCTGGCGCGCAACCCGATCCACCAGGCCGCGCCGGCGCTGGCGGAACTGGCGGCGGAAAGCTGGGACGAAGGCAACGAATACTATGCGCCGACCAGCTGGCAGATTTCCAACATCCAGGCCGGCACCGGCGCCAACAACGTGATCCCGGGCAGCGTAAGCCTGGACTTCAACTTCCGCTTCTCCACGGCCAGCACCGCCGACGGCCTGGAAGCGCGCGTGCATGCCATCCTCGACCGCCACGGCCTGGACTACGAGCTGCAGTGGACCCTGTCCGGCCAGCCCTTCCTGACGCCGAAAGGCCTGCTCTCGGACACGCTGTGCAACGCGATCTTCGACGAACTGGGCGTGCAGACCGAGCTGTCGACCACCGGCGGCACCTCCGACGGGCGCTTCATCGCCCGCATCTGCCCGCAGGTGATAGAATTCGGGCCTCCGAACGCCAGCATCCACAAGATCGACGAACACATCGAGCTGCGCTACATCGATCCCCTCAAGAACATCTACCGCCGCACGCTGGAACAGCTGCTGGCGCAGTAACAACAATACCTCGGGAGAAGGCCATGACCAACACCACTTTCAGCACGCCGCGCGATCTGCTGCGCTATGCGATCACCCGCTTCAACTCTGCCCGCCTGTTCTTCGGCCACGGCAGCGCCGAGGCCTTCGACGAAGCGGCCTACCTGATCCTGCACACCCTCAAGCTGCCGCTGGACCGCCTCGATCCCTTCCTGGATGCGAAGCTGCTGCCCGAGGAAGTGATCCAGGTGATGGAAGTGATCGAGCGCCGCGTCACCGAGCGCGTGCCGGCAGCCTACATCACCCGCGAAGCCTGGCTGGGCGAGTACCACTTCTACGTGGACGAGCGCGTGCTGGTGCCGCGCTCCTTCATCGCCGAACTGATTCCCCAGACCTTCAGCCCCTGGGTGCAGGATCCGGAAAATGTGGAAAACGTGCTGGAACTGTGCACCGGCAGCGGCTGCCTGGCGATCATGATGGCCGACGCTTTCCCGAACGCCGTGGTCGACGCGGTCGACATCTCGAAGGATGCGCTGGCCGTGGCCGAGCACAACATCCGCGAGTACAAGCTGGAAGGCCGGGTCAACCCGATCGAATCGGACCTGTACACCAACGTCCCGTTCAAGAAGTACGACCTGATCGTCACCAACCCGCCCTACGTGAACAGCGTCTCGATGGGCAAGCTGCCGCCGGAATACCTGCGCGAGCCGCAGATCGCCCTGGCAGGCGGCGAGGACGGCATGGACCTGGTGCGCAAGATCGTCGAAGGCGCGGCCGAGCGCCTGACGCCGGAAGGCATCCTGGTGGTCGAGATCGGCAACGAGCGCGACTACGCCGAAGCGGCCTTCGGGCACCTGGGCCTGACCTGGCTGAGCACCAGCGCCGGCGACGATGCGGTGTTCCTGCTGACGGCCGAACAGCTGCAATCGCAATAATTTACGTTTGCTTTAACGATGTTCGTAGGGTGGGCGGCTTTGCCGCCCACGCGTCCAACCAGCAGATGCGTCACCACAGCGCATGCGAGAGTTGAACGCGTGGGCGGGAGACCGCCCACCCTACGTAAAACTAGAAACTTGCAATGATCCGCTTCCAGAACGTCAGCCTCATGCGCGGCACCAAGCCGCTGCTTGAGGGCGCCGACCTTACCCTCAACCCGGGCGACAAGATCGGCCTGATCGGCGCCAACGGCGCCGGCAAATCGAGCCTGTTCGCCATGCTGCGCGGCGAGCTGCATCCTGACCAGGGAGCGATCGATTTCCCGGCCAAGTGGCGCATGGCCTACGTGGCGCAGGAGACCCCGGCGCTGGACCGCCCGGCGCTGGACTACGCGATCGACGGCGACGTCAACCTGCGCCGCCTGCAGGCCGAACTGGCCGAGCTGGAAGCGCATCCGGACGCGCACGACCACGGCATGCGCCTGGGCGAACTCCACAGCCTGCTGCTTGACGCCGACGCCTACACGGTGCAGTCGCGCGGCGAGCAGCTGCTGCTGGGCCTGGGCTTCTCGCTCGAGCAGATGCAGCAGCCGGTGGCCAGCTTCTCGGGCGGCTGGCGCATGCGCCTGAACCTGGCGCAGGCCCTGATGTGCCCTTCCGACCTGCTGCTGCTGGACGAGCCGACCAACCACTTGGACCTGGACGCGATCATCTGGCTGGAAGACTGGCTGAAACGCTATCCGGGCACCCTGATCATCATCTCGCACGACCGCGATTTCCTTGACGAGATCGTCAACGTGGTCGTGCACATCGACCAGCGCAGCCTGACGCGCTACTCGGGCAACTATTCCGCCTTCGAGCGCCAGCGCGCCGCCCACCTGGTGCTGGCCGCGGCGGCCTTCGAAAAGCAGCAGCGCACCCGCGCCCACCTGCAGTCCTTCGTGGACCGCTTCAAGGCCAAGGCCACCAAGGCGCGCCAGGCCCAGAGCCGCATGAAGGCGCTGGCCAAGATGGAAGAACTGGCGCCGCTGCGCGCCGCCGCCGAATTCTCCTTCGAGTTCCGCGAGCCACTGTCCGCGCCCAACCCGCTGCTGGTGCTGGACAACGTCGATGCCGGCTATCCGCTGCTCGACGAGCATGGCGACAAGGTCGGCGGCAAAGCCATCGTCAAGCGCGTGAACTTCTCGCTGCAGATCGGCCAGCGCATTGGCCTCTTGGGCGTGAACGGCGCCGGCAAGTCGACCCTGATCAAGACCGTGGCCGGTGAATTGATGCCCCTGGAGGGCAAGGCGACCCTGGGCAAGGGCCTGTCGATCGGCTATTTTGCCCAGCACCAGGTCGAGATGCTGCGCCACGACGAGTCGCCCCTGTGGCATTTGGCGAAGATCGCGCCGACCGTGCGCGAACAGGAGCTGCGTAACTTCCTCGGCAGCTTCAACTTCCCGGGCGACATGGTGACCAGCCCGATCGCGCCCTTCTCCGGCGGCGAAAAGGCGCGCCTGGCGCTGGCCCTGATCGTGTGGCAGCGGCCCAACTTGCTGCTGCTGGACGAACCGACCAACCACCTCGACCTGGAAACGCGCGAGGCGCTGACCATGGCGCTGGCGCAGTTCGAGGGCACCGTGGTGCTGGTCTCGCACGACCGCCACCTGCTGCGCGCCACCACCGACGAATTCATCATCGTCGCCGACGGCAAACTGCAGCCTTTCGATGGCGACCTGGACGACTACAAGGAATGGCTGTTCCAGACCAAGCTCGGCAAGGGCACCGCTACCCTGCCGACGGCGGCGCCGTCGAAGCCCGGCGCGCCTGCCGCGAGCCCCGCCCTGGCGCCGGTCGACCGCAAGGAACAGAAGCGCCAGGAAGCCGAAGAACGCCAGCGCCTGGCCGCGGTGCGCAAGCCGCTCGAGAACCGCGTCAAGCGCCTGGAAGAGCAGATGGCCAAGCTGAACGCGAAGAAGGCCGAAATCGACGCCCAGCTGCTCGACCCGGCCGTCTACGAGGCCGAGAACAAGGACAAGCTCAAGACCCTGGTGGCCGACCAGGCCTTTGCCTCGCGCGATCTGGAGCAGCTCGAATCCGAATGGCTGGAGCTGCAGGAGCAGCTCGAAGGCCTGGCTGCCTGAGGCCTGCTCAGGCCACCTGACGCGGTTCGGCCGGCGCCACCGCCATCAGGCGCTCGATATCGATCAGGATCATGCGGCGTCCGCGCGCCAGGCCCAGACCGATCAGGTAATCGGCATCGCGCCGGGCGCCCGGCAGCGGCGCCACCTGTTCCGGGCGCAGGCGCACCACGCCGGTGACGCGCTCCACCACGACCCCCACCATGCCGGCCTGCACCCGCACGATCACCACGTCGGTGTCCGGCTCGGGCAGCGAAAAGCTGCTGGCGAACGCGGCCCGCAGGTCCATCACCGGCATGATCACCCCGCGCGAGAGCGCCACGCCGCCGATGATCTCGCCGTCATTGGAAAAGCGCTCGAGCGACCGGAAAACTTTCAATTCCTGCACGGCGGCATAGTCGAGCCCGTATTCGAGCCCGCCCAGGGTAAAACCGAGGAATTGCTGGGATGCGGCGAGGATCTGGGTTGGCATGGCGGTTCCTTTCGTCGGCACCACCTATGCTAAATGCTTGATCGTTCGAAATTGTTGACTGCAGTCAACTAGCGACCTGCGCTGGATGCGCGCTGGCGTTCTTGTCCCGGTTTCTGGGCGTCCTCGCCGCCAAGCAACATGGCCACCAGCGGCGCGTCGTTCGGATTGACCAGCACGTCGGTCAGTTGCGCGCGCGGCACCAGCGAGACCGCCTGGCTCTCCCAACCCATGTCGGACGGGCAGCCGCCCACGCGCCGGCCCAGGTAGTAGCGTGTCCGGCTGCGGCTGCGGGTCAGGTCGGCCAGGAAGCCGGTCAGGACCACGCGCAGGCCGCTCTCCTCGAAGGCTTCGCGCACCGCCGTGGCGCGCAGGGGCACGCCCGGGTCGAGCGTCCCCTTGGGGAAGGTGGCCGGGTAGCCGCCGAAGGCGTTCGAGGGATGCACCACCCAGACCCGCCCGTCGCCTTCCAGGATGACCACGCCCGCCGCCACGCGCTTGCCCGGCGCCGGCACGAAGGGCGGCTCGGGGAAGTCGTCGACCTGGGCCACGTCCCGTTGCGCCACCAGCGCCCAGCCGGCATCGTCTTGCGGCGCGTCGCGCCAGATGGCGCAGGCGATGCCGTTCAGGGAAGCAGGCGCCGGCCCGTGCGGCACCACCGTGGCGATGCGGCCCGGGTCGAGCCAGCTGTCCATGGAGCTCGCCTGGGTGGGGGAATGCAAGGCCACGCTGGCGCCGTCGTCGTCGATCTTTGGATGGTGGAGAATCATGCGTTCATTGTACGGCAGGCGCCGCGCCGGTTGGCTTGGCCGGCCGCTTCCGCATTGCCCTCCCACCTCTTCTGTGACAAGATCGGCGGACTGCCTCGGAAAACTGCCCAACCCGACAAGAATGAACAAGACACCCGGCTCCGCCCCCATTACCCTCGCGCTCGACAACGTCCTGCTCGACACCCGGCCACGCCGGCTCGGGGGCTGGCGCCGCGGCGGCGCCGAATTCCTGTACTTCGGTTTCAAGAATGCGCGCGCCTGCCTGTTCGTGGGCCTGTTCTTTGCCGCCATGATGCTTACCCCGCGCGCCGGCGTGTTCGGCCTGCCGCGCTACGACCTGCTGCTGCTGGTGGCGCTGGCCATCCAGCTGTGGATGGTGCGCTCCGGCCTCGAGACGATCGACGAACTGAAGGCGATCTGCCTGTTCCACGCAATCGGCTTCGCGCTCGAGGCCTTCAAGGTGTCGGGCGCGATCCAGTCCTGGGCCTACCCCGACTTCGCCTATACCAAGGTAATCGGCGTGCCACTGTTCTCGGGCTTCATGTACGCCGCGATCGGCAGCTACATCGTGCAGGCCTGGCGCCTGTTCGACCTGCGCATCCGCCACCATCCGCCGCACTGGATGGCCTGGACGATCGCGATCCTGATCTACCTGAACTTCTTCACCCACCATTACATCGGCGACTACCGCTGGTACTTGGCGGCCTGCGCGCTCGGCCTGTACTCGCGCACCACCGTGGTGTTCCGCCCGCTGGACCGCGACCGCAAGATGCCGCTGCTGCTCTCGTTCGTGCTGATCGGCTTCTTCATCTGGCTGGCCGAGAACATCGGCACCTTCTGGGGCGTGTGGCGCTACCCGAACCAGCTGGGGGCCTGGTCGGTGGTCCACGTGAGCAAATGGAGCTCGTGGTCGCTACTGGTAATCATGACCTTCACCATCGTCGCCAACCTCAAGCACATCAAGCAAAAGATTCATGTCGCACGGGCCTAGGCCCGGGCGGTAGTATGATGAATGCCTTACGCATGTGTCCGCTTTCCTGAGGGAATTCCATGAAACCGACGACCTGCATCGCCGCCCTGTGCGCCGCCCTTCTGCTGCTGGCCTGCCCGGCCCATGCAATCGGCTTCCAGAGCGAACGGGCGCTTGCCGCCGGCGAAGTCGACCTGCGGGGCCTGCTGGCCGGACTCGAGCGCCAGCGCGCGAACGCCATCCGCAAGCGCGATGTCGCCGCCCTGCGCCACCTGATGGACCGCCAGTACCTCCACGTCGACAGCCGCGGGCGCGTGCGCAGCAAGACCGAGCTGCTGTCGGCACTCGAGCGCGACGATTTCCATTACCGGAGTTACCAGGTCGAATCGGCCGAGGTGCAGGAGCTCGGCGGCGGCGCGGCCCTGGTCACCGGCAACTTCACATCGCTGCAGTCCGGCGCCAAGGCCCGGCCCTTCCGCGGGCGCTACGTGCACGTCTGGGTACGCCAATCGGACGGCTGGAAGAACACCTTTCACCAGGTCACCGGGATCAGGCCGGCGAGCACCCGCTGCCAGTGCGATTGATACCCCCTGCCGGGCTCAGGACGCCAGCGCCGCGGGGGGCGGCGCAGTACTCCACCTGAAGCTGCCGCTGCTTCCCGCAAACAGCAACTCGGCGCCGCTGGCGTCGCGCAGGCGCGTCCGGATCTCGCGCACCCGCATCTCGCGCGCCTGCAGCGTGCGCGCGCCTGCGCCCTCGCCCTCGGCGCCCGGTGCGGCATCGGGCTCGACGTCCAGGGCGCGCACCGTGACCTCGCCGGCCACCTGCGCGATGGCGACGCCGGCGGCATCGGCGGGCTGGGCGCGCTGCACCTCCAGTTTCGCCAGCAGGGCCATGCCGGCCTGCTGCTCGGCCTCGATATCCTTGATCTCCTGCGACAGCGCGGCCATCTGCTTGAGCGCCGGCGCGGCGCCCGCGGCCAGCTTCCTGAACGCCGGCTGCTGCTCGGGCGTGAGCACCAGCTCGCCCTTGCGCACGCGTCCGGCCAGCCTGACGTAGCTGGCCACTTCCGGCTGGGCGCTGACCGCTCCCATCGCGCCGCGCCGCGCCTGCGCCATCTCGCCGAACTGGCCGACCCGCTCGCGGATCAGCGCCAGCGCCTGGTCGATGCGGCCGCAGTCGGGGCGCAGCACGAAGACCCGCATCTCGCTGTGTCCGCGCGGCGCGGCGCGCTCGATGGTAATCCGCTTGGCGGCGATGGTGCAGCCCTCGGCCTGGCCCGCTTCCACCACGTCGGCCACGATTTCGCAGTTGAGCGCCTCCACCACCGTGACCTTGCTGCCCGAGATGCTGCAGTTCTCGGCGCGCTGCAGGCTGACTTCGCCGTTGGCGCTGTGGATGGCGGCGCTTGAGGCCACGCCGGCGACGACGATCGGACCGTCCGCGTTGCGCGCGCTGCCGCCCATCAGGTTGCGGTTCAGGCGCACCGTTCCGCCGCGCGAGACCACGTTGCCGAAGACGTCGGCATGCACCGTGATGCTCTCGCCTTCGACCACCCGGTTTTCCTGGATCTCGCCGAATTCCTCGTAGTCGCCTTCCAGCTGCAGGTTGCCGGTGGTGCGGGCGCTGACGCCGTCGTGGCTGACGATCTTGTCGCCCACCGAGAGCCGGTTGCCCTCGACGTTGAGGAAGCCGTCCTGCAGCGCCACCACGAACTCGCCCTCCGCGATGCGGTCGACAGTGGTGCCGGGCCCGCTCCATTCGGCCAGGTCGAGGTCGGCCGGCAACTCCGGCGCCAGCGCGATGCCCTGCAGTTCGAAGCCCGCTTCGCCATGCGTGCGCGGCAGTTTCTGCAGCAGGCGCTTGCCGCGCTGGACCTGCGGGAAGCGGTTCTGGAAGCTCATCAGGTCGAGCTTGCCGTTGGCCAGTTGGCGCGGGGCGTCGCTGCGGTGCAGTTCGCTCGACACTTCGACCACGCGCGCGTCCTGCCCCGGGCGCGGCGGCAGGCGGCGCGCCACCGTCACCCGGCCGGCGGCGACCGATCCGATGGCGCCTGCCACCGCCGCGAGATCGATCCCGAAGCGGATGCCCTTCATCCACATGTCGGCGATGAATTCGTCGATGTCGAGCCGGGTCGGCTGCTCCACGCCGTCGGCGTCGACCAGGAACACCGGCTCGAAGTAATACTCGGCCTGGCCGTCCGCGATCTTGACGGCGCGGTAGAGCGCGCGCCGGCGCGGGTCGAACGGCAGGATATCGTCGGCCAGGCGCAGCACGGCGCCGCCGCCCCGCATGGACGTCGAGCGCGGCAGCTCGGGACCATGGCCGAACAGGGCCTTGATCAGGACGGGATAATCGAGGCCGGCGAAATAGTGATTGCGCAGCAGGACGCTCTCGACCGCCGCCAGCAGCGTGGGGCCGAGCGCGGCGGCGTCGCAATAGACGCCGTCCGCCTGTCTGAGGATGCAGGCTTCGGCGGACGGAGCGCTGGATACGGTGGAATTGGGCACGGCACACGCTCCCCTTCTGGTAGGTGTGCGTAACGATAGCATGTTACCTAGGGTAAATAAACATATGGCAACAAGATATCCGTCAAGAAACTCTATACACGAGGACAAGCCACTGATCGGTCGACACTGACGGCGCCAACGACAACGGCGCCCGCAGGCGCCGTTTGGATGGAGCGAACCAGCCGCTGCGTCAGCGGCGGCGCGCGTTCGGGTACAGGTCCATGCCGGCTTCGTTGATCTGGCGGCGCAGGTCGCGGCGCTCGTCCGGCGTCATGCGGCCGCCGCGGCGGTTGCCTTCCTCGCGCATCGCCTGCTCGCGCATGGCCTGCTCCTGCTGGCGGCGGGCCTCCTCGCGCATCTGCATTTCGTAGGCGCGCTGGTCGTAGCGCGGATCCTGCTGGCGGGCGTCGAAACGCTCGCGCATCTGCTGCTGCGGGATTTCTTCACGGCGCGGACCACGATCCTGTCCGCCCGCCATGGCGCCGGCGGCAGTCACGGCGAGGACGCAAGCGACCACGCCGCACCGGGCGAGGCGTGCCAGCCGGCCGCCGCTTGCAGCTGCAACTTCTGCCTGGGTTTTCGTAGACACGTTGTTCATGGTGTTCCTCTTCCGCGATGCCATATAAACAGATAAGCTGTGACTTCCACTTGCCGCCAGTGTATGTGCATACCGTCCGAGGAGTAAGCCTGATTGGGTAAAGTTTGTAACACAATGTAATGGCTGAGCCATATGGGCGAGGTGTCCAAGCCATAAGACGTTACCATAGCGACATGCTTCTGACAATTCTGGATTCCATATGAACGCATCGACGAATAATACGGGGTCGACCCCGGCCAACGGCGCCCCCGGCAACCAGGGCGGCCACTCCGCCAAGATCATGGTGGTGGACGACGACGTCCGCCTGCGCGACCTCCTGCGCCGCTATCTCACCGAGCAGGGCTTCCAGGTGGTGACTGCGGAAAGCGCCCCGGCCATGAACAAGCTGTGGCTGCGCGAACGCTACGACCTCCTGGTGCTCGATCTGATGCTGCCCGGCGAAGATGGGCTGTCGATCTGCCGCCGCCTGCGCGGCGCCGGCGACCAGACCCCGATCATCATGTTGACCGCCAAGGGCGAGGACGTGGACCGCATCGTCGGCCTCGAGATGGGCGCCGACGACTACCTGCCCAAGCCCTTCAACCCGCGCGAGCTGGTGGCCCGCATCGGCGCGGTCCTGCGCCGCAAGGGTCCGGACGAGATCCCGGGCGCGCCCAGCGAGACCCCGCAGACCTTCGAGTTCGGCGACTTCGTGCTCGACCTGGGCACGCGCACGCTCAAGAAGAACGGCGAGACCGTGCCCCTGACGACCGGCGAATTCTCGGTGCTGAAGGTGTTCGCGCGCCATGCGCGCCAGCCGCTGTCGCGCGAGAAGCTGATGGAACTGGCCCGGGGTCGCGAATACGAGGTGTTCGACCGCTCGCTGGACGTGCAGATCTCGCGCCTGCGCAAGCTGATCGAGCCGGATCCTTCCAGCCCGCTGTACATCCAGACCGTCTGGGGCCTGGGCTATGTGTTCATCCCTGAAGGACAGCCGCGCTAGTGTTTGCCCCATTCTCGGCGGCGCGGCGCGCCGCCCGCTTCGCCTGGTACCGGAGCGGCCTGTTCTGGCGCACCTTTCTGTTGATGTCGGCGCTTACCGCCGTCTCGATCGGTTCGTGGATCGGCATGATCAGCGTGTTCCAGCGCGGCCCGCAGGTGCAGCAGACCGCCGAGCTGGTGGTGTCGGTGGTCACCCTCACCCGGGCCGCCCTCACCCATTCGGCGCCCGACCTGCGGCGCGAGCTGCTGCTCGAGCTGGTGTCGAACGAAGGCATTCGCATCCTCACGCTGAACGACGACGACCTGGTCGAACCGCCGCCCAACAATCCGCTGATGCCAGAGATCGCGGCCCTCGTGCGCGAGCGCCTGGGCAAGCAGACCCGCTTTTCCAGCGGCGTCAATGGCGTGCCGGGCTTCTACATCAGCTTCAACATCGACGGCGACGAATACTGGCTGATGCTCGAGCGCGAGCGCCTGGCCGGCCTGACGCGGGTGCAGTGGATCGGCTGGGCCACGCTGGTGGGCCTGCTGTCCCTGATCGGCGCGGCCTTCATCTCCTCGCTGGTCAACCGGCCGCTGGCGCGGCTGACGGCGGCGGCGCGCGCCATCGCCAAGGGCGAGCGCCCAAGCCCGTTGCCCGAGAAGGGTTCGCAGGAGATCATCGAGGCCAACCGCAGCTTCAACCAGATGGTCGAAGACCTGGCCCAGGTCGAGAAGGACCGTGCGGTGATCCTGGCCGGCATCTCGCATGACCTGCGCACCCCGCTGGCGCGCATGCAGCTCGAGGTCGAGATGGCCAACCTGCCGCAGGATGCCCGCGAAGGCATGCAGTCGGACATCAACCAGATGGATGCGATCATCGGCCAGTTCCTGGACTACGCCAAGCCGACCGACGCCGCCACCTTCGTGGGGGTGAACCTGTCCGAGATGCTGTCCGATGTCGGGCGCGAAGCAGGACGCATCCGCGACCTGCGGGTGCAGGTCGACCTGATGCCGGGCGTGCACGTGATGGGCAACGCCACCGACCTGCGGCGCGTGATCAACAACATCATCGAGAACGCCCGCAAGTACGGCAAGACGCCGGGCCAGGACTATACCGAGATCGCGATCGTGCTGCGGGTCAAGGCGACCGGCCACGGGCGCCGGGCCGTGATCGAGATCTGCGACCACGGCGTGGGCGTGCCGCAAGACCAGATCGACCAGCTGCTGAAACCCTTCACGCGCCTGGACAGCGCGCGCGGCCAGGCCAACGGCGCCGGCCTGGGCCTGGCCATCGTCGAGCGCGTGCTCACGCGCCACAACGCCGAACTCACGGTGAGCAACCGCGAAGGCGGCGGCCTGCTGCTGCAACTGGCGCTGCCGCTGGCGGGGTAAGCAGCCCATGGCCCAGCTGCTGGCGATCCTGCTGCGCGGCTTCGGCCGCAACCTGCTGGTGTTCGCGGCCATCGTGCTGGTGCTCGCGTCCGGGCGCTGGCTGCGCGGCGAGTGGGCCGACATCCAGCACATCGTCGGCGAACTGCCGGCACTGCGCCAGGCCCAGGCCGGCTTCGACGCGCGCCGCACCGTGCTGGCGCGCACGGCGGAAGAAGAGATGCGCCGCCTGTCGGGCGCCGGCATCAGGCAGCTCGACCAGCGGATCGCCACCCTCGACGGCGAGATCGCGCAGCTGCAGCGCGCGCAGCAGGCCGCACCGGTGCTGGAGGCCGCGCTCGCGGGCCGCGATGCGCTGGCGCAGCGGCTGGCCCAGTCGGCCCAGCGCGCGCTGGACATCGAACTGCGACGCCAGCAGAAGGCCTACCTGCTGGCCCTGCGCGCACGCGTGGACGCCGTCGCCAACCGGCGGGCGGCGCTGGCCACCCTGGAACGGCTGCACCAGGAACACATCACTGTCTACGCCGCGCTGCGGGACACGATGCAGCGGCGCGCCCGCGCCGCAGCGGCCGCCGGGCCATGGGGCAAGCTGTTCTTCACCGCGTCTTACCGCGAATTGCAGGCGCTGGAGGCGCTGGAGCGCCGGCTACGGGCCCGCAACGAGGCGGCGCACCGCGCCTTCGTGGCGCAGCGCGCCCTGGTCAGCGGGCTGCCTTCGGTCGAGGCACTCGGCGCATTCCGCCCCGACCAGCAAGCCCTGGGGGCCGCCGCCGCGCCGCTGCGCGAACGTCTCCAGCAAGTGGAGCAACTGGCCGGCACCAGCGCCGCCTGGCGCGCCTGGCAGGTGCTGCAGCCGCTGCTGCTGCCGGCGCTGCTGGTGCTGGTGGCCTGGTGGCTGGTCCCAGGCGCCATCCGCGCCCTGTTCTACTTCGTGCTGGCGCCGCTGGCGGCGCGCAGGCCGCCGATCGTGATCGGCGCCGACCGTCCGGATTTACCGACGTCCCTGCCCGCTTCCCTGCTCACTTCCCAGCGCATTTCCGCCGTCGCGCAACGGGTGCGGCTGGCGCCGGGCGAGGAACTGCTGATCCGTCCGGATTATTGCCAGAGCCAGCCGGCAGGCGTTGCCGTCGCCACCCGCGTGCTGTTCGACTGGCGCCGGCCGCTGAGCAGCCTTGCCGCCAGGCTGTGGATGCTCAAGCGCCTGCGCGCCGTGACGGCGGCCGAGGTGGTGGTGTCGCCCACCGGCGACCCGCTGGACGAAGTCGCGCTGCTGGAACTGGGCCCCGGAGAATCCTTCGTACTGCAGCCGCGCGGCCTGGTGGGGATGGTCCACCCGCTCGGCCGGCGGCCCGCCATCCGCAGCCACTGGCGCCTGGGCACCCTGCATGCCTGGCTCACCCTGCAGCTGCGCTACCTGAGCTTCGAGGGGCCGGCGACACTGGTGGTGAAAGGGTGCCGCGGCGTGCGCCTGGAGGGCGCCGGCGCCGGCCGCAGGATCAGCCAGGATGCGACCCTGGGCTTCAGCGCCCAGGCCCGCTACACCACCGTGCGCGCCGATCCCTTCCTGCCCTACCTGATGGGCAGGCAGCCCCTGTTGCAGGACAGCTTCGCCGGAGCGGGCGCCCGCTTCCTGTACGAGGAAGTGCCGCGCAGCGCCCGCGCCGGCCAGGGCGGGCGCAATCCCTTCGAGGTGCTGATCGACGCCGGGCTGAAGGCCTTCGGCATCTAGCGCGTCCGCGGTGGGGTGAAAATGCCATGCAAGCGGCATGGACGGCGGCCGTGCGGCCGCCTCCTTTCACCCCTGTTTCAGGCTCGCCAGTGCCTCGGCAATGCCCGGATAGCGGAACACGAAGCCCTCCCGCTCCAGGCGGCGCGGCGCCACGCGCTGGCCTTCCAGCAGCAGGTCGGCCTGCTCGCCCAGCGCCAGCCGCATCGGCCAGCCCGGCGTCGGCACGAAGGCGGGGCGGCGCCAGATGCGCGCGGCCGTCCTGCTGAACGCCGCCTGGGTGACCGATTCGGGTGCGGTGAAATTGCTCACCCCGATGCCCGGCCCGGCAGCGGCGTCCAGCGCATGGCGCCAGCGGTGCGCCATGCCGCGCACCAGGTCGTCCACGTGGATCCAGGACAGCCACTGGCGTCCGCTCCCCAGCCTGCCGCCCGCGCCCAGCAGGATCGGCAGCAGCATCGCGGGCAGCGCGCCGCCGGCGCCGAGCACCAGGCCGAAGCGCATGCACTCGACCCGCACGCCATGCTGCGCGGCCTCGCCCGCCGCTTCTTCCCATTCGCGGCACAGGTCCGACATGAACATCGCTTGCGGCGGCGCGGCTTCGTCCAGCACCGCGTCGTCGCCGATCTTCTGGATGCCGTAGTAGCCGATCGCGGAAGCGTTCAGCAGCAGGAAGGGTTTGTGGCGCGCCTGCGCGATCCAGGCGACCAGCCGGCGCGTCAATCCGACGCGGCTGCGGCGCAGGGCCGCCTTGCGCGCCTCGGTCCAGCGCGGGCCGAGGATGCGGGCGCCGGCCAGGTTGACGACCACGTCCACCCGGCAATCCGGTCCCAGCGCATCCGGCGCGGCGACGCAGCGCACCCTGTCCTCGAACAGGCGCGCCGCCGCCTCGGGCTGGCGGCTCAGGGCGATCACCGTATGGCCGTCGCGCAGCAGGGCGCGCACCAGGTGCTGGCCGATGAAGCCGGTGGCGCCGGTGACCAGGACCGTGCGCGGCTGGGTGTCGAAGGCCAGTTGCGGCGCGCTGCCGTCGTCGGGTGCGATCCGGGTGCGCCGCATGGCGGCCAGCACGTCGCCCAGGCCGGACAGGCGTTCTCCGTGGGGAGCAGCGTTGGTTGCGGTATTCATGGTTTCTCCTTGCCGGCGGGGAGGAAGCGCGCCACCTGGCCGCCCATCCTGAGCATGCGCTGCAGGGTGGGTGGCGGCAGGTGCTGGAAGTCCTGGAAGCTGGTGCTGAGCATCTCGAGGAAGTCGAGCACGGTCTGCATGCGCGCCAGCGTGGCCGCGTCGAGGTCCTGGTCTTCCGCACCGTCGATCGCGCATTCGCGCAGCACGGTCAGGGTCGGGTCGATCTCGCGCCGCTTGCGCTCCTCCAGGATGAGCCGGAAGATCTCCCACACGTCCTGCAGGGCCTGGAAATGGTCGCGCCGGTCGCCCAGTACATGGCTGACCCGCACCAGCTTCCAGTTCTGCAGCTCCTTCAGGCTGTTGCTGACGTTGGAACGCGCCACCCCGAGCGCCTCGACGATGTCGTCGGCGGCCAGTGGCCGTCCGCTGAGGTAGAGCAGCGCATGGATCTGCGCCACTGTGCGGTTGACGCCCCAGCGGGTGCCCATCTCGCCCCAGTGCAGGACGAACTTCTGTTCGGTCGGGCTCAGCTTCATGATTTTCCTTTATTTCTGTTATTACAGAAATTAAAGAACAAGATGCACAAAAGGTCAAGCGAATCCGTGCCGGTGCTTGTGCCGGCTCGCGACCCGCATGCCGGGGCGGGCATGCCGGCATCGGCTGGCTTGCGACGGCGGCTTCGTTATACTGTCGCCTTTCGACCTTCGCGAGCCCGCCATGACCGCAACCTCCGCCCTCTCCTACCGTGACGTCGAACTGGCCGCCGAGCGCCTGCTTGGGGCCGCGCATCGCACGCCGGTGCTGACCTCGACCACGGCCAATACACTGTCCGGCGGCACGCTGTTCTTCAAGTGCGAGAACTACCAGCGCATGGGCGCGTTCAAGTTCCGCGGCGCCTACAACGCGATCGCGAAATTCGACGATGCCCAGCGCGCCGCCGGTGTGCTGACCTACTCGTCGGGTAACCACGCGCAGGCGATCGCCCTGTCGGCGCGGCTGGCCGGCATCAAGTCGACCATCATCATGCCGCAGGACGCGCCGGCGCTGAAGGTCAAGGCCACCAGGGAATACGGCGGCGAAGTGATCACCTACGACCGCTATCTCGAAAACCGCGAGGAGATCGGCCGCCGCCTGTCGGAAGAGCGCGGCATGACCCTGATTCCGCCCTACGACCACCCGGACGTGATCGCCGGCCAGGGCACGGCGGCCAAGGAACTGTTCGAGGAAGTCGGCGAGCTCGACATCCTGCTGGTGTGCCTGGGCGGCGGCGGCCTGCTGGCCGGCTGCGCCCTGGCGGCGCGCGCGCTGTCGCCGTATTGCAAGGTGATCGGGGTCGAGCCGGAGGCGGGCAATGACGGCCAGCAGTCGCTGCGCAAGGGCGAGATCGTGCACATCGCGGTGCCCCGGACCATCGCCGACGGCGCCATGGTGACCCACATCGGCGAGCACAATTTCGAGGTGATCCGCCGTAGCGTGGACGACATCGTCACCGTGACCGACGCCCAGCTGGTGCAGACCATGGCCTTCTTTGCCGAACGCATGAAGATGATCGTCGAGCCGACCGGCTGTCTGGCGGCGGCCGCGGCGCTGCACGGCGTGGTCGACGTCAGGGGCAAGCGCGTCGGCATCCTGATCAGCGGCGGCAACGTCGACCTCGCGCGCTTTGCCGAGCTGATGCAGACGCTGGACGCCTGAAAGATTCCCCGATGGAATTCATCCAGTCGCCCGAGCTGCCCGCGCCCGCCGGGCATTATTCGCAGGCCGTGGTCACGCGCGGCGGCCTGGTGTTCGTGTCGGGCGTGCTGCCGGCGCGCGACCTGGCCGACCTCTCCTTCGACGCCCAGTGCGCCTCGGTGTTCGCGCAGTGCGAGAAGATCCTGCATGCGGCCGGCTGCGGGATGAATGACGTGGTGCAATGCACGGCCTACCTGGCGGGGGTCGAGCATTGGCCCGGGTTCAACACCGCCTACGCCGGCGTGTTCGGCGAGCACCGCCCGGCGCGCGCCGTGGTGCCGGTGCCGGCCCTGCATTACGGTTTCCTGGTGGAAGTACAACTGGTGGCGGAACGGCCGGACCGCCGATACGGCTGAGAGATTCTCGTGCGCAGCCCGCGCACACGTGAAGCAGCGAACAGAGCATTGTAAGTTTGACACTGACAATGAAGGCTCCTAGTAAAGGAGCCGACCATGAAGCGTCATCTCTGCCTCAGCATCCTTGTCGCGGCCCTGGCCGTACCCGCCGCCCCACTGGCCGTCGCCGGCGCGGACATCGTGAAGTGCGTGGACAGCGCCGGCCGCGTCACCCTGACCGACCAGCCCTGCGAGAGCGGCACCACCATGGTGCGCCTGGCAAATACCCCGGCTGACGAAGGCTTCAGCCGTGCCGAGCCGCATCCGCTCGCCGTCGAGCATGGCGCCCTGCCGCCGCCGCCCGTGCAGCGCCGCCACAACGTCCCGCGCGTGAAAGCCAAGCCGATGATGCGCGACGTCGTCACCCTGAAGGCGGCGCGCGCGCAGTTCCTGCTCATGGATACGGCGGCGGCGAAACAGACCCTGGCGACGCTTGATTGACGACCCGGCCGCCCGGCCGGCTCAATGCAGGTCGTGCAGGCGGGTCACGCTCGCCAGGTGCATCGGCGATGGCGACTCCAGCTCGCGCAGTACCTCCAGCACCTCGGGATTGGTGATGAAATCCGCTGCCGAGCGTGCCTGCAGCAGACGTTCCGGCGGCTGCGAACGCGCCACTGCCCAACCCTGCACATAGTCCACCCCGATCTCCGCCAGCGTCTGCACGGTGGCGGCATCTTCGGCCCACTCCGCGATCGTCTTCATGCCCAGGTTGCCGGCCAGGCTGACGATCGCTTCGACGATCGCCACGTTGGCCGGGTGGGCGTTGATGTTGACGATGAAGTTGCCGTCGATCTTCAGCACGTCGGCCGGCAGTTCCTTCAGGTAGGAGAACGAGGTATAGCCGGCGCCGAAATCGTCCAGCGCCACCTTCACGCCGAAGCTGCGCACCTGATCGATGAAGCGGCGGGTATTGTCGAGGTCGTGCAGCGCGACACTTTCGGTGATCTCGAGGCACAGGCGGCTGGCGACGTGCACGTAGCGGCCCAGGATGTCGAAGGTGTCCTGCACGAAGCGCTCGTCGTTGAGCGAAGCGCCCGACAGGTTCATGCAGACGAAGCGGGTATTGCCCAGCTGGTCGGCGTGCTCGGCGATCCAGCCCAGCGTGGTGTTCAGCACCCAGCGGTCGATCATGCTGGCGCGGCCGCTCTTCTCGGCCGCGGAGATCACCGCCCCGGCCGGCACCACGCGGCCGTCCGCCTCGCGCATGCGCAGCAGGACTTCGAAATTCAGCGATTCACGCGGGTTGCACAGCGACATGATCGGCTGCATTTCCAGCAGCAGGTTCTCGGTGGCCTGCGGTCCGGACAGGCGCGCCACCATGTCCAGCTCGGCCTCGCGCTGGCGGAAGGCTTCGGCGCCGCGCTCGTACACCACCAGGCCGTCGCCGGCGCCGGTCTTGGCTTCGCGGCAGGCGCGGTCGGCGGTCGAGACCGCATCTTTCATGGCGATGCCCGGCGCTACCTCGATCAAGCCGACCGAACCGCGCACGTGGAAGGCCTTGTCGCCCACCCGGTAGGGCGTGTTGCCGAGGCGGTCGACGACGCCGCGGCAGATGATCGAGGCCAGCGGGATCGCCGTCTCCGGCATCAGGATCACGAATTCGTCGCCGCCCACGCGGCCGATCTGCTGGCCGCCGGCCAGCATGGTGGCCATGCGCTCGCACACCTGCTTGAGCACCTCGTCGCCGGCTGCATGGCCGAACAGGTCGTTGATCAGCTTGAAGCGGTCGAGGTCGACGTAGGCCAGGGCCATCGGCTTGCCTGCGGCCAGGCCGTTGGCGGCCAGTGCGAACTCGCGTTCGATGCCGCGCCGGTTGAAGACCTTGGTCAGCGGATCGTTGTTGGCCATGAACTGCAGCTGCTCGGTGGCCTTGTGCTTCTCGGTGGTGTCCTGCAGCACGCCTTCGATGCGCGAGCGCGCCAGCGTGGCGCTGACCAGGAAGCGCTGGCTGCCGTCGCGGCTGGTCAGCTCCATCTCGGCCTCGGCCTTGGCGTGCACCTGCTCGTGCAGTTCGGTCCAGGTGCTTTCGGCGAAGAACTGGCGCCAGGCGGTGCGGCCCGGCACGAAGCTGACGATGCCCAGCATCTTCTGCAGGGCCGGGTTGACGCTCAGGAAGTGGCCATACATGTCGAGCGTGAACAGGCCGACCGGCATGGCCTGGTAGGCGTGTTCCAGCTCCTGCTGGGCGGCTTCGCGCTGTTCGGTCTCGACCCGCATCTGCTCGGCCACGGCCAGCGCGGCCAGCAGGCTCGAGGCCAGCGCGGCGGTGACGCTGTTGATGATGCCCAGCAGTTCGCGCATGCCGAGCGCGGCCGAGGCGACTTCGGCGATGGTGGCCAGGAAGCTGACCGCGAACGAGGCCGCGAACCAGGAGGCGACCCGGTTGCGCGACTCCGCGATGATCTTGAACAGGCCCACCGTCATGACCGAGAAGCAGCATACGGTGATGCCCCACAGCAGCGGCAGATACATGCCGTAAGGCAGGAGGATGGCGGCGGCCAGCATCGGCAGGCACAGCCACTGCATGATGCGGAACGGCAGCACGTAGCGCAGCGCGGCGATGTTTTCCTTCAACAGCGCCTGGTACAGGGTCAGCGTCGCGATGCCGTACAGGGTGATCGAGACCGAACGGCTGCGCAGCAGCCAGTCGGACGGAATGGTCTGGCCCAGCCACTGGATGTCCCAGCCGGCCGACAGCGCGGCCACGCGCAGGTTCAGCACCAGCCAGCCGGCGAACAGCACATACAGCGGCTGGCGGTTGATCACGGCGGTAATCAGGATGAACAGGGCCAGCACCACCATGCCGCCGTCGAGCAGGCCCGACTTGCGGTGGTACTGCTCGACCGATAGCGCGTACTGGTCGGCCGGCCATTGCAGCACCGACAGGCGGGCCGGGCCGGCAAAGCGCGCGCGGCACAGCAG
Source organism: Massilia sp. X63 (assembly GCF_041023745.1). Taxonomy (NCBI): domain Bacteria; kingdom Pseudomonadati; phylum Pseudomonadota; class Betaproteobacteria; order Burkholderiales; family Oxalobacteraceae; genus Massilia; species Massilia sp. X63. The sequence goes on from NZ_JBFTEF010000007.1 coordinate 96,701, forward strand.
TTCGGGCGGCAGCGGCGCCAGGGTCAGGGCGAAGCCGGCCTTCGAGGCTTCAACGACGCCGGTGCCGGCGCCGCGGGTGGCGGCGCCCAGCGGCGCCAGGCTGGCGGCGTCCCAGCAGGCGACATCGAGCGCATGGCGCGAGGGAAATTCGACTACCTGGCTGCCGGCGCGCGGCATCGGTTCGAACAGGAACCAGACCGGCGCCTCGGACAGATGGGTGTCGTGGCCGCTGACCAGGCTCGAGGCACGTGCCCGCGCCAGGGCTGCGGCGGGGCTCAGCGCAGCCTCCTGCTGGTCCGCGACGTACATCGACAGCGGCACGTCGCCGGTGGTGCGGTACTGGTCGTGCCAGAACACCAGCGCAATCAGGGAAACCAGGCCGATTCCGAACGGAATCAGGTAGTAGGAAAAAAACTTCAACACCCGCTCCACGGCCGCGTGCGCGGCACCTGGGAGCGATAAACGACGTGGGGGTGTTGGTGTTGGCATAGGCTGGATCACTGCGAACGAATATTACCACCGGACCCGGCGATAGCGTCAAAGCGCAAGGATACAGCTTTAGAGTAATGCCGTCATGCAATATGTGCTCAGGCGGCGGCGAATTCTCGTCGCTGCAACGTTAAGTCCGTCATGCGTGCCGCATGGGTCGGCTTGGCCAGCAAGGGTGGACGGGACGGGCCGACATCGATGTCCGGATGGTGCGTGTTGAAGAAGAAATTGAACAGCGGATGGCGCGCGTCGCGGTAGCGCTGTTCGAAGCTGGCGATCTCGAAGGCCATCACGCGGTGCGGGATATTGCCGACGTGGCGCAGCGGCACCAGGCCCTGCTCCGGGAACACGTCGGCGAACAGCATCTGTTCGTACTGGCGGTCGACCGGCGGCCGGCCGGTGGCGACCGAGTAATCGATGGCATTGTCTTCGCAGTACATGAAGCAGGCCTTGATCAGCGCCACCTTGACCATGCGGCCGACGCGGCCCTCGTCGATGCCAAGACGGGTTGCTTCGACCAGGCGGCGGCCTTGCAGCCAAGCGGGCAGCTCGATCGACTCCTCGACGCCGAGCGGACGGTACAGGTTGGTGCGGATACGCGTGCTGCCGAGCGGCGAGCCGTCCAGCTTGGACTCGGCCAGCAGCACGATGGTGTCGTCTTCGTAGTCGGCCGCTTCCGGCTGCGCCAGCGAACGTGCGAACTCGGGCACGTGGCGGGCATAGGCGGCGTGGCGGATCCTGACGGCTTTCAGCAGGTCGGCCTCGGTCTCTACCCGGCGAACGGTGAAGGGCAGGCGCTCGGTGGCGTGTCCGGCCGCACGTGCTTCGCGAGTGGCACGTGCCGACGTACCGACGGAATTGGAAACGACTGGGTCGAACAGCGACATGAGGAAAACTCCTGGATTGAATTTGTGAAACAAAGTTTGCTTGATTCAAATTATCAATCCCCTTAGCAATTTTCTAATTGCTGAGTTGAAGTACTTTTTACCCTCTATTTGTCCTACAAAATATTAGGAATATTCCGACAAATTTGTAATATTCATCCTACATGAAAACACGGTCGTACTTAACATTGTGTTTACAATTTCCCGATGCGGTGTCACAAAGCGGTCATGCAGGAGTGAAGTGACTTCGTTGTTCAATATTTAAGTTGTCGACATCGTGCGCGCGCTGCCGCTAACGCGGATGGATGCGCCCGGCTCGGGCGGGATGTCCGCGCCCAGGCGCGAACGCATGCCCATGTCCTCGCCCTGCACCACGTCGATATGGCCGCCGTGCGGCCAGCCGAGGTCGCGCAAATAGCCCGCCAGCGCCGCGGTGCCGGCGCCGGTGGCCGGGTCCTCGAGCACGCCGCCGGAAGCGAACGGGTTACGCGTGTGGAAGCGTTGCGGGGTTTCCGCCCACGCCAGCACGACCGTGACCAGGCCATGTGCGTTCATCAGGCGGCGCCCGGCGTCCAGTTCGTAGGCCATGCGCGCCAGCGCGGCGCGGCTGTTCAGGGCCAGCACCAGGTGATCGGCGCCGCCATGGGCCAGCGCCGGCGGGATGCGCTCGTCGAGATCGGCGCGGGTATAGCCGAACAGCGCCAGCGCGGCCTCCACCAGCGCGCCCGGGGCCGGGCCGCTGCGGGTCGGCGGCGACTGCAGGCTGGCCGCCACCCGTGCGCCCTCCACCCTGCCCTCGACCGAGATCGCGGCCGCGTTCAGCGCCAGGTCGTAGCGGCCGTCGCCGAAGCGGCGCGCCAGCGCGGCGCCCAGCGCGATGGTGGCGTGGCCGCAGAACGGCACTTCGGACTCGGGCGAGAAATAACGCACGCGCCAGGCCTTGCCGCCGCCCGCGGCAGTGTCCTGCGGTGCGGCGAACGCGGTTTCGGAAAAGCCGATGGCGTGCGCCAGCGCCTGCATCTGCGCGGCGGGCGGCAAGGCATCGCCGATCCAGACGCCGGCAGGGTTGCCGCCGCTGTCGCCGTCGGAAAATGCGGCAATGCGCAGGATGTCGGCAGGGTCGATCGCAGCCGGATCGGTGGCGGCCGGATGGGCGGAGCGGAGCATGGTGGGTCCTTTCTTGTGCTTGAGCAAACGCCATCATTATCCGCCGGCGGGACCGCTGGCGTCCCAGTCGGGGAATTCGTCCATCAGCATGAGCATCGAGTCGCCGATGCGCTATGCGGCGTGGGCCAGCTTGCCGCTTGGGCCCGGCAGGCGCATGACTTCGACGGCGCCGAAGGCACGCACGTAGAAGGCGATGGCGTCCGCCGCGCCGGCGCAGACCAGGTGGGGCGTGATGGTGTGCATGCCGTCTTCGACGGGTGTCACGGGGCTGCTGCTTGCATTCATGGGAGACTCCTCGGTTTTTGGACAAGCGTAAAGACATTAGCGCCGGATGATGGTTCGCACAATCCCCATCAAGCTTGACCCGGCAAGCCGCCCGGGCTAGTATTTAGACGTTCATCTAATTAGAAAGCGATCAAACATGGCTGTACCGCTGAACGACGTGTTCAAGGCGATCGCCGACCCGACGCGGCGCGAGATCCTGCGCCTGCTGCGTCACGAAGAGATGAGCGCGGGCGAGGTGGCGGCGCGGTTCGACATGACCAAGCCGACCATGTCGCATCATTTTGCAGTGCTCAAGGCGGCCGGCCTGATCACCAGCCGGCGCGAGGGACAGACCATCTGGTACGCGCTCGACACCACCGTGCTCGAGGACGTGCTGGCCTGGTCGATGGACATGGCGCGCAGCGCCAAGGGAGACAAGCGATGAAGAAACGTTTTATCTGGGTGTGCGCGGCGGCGCTGCTGTTCAGCCTGGGCATGCTGGCCTGGATCTATCCGGAACTGCCGGCGCGCGTGCCGATGCACTGGAACGCCGCCGGCGCGGTCGACGGCTGGGGCGAGCGCCACATGCTGTTGATGCACTCCGCCTTCCTGCTCGGCGTGCCGGTGCTGTGGCTGGCGCTGCCGACGCTGTCGCCGCAGCGCTTCGCGGTCGACAGCTTCGAGGCCACCTGGTGGTTCAGCGGCATGGCGCTGGCCGGCCTGTTCGCCTACCTGCAGTGCATCCACCTGCTGGCCGCGTGGCGGCCCGGCTTCCCGATGGACCGCGCGCTGGTGGGCGGGATCGGCCTGTTCTTCGTCCTGGTCGGCAACGTGATGGGCAAGGTGCGCCGCAATTTCTGGCTCGGGGTGCGCACCCCGTGGACGCTGGCGAACGAGCGCGTGTGGTATGCGACGCACCGGCTGGCGGCCAAGACCATGGTGCTCGGCGGGCTGCTGGCGCTGGCCGCGGCGCTGGGCGGGTTGCCGGGGACGGTTGCGGTGGCGGCGCTGGCCGGCGCCGCGCTGGTGCCGGCGGTGTTCTCGCTGGTGTACTACAAGCGCCTGGAGCGGGCGGGCACGCTGGAGGCCTAGCCTCGGCGATCCAGCACCTGCTGCAGCCGCCGCGCCAGGAACTCCACCAGCGCCGCCACCCGCGGCGCCAGCGATCCCTGTTTATAGAAGACCGCCCACACCGGCTGCGTCCACGGCAGGGTCGCCTCCTCGAGCACCGGCAACAGCCGTCCGGCCGCCACGTCGGCGCGCGTCAGGAAGTCCGAGAGCGAGGCCACGCCGGCGCCGGCCAGCGCCAGGTGGCGCACGGTTTCGCCGCTCGACGCCGTCACGCCCGGATGCACCGTCCAGCCCTCCCCGCCCGCGTGCCGCAAGGGCCAGGTGTTGAGCGTGGCCGGCGCCGTGAAGCCCAGCGTCCGGTGGTGCTCCAGCGCCTCGACCGTCGCGGGCGCGCCGTGCCGGTCGATATACCCGGGCGCGGCCAGCACGCGCAGGCGGGTCGCGCCGAGGCGGCGCGCGTTCAGCGTCGAATCGGGCAGCGCGCCGATCCGGATCGCCAGGTCGGCCCGCTCTTCGATCAGGTCGACGTAGGTCTCGCCGCTGACCAGTTCCAGCTGCACCAGCGGGTAGGCGTCCAGGAAGTCCGGCACCAGCGGCGCCAGCAGGTGATCGAGCGCCGGCGTGGCTGCGTTGACGCGCACCAGGCCGGATGGCTGCGAACGCCGCGCAGCGGCTTCGAGCTCGGTATTCGCCAGGTCGGCCAGCAGGCCGCGCGCACGCCCCAGCAGCCAGCTCCCCTCTTCCGTCAGCTGCAGGCGCCGCGTCGTGCGCTGCATCAGCGTCATGCCCAGCTGCGCTTCCAGGCGCGAGATCGTGCGCGAGACGCCCGAGGGGGTCTGCCCGAGGCGCGCGGCCGCCTTCGAGAACGAGCCGGTATCTATGACGGCGACGAAGGCAATGAGCGCATCTATATCGATCATTCGTGACTCCAGATCAAAAGTAAATTGTACGCCAAGGCATTTTTCTCTGTGCGGCGGCCGGGCACACTGCGTGGCCTGGATCAACCCGGCACAAGGAGAACACCATGCCACTCGCCCTCTGGGCGCTCACGCTGAGCGCCTTCGCCATCGGCACGACCGAGTTCGTGATCGTCGGCCTGATTCCCACCATCGCCGCCAGCCTCGGCGTGTCCGTGCCCTCGGCCGGCCTGCTGGTCAGCCTGTATGCGCTCGGCGTTGCCGTCGGCGCCCCGGTGCTCACCGCACTCACAGGCCGCGTGCCGCGCAAGCAGCTGCTGCTCGGCCTGATGCTGCTGTTCACCGTCGGGAACCTGGTGGCCTGGATGGCGCCCGGCTTTGGCGCCCTGATGGCCGCACGCGTGCTCACCGGCCTCGCGCACGGCGTCTTCTTCTCGATCGGTTCGACCATCGCCACCAGCCTGGTGCCAAAGGAAAGAGCCGCCAGCGCGATCGCGCTGATGTTCACCGGCCTGACCGTCGCCCTGGTCACCGGCGTGCCGCTCGGGACCTTCATCGGCCAGCACTTCGGCTGGCAGGCCACGTTCCTGGCGGTGTCGCTGCTGGGCGTGGCGGCCATGATCGGCAGCTGGATCCTGGTGCCGTCGAACATTGCCGGCAGCACGCCGGCGAGCCTGCCGGCCCAGCTCGCGGTGCTGAAGAAGCCGCGCCTGCTGCTGGTGTATGCCATGACCACGCTCGGCTACGGCGGCTCCTTCGTCGCCTTCACTTACCTGGCGCCGATACTGCAGGAGGTCTCGGGCTTCGCCGCCGCCAGCGTGAGCCTGGTGATGCTGGTGTACGGCGTCTCGGTCGCGGCCGGGAACATCTGGGGCGGCCGGCTGGCCGACCGCAAGGGTCCGCTGGCGGCGCTGCAGATCGTGTTCGCGCTGCTGGCCGTGGTGCTGCTCGTACTGACCTTCACGGCGCCGCACAAGTGGCTGGTGCTGGCCACCGTGCTGGCCTGGGGCGCGGTCGCCTTCGGCAACGTGCCGGGCCTGCAGGTCTACGTGGTGCAGCGCGCCGAACGCGACGCGCCGCAGGCCGTGGACGTGGCCTCCGGCCTGAACATCGCCGCCTTCAATGTCGGTATCGCCCTGGGCGCCTGGGGCGGCGGCCTGATCGTCGCCAGGCTGGGCCTGATGGCCACGCCGCCGATCGGTGCCCTGATCGTCGCCGGCGCGTTCGGACTCACCACGCTGGCGCGCCGGCTGGACCGCCGCGACGGCGTGCCGGCCAAGGCCAGGGCCGGCCGCGTCCTGGCCAGCCATTGAGGTGCAGGGGAAGGGCTACTCGTCCAGCTCGGGATAGTGGCGGAAGATCCCGTTCTGGTTGAACGGAATGCGGCGCGCCGAGGCCAGATAGGCCGCGATGTTGGGACGCGCCGCGACGCGGTCGCGCAGCGCGGCCAAGGCCGGGTACTCGCCTTCGAGCCGCTTCATCGCGTTCGGGAAGGCATGGCGCAAGCCGTCGATTACCTGGAACAGCGACAGGTCGGCATAGGTCGGCTTGTCGCCCACCAGCCAGTCGCGCGGCTCCGGATTGCTGAGCAGGCGAGAAAAATAGCCGAAGAACTTCGGCAGGCGGGTCTCGATGAAGTCGGCGGCGCGCCGCTGCGCTTCCGGCTTCTGGTCTTCGTAGTAGAGCGAGGTGGCGATCGGATGGTGGGTGTCGTGGATCTCGGTGACCAGGTCGGCGATGGTCAGTTGCAGCTGGTGGGTCCAGAGACGGCCGGGATCGGTGCGCGGCGCCAGGCCGTGCTGCTCGCCGAGGTACAGCAGGATGTTGGCGACCTGGCCGATGGTCAGTTCGCCCGCGCGCAGGAACGGCGGGGCGAACGAGGGATGGGCTTCGGTCTCGAGCGCCGACAGCAGCAGGTCCATGCCGCCCTCGCGGCGCGACACGTCCACGTACTCGGCCCCGGCTTCCTCCAGGGCAAGGCGAACGAACTCGCCGCGTCCCTGGATACCCGGCCAGTAAAAAAGTTCATACGCCATCTTGCACCTCCGGTCTGGTTCGGTCTGGCGCAATTATCGATGATGAATCGGAAGCGTGTCGCCGCACAAACATGGTAATCTTGTTTGCCCGTCAGGCGAAAACAAAAAGTCGCAAACGACACAAAGTCATCTACGAGAGAGACACCATGAACGCAACCTTTCCCGGTTTCCTTCACCTGACCCTGACACGTCCCGGTTCCAGTTAGCAATCCCGGCTATTGCATGGCAGAATGTGATTTCTGACGTGCAAGCCCGTCATCCCGGCGGGCATCGAAGATAAAGACGATGGCGCCATCCCGGCGCCAGCAACTTTACGCCGACCTATGCCGACTGGAGCGCTCCCATGATCTTCGCTCACCTGACCAAGCACTGGATTGCGCGCCGCAGCCAGTACACCCCCGCGTCCTGGATCCTCAGCATCGTGCGCAGCCTGCGCGTGCTGCGCTACTGGCGCGAGCACCAGGCCCTGTGCCGCCTCGACCTGGTGCGCCGCTTCGTCGCGGCCGCGCCCAACGACGACCTGTTCCACCACCTGAGCCACCGCAACTACCTGTCCAGCGACCTGAGCGCCCGCCAGCGCGTGCAGTGCGTGCTGTCGCACTACCGCTTCGAGGACGCCGCCTTCGGGAATGCCTACCACCAGGCGGTCTACGGCGGCGGCGGGCTCACGCTCTGGCAGCACCTGTCGCAGGACGACAAGGGCGAGCACAGTTTCCTTCTGCGCCTCGAGATGGCGCCGCGCCACGACGCCGAGGGCGACCTCACCATCTCGCTGGTCGCCGACGGCAATTACCTGCACCGCCTGTCCTATACCTGGGTCGACGGCCAGCTGGCCGGCGTCGACCTGCCCACCGTGCCCTTCGTCACGCGCAACCAGGGACGCTGGACCGACTCCGGCGCCGCCTTCGACGCCTTCGAAGCCGCCTTCCCCAACAACTCGCCGAGCTTTTTCTGCTTCGCCGCGATGCAGGGCGTGGCGCAGGCGCTGGGCATCGACCAGGTGGTGGCCATCAAGTGCACCTCGCACATCGCCTACAATCCGCTCGACGTGAAGCACTTCGAGAACGCCTACGACGGCTTCTGGAAGATCCTCGGCGGCATCGAGATGCCGGGCCGCAGCTACCTGATCCGCCTGCCCTTCTACCTCAAGCCGCTGTCCGAGATGCCGTCCAAGCACCGCAAGCGCGCCGCCCAGCGCCGCGAATTCTGGCGCGCCATCGGCGACTCCACCCGCAGCATCCTGCTGCGCCACATGGCGCCGGCCGCCAGCAAGCAGACCCACGCGGCGACCGCGCCGGCCACCGCCGAGGCCTGACCCGGCGCCACGCCCTGGCGCGGCCGCCGGCGCGGAGGCGCGACTGACGCCGGGCAAGCCCGCCATTGCCATTCCCACCACACCCGTCCGGGTCCGTGGTACACTGCCGCCTCGCTAGGGGTCCTGGCGCGCGCACACAGCGCGCTGCCGGGTGAGAGATACCCTTCGTACCTGATCTGGATAATGCCAGCGAAGGAAAGCGCAACGCAGTTCCCATTCTTGTTTGCCCTTCCCCCACGTTGGCTCCGGCTTTTTTATTAAAAGCAGCGCGCCATGCTCGACGTGGCGCGCGATAACGAGCAAACCATGACTTCCAAGCTGAAACAGTCCGTTCTTGCCTGCGCCATCCTGCAGGCTTTCTCCACTACTGCATCCGCACAACAGACCGAGGCCGTGCCCTCGGTCGTCGTCACCGGCAGCCGCTGGGTCGCCAGCGACCGCGCCGGCATCGGCGGCTTCAACGACACGCCGCTGCTCGACACCCCGGCCTCGATCACCGCCATCGAACGCACCCGGATGCTGGACCTGTCGATCCGCAACGTGACCGACGCGGCGCGCTACGACGCCTCGATCGGCGACGCCTACAACGCGGTCGGCTACGCCGAGCAGTTCTCGATCCGCGGCTTCGCTCTCGACAACGCCAGCAGCTACCGCAAGGACGGCATCGCGATTCCCGCCGACGCCCAGATCCCGCTGGAAAACAAGGAACGCATCGAAGTGCTGCGCGGCCTGGCCGGCCTGCAAGCCGGGGTCGCGGCGCCCGGCGGCATGGTCAACTTCGTCACCAAGCGCCCGACCGATGCGCCGCTGCGCTCGGCCCTGCTGGAAGTGAGCGAGCGCGGCACCGTGCACGGCGCGATCGACCTGGGCGGCCGCAGCGAGGACCGCCGCTTCGGCTATCGGCTCAACGCGGCCGCCGAGGACATCAAGTCCTATGTGCGCGGCGCCGATGGCGAGCGCCAGTTCGTGTCCGGCGCCTTCGACTGGCAGATCACGCCGAGCGCCCTGCTTCAGCTCGACCTCGACCACCAGCACAAGGCGCAGATCACGGCGCCCGGCTACCAGCTGCTGCGCAACGAAGTCCTGCCGACCGGCGTATCGGCCAAGACCCTGCTGAACGACCAGCCCTGGACCAAGCCGGTGGCAACCGACAGCAGTAACCTGGGCCTGCGCTTCGAATACCGTCTGAATCCCGGCTGGACCGCGACGGTCAAGGCCAACAAGCACTGGTTCAAGCGCGACGACTATACCGCCTTCCCCTACGGCTGCAGCAACGAGGGCGACGGCTACTATCCGGGCTACTGCGCGAACGGCGACTACGACGTCTACGACTACCAGAGCGTGGGTGAGCGCAAGTCCCCGTGGGGCGTCCAGGCGATGCTGCAGGGCCGCCTGGATACCGGCGCGGTGCGCCACCAGCTGACGGTCGGCGCCGCGCTGTCGGAACGTCACGACAGCTACGGCGAATACGTCTACGACTACGCCGGCTACAGCAACATCTGGCACAACCGGGCCGTCGACCCGGCTCCGGGCAACCCGCGCACCGGCCCGGTGATGGAACGCCGCAGCGACCGCGAGACGGCGCTGTTCGCGCAGGATGTGGCCACCCTGTCCGACAAGCTGACGCTGCACGCCGGCCTGCGCTGGGTAAAGCTCAAGCGCGACGAGCTGGCCGAGATCGAGCAAGGCTGGGTGCATGCGAAAGACAGCTTCGTGCTGCCGAGCGTGGCGCTGGTCTACGCGCCGGCGCGCGACTGGCGCGTCTACGGCTCGCTGAGCCACGGCCTGCAGCATGGCGGCATCGCCGAGATGGGCACCGCCAACGAAGGCAGCGTGCTGCCGCCGGGCCGCTCGAAGCAGGTCGAGGTCGGCGTCAAGGGTGTGGTCAACAACGCGATGATGCTGTCGGCCGCACTCTTCGACGTCAAGCAGGGCCTGGAGTACGTCGACGCCGCCAATGACTTCGTGCGCGCCGGCGAGCAGCGCCACCGCGGCCTCGAACTGGCGGCCCAGGGCAAGCTGAATCCCGACCTGAACTACAGCCTGTCGCTGATGGCGCTCGACGCCGAGCAGAGCGGCACCGGCGACGCCAGCGTGGAAGGCAAGCGCGTGACCAACGTGCCGGAATTCCGTTCGACCGCCTGGCTGGAATACGCGGTGCCGGCGGTCGCCGGCCTGAAGGTCGACGCCACCTGGCAGTACGCCGGCAGCAAGGCCTTCGATCCGGCCAACCGCGCGATCGTGCCGGGCTACCACGTGGCCGCGCTGGGCGCCTCGTACGCGCTGCGCGTGGGCGGCGTCGCGACCGTCCTGCGCGCCCGCGTGGACAATGTGTTCGACAAGTTCTACTGGCGCGACGTGACGCAGTCGCTGGGCGGCTACCTGCTGCCGGGCGCGCCGCGCACCTTCCGGGTGTCGGCGCAGTTCGACTTCTAGGTGGTCCTGTAGGGTGGCCGGCGCAGCCGGCCACCCTCCGATATGGGATTCCTCAGTCGGCCAGTTCCGCCAGCTTGCCCAGGCAGCGCCGCTGGAAGCCATTCAGGCCCGCACTGACGAAGCTGTCCTCCGGCTCGATCACGCCCGCGTCGAGCAGCAGGCGCAGCTTGGCGATGCGGTCGCCCTGGGCCAGGGCCTGCGCCAGGTGCGGCGCGTCGGCCTCGCCCACGCATGCGATCGCCTCGACCACCTCCGGCGGAAAGTCCCAGTGCTGCGCGATCACCGACGACAGCCGGCGGCTGGCGGCGAACAGTTCCAGCCCGAAGCTGCCCGCCCTCGGCACCTTGCCTTCGCAGATGCGGTCGGCCACCTGGAACGCCACCTGCAGCCCGACGTTCTGCATCAGGCCGGCCAGGTAGGATTCGAACACGCCCGCCGACAAGCCCGGCGCCATCACGCTGGCGGCAAAGGCACAGCGCTCGGAGTGGCGCCAGACGTTCGGGGCCACCTGGCGCGCCACGCCCTGCACCTTCACCCGGACCAGCGGCCGGATCGCAATCCGCGCCAGCAGCATGCGCAGGCCGTTCAGGCCCAGCATCGTGACCGCGCCCTCGAGCGTCTCGATCGGCTTGGCCGGGCGATAGTAGGCGCTGTTGGCCTCGCGGATCACCTCGGCCACCAGCACCAGGTCGCGCCCCACCTCGGCCGACAGCGCGGCGGTGGAGATGTTCTCGTCCGACAAGGCGCCGAGCAGCTGCGACACCAGTTCCGGCACGCGCGGCACCAGGCCGGACGCGTTCTCGGGATCGTCCGCCAGGCCGCGCACCCGGTCGAGGACCTGTTGCTCCAGCTCCGGACTGGCGGTGGTGCCGCTGGATGCTACCAGCCAGCGGTAGAACGCGGCATCGACTTCCGCCGCCATGTCTTGCTCATCCGCTGCCGCAGCCAAGCCTGCGCTCGCCGCGTTAGCGGTTTCCTTCTCCGTACCGCCCAGCAGGCGGCCTATCCATTTTTTCACAGCGCACCGCCGTCTTTGATATAAACAGAGAAATCTATTTTAATGCCATAAAGCAACAAATGCTAATTCGAAATCGCTTTCTCTTAGACCTGCATCAATAGCACGGGCCGATCGGCCCATCAGCTGGCCCGCCCCAGCAGCGCCTCCACCGCGCCGATCCGCTGCGCCAGGCTACCCTCGAGCAGGACGTAGGGAATCGCGCGCGCCTGCAGGGTCTCGAGCAGCATCCGGTGCACGTTCTGGCGCACCGCTTCCGATTCGCGCTGCAGGCCATCCGGCTCCCAGGGGCTGTCGGGCGCCGTCACCAGGGTCCAGGCGTAGTCGTGACGGCTGTCCAGGCGCGCCAGCTGCGGATCGACACGGCCCCAGTACTGGCGGCTGTACAGCGCCGTCATCAGCGGCGTGGTGTCGCAGAACAGCAAGCGGTGGACCCGGCTTGCCGCCACCTCGGCTGCCTGGTCCTCGCGCGCACGCTGGGTACGGGCGATCGGGTACTGGTCGCTTTCGAAGGGCACGCGGGCGTGGGTGTCGACGAATTCGCGCAGGTATTCCGGCACCCACACGGCGCCGTAGTGCCGCGCCAGCGCTTCGCACAGGGTCGACTTGCCGGACGATTCGGCGCCCAGCACGGCGATCCGGCGGACGCCGGCGTCGGTGTGCGCCGTCATGCATCCCTCCGCGCGATGTTCGACCAGGCACGCCAGCCGGTCCAGGCCAGCGCCACGAAGATCGCGTACAGCACTGCGGTCAGCATCAAGCCCTTGTACACGTACAGGCCGACGTACAGCACGTCGACCACGATCCAGACCAGCCAGTTCTCGACCTTCTTGCGGCCCAGCAGGAGCTGGCCCACCAGGCTGCCCGCGGTCAGGAAGCCGTCCGCATGCGGCACGTCGGTGTCGGTGAGATGGTCGAGGAAGGACGAGAGCAGCACGAAGCCGAGCGCCCATGCGGCGATCGCCCACCACCAGCCCTGGCGCTGCAGTCGGGTGACCACCAGCGGTTGCGCGCCGGCGCCGTGCAGCCACTGGTACCAGCCCCACACCGAGGCGGCGATGAACACGAACTGCAGGCCCATGTCGCCGTACAGCTTGGCCTCGAAGAACACGGCTGCATAAGTCGCCGAGGAGGCGATCGAGAACAGCCAGGCCCAGTGCTTCTGGCGGATGTTCAGCAGCACGGTGGTCACCGCCAGCAGGAAGGAGATGAGTTCCAGCGGCGTGGTCGCCACACCGGCAAGGATGAGAGTATCGTTCATGCAATGAAATGGAAAGACGCCGGATGGTAACAGCAAACAGGCCGTAGCGCTTGCTCGCCGCTACGGCCTGTTCCAGTCACTCGCGCTGCTTCGGAAGCTTACTTCTTCGGATACTTGATCGTCATTTCCTTCAGCAGGTTGTCGGCCCCGTCGACTTCCTTCATCACCCACAGCATGTAGCGGATGTCGACGTGGATCGCGCGCGTGATGGCGCTGTCGAAGTACCAGTCCTTGGTGATCGATTCATAGGTCGAGTCGAAGTTCAGGCCCACCAGCTCGCCGCGCTTGTTCATCACCGCCGAACCCGAGTTGCCGCCGGTGGTGTCGGCGCTGGACAGGAAGTTCACCGGCACGGTACCCAGTACCGGATCCTTGAACACGCCGTAGCGCTTGGCCTTGATTGCATCGAGCAGCGCGTTCGGCGCGATGAACGGATCCTTGCTGGTGGCCTTCTCGACGATGCCTTCCACCGTCGTGAACGGGCCCTTCACCAGGCCGTCGCGCGGCGCGTACGGCGCCACGGTGCCGTAGGTCACGCGCAGGGTCGAATTGGCGTCCGGGTAGACCGGCTTGCCTTGCGACTTCTTCCAGGCGATGACAGCCGCCATGTACTGCGGGATCACGCGCTCCAGGTTGCCGTCGATCTCGTTGCGGCGGTTCTCCAGGCCCATGCCGGTATCGTGCAGGCGCACCGCCAGCGCGATGAACGGGTCGTTCGACTTGCGGAAGGCATCGGCATCCTTGCCGATCCAGGCCAGGCGCCTGGCGGTGTCGGCCAGCTCGGTCGACTTGTACATCGCGTTCAACGCGTTCGGCGCCGGCAGCAGCGCGTCCAGGCCCTGCGGGCGCAGCTTGGCGTCGATGCGGGCATAGCGGGCCAGCGCGGCGCCCCAGCGGGCTTCATCCACCTGCGGCACGAAGGACTGCTCCAGGCGGGTCAGGCGCGCCTTGATGAAGGACAGGTCGCGCTCCTGGTAGCCGGCTTCGCGCTGGGCGTCCGGCTTCTGGCGCTCCAGCGCCAGGCGGTACAGAGTGCGCGCACTCTTGAGCAGGTCGCTGTGGGTGGCTTCAGCCCAGGCGCCTTCCTGGCGCGAGGCCGCCATGTCCTGGGCGATCACGCTGTCCAGCTCACCCAGCAGGTTCTTGGACGCGCCGCTGCCGTTCGCCTTGTGCCAGGCGCGGAACTCGGCGTCCTGCACGTCCTTGATCGCGGCAATGTCCTTGCGCGCGAAGCCGTCCAGCAGGCCCTGGGTCTTCTTCAATACGTTGTTCAGGCTCTTGGCCACGCTGGCGTAGCGCACGTCCCAGGCCGGATTGCCCATGGTGGCGGCCGAGATCACCGACAGGTCGGCGGTGATGCTGGCGACCTTGCCGGGGAAGTCGACGTCGCGCGCGAAGCGGATTTCCGCAGGCAGCTTGTAGCGGCTGGTGCGGCCCGGGTAGCCGGCCAGCAGGATCGGATCGCCGTTCTTCAGGCCTTCGGCGGAGACCACCAGGAAGTCCTTCGATTTATACGGCACGTTGTTCGGCGACGGGTCGGCCGGACGGCCGTCCGGGCCGACATAGGCGCGCAGGAAGGAGTAGTCGCCGGTCTGGCGCGGCCACTCGTAGTTGTCGATGTCGCCGCCGAAGTTGCCGATGCGGTCGGACGGCGCGTGCACCAGGCGCACGTCGCGGATCATCAGCTGCCTGATGCGGTAGTACTCGAGCCCGCGGTGGAAGGCCGGCACCGAGCAGCGCACCGACTTGTCGGTTTCGCATTCGGCCACCAGGGCCTTGACGCGCGACTCGACCAGTTCGTGGCGCTCGCGGCCAGACATGGTCGGGCTCAGGCCCTTGAGCACGCGGTCGGTGACGTTTTCCACCTTCTCGGTGACGTACACCAGGGTGTTCGGGCCGCCCGGCAGTTCCTCGGCGCGGCTCTTGGCCAGGAAGCCGTTGACGATGTAGTTCTTTTCCGGGGTCGAGTTGCGCTGGATGGCGCCGTAGGCGCAATGGTGGTTGGTGACGATCAGGCCGTCCGGCGACACGAACGAGGCCGAGCAGCCGCCCAGCGAGACGATGGCGCTCATCGGATGCTTGGTCAGGTCGGCCAGTTTCTCGGCCGGCATGGTGATGCCGATGCGCTTGAGTTCGGATTTGAGTTGCGGCAGCTGGTGCGGCTGCCATTGGCCTTCGTCGGCAAGCGCGACACTCGCGACGCCCATCAGGGCAACGGGCAGGACGATCGATTTGAACAAGGTGGGACCCCAGTGGAATAAAAAAGCAGCCCGGAGTATAGCTTTCTTATATATGCATGGGGTCGTTTTTTGGCGTATTGACAGGCTGCCAGCCGGCCTTCAACCGGCTGCCTGCCCTGCGTGCCAGCCGCCACCCAGCGCCTGGATCAGCGCCACCGCCGCCGCCTGGCGGTCGGCCTGCACCTGCACCAGCGAGCGGCGCGCATTCAGGGCCGTGGCCTGGGCCTGCACCACCTCGGAATAGCTCACCTGGCCGGCGCGGTAGCGGTTCAGGATCTGCTGCTCGACCTTGTCGGCGGCCTCGGACGCTACCTGGCGCAACGCTTGCTGCTGTTCCAGCACGCGCACCGCCGTCAGCTGGTCCTCGACGTCGGCGAAGGCGTTCAGGACAGTCTGGCGGTAGCGCGCCACGGCCGCCTGGTGGCGTGCCTCGCTACCTGCCACGCCGGCGCGGGTGGCGCCGGCGTTGAAGATCGCCTGCGCCGCCGACAGGCCGAAGGACCAGGCGGCGCCGGAGGCCGAGAACAGGTCCGGCACCCGGCTGCCGCCCGTGCCGAGCGAAGCCGACAGGCCGATGTTCGGGAAATAGGCCGAGCGCGCGATGCCGATCTCCGCGTTGGCGGCCGCCACCTCGCGTTCGGCGGCGGCGATGTCGGGACGGCGCTGCAGGAGCGTGGACGGCACGCCGACCGGCACCGCCGGCACCGTCACGCGCCACGCGTCCAGGGGCGCGAGCGTGAATTCGCTGGGCGCCTTGCCGACCAGGACCGCGATGGCATGCTCGAACTGGGCGCGCTGGCGGCCGAGCGCCAGTTCGTCGTTGCGGGCATTGGCCAGCTGGGTCTGCGCCTGCAGCACGTCGGTGCGCGCGACGATGCCGACGTTGAAGCGGTTGGTGGTGATCTGCAGCTCGCGCTCGTAGCCGGCGATGGTGCGGCCCAGCAGCGCGCGCTGGGCGTCGAGGGCGCGCACGGCGAAGTAGTTGGCGGCCAGTTCGCCCTGGGCCGACAGGCGCGCGCTGGCCAGGTCGGCGGCCGTTGCCTCGGCCCCGGCGCGGGCGCTGGCGACGCCGGCGCGCAGCCGGCCCCACACGTCCGGCTCCCAGCTGCCGCCCAGGTTCAGGCGGTAGGCGTTGTCGGCGCCCTGCCCGCGCACCCCGGCGCGGTCGCCGCTCAGGTTCAGGTTGAGGCTCGGGAACAGCGCCGCGCGCTGCTGCGCCACCGCCGCGCGCGCCTGCGCGTAGTTGGCCACCGCCAGCGCCACGTTCTGGTTCGAGACCTCGATGCTGCCGGCCAGCGCGTCCAGCACCGGGTCGTCGAACAGCCGCCACCAGGGGCCGCGTTCGAGCGCGTCGGCGGGGGCGGCCGGCACCCAGCCCTGCGCTTCCTTGAATGCCGGCGGCTCGGGCGTGGTGGGCCGCTGGTAGGTCGGACCGACGGCGCAACCGGCCAGGAGGCTGACGGCAAGCGCGCTCGCATGGAGGCGGAAGATGGATTGTTTTCGCATGGTTGTCATCATTTTGCAGGGACCGGATCTTCGGCGTCGAAGTGGCGGGTCAGCTCGTGCTCGTCCGGCTTCCTGGTGCGCAGCTTGTCGAGCAGGACGTAGACCACCGGCGTGGTGAGCAGGGTCAGGAGCTGGCTGGCGACCAGGCCGCCGATGATGGCGATGCCGAGCGGGCGGCGCAGCTCGGAGCCTTCGCCGAAGCCGATCGCCAGCGGCAGCGCCCCCAGGGCGGCCGCCAGGGTCGTCATCAGGATCGGGCGGAAGCGCAGGATGCAGGCTTCGCGCACCGCCTCCACCGCGCTCAGGCCGCGCGCCCGCTCGGCCTCGAGGGCGAAGTCGATGATCAGGATCGCGTTCTTCTTCACGATGCCGATGAGCAGGAAGACCCCGATCAGGGCAATGATCGAGAACTCCATGTCGAACAGCAGCAGCGCCAGCACCGCGCCCACGCCGGCCGAGGGCAGCGTGGACAGCACGGTTACCGGGTGCACCAGGCTCTCGTACAGGATGCCGAGCACGATGTAGATCACGACGATGGCGGCCAGGATCAGCATCGGCTGCTCCTTGTTCGATTCCTGGGCGGCGCGCGCCGTGCCCTGGAAGCTGCCGCGCACGTTGGCCGGCATCGCGATCTCGGCTTCGGCCTGCTTCACGGCGGCCTGGCCGTCTTCCAGGTTGTAGCCCTGGGCCAGGTTGAAGGACACCGTGGTCGCCAGTTCGCCGTCCTGGTGGTTGACCGAGGTCGGGGTGGAGCTCTCGGCGAAGCTGGCGATGGCCGTCAAGGGCACCATCGTCGTGGCGCCGCCCGACAGCGCCGAGCCGCTGGCGGGATCGCGCGAGGCGCTCAGGTTGGCAGGCGCGGACGGGGTGCCGCCGGCTTGGGCGCCGCCCGTGCCGCTGCCGGCGCCGGCGCGCGCCGGCACGTAGACGTCGCGCAGGGCTTCCGGCGACTGCGCGTAGCGCTGGGCCACGCCCAGGATCACGCGGTACTGGTTCAGCTCGTCGTAGATGTTGGCCACCTGGCGCTGGCCGAAGTTGTTGTACAGGGCGTTGTTGACGTCGCGCGTATTGATGCCCAGGCGCGCCGCCGTGTCCTTGTCGATGGTCACGAAGGTCTCGACGCCGTTCTCGGCCTGGTCGGTGTCGACGTCCACCAGGGCCGGCTGGCGCTTCATGGCCTCGGCCAGGCGCGTGGCCCACTGTTTCAGGTCGGCCGCGTTGTCGCTCTTCAGGGTGTACTGGTAGGTCGAGTTGCTGGAACGGCCGCCCATGCGCAGGTCCTGCACCGGATTCAGGAAGATCGACACGCCGGTGACGCGCGCCAGCTTCGGACGCAGGCGCGCGATCACGGCCTGGCCGGTGTCGCCCTGCGCCCTTTGGTCGACCGGCTTGAGGTTGATGAACATGAAGCCACCGCCCGCGCGCCCGCCGCCGGTGAAGGCGACCACGGTTTCGACCGCCGGGTCGCGCTTGATGATGTTGACCAGCTGGCGCAGCTTGCCCTGCATGGCCTGGAACGAGATGCTCTGGTCGGCGCGGATGCCGCCGTTGAGCTGGCCGGTGTCCTGCTGCGGGAAGAAACCCTTGGGCGCGGCCGCGAACAGGTAGACGTTCAGGCCGACCACGAACACCAGGATGATCATCACCAGCAGCTTTGCGTCGAGCGCCCAGTCGAGCGCGTGTCCGTAGCTGCGCAAGACCTTGCCGAAGCCCTTCTCGGACCAGCGCGCCAGGCGGCCGGGCTTCTTGTCCTTGTCCTCCTTGCTTTCTTTCCGCAGCAGCCAGGCGCACATCATCGGCGTGGTGGTCAGCGAGATCACCAGCGAGATCAGCACCGCCGCCGACAGCGTCACGGCGAACTCGCGGAACAGGCGGCCCACCTGCCCGCCCATGAACAGCAGCGGGATGAACACGGCCACCAGCGACAACGAAATCGACAACACCGTAAACCCGACTTCGCGTGCACCGAGCAAGGCCGCCTTCATGCGGTCCATGCCGGACTCGATGTGGCGCGCCGTGTTCTCCAGCACCACGATGGCGTCGTCCACCACGAAGCCGGTGGCGACGGTGAGCGCCATCAGCGACAGGTTATTCAGGCTGAAGCCCAGCAGGTACATCACCCCGAAGGTGCCCAGCAGCGAGACCACCGTGGCCACCGCCGGGATGATGGTGGCGCGCAGGCTGCGCAGGAACACGCTGACCACCAGCACGACCAGGAGGATCGACAGCACCAGGGTGAACTCGATCTCATGTAGTGAGGAGCGGATCGAGTTGGTGCGGTCCGAGGCCACCTGCAGCGTCACGTCGCCAGGCAGCTGGGCCTGCAGGGTCGGCAGCAGCGCGCGCACGCCGTCCACGGTCTCGATGACGTTGGCGTCCGGCTGGCGCGTGACCAGCACGATCACCGCCGGCTCGCCGTTGAACAGGCCCAGCGTGTTCACGTTCTCGACGCCGTCGATGACCTCGGCCACGTCGCGCAGGCGGATCGCGGCGCCGTCGCGCCAGGCCACCACCAGGTCGCGGTAGTCGGCCGCCTGGGGCCGGCCCTGCCCGGGCGTGTTGCCCTGGCCGCCGGCCGGCTGCGAGTAGATCTGGAAGCGGTTGCCGCCGCCCTCGATCGCGCCCTTCGGGCGGTTGGCGTTGGTGGCCTGGATCGCGGCGCGCACGTCCTCGCTCGACAGGCCGACCTTGTTGAGCGCGTAGGGCAGCAGTTCGACGCGCACCGCCGGCAGCGAGCCGCCGCCGATCTCGACTTCGCCCACGCCCTTCACCTGGGCCAGGCGCTGCTGCACCAGGTTCGAGACCGACTCGTAGATCTGGCCGGGCGAGCGGGTCTTCGAGGTGAGCGCCAGGATGATCACCGGCGCGTCCGAGGGGTTGGCCTTGCGGTAGGTCGGGTTGCTGCGCAGCGTGGCCGGCAGGTCGGCGCGGGCGGCATTGATGGCTGCCTGCACTTCGCGCGCGGCCGAGTCGATCTTGCGGTTCAGGTCGAACTGCAGGCTGACCCGGGTCGAGCCGTTGCCGCTGCTCGAGGTCATCTCGTTGACGCCGGCGATCACGCCCAGGCGCCGTTCCAGCGGCGTGGCCACGCTCGAGGCCATGGTTTCCGGGCTGGCGCCCGGCAGCGAGGCCGATACCGAAATGGTCGGGTAGTCCACCTGCGGCAGCGGCGACACCGGCAGCACGAAGAAGGCTGCGATGCCGGCCAGCGCGATCCCGATCGTCAGCAGGACGGTCGCGATCGGGCGCTGCACGAAGGGGCGCGACAGGTTCATGCCCCGACCTCGTCAAGCTTGCGCGGGGCCTTGCCGGACTTCCTGCGGGCCAGCCGGTCGAAGGCCAGGTAGATCACCGGCGTGGTGAACAGGGTCAGCAGCTGGCTGACGATCAGGCCGCCGAAGATGGCCAGGCCCAGCGGGCGGCGCAGCTCGGCGCCCTCGCCCGTTCCCAGCATCAGCGGGACCGCCGCGAACAGCGCCGCCAGGGTGGTCATCAGGATCGGACGGAAGCGCAGCAGCGCGGCCTGGCGGATCGCTTCCAGCGGCGCCTTGCCCCCGTCGCGCTCGGCCTCGATGGCGAAGTCGATCATCATGATCGCGTTTTTCTTGACGATGCCGATCAAGAGGATGATGCCGATGATCCCGATCACGCCCAGGCCCTGTCCGGTGACCCACAGCGCCAGCAGCGCGCCCACCCCGGCCGAAGGCAGGGTCGACAGGATGGTGAGCGGATGCACGTAGCTCTCGTACAGCACGCCCAGCACGATGTACACGCAGACCACCGCGGCCAGGATCAGCCACAGCTGGTTGGACAGCGAGGCCTGGTAGGCCCCCGAGGCGCCGAGAAAGCGCATGCTCACCGAGTTCGGCATCCCGATCTCGGCGCCGGCTGCGCGGATCGCGTCGACGGCGGTGCCGAGCGAGACGCCCGGGGCGGTGTCGAAGCCGACGGTCGCGGCCGGGTACTGCGCCACGTGGGTGATCTGCAGCGGCGCCTGGGCTTCGCGGATGGTCGCCACCGCCGACAAGGGCGTCGGCTGGCCGGAACCGGTGCGCAACTGCAGGCGGCTCAGGGCTGCCAGCGACATCGCCTGGTCTTGCTGGGCCTCGAGGATCACGCGATACTGGTTGGTCTCGGTGAAGATGGTCGACACGATGCGCTGGCCGAAGGCGCTATAGAGCGCGTCGTCGATCGAGGCCGCGGTGATGTTGAGGCGCGACGCGGTATCGCGGTCGATGTCGATGAAGGCGGCGCTGCCCACCGCGCCGGCATCGGTGGTGGCGTTGCGCAGTTCCTTCTTGCCTGCCATGCTCTCCACCAGCTTTTTGGCCCACTCGTTCACGGTGGCGCTGTCGGCGCCCTCGATCGACAGGCGGTACTGGGTCGGGCCGCTCTCGGCATCGATGGTCAGGTCCTGGGTCGGCTGCAGGTACAGGGTGAGGCCGGCCACGTTGGCGACGCGGCTGCGCAGGCGCGCCATGACCTCATCCTGGTCTTCGCGATCCTCGCGCTTCAGGTTGATCAGCATGGTGCCGGTATTGAGCATGGTGTTGGTGGCCGCATCCACGCCCACGTAGGAGCTGAGCGAAGCCACCGCGGGGTCCTTCAGGATTTCGGCGGCGGCAAGCTGCTGCAGCCTGGCCATCTCGGCATACGAGATCGACTGGCGCGCCTGCACGCGCGCCTGCAGCTGGCCCGTGTCCTGGGTCGGGAACAGGCCTTTCGGGATCCAGGTCCACAGCAGCGCGGTCAGCACCAGGGTGCCGAGCGCCACCAGCAGGGTCAGGCCCTGGCGCGCCAGTACCCAGCCCAGCGCCACGTCGTAGCGCCGGATCACGCGGTCGAAAAAGGCCTGGCTCTTGCGTGCGAAGCGGCCCGGGCGCTCCTCTTCATGGCTTTTCAGCCAGCGCGCCGACATCATCGGCACCAGGGTCAGGGACACCACCGCCGAGATCAGGATCGTCACCGCCAGGGTCACCGCGAATTCGCGGAACAGGCGGCCGACCACGTCGCCCATGAACAGCAGCGGAATCAGGACCGCGATCAGGGAGACGGTCAGGGAAATGATGGTGAAGCCGATCTGGGTGGCTCCCTTGAGCGCGGCCGCCATCGGCTTTTCGCCCTCTTCGATGTAGCGCGCGATGTTCTCGATCATGACGATGGCGTCATCGACCACGAAGCCGGTGGCAATCGTCAGCGCCATCAGCGACAGGTTGTTTAGGCTGTAGCCCATCAGGTACATGATCCCGAAGCTGCCGATCAGCGAGATCGGCACCGACAGGCTGGCGATCACGGTGGCGCGCAGGCTGTGCAGGAAGGCGAAGATCACCAGCACCACCAGCACCACGGCCAGCACCAGTTCCATCTGCACATGATCGACCGAGGCGCGGATGCCGGCGGTGCGGTCGCTCAGCACGTCCATGCGCACCGAGCCCGGCAAGCCGGCCTGCAGCTCGGGCAGGCGTTCCTTGATGGCGTCGACGGTGGCGATCACGTTGGCGCCCGGCTGGCGCTGCACGTTCAGGATGATGGCCGGCTTCAGGTTGGCCCAGGCGCCGATGCGCACGTTCTCGGCGCTGTCGACCACCCGCGCCACATCCCCCAGGCGCACCGGGGCGCCGTTGCGGTAAGAGACGATCAGGTTCCTGTAGTCCTCGACGGCCAGCAACTGGTCGTTGGCGTTGATGGCGTACGAGCGCGTGGGGCCGTCGAAGTTGCCCTTGGCGCTGTTGGCATTGGCTGCGGTGATGGCGCTGCGCAGGGTGTCCAGGCCCAGGCCGTAGGAAGCCAGCGCCTGGGTATCGGCCTGGATCCGCACCGCCGGTCGCTGGCCGCCGGACAGGGTCACCAGGCCCACGCCCGAGACCTGGCTGATCTTCAGGGCCAGGCGCGTGTTGACCAGGTTCTGGACTTCGGTGAGCGGCAGGGTATCGGACGTGATGGCGAGGGTCAGCACCGGGGCATCGGCCGGGTTGACCTTGGCGTAGACGGGCGGCGCCGGCAGGTCGGCCGGCAGCAGCGAGCCGCCGGCATTGATCGCCGCCTGCACTTCCTGCTCGGCCACGTCGAGGGTCTGGCCGAGGCCGAACTGCAGCGTGATCACCGAGACCCCGGCCGCGCTGGTGGAACTCATGCGGGTCAGGCCTGACATCTGGCCGAACTGGCGCTCCAGCGGCGCGGTGACGGTGCGCGCCATGACTTCGGGGCTGGCGCCCGGATACAGGGTCTGCACCTGGATGGTCGGGAAGTCCACCTGCGGCAACGCCGACAGCGGCAGGAAGCGGTAGCCGACCAGGCCGGCCAGCACGATGGCCAGCATCAGCAGGGCCGTGGCGACCGGACGGCGGATGAAAGGGGCGGATGGGCTCATGGGGTGCTCCCCTGCGTCGCATCGGTGCACGCGTGATTTGAACGCGTGGGCGGCAAAGCCGCCCACCCTACGGTCATCGCGATATCGTAGGGTGGGCGGGGCAAATCAGTCCAGAGGACTGGTTTGCCCCCACGCGCCCAACGCAGCTTGATCATTGTTGCGCTCCCTGACGCTGGCGGCGTCCCTCGCCCTGCCCTTGCTGAGCGCCGTTCCGTGCGCCCTGCGGCCGGTCACCCGGCAAGGTCACCTTGGCCCCATCGCGCAGCCGGTCCGCACCTTCGGTAATCACCTGCTCGCCCAGCTTCAGTCCGGACGTGATCTGCACCTTGTCCACCGTTGCCTGCCCGCGCGTCACAGCGCGCTGCGACACCGTCTTGTCCTTGGCATTGAGCACGTACACGAAGTCGCCGTTGGCCCCGTGGCGCAGCGCCGTCACCGGCACCACCACCGCGTTCTCGATGGTGTCCAGCACCAGGCGCAGGTTCACGAACTGGCTCGGGAACAGCTTGTTGTCGGTATTCGCGAAGCGCGCCTTGGCGCGCACGGTGCCGGTCTGGACGTCGACCTGGTTGTCGAGCGCGATGAATTTGCCCGTGGCGAGGGTATCGGTACGGGTGCGGTCCAGCGCGGTGGCCGGCAAGCTGGCGCCCAGCGCGATGCGCTGCTGGAGGTCCGGCACCCGGTCCTGCGGGACGGTGAACTCGACATCGATCGGCGACAACTGGGTGATGACGGCCACGCCGTTGGCGTCCCCGGTGCTGACCAGGTTGCCGATATCGACCGTGCGCAGGCCCACGCGGCCCGAGATCGGCGCCTTCACCTGGGTATAGCTGACATTGAGCTGCGCCAGGCCTTCCGCCGCGCGGTCGGTCATCACCGTGCCTTCCAGCTGCTTGACCAGCGCCGCCTGGGTATCGACTTCCTGGCGCGCGATCGATTCCTGCTCCAGCAGGGTGCGGTAGCGGCCGAGCAGCAGGCGCGCGTTCTCGAGCTGCGCCTCGTCGCGCTGGCGCTGGCCGCGCGCCTGCAGCAGCGCCATCTCGAAGGGACGCGGATCGATGGTCGCGAGCACCTGGCCGGTCTTGACCGCCTGCCCTTCGGTGAACAGGATCTTCTGGACCACGCCCGAAACCTGCGGCCGCACGGTGGCCGTCGCCGCCGGCACCACCGTGCCGAGCGCGTCGATATGGAGCGGGATGTCGGCCTGTTCGGCGGTCGCCACGCCCACCGTGGTCGCCGGCGCGCCGCGCCCGCCGCGGCCGCCGCCTGCGCCAGGCCCGCCGCCGCCCTGGGCCCGCGCACCCGCCGCTCCCGCCGCTCCCGGCGGACCGCCCGCCCCACCGCCCGCCGGACGATGGGTCAGGTACCAGGCCAGCGCAGCCAGCCCGATCATCGCGAGCACCGCGATGGCGGTGCCGATCAGGCGCTTGCGCCGCTTGGCCTGCGCGGATGGAGGTGGGCTCGTGAGGGCGGATTTCGGTGGCGAATGCGGGTCCATGCTCAACCTTGTTATTGTAAGGACAGTGTTATTTAGCTAACGATGTGCCGAAAAGATTAGCACGTGCACCCCAACTGATATGTTTCGTAACGTACATTGCGCACCCCATCCTGTTACATGAGCGGGACAGCCTTTACGCCGATTTACGCCAATGCCCGACAATGCGGGGAAGTAAACGGAAAACGGGTGCGGAATCGCTTCCGCACCCGTCCTGTCGCTGTAGCAGTCAGTTACAAAACCGCTACAAAGTCGAACATTACGCCGGGCATTGCACCGGCGTTTTCCTCATGGCGTGCCGCACATGCAGTGCGTGACCGCGGCAAACGGCTTGCGGCCGTCGGCCACGTCCTTGAGCCAGGCCATGTCCTGCGCCACCTGGGTCATCGGGCCGGCGGGCAGCGCAGCGTCCATCAGCCCGAGCTTGACCTGGATGTTGATGGCTTGCGCGGTCGATGCGCCCATCAGGTTCAGGAAGCGTTCGATGCGGCTGACCGGACGCTCGACGTAGGCCACGCGGTAATCCTCGCCCAGCTTGGCGCGCTTGGCGGCCGAGGCCAGCGCGTCGCGGTAGCTGCCGAGGCGGTCGACCAGGCCGCGTTCCTTGGCCTGGGCGCCGGTCCAGACCCGGCCCTGCCCCACTTCGTCGATCTTCGCCGGCGTGGTCTTGCGCGCCGCCGCCGCCTTGGCGGTGAACTCGCCGTACACGTGGTTGATGCTGCTCTGGACCAGCTGCGCGAAGCGCGGGTCGATCGGCCGCAGCGGGTTGTAGGCATCGGCCAGCCAGGTGGTGGTGACGCCGGCCGTATGGATGCCCAGCTTGTCGCTGATCTTCTCGGCGGTCGGCAGGATGGTAAACACGCCGATCGAACCGGTGATGGTGGCCGGGTCGGCGATCACTTCGTCGGCCGCCATCGAGATCCAGTAGCCGCCGGAGGCAGCCACGCTGCCCATCGACACCACCACCGGCTTGCCGGCGGCGCGCGTCAGTTCGAGCTCGCGCCGGATCAGTTCGGAGCCATAGGCGCTGCCGCCGGGGGAATCGACGCGCAGCACCACGGCCTTGATGCTCTCGTCCTCGCGCGCCTGGCGGATCAGGCGCGCGGTGGTGAGGCCGCCGACCGTGTTGGGGCCGCTGGTGCCTTCGGTGATGTTGCCGGAGGCGGTGATCACGCCGACCGCGTCGCCGAACGGCTTGGGCTGGTAGCGTCCGAGGTAGTCGTGGTAGCCGATCTGGCGGAAGGACTTGATGTGCGCGTCGTAGGCCCCGCGCTTGACCAGCATGGCGCGGACCTCGTCCTGGGTCTTGATGCCGTCCACCAGCCTCGCGCCCTGCGCGACCTTGGCCGCGCTGCCGCCGGCCGCTTCCATCTGCTGCGGCAGGGTCTCGATCCACTTCGCCACGCTGCCCGCCGGGAGCTTGCGGTTCTTCTCGACCTGGGCGGTGTAGTCCTGCCACAGGGCGTTGTACAGGAAGCTGTCGGCCTCCTGGGCCGCCTCGGACGGGCCGTTGGCGATATACGGCTCGGCGAAGCTCTTGTAGGTGCCGACCTTGATCAGGTTGACGGTCACGCCCAGCTTGTCGAGCGCGTCGCGGTAGTAATTGCGGCGCCCACCGAAGCCTTCGATCAGCACCATGCCCATCGGGTGCACGTAGACTTCGTCGGCGTGCGAAGCCAGCAGGTAGCGCTTCTGGTCGTACATGCCGCCCCAGGCCACCACCCGCTTGCCGGCCGCCTTGACGCGGTCGATGCCGGCGCCGATCTCGCGCAACTGGGCCAGGCCGCCGCCGTTCATCTGGTCGAGCAGCAGCACCACCGTGTCGATGCTCTTGTCCTTGCTGGCGGCGTCCAGCACGGTCAGCAGGTCGCGCAGGCGCACGCTGCGCTTGCTCTCGCCACCCACGGCGTCGAGCACGGTGTCCTCGACGCTCGACTGGTATTGCTCGACCAGATCGCCCTTCAGCTCCAGCACCAGGGCGGTTTTCGCGCCGATCGGCTTGACGCCGCCCGACGACATGACCATCACGACGAAAATCACGAGCAGCAGGAACAGCAGGTTCATGAAGGTGCGGCGCGATACGTCGACCGCGCGCCACAGCATGCCGACACCGCGGCGCAGGGCACTCAGGGGTTTGAAAGCCATCGAAACTCCGTCTTCAATCTATTGAATGGGCGCAGGCCGTCCTAGACGGTGACTGCGGCCGCCCCGGCCTTTTCCTTCTGGGAGATGGCGAACAGGCCGGCAAACACGAGTATGCCATTTACCATGAGCAATTCCAGCCCAAGACGGTAAGAACCGAGCAAGTGTTCCTGATTGTACTCAAGGAGCGCGCAGAGAATCGGCGCGCCAATCGTAATGTACGGCACCAGGCGGTCGGTGAGCGTGCGGCGCGTGAGCATACCGAAGGCGAACAGGCCCAGCAGCGGACCGTAGGTATAGGCCGCCAGCTTCAGGATCACCCCGATCATGCTCGGGTTGTCGGCCGCCTTGAAGCCCAGTACCAGGAACAGGAACAGCGCCGAGAAGCCCAGGTGGACGCGGCGGCGCAGGCTCTCCTTGCCCGCTTCCGTCAGGTCGGTACGGCGCTTGATGCCCAGCAGGTCGATGCAGGTCGACGAGGTCAGCGCCGTGATCGCGCCGTCGGCGCTGGGGAACAGGGCCGAGATCAGCGCGATCAGGAACACGACCTGCAACGCCGCCGGCAGGTGGCCCATCACCACGGCCGGGAAGATCTTGTCGCCGCTTGCCGTGACGCCCGCGATCGGCGCGTACAGGTATAGCAGGCCGCCCAGGAACAAGAAGGAGAGCAGCACCACGACCAGCACCGCAGTCAGCGTCAGCATGTTCTTCTGCGAGTCCTTCAGGGTCTTGACCGAGATCGTCTTCTGCATCATTTCCTGGTCCATGCCGGTCATCGTGATCGTGATCAGGGCGCCGGCAATGATCTGCTTGAGCCAGAAGTTGGGGCTATCCGGATCGTGGGTGAAGATCCTGGCCAAGCCTTTCGACTGCATCTGGTTCAGGCTTTCCGGCACCGACATGTTCAGTTCGCCCAGCAGGATCCAGACGCATGCGAACAGGCCGAACAGCATGGCGCTGGTCTGCAGGGTGTCGGTCCAGACAATGGTCTTGACGCCGCCCTTGTAGGTATAGAGCAGGATCATGGCCAGCACCACGAGGGTGCTGAGCCAGAACGGCACGCCGAGGCTGTCGAGGATGATCGCCTGCAGAATATTGACGACCAAGTACAGGCGCGCGGTGGCGCCGAGCAGGCGCGACACGATGAAGAAGCCCGCCCCGCTCTGGTAAGCACGCCGGCCGAGGCGGACGTCGAGGTAGTGGTAGATCGAGGTCAGCTGCAGGCGGTAGTACAGCGGCAGCAGCAGGTAAGCCACGGCGATGTAGCCGATCACGTAGCCGATCACGATCTGGGCATAGCCGAAACCGTCGACGCCGACCGCGCCCGGCACGCTCACAAACGTCACGCCGGACAGCGTGGTGCCGACCATGCCGAAGGCGACCAGCATCCAGTTGCTGCTCTTGTTACCGATGAAGAAGCTGTCGTTGTTGGCGTTGCGCGAGGTGGCCCAGGCCACGGCGAGCAGGAGGGCGAAGTAGCCGATGAGAATAGCGAAGAGGAGTGCCGGAGACATGAAGATCCAGTGCGGTTGTCGTTTCGCCCAGCAATATACACTGAAGCCTTGTCACCGGGAACGCCGGGAAACGGCATCGCACATGAGTACGGGTTATGCCTGCAGGCTCAGGCTTCCTCGCCCTGCACCCGTTCGAACGGCCCGATACAGGTAGTCATGCTCTCGTCCGCGCACATCAGGAACAGTGCGCCCGAGGGATGGAAGCGGATGAAATTGGTGGCCCTGGTGCCGGGCTTCATGATGGCGCCCGAGCAATCCTTCTTGCCGTTGTCCTTGACGATGCGGTCTTCCAGGCGGTAGAAGCCCTTGGCGCTGGGCTTGGCGGGGATGCGGTATTCGCTTTCGGACACTTCTTCGGCGCTGGTGACCAGGGTGGTGCCGTCGGCGCGGAAGCGGTAGGTTTCCGAGCAGCCCAGGTCAGGCAGGCTCAGCTTCCAGATGCCCAGGATCGGATGGTCGGCCGGCGGCGCGGCGCGCGCGCCGGTCATGGATGTCAAGGAGGACAACAGCAAAGCCCCAGTCAACACTGCGGCAGGCACACGCATGGCAGGCTCCTTCGCACGGCGCGACAGCCGGGCGGGCGCCGCGGCAGGTCCGCGCATGCGGACGATGCCATTATTGCAGGGGCGGCGCGCGCGCGTCGCACGCGCCGCCGTTTGCCGTCAGCCGTTTTCCGGTGTCGTCTTCGGCTTGGCGGGACGGCGCGCGCGCGGGGCAGCCTTGCGCGCCGGGGCCTTGTGGGCCGGACGGCCCGCCTTCTTGCGCGCCGCCTTGGCGTCGGCGTCTGCGTCTGTGTCGGCATCCGCGGCGTCAGGCGCGGCGGCTGCCGGCTCCGGCGCGATTGCGGGCGTCTCCGCAGCGCTGTCCGGCACCACCGTCGGGGCCGGAAGATCGGCCCCCGCCTCGACGGCCGCGGCCGCGCCGGCGACTTTCTTGGCGGCCGGCTTGCGCGGTGCGCGGCGGCGTTCCTTGACCGGGGCCGGCGCCTGTTCCGGTTCGGCAGGGATGTCCGCCGCCGGGGTGGCGGCGGCGGCTTCACGCGCTTCGTCCGCCGGCGGCGCTTCAGGCACGGCTTCTTCCGTGGCCGCCGGGGCCGGCGGCAGTTCGGCTGCCAGGGCGGCGTCCGCTGCGCTCAGCTCGGACACGGCGGGCGCGGCCTCGCGGCCCCTGCCCCCGCGTCCGCCACGGCCGCGGCGGCTGCGTTCCGGCCTGGCTTCGGCCACCGGCGCTTCCTCGCCGTCCTGGACGGCGGCAGCTTCCTCGTCGGCCGGCGCTTCCGGCGCCACCACCAGTTCCGGCGCCGGCATCGCCACCGGCGCCACGGCGCTGCGGTAGACATAGGTGCCGGATTTTTCGTCGCGGCCGAAATCGAACAGGCCGCGCGCCTGCGCTTCTTCGAGCAGGTTGCCGAAGGTACGGAAGCCGTAGAAGGTCTCCGAGAAGTCCGGGCGACGGCGCTTGAGGGTGTCCTTCAGCAGCGAAGCCCAGATCTTGCCGGTGTCGCCGCGCTCCAGCACCAGGGCGTCGAAGGTCTCGACCACCATCTCGAGCGCCTGCGCCTTGCGCGTCTCCAGCTCTTCGCGGCGCTTGTCGTCGCTCGGGCGACGGGTCTGCGGCTGGGCCTTGCGGGCGTCGAGTTCTTCCTTGCGCTTGGCGGCGGCGCGGCGCACTTCGCGCACCAGGTCGTCGTAGAAGATGAATTCGTCGCAGTTCGCCACCAGGAGGTCCGAGGTGGACTGCTTGACGCCCACGCCGATCACCCGCTTGGCGTTCTCGCGCAGCTTCGATACCAGCGGCGAAAAGTCGGAGTCGCCCGAGATGATGACGAAGGTGTCGACATGCGACTTGGTGTAGCACAGGTCGAGCGCATCGACCACGAGGCGGATGTCGGCCGAATTCTTGCCGGACTGGCGCACGTGCGGGATCTCGATCAGTTCGAAGTTCGCCTCGTGCATCGGGGCCTTGAAGGTCTTGTAGCGGTCCCAGTCGCAATAGGCTTTCTTGACCACGATGCTGCCCTTGAGCAGCAGGCGTTCCAGCACCGGCTTGATGTCGAATTTTTCGTAGTTGGCGTCACGCACGCCGAGCGCGACGTTCTCGAAGTCGCAGAACACCGCCATGCTGATGTTGTCGGAGGAAGCCATGATATTGCTTTCAGATAATAAAAGGACAAACTGACCGCGATTATACGCAACCCGGTGTTTCCTGGCGCCGTACGCACGCCTGTCCCCGCCGAAATGTGTCACGGCTTGCAGTTCGCTTTTATAATTGCCGTTTCTTTACGGACTGACCAGATTCGACCCATGCTCCCGCCATCCGTCTTCGAGTCGGCATTCAACAGTTCGCCGATCGGCAAGTACCTGCTGTCGCCGACACCCGAGGCGCTCATCCTGGCAGTCAACGACGCCTTCCTGAAAGCGTGCTCGCGCCGGCGCGAGGATCTGCTGGGCAAGAGCCTGTTCGTCGCCTTCCCCGCCGACCCGGACGATCCCGCCAGCAGCACCAACGAGGCCGAGTTGCGCGCCTCGTTCGCGCGGGTGCTGGAAACCGGTACGCCGGACTTGCTGCCGGTGCAGCGCTATCCGATCCCCCTGGAAGGGCCGGACGGCACGATCGCCTTCGAAGAGCGCTTCTGGAGCGCCTACAGCGCACCGGTGTTCGGGCCGGACGGCGCCGTCACCTGCATCTCGCACACGACCAAGGACGTCACCGAACAGATCCGCTCCGAGCGCGCCCTGCGCGAGAGCGAGAACCGGTTCCGGGCCCTGACCACGGCCGGCCAGGTGGTGTACCGGATGAACGCCGACTGGACCGAGTTGCGCGAGCTCGACGGCCGCGGCTTCCTGCGGGACACCGACAGTCCGCGCTCGTTCTGGCTGCAGGACTACATCCCCGACGACGAGCAGGCGCGCGTGCACGCCGCCGTGGGCGAAGCGATCCGCACCGGCAGGGTGTTCGAGCTGGAGCACCGGGTACGCCGTATCGACGGCAGCGACGGCTGGGCGCTGTCGCGCGCGGTGCCGATCTGCGACGCCCACGGCCGGGTGGTCGAATGGATCGGCGCGGCCAGCGACATCACCGAGCGCAAGGCGGCCGAAGAAAAGCTGCGCGAGTCGGACCGCCGCAAGGACGAGTTCCTGGCCATGCTGGCGCACGAACTGCGCAATCCGATCGCGCCGATCAGCGCGGCGGCCGCCCTGCTGCAGCGCATGCAACTGGACGAGGCACTGGTGCGGCGCACCAGCCAGATCATTGCGCGCCAGGTCGGCCACATGACGGCCCTGATCGACGACCTGCTCGACGTCTCGCGCGTCACCCGCGGGCTGGTGGAACTGGAGCGCGTGCCGCTCGACCTGCGCGACGTGCTGCAGGACGCCGTGGAACAGGTCGCGCCGCTGGTCCAGGCGCGCCGGCACACCCTGGCGCTGGAGTTGCCGTCCCAGGCCACCATCGTGGTCGGCGACAAGAAGCGCCTGGTGCAGGTGGTCGCCAACCTCCTCAACAACGCCGCCAAGTACACGCCGGAAGGCGGCTGCCTGGCGGTACGGGCCGGCGCGCAGGACGGCGGCGCCTGCGTCGAAGTGAGCGACAACGGCATCGGCATGGCGCCCGAACTGACCGGGCGCGTGTTCGACCTGTTCGCCCAGGCCGAGCGCAGCGCCGACCGCTCGCTGGGCGGGCTGGGACTGGGCCTGGCGCTGGTGAAGAGCCTGGTGGAGCTGCATGGCGGCACGGTCGGTTGCGAGAGCGCCGGCCTGGGCCAGGGCAGCCGCTTCCTTGCCTGCCTGCCCTGCCTGTCGGGCGACACCGCGCCGCAGGGCGAGCAGGACGACGAGCCGATGGCGCAGGCGCCGGCCGCGCTGCGCGTGCTGGTGGTGGACGACAACGTCGATGCCGCCGTGATGCTGGCGATGCTGCTGGAAGCGAGCGGCCACGAAGTGCTGGTCGAGCACGGGGCAAGGGCGGCGCTGGCGCGGGCGCACGAGGCCAGGCCGCAGGTATTCCTGCTCGACATCGGCCTGCCCGAGATGGACGGCAAGGAACTGGCGCGCCGGCTGCGCGCCGAGCCGGCCACGCGCGACGCGCTGCTGGTCGCGGTGACCGGCTACGGCCAGGACAGCGACCGCGAACAGATCATGGCGGCCGGCTTCGACCATCACCTGGTCAAGCCGGTCGACATGGAGCGGCTCGAGGCGATCCTGGCCGGCGCCGCCTAGTCCGCCAGCCCTTGGCTAGCGGGTCAGGCGGATTGGCCCGTGGCCCAGGCGCTCCGCCAGCGCCCGTGCCTGCGCCTGCTTCACGCCCAGGCTGCCGACCGTCGGCGTGCCGAGTTCGCGGATGGTGATCTGCTCGAACACCTGCGTGGTCTTGCCGCTCGAGTCGCGTACCCGCACCACGACATTGAAGTCGCCCTCGACCGCATAGGTGTGGGTGGCGCGCAGCTCGCCCTTGCCGCGGTATTCGCGCAGGCTGGCCGTTTGCGGACCGCTGCCGTCGCCCCAGTCGACCGTCGCGGTATGGCTGTCGCCGGGGTTGCGGTCGCGGAAGGACAGCGTGATCTCGAAGGGCTGGTTCAGGCGCGGCTGGCCGTGCCGGATCGGCCCCAGCACCGGCGCATCGGTGCCGCCGCCGTTGGCGCGCAGCAGCACCACCCCGACATTGGCATCGGCCAGGATGTCGCCGTTGTTCGAGACGGCGAGCGCCGACCGCAGCACCAGGCCCGCCGGCGGATTGAGCAGGCGCGTGTTCAGGTCGACGGGGCCGGCGCCGCGGGTCCAGCGGTAGGCGGTGTTCACGCCCAGGCTGCGCTGCCCCAGGCCGACGATCACGCCGTAGTCGTTGATGTCGTTGGCCTCGGAGGCGACCAGCCCGCGCGGATGCAGGTCGACCAGCCCGCGCGCGCGCGAAAACAGGAAGGCGCGCGGCAGGTCGCCGCTGACGCCATAGTTGCGGCCGACCACGTCGCCATTCTCGTTCAGCCGGTGCGTGATGGTGCGGGTGCCGATGCGCGCCACGCCTTTGCCGGGACTCCACAGGAAGGCGCTGATGTTCGGGCTCAGGGTATCGAGCATGCCCGCAATGTCGCCGCGGTTGTTGTTGTAGGTGGCGAAGGCGATGCTGCTGCCGAAGGCGCCCAGATCGGTCGGCCGGGCGGCGGCGTCCCAGACCAGCACGTCCTCGACCAACTCCGAGCGGTCACCGGAACCGACCGTGATGTTGTTGTCGTTGATGTCGGCGGCGAAGGTCTGGCCGATGCCCGCGGGAGCCGGCAGCGGAATCAGGCGATTGGCTGCCGTCCAGCGTACCGCCCGGTAGGCGCCGTTCTCGTTCGCGAGGGCGGAACGGCCGACGATTTCCGAGCGGTTGTTGATGGCCGTGATGAAGGTCGGGCCATCGCTGCCCAGGTAGGCCAGTGGCGTCAGGCCGCGCGCCGGCGACCAGCGGTAGGGCCGGAACGGGCTGCCTCCCCCTCCCGCTTGGGCGATGCTGGCCGCGAAGCCGATCTCGCCTTTGTCGTTCAGGTCGCCGAGGAGCGCGGTCTGGTTGCCCGGCGGCGAGATGTCGATGGTGCGTTCGCCGTTGAAGAAGCCCACGTGGATATCGCCGTCGACGCCGAAGTACTCGAACGCCGCCTGGCCGCGCGCATTGATGTCCCCGATGAAGGCGAAGGATCCGCCCTCGAGGTTGACGATGCCGTAGATGTCCTTGCCGGCATGGCCGGCCCAGTGTTGCTCCTGCTCTCCCGGCGTGGCCTTGCCGGCGCCGTCATTGCCGGCGGCACTGGCGGCAGCCACCGCGGTCGCCAATGCCAGCAAGCCTGCTGCCTTGGGAATCGTTCCGATCTTGAAAGTTCGCATCTCTGCCTCCGCTAGTGTGCTCGTGCACCTGCACGACGCCAGACCAATGTAGAGCGCTGCGCGGACGGACAAGGCGAACTATCGCAAAAGCGCATCACGGCGCGACTGCGCGACCAAGCGAGCGAACGCTTCGGGCAAAAGGGCTTGCGCAGCGAACAGAGCTTTCTAACAAGCGATGCCTGCGTTCATGCGAGCGCGGCGGCGCGCATCGAGCGTGCTTACAGCCGCGCCAGCGTGGCCTCGTCCGGCGCGCCGTCGAAGTACTTGTCGATGCAGGCCTGGAACACCGCTTCGTCGGGCGCCACGTCGGCAAACAGGGTCATCGAGGAGCGGAACTTGAGCTCGTCCGGGTGGCCGAAGATGTCGTGCGCGGACAGGCCCTCGGATTCGGCCACGATCGATGCGCACTCGCGCACGCGCGCCCCGAGCACCGGATGCGCCAGGTAGGCCGCCGCTTCGTCGCCATTGGCGATCGCGTAGCGCTGCGCCATTTCGCTGCGACCGAGCCCGGCAATCTGCGGAAAGATGAACCACATCCAGTGGCTGCGCTTGCGGCCGGTGCGCAGTTCGGCGAGCACGGTCGCGTACACCGGATCCTGCGCCTGGACGAAGCGCGCCAGGTCGAATTCCTTGTCCATAATGAACACCTCCCCCCGGGACATGCTACAACTTCGAGATTGTTTGCTAAAGTGCGTTCCATAGGACGTACCAATGGACACCCACCACCTCTCCCTGCTGCTCGTACGCGACATGCCGTACGGTAAATACAAAGGTCGCAAGATCGCCGACCTGCCCGGCCATTACCTGGGCTGGCTGGCCCGCGAAGGCTTCCCGCGCGGCGAACTGGGCCAGCTGCTGGCCCTGATGTACGAACTCGACCATAACAACCTGCGTCCCCTGCTCGACCCGCTCCGGACCCGCTGAGTGTGGGTGGCTTACCACGATCGGGTCATGCGCTCGTGCCGCTCGGCTATACTGGCGGCCGCGTCATCTCAAGCGAATTCGATGGACAACGACCACCCTTCCACGCCGCTCGTCCTGGTAGTCGAGGACGACGACCACATTGCCCAGGTCCTGCGCTTCATGCTCGAGCGCCAGTCCTACCGGGTCGTGCACCTGGCCGACGGCCGCGCTGCAAGCGAGCACATCCGTAACGCCATGGAGCGTCCGGACCTGGTCCTGCTCGACGTCATGTTGCCCTATATCGACGGTTTCGAGCTGGTGCAGCTGGCGCGCGAACGCGCCGACTGGGCCGGCGTGCCGATCCTGATGCTCACCGCCAAGAATACCGAGCGCGACACCGTGCGCGCACTCGACGCCGGCGCCAACGACTTCGTCATCAAGCCCTTCCAGCCCAACGAACTGCTGGCACGGGTGCGCCGTTTCCTGAAGACGGACCCATGACGCCGGGCGCCCTGCCCGCAGGCGCCGGCACCAGTTTCGTCACCGTCGCGGTCTGGACCGGGACGATCGCGCTCGCCCTCACCCTGTTGCTGGCATTGCAGATCGTGTTGCTGCGCATGGCACTGCGCCGCCGCGAACGGCGTGCAGCCAGGGCGGTCGCACGCTGGCGCCCGCTGCTGAACCAGGCCATCGTCGGCGAACGCCCGGATCTCCCGGTACTGGCGGCGCGCGAGCGCCTGCCTTTCCTGCAGCTGTGGGCCCACCTGCAGGGCTCCCTGCGCGGCGCCGCCAGCGAAGCGCTTAACGAGGTCGCGCGCCGGCTCGGCGTCGATACCCTGGCGCGCGGCATGCTGGCGCGCGGCGCCCGCGACGAGCGCCTGCTGGCCACCCTGGTGCTCGGCCACCTGGGCGACCGCGCCGCCTGGCCCCAGCTGTTGCCGCTGGCCAGCGCCGCCGACAGCGTGCTGTCGCTGACCGCGCTGTGGGCCCTGGTGCGGGTCGACCCGGAAGCTGCGGCCGAGTACCTGACCCCGCTGTTCGTCGAGCGCGAAGACTGGGCCCTGTCGCACGTGGCCGGCATTCTGCAGCAGGCCAGCGGGCCGGTGGCGCAGGTGCTGGCGCGCCTGCTGCCGCAATTGGAGCAGGAGCGGCTGCCGCGCGCACTGCGCATCGCCGAATCCCTGCGCATCACGCTGCCGGCCGGGGTACTGGCCGGCGCCCTGCGCAGTGCGTCCGGCGCGGTGGTGATCGCCGCGCTGCGCGGGGTGCGCACGCCCGAGACCATCGACGACGTGCGCGCCCTGCTCGGCCACGCGGACTGGCAGGTGCGGGTGCAGGCCGCGCGCGCGCTCGGCCGGGTGGGCGAACGCAGCGACGCCGCTCGCCTCACCCTGCTGCTGGGCGACCCGCAATGGTGGGTGCGCTATCGCGCGGCGCAGGCGCTGCGCGAACTGCCGCTGCTGTCGCGCGCCGACCTGGAAGCGGTGCGCGCCTCGCTCACCGACCGCTTCGCGCTCGACATGCTGGACCAGGTGCTGGCCGAGGAGCTTGCATGAACGATTTCGACTGGGGCCGGTTGCTGACCGATTTCATCACCTGGTTCGTATTCTGCTATTTCATCGCGCTCAACGGCGGCTACCTGGTGCTGAACGCGATCGCCCTGCGTTCGCTGCGCATCAAGGGGCAGGAAGTGTTCATCGCCGGCCTGCCGCGCGCCTACTCCGGCCTGGAGCCGCCGGTCAGCATCCTGGTGCCGGCCTATAACGAGGAAGCGACCATCGCCGCCTCGATCCGCTCGATGCTGCAGCTGAGCTATGCGGAATTCGAGATCATCGTCGTCAACGACGGCTCGAAGGACCGCACGCTGGAGGTGCTGCAGCGCGAGTTCGCCCTGCTGCCCTTCCCCGAGGCCTACCGGCGCCGGATCCCGACCGCCGAGGTGTGCGCCGTGTACCGCTCGACCCGCTACCCGAACGTGCGCGTGATCGACAAGCTCAACGGCGGCAAGGCCGACTCGCTGAACGCGGCGATCAACGTGTCGCGCTACCCGCTGGTGTGCGGGGTGGATGCCGACTCGATCCTGCAGCGCGACAGCCTGGCCAAGGTCACCGAACCCTTCCTGCGCGACCCCACCGTGGTCGCAGCCGGCGGCACCGTGCGCGTGGCCAACGGCTGCACCGTCAGCGGCGGCTTCCTGACCAGCGTCGGGCTGCCGACGAACATCTGGGCCCTGTTCCAGGTGGTCGAGTACCTGCGCGCCTTCCTGTTCGGGCGGCTCGGCTGGTCGGCGATGAACGGCATGCTGATCATCTCGGGCGCCTTCGGCGTATTCCGCAAGGACACCGTGGTCGAGGTGGGCGGCTACCGCCGCGACACCATCGGCGAGGACATGGAACTGGTGGTGCGCATGCATCGCCTGCTGCGCGCAAAACGCCAGCCCTACCGCATCGAATTCGTGCCCGATCCGGTGTGCTGGACCGAGGCCCCGGAAGACTACAACACACTGAAGAACCAGCGCATCCGCTGGCAGCGCGGGCTGGCCGAAAGCCTGAGCGCCAACTGGGGCCTGCCGTTCTCGCGCAACGGCGGCGTGCCGGGCTGGGTCGCGTTTCCCTTCATGACGCTGTTCGAGTGGCTCGGCCCGCTGGTGGAGCTGGGCGGCTATGTGTTCATGGTCTGGGCCTTCTTCGCCGGCATGATCTCCTGGCAGGCCTTCGGCGCCTTCCTGTTCGTCGCGATCGGCATGGGCATCCTGCTGTCGGCCTCCGGTTTGCTGCTCGAAGAGATGTCCTTCCACATCTACCCGCGCGGCAAGCAGCTCCTGATGCTGGGATTGGTGGTGATCGTCGAGAACTTCGGCTACCGCCAGCTGAATTCGGCCTGGCGCCTGACCGGCCTGTTCCGCTGGGCGATGCAGAAGGAGGCCACCTGGGGTGCGATGAAACGCAAGGGACTTGGCGACGAGCCAGGCCGGCAAGGCCCGGCGGGCAAATGAGCGCGACCGTCCGCCGGTCCCCGCTACACTGAGCATCATGTCCCGGCCCGTCCCCCTGTTCCTCCTCTTGCTGTTGTCCATGAGCGCCTCCGCCCACGCCGCCTCCCTGCACCTGTGTCCGGCGTCCAGGGCGCCGGCCGGCCAGCCGGCCGCGACCGCTTTTGCCGCCGACGGCGCCGAACTGCGCTTCGTCGTCACGGCGGCAGCGCCGGCCGGCTGCCGCTCGCTCGACCTGGGCGGCGCCAGCGTCGAGACCTTGCAGGTGCTGGGACGCCATGCGAAACCGAGCACCACCATCCTGCTGCAGGGCGCCGACCAGGACGGGCGCTTCAGGGTCAGCGAACAGACCCTGGTACCGGACCATGGGGCCGCGCCGCCGGCCGCGCCGGCACCGATGCCGTTGCGGACCAACCTGCTGGCCGGGATGGCGCTGCGCACCTATGGCGTCGAGGAGCGGGTGCAGGCCAGCCTGGAAGACGGACGCCTGCGCATCGCATGCCGACCCGGCACCCGCCCGGCCGGCGTGCTGCTGACCGGGCCGTGGACCATCCCGCGCCTGCGCGGCACGCTGCGGGCGCGCTTTTCCGGCCAGGGGCAGTTCGGCTGGCAGGCCGCCGACGCGGCCCTGGCGGCGCGCGAATCGGCCCTCGGGATGGGGCAACTGGATGCGCAGTCGCGCGCCGGCACGTCCGGCGCCGGCCTGGCGCTGCCGGCCGGCCTCGATCGCGGCAGCTGGCGCCAGTTCGTCGTCGCCTGTCCTCTCGATGGGGGCGCGCTGGTGTTGGATTCCCTGGTGCTGGAGCCGGAGACGCCGGCATCCACGCCGCCGCGCGCCACCTGGATCTGGGACCGCAGCGCATGGGTCGAGCGCAGCGATGAGCTGCTCGACTGGGCCGCGCGCGAACGCATCGGCGAACTGTTCGTCGTGGTGCCGCTGGCGGACGGCCGGGTTGCGGATCCCGACGCCCTTGCCGCCTTCGTGCGTACGGCCGGCCGGCGCGGCATCCGGGTCAGCGCGGTGGAAGGCGACCCGCACATGGTGCTGCCGGCCGAGCGCGCCGCCACGGCCGCACGCGCGCGCGCCTATGCCGCCTACAATGCCGCGGCCGAACCGGCGGCGCGTTTGAAGGCGATCCAGTTCGACATCGAACCCTACCTGCTGCCCGAGCACGTGCTGCCGGCCGAGCGCCTGGACGCGGAATACCTGGCGACCCTGGCCGCGCTGCGCGCGGCCGCCGGCGCGATGCCGCTCGAATTCGTGGTGCCGTTCTGGTGGGGCGGCCGGCGCGCCGTGCTGGACGGCCTGGCGCGCCACGCCGACGCGCTCTCGGTGATGGACTACCGCACCGATCCGGCCCAGATCCGTGCGTTCGCACTGCCCTTCCTCGACTGGGCGGCGGCCAACGGCAAGCAGCTGCGCATCGCGCTCGAAGCCGGTCCGATCCCGCCCGAGATCCAGCGGCGCTACCGCCGCGCACCGGACGGCAGCGCCGGCGACATGCTGCTGTTCACGGTCGAGGGCCAGCAGGTGCTGGTGCTGTTGCGGCAGCCGCTGGCGCATCCGCGCGCCCTGCCCTACACGCTGGCCGGCACCCGGCACATCGACGCCTCGGCCACCACCTTCCATGCCGACAAGGACGCCCTGCGCGCCCTGTTGCCGCGCCTCGAGGCCGACTTCGGCGCCTGGCCTGGCTTCGCCGGCATCGCCCTGCACGAATTGCGCTAGGCGCCCGACCCAGGATGCCGCTCTCGCGGCGGCCGCGCGCCGCTGCTACACTGGCGGACTCCACATCGCACAAGCAGATTCGAATGAACATGAAGCGTAGTTCCAATGGCGGCCTGGTCTATTCCACCGATGGCGGGCGCATGTGCCCGGCGTGCCGCCGCCCTCTTACCGAGTGCGCCTGCAAGGCCGCGCCGGTCGTCACCGGCGACGGCGTGGTACGCGTGTCGCGCCAGACCAAGGGCCGGGGCGGCAAGAGCGTTACGCTGGTCAAGGGACTGGCGCTCGATGCCGCCGCCCTGGCGGTGCTGGGCAAGCAGTTGCGCACGGCATGCGGCTCGGGCGGCACCGTGAAGGATGGCGTGATCGAAGTACAGGGCGACCACTGCGACCTGGTCATGGAAGTGCTCGCAAAGCACGGGCACCAGCCGAAACGCGCCGGCGGCTGAGGCGGTCGAAGCTAGCCGGCAGCGGCCACCGCGGGCGCCGGCGCTGCCGGCTGGTCGTTGACGGCCGCGCTGCGCGGCCTGGCCCCCGCCCCGTCGAACTGGAAGGCGCCCGCTTCGTGCAGTTCCCACGCGCCCTCGCCCTTCAGGCACAGCACATGGGTATGGTGGCGCAGCACCGCCGCGCGGTGCGCGATGCTGACCAGGGTGGCGCCGCCGGCGCGCAGGCGCCCGTACAGCGACGCTTCGTTGGCGCCGTCGAGCGCGCTGGTCGCTTCGTCCAGGATCACGATGCCCGGCCGGTGCACCAGCACGCGGGCGAAGGCCAGGCGCTGCTGCTCGCCGACCGACAACAGCTTTTCCCAGTCATGCACCGCGTCCAGGCCGCCCACGCGCTCGGCTAGGCGCGGCAGGTGCACCTGCTCGAGGATCGCCAGCAGCTGCGCGTCGCCCAGCTCCGACCCGGCCGCAGGATAGACGAGCTGGCTGCGCAGGGTGCCCGCCTGCAGGTAGGGCTTCTGCGGCAGGAAGAAGAAGTCTTCCAGCGGCGGCCGATGGATCACCCCGCTTCCGGTTTGCCATAACCCTGCGATCGCTCGCAACAGCGAACTCTTTCCGCAGCCGCTCTCGCCGGTGATGAGCAGGGCGTCGCCCGGTTTCAGCACCAGGCTCAGCTCCCGGATGAGCACGCGGTCCGAGCGCGGCGGACACAGGGTCAACGATTCCAGCGTCAGCCGCCTGCCGGGGCGCGTCTCGATGCCGTCCTTTCGATCCGCGCCGGCGGCGCTGGATGCGGCGCCCGGCAGCACCAGCCGGGACAGTGCCTGCAGGCGGTCGATGCCGGCCACGAAGCGGCTCAGGCTCTCGAAGTTGTCGACGATCACGCCGACCGCGCCGAGCACCGCGGTGAAGGCGCCGGCGGCCTGCACCGCCCGCCCCACTTCCAGCTCGCCCGACAGGACCCCGCCGGCCAGGATCGCGAACGGCAGCACCAGGGTGAGCTGGCTGAAAGTGCGCTGGAACAGGTTGAGCGAACGCTGCTTCCTGATCAGCCTGGCGAAATTCTGGATGACCTTCTCGAAGCGGCTGTCGATGTGCGCACGCTCCTGCGCTTCGCCGCGGTAGAAGGCGATCGATTCGGCATTTTCGCGCAGGCGCATCAGGCTGAAGCGGAAGTCCGCCTCGCGCCGCAGCTGCCAGAAATTCAGGT
Organism: Massilia sp. X63; assembly: GCF_041023745.1. Taxonomy (NCBI): domain Bacteria; kingdom Pseudomonadati; phylum Pseudomonadota; class Betaproteobacteria; order Burkholderiales; family Oxalobacteraceae; genus Massilia; species Massilia sp. X63. The sequence goes on from NZ_JBFTEF010000007.1 coordinate 137,958, forward strand.
GGATCAGCGGGTTGCCGAACACCCCGAGCGCGATGACCGTGCCGGTCACGGCATACGCCGCCAGCACGCCGACCAGCACGTGCGAGATCGACCACAACACCGCGCTGAAGGCCACCAGCTGCATGATGGAGCCCAGGAAGATCAGCAGGAAGTGGATCGACCTGCCGGTGAAGGTGTTGACGTCCTCGCTGATGCGCTGGTCGGGGTTGTCGATCTCGCTGTCGGTTCCCAGCGCGTAGTATTTGCGCCCGCCCAGGTAGCCGTCCAGGAAGCGCCCGGTGAGCCAGCGCCGCCACTGGTTGGCGAACAGGTCGCGCATGTAGTAATAGAAGGCATAGCTCGGTATCGCGAACGCCAGGATGAACAGGCAGGCCCGCACCGAAGTCCAGAAGCGCGCGCCGTCCTTGCCCGCCAGCGCCGAGGTCATTTCGCCGGCCTGGTTGTTCAGCATCACGGCCAGCTTGGTCTCGACCAGCATCAGGACGATCAGGAGCAGCAGCAGGCTCCAGGCCTTGTGCCTGTCCTCTCCCAGCCAATACGGCTTGGCCACGCTGATAAATTGTTTCCAGGCAGCGAGCGACAAGGGAGCCGCCCGACGTTTTGTTGCGGTTGCCTCCGGAACCTCATCGGTCGCGGCGGCGCTGCGGGTGGAGCTGGGCGTGTTCATGTTGGTCGCATTTGCCTGAATCGTGCCCCCAGCATACGACCGGGAAGGACGCTATTCAGTGCGGAAACAGACATAGCGCCATGCCACGGTGCCGGAACCGGCGCGGCGCCGGTTCAGACGCTGGCGATCGGCAGTTCCACCACGAAACAGGTGCCGCGCCCGGGCGCGGTGGTGAAACCGATGGTGCCGCCATGCTCCTCGATGATCGCCTTGCTGATCGCCAGTCCCAGTCCGGTGCCGCCGCGCGTGCGCGAGTCGGCGCCGTCGGCCTGGGCGAAGCGCTGGAACAGGCGCTTCTGGAATTCCGGCCCGATGCCCGGTCCCTGGTCGGCGACCGACAGGCGCAGCTTGCCGGACAGCTGCGCCAGGCCCAGCGTGACGGCTTTCCCGGGCGGCGTGAACTTGATGGCATTCGACAACAGGTTAGTCAGCACCTGTTCCATGCGGTCGCGGTCGATGCTGGCCGCGAGCTGGGCCGCGTGCGCGTCCCAGTCGGTGCGCAGCGCCACGCCGGCCTGGCGCGCATGTCCTTCCATCGCGGCGAGCGCGCGCTCGACGACCGGCTGCAGGGCTTGCGGCGAGCGCTCGAGGTGCATGGCGCCGGCCTCGATCTTCTGGATGTCGAGCAGGTCGTTCACCATGCGCACCAGGCGTTCGCTGCTCTGGCTGGCGATGGCGGTCAGGCGCATGGCGTCCGGCGGCAGCTCGCCCGCCATGCCGTCGGCCAGCATCGCCAGCGAGGCCCGGATCGAGGTCAACGGCGTGCGGAGCTCATGCGAGACCGTCGCGACGAATTCGTTCTTCATCTGCTCGACGCGCTTGCGCTCCGAGATATCGTGCAGGAACACGCTGAAGAAGGCATCCTCGCCGCGGCCGGCCAGGCCGGCCGTCATCTCGATGGTGAATTCGCGGCCCTGGCGGTCGATCACCACGCGCTCCAGGCGCTGCTCCAGCAAGGCCAGGTGGCCGGTCTGGCGGAAGGCGTGCAGGGCCTGACCCAGGCTGGCGCGGTAGCGCTCCGGCAGCACCAGCTCGGACAGCGGCCAGCCCACCGCCTGATTGCGGCGCCAGCCGAACATGCGCTCGGCCGCGCCGTTCCAGTCCAGGATGATGCCGCGCTGATCGACCGCGATGAAGGCATCCTGGGCCGTTTCCACGATCGCATCGATGCGCTGCTGGCTGGCCTGCACCGAGGCCAGCGCCCGCTCCAGTTCGCGGGTGCGTTCCTCGACCCGCTGCTCGAGCGTGGCGTTCAGGTGGCGCAGCTCGGCCTGCTTTCGCACCAGGTCGCTCACCAGCTGGTTCAGGGTGCCGGACAGCGCCTGCACTTCGACATAATCCTTCGCGTTCGGCACCAGCTGGAGCACCTCGCCGCGCCCCAGCCGCTCGGCCGATGCGGCCAGCGCGCCGAGCGGACGGGTGATGCGGCGCGCCACCAGCACGCCGGCCACCGAGAACAGCACCGCCAGCGCCGCCCCGCTCCACAGTGCCTGCTCGCGCAGGCGCCGCACCGGTGCGTAGGCATCCTCGACATTCTGGCGCACCAGTACGCTCCAACCCAGGCCCGGATACGCGCCGCGTCCGGTCGTGGTGGCATACCCGACCAGGTAGGACTGCCCGTCGGGCCATTGCTCGACCCGGTAGCCGGTGCGCTTCTGCTGCGCCAGGCCCAGGCTGTCGGACGCGATCGTCCGGCCTTGCAGCTCGGGTGGGCCGAGCAGGACCACGCCCTGCCGGCTGACGATCAGCGCCTGCACCCGGCCACGCTCCTCCACTTGCGCGATGATCGAGCGCTCGACCTCGCGCGCCCATTGCCAGGACAGGTGCACGCCCAGCACGCCGGCCGGCGCGCCGGACAGGTCGGTGTAGGGGAAGGCCACGTCGACGAAGCGGCGCGGCTCGCCGTTTTCTCCCGGCAGCAGCCGGGCCAGCTTGACTGCCTCGTGGACGTCGCCCACGTGCACGCCCTGCAGGGCGTTCCTGAACCAGGGGCGCGCCGAGACGTCGACGCCTTCGAGCAGGCCGCGCGCCTCGACGATCACCTTGCCGTCCATGCCGGTCAGTCCGATCCAGTCGTAGTAGCCGTAGGTTTCGCGCATGTCGCTCAGGACCTGGCGGCGCTCCGCCGGCGGCAGGCCGGCGTCGCGCACCGTACGCCGACGCACCATGAGATTCACTTCACGGTAGCGTTCGGCCATGCCGCCGTCGAGTTTGTCCGCGGTCTGGCGCGCCATCTCGCCCAGGCCCTGGCCGATGCTTTCCTTGACCTGCTCGGTGGACGAGCGCTCGACGACCGCGACCAGCAGCAGGGTCAGCACCACGGTCAACAGGGAAAAGGCGAATGCCAGCCAGGCGCCGAGGCTGCGTGGACGGGTGCGCCCGGGAAAAAGGAGCGAAACATTCATGCTGGAATCCTACCCGAAACAGTTACGCCGGCGTAAGGTTTCCGGCTGCAGGCGGGGTCTTCCGCACGGCAGTGTGGGATTTCCGGTAAACTATCCGGTTACTGCAATACGCTTTAAACAAGAGAAACGCCATGTCCACCACACCCGCTGCCGGCGAGCAGCTGCTCGACTACGTCACCTCCTGCGCCCTGCCGACGCCCTGGGCCCAGTTCACGCTGCATGCCTTCGTCGAGCACTCGACGGGGAAGGAGCACCTGGCGATGGTATTGGGCGACATCGGCGACGGCGAGCCGGTGCTGGCGCGGGTGCACTCCGAATGCCTCACCGGCGACGTGCTGTTCTCGCAACGCTGCGACTGCGGCGCCCAGCTCGAGGGCGCGCTGCAGCGCATTGCCGAGGAAGGACGCGGCATCCTGCTGTACCTGCGCCAGGAAGGGCGCGGCATCGGCCTGGTCAACAAGATCCGTGCCTACCGCCTGCAGGAAGCCGGCGCCGACACGGTCGAGGCCAACCTGCAGCTGGGCTTCCATGCCGACGCCCGCAATTACGAGCTGTGCAAGCCGATGCTGGAACAGTTCGGCGTCCGCTCGCTGCGCCTCATGACCAACAACCCGCGCAAGATCGACGCCCTCACCCGCCTCGGCATGCGGGTGGCCGAGCGCGTGCCGCTGCTGGTCAACCGCAATGCCTTCAACAACAGCTACCTGAACACCAAGCAGGCCAAGCTGGGACACCTGATGGGCCCGGTCGAACCGCTCGCAGCCGCGCCGGACGCGGTGCTGGCCGAACCGGGAACGCGCTAACGCGCGCACGGGCACACCGTCCGGTGGCAAGATACCGGTTTCCTCTTGCCATGATCGGACTGCATGAAACGGATATTTGCCGCCTTCCTGCTCTTCTGCCTGGCGGCAGGCGCCGCCACGGCGCCACCGCCTGACCAGGCCGCCCCGCCTGCGCGCGCCGCCGCCCCCACGGTACCGGCGCCGGCGCCGCCTCCGCACCTGCCGCCCTCGGCGCCTCCCGGCGCCACGCCTTCGGCGCCCGCGCCGGGCGAGACCGACACCCAGGATGCCCTGCCGCCACCCTCCTCGGCCGCGCAGGACCTGTACGCGTCGGCACGCGGCGACCTGCTGCAGATCCGGATGCTGCTGAAGAACGGCCGCACCCAGTCCACGGTAGGCTCGGGCTTCCTGGTCGGCACCGGCAACCTGGTCGTCACCAACTACCACGTGGTGTCGCAGATGGCGCTCGACCCCGACGTCTACACCGCCGAGTTCGTCGACACCGACGGCAGCAGCGGCCCGGTCGAGCTGATGGCGGTCGACGTGCTGCACGACCTGGCGGTGCTGCGTGTCAAGCGCGAAGGCAGCGGCTTCTTCAGGGTCCCCGAGCGCCCGCTGCGCCTGACCCAGGGCCAGCGCCTGTACTCGCTCGGCAATCCGCTCGACCTCGGCTTCGCCATCTCCGAAGGCGCCTACAACGGCGTGGTCACGCGCAGCTTCTACGACCAGCTCATGTTCGGCGGGCCGATCAACTCCGGCATGAGCGGCGGGCCCAGCGTCACCGGCAACGGCACCGTGGCCGGCGTCAACGTGTCCAAGCGGCGCGACGGCGAGTCGGTAAGCTTCCTGGTGCCGGTGAAGTATGTGCAGGAACTGCTGCACAAGGTGGACAGCCAGCCGGCGCCGCCGAAGGATTTCAATCCCCTGATCGCGGCCCAGTTGCTGGAGCACCAGCGCGCCATGGTCGACCGCCTGCTGGAAGAGCCGCTGGCGATCAAGAGCATGGGCCCCTACCTGGTGCCGGTGCGCGAATCCGGCCAGCTGCGCTGCTGGGGGCGCTCGAATGTGAAGGCGGAGACGGCCTACACCCTGGATGCGATGAGCTGCGCGATGGAATCGGCCATCTACGTGTCGGCGTCGCAGCAAACCGGCCACGTTTCGATGACCCACCAGTACATCCGGTCCGACAATCTGGCCCGGCTGCCCTTCGCAGCCCTGGCCAGCCGCCTGTTCGGGGCGGGCCAGCAAGGCAGCGTCATCGACACCCGGATGACCAAGCCGGTATGCACCGAACGCTTCGTGCACACCCGCACCCTGCCGCTGCGGGCGGTGACCTGCGTGCGCGCCTACCGCAAGTTCGAGGGCCTGTACAACTTCACGCTGCTGGCGGCCAGCACGAATGCGGCCGAATCGAGCCTGCAGAGCAGGCTGGACGTGTCCGGCGTCTCGTACGAAAACGGCATGCGCGTCACCCGCGCCTTCCTGGGCTCCTTCGGCCGCAGCGTCCGGCGCACGCCTCCGCCCGGGAGCAAGCCATGAACGGCCCCTGGACGGTCGAGATCCTGGCGCGCAACGGCGAAGTGCTGCACCGGCACCGGGCTGCCAGCCTGCCGATCCGCGTCGGCCGCGCCTACGACAACGACTTCATCCTCGACGACGAGTACGCCGCCGCGCACCACGCGCTGATCGAGGCAGGCCCTGACGGCACGCTCGTGATGCGCGACCTCGGCACGCGCAACGGCCTGAACCACAATCGCAAGCGGGTGCAGCAACTCGTCCTGGGCGGCGACACCGTGGTGCGCATGGGTCATACCTCGCTGCGGGTGCGGCCGGCCGATTTCCCGGTGCCGGCCGAGCTGCTCGACCGCACCATGCACGGCTGGGAAGGCCTGCTGCCCGGCCTGGTCGGGGCGCTGCTGGCCGGGCTGGTGGCCCTGTTGGTCACCTGGCTGTTCGACGCCCAGCCTTTCGAACTGCTGAACTACGTGCTGGCCCCGGTTGCCGGCATCGGCGCGGCGCTGCTGTGGAGCAGCCTGTGGGCCTTCATGAATCGCCTGTTCGGACGCTACACGCGCCTCGGGCGGCACCTGTTCATCGTCGGCTGCGGCCTGGCGGCACTGGTGGGCTTTCGCCTGCTGGCGGCCATCATCGCCTACGCCTATTCGCTCGAGTGGCTCACCCGCTACGGCTCGCACGTGGCGGTGGCGACGGTGGCCGGCATCATCTACTTCCACCTGGCGACCATCAAGCCGCCGCTGCGGCGGCGCATGCGCGCGATCTGCGCCGCGGCCGCCGTGCTGGCCTCGAGCCTGGTGCTGATCATGAACCAGCAGCGCCACGGCCGCGTCGCGGACGAGCTGTACATGGCGGTGCTGCTGCCGCCGGAGCTGCGCGCCAGCCCCGACGCGACGGTGGCCGAGTACATGGCCGACGTCGAGAAGATGCGCGCCGAACTGGACGCCGGGCGCAAGGCCCCGCCCGCGGCCGGCGGCAACTAGGGCGCCGGGTCCGGCCGCGGCGCTTTGACAAGCGCGGGCGTATGCAGGATCATCGGGCATCTCCCCGACCCGTGCCCCATGAATACGACCCGCAGCAAGACCGCCTTCGTCATCGCCTGGCTCCTGTTCTGGGTCCTGATGGTGCTGGTCGCGGTCGAGGACTACCGGCGCGACGGCGGCAGCGCGTATTGGCAGCCGGTGCTGTGGGAAAGCTCCTCGGCCTGCGTGGCCACCCTGCTCTTGCTGCTGCAGCGCCGCTTCGGGGCGCGCTACAACCACCTGGTCGCCAGCCCGTGGCGCTGGTTCGCGCTGCAGGCACGCATGCTGCCGGTGTACTGGCTCGGCTTCGTGCCGCTGGCCTTCGGCATCCGCCACGCCGTGTATGCGCTGCTGGGCGCCAGCTACGAACACGAGCCCTGGCCCCAGGTGTTCGTCTACGAATCGCTGAAGATCACCGTGTTCGCCGGCCTGTTCACCGTGATCGGCTTCGGGCTGCTGTCCTACCGCGAGCTGCTTGCCGCCCGCCTGCGGGCCGAGCAGGCCAACGCGCTGCTGCGCGAGGCCCAGCTGCAGTCGCTGGCGCGCCAGATGCAGCCGCACTTCCTGTTCAACGCGCTCAATACCATCTCTGCGCAGATGCATACCGACGTGGCGCGCGCCGACGCCACCCTGGTGCAGCTGGCCGACCTGCTGCGCGCCGCGCTGGCGCTGGGCGAGCGGCCCCAGGCCACGCTCGAGGAAGAGCTGCGCCTGGCGCGCGCCTATGCGGGCGTCATGGAAGCCCGCTTCGACGGCCGCGCGCAAGTCGCCTGGCACATCGACGATGCGGTGCTGGGCGTGCTGCTGCCGGCGATGAGCGTGCAGCCGCTGCTGGAGAACGTGTTCAAGCACACGGTCGAGCGCCGGCGCGACGCCACCCGCATCATGGTCAGCGCATTTCGCAGCGGCAGCGGCAGGGATGGCGACAGCGGCAGCGGCCTGGTCCTGCGCATCGAGGACGACCGTGGGGTACTGGGCACGGACGGGGACGTCCGCCCCGTGTCCGGCCTCGGCCTGGCCAACCTGCGCGCCCGCCTGGCGGGGCTGCATGGCGCCGCGGCCAGCCTGACCCTGACCCAGCTGGCGCCGGCCGGCGTACGCACCGAACTGAGGCTGCCATGCGACTGCTGATCGTCGACGACGAGCGTCCGGCACGCGAGCGCCTGCGCCGCATGCTCGCCCAGGAAGCGGACATCGAGGCCGTCGAGGAGGCCGCCGACGGCCACGCCGCCCTGCGCTGCCTGGCGGCGTTCCGGCCGGATGCCCTGCTGCTCGACATCGAGATGCCGGAACTGTCGGGCATCGACCTGGCCGCGTCGCTGCCGGCGCCCGCGCCCCTGGTGGTGTTCGTCACGGCCTACGACGCCTATGCGCTGCGCGCATTCGACGCCAATGCGATCGACTACCTGCTCAAGCCCTTCGACCAGGCGCGCCTGCAGCGGGCCCTGGCGCGGCTGCGGGCGCGCCTTGCGGTGCGCGATCCGGCTGGCGCAGGCACGGGCAGCGCGTGCGGCCTGGCGCCGCGCCAGCTCCTGGTGAGCGAGCGCGGCCTCACCCGCGTGGTGCAGGTGGCGGACATCGAATGGCTGGAAACCGCCGACAACTACGTGGCCCTGCACAGCGCGCAGGGAGCGCCCCTGCTGCGCCAGACCCTGGCCGGGCTGCTGGCGCAGCTGGACGGTTTCGTGCGCTGCCACCGGCGCGCCGCGGTGCGGCCCGGCGCCATCGAGCGCATCGTCCAGCTCGACAAAGGCGATTGCGCGCTGGTGCTGCGCAGCGGCGCCCGGGTGCCCTGCAGCCGCCAGTACCGGCCGGTGCTGATGGCCGCCCTGCAGGCCGCCTGAGCGCACCCCGCCCCCTTAGTCCGTTCCGCCCCGCCGCAGGCCCGCTTCGCCACAAAACGCTCGCCGCCGGCGCGCCCGCGCGGCATGCTGGCGCCACTTCTGCAACAACAAGAGCGAGCCATGACCCGACACCTTCCCCCGTCCGCCGCGCGCCTGTATTTCCTCGACTGGGTGCGCATCCTTGCCTTCTTCGTGCTGATCCTCTATCACGTCGGCATGTACTACGTGAGCTGGGACTGGCACGTGAAAAGTCCCTCCGCCGGCACCGGCCCGGAACCCTTCATGATGCTCTCGTCCCCGTGGCGCCTGGGGCTGCTGTTCTTCGTAGCCGGCGCCGCCGCCAGCATCATGCTGCGCAAAGTCGGGACCGCATCCTTCCTGCGCGGACGCAGCGCGCGCCTGCTGGTGCCGCTGGTGTTCGGCATGCTGGTGGTGGTGCCGCCGCAGGCCTACCTCGAAGTGGTCGAGAAGCTCGGCTATGCGGATGGCTACGGCGCATTCATGGGACTGTACCTGCAGGGCTACCAGGGCTTCTGCCGCGAGGACTGCCTGATCCTGCCGACCTGGAACCACCTGTGGTTCGTGGCCTACCTGTGGATCTATACCATGCTGCTCGGCGCCATCGTGGCGGCGCTGGGCACACGCTTCGACCGGATCGCGGCGCGCGCCGGCGCCTGGCTGCAGGGCTGGAAGCTGATCGCGCTGCCCGCCGCCGTACTGGCGCTGGCGCGCATCGGCCTGATGCAACACTTCCCGACCAACCACAGCGTCGTGGGCGACTGGTACAACCATGCGATGTCCTTCGGACCCTTCCTGCTGGGCGCCATGATGGCGCGGGTACCGGCGTTCTGGCCGCGCCTGGCGCCGCTGCGCTGGCCTGCACTCGGGATCGCGGCCGGCGGCTGGGCCCTGCTGGTCGTGTGGGATGCGGTGACCTGGGAGGTCATCACGCCGCAGGCAGTGGCCGTATTGCGCCCGATAATGTACGCCGTGTACGCGCTGCTGGCCTGGAGCGCCATGGTGGCCGCCTGCGGTTTCGCCGCGCGCCACCTGGACCGCGACGGCCCGGCGCGGCGCTACCTGAACGAGGCGATCTTCCCCTTGTATATCGTGCACCAGACCGTGATCGTGGTGCTCGCGCATGCGCTCAAGCCGCTGCGCATCGCGCCGGGCGTCGAGGCCGTGCTGCTGGTGGTGTTCACCCTCACCCTGGGCTTTGGCGTACACGCCATGGTGCGCCGCATCGGCCTGCTGCGGCCCCTGTTCGGGCTGGGGCCGCGGCCTCGGGACGCAGCGCCGCGCCACAGTCCGGCCGGCGCGCCCGCACCGGCGCCGGCTGAGGCAACTGCAGCTGCAGCCGCAGTTGCAAATTAACCGTTCAGTGCGTCTGGGCGCCTGCCGGACGGCTGCCCTGGCCGCCGCCGGATTGTTGTGATTCGCGGCCCGCGCCCTGCTGGCCGCGCTGGGGCGCCTCGCCGTTGCCGCCAGGGCCGGCGGCGCGCGCTTCGCCGTTCGGCCGCGCGAACGGGTCGGCGGCGCTGCGCAGCGCTTCCTGCTGGTTACGGATGCTGCGAGGCTAAAGATCCGACCCGGCAGACGTTTGATGTGCGCCAAAGGTGCGCCGGCCCGGTCTCAGCGCCGGGGCGTCACCGCGGGCAGTGCGGCGCCGCAGTCCTTGCAGAAACGGGCGCCGGCATCGTGGCCGGCCGAGCCGCAGGCCTCGCAAGTACGCGGCAGGCGCACCGGACCGCCGCGGCGGTCGTTGCGGCGCGCCGTCATTTCGGCGGTGACGATGCCGGTCGGCACCGCCAGGATGCCCCAGCCGAGCAGCATCATGAACGAGGCGATCGCCTTGCCGAGCGTCGTGTGCGGCGTGATGTCGCCATAGCCCACCGTGGTCATGGTGACGATGGCCCAGTACATCGCGGTCGGGATGCTGGTATAACCGTGCTGTGGCCCTTCCACCACATACATGATCGTGCCCAGGATCAGGACCGCCATCAGCACCACCGACAGGAACACCAGGATCTTGCGGCGGCTTGCAGCCAGGGCCTCGCCCAGCCGCGTGTACTCCTCGATGTAGAGGGTCAGCTTGAAGATGCGGAACACGCGCAGCAGGCGCAGGATGCGGATGTCGAGCAGCGCTTCGCTGCCCGGCACCAGCAGGGACACGAAGGTGGGCAGCACCGACAGCAGGTCGACGATGCCGTAGAAGCTGGCGGCGTAGCGCAGGGGCTGGCGCACGCATAGCAGGCGGGCCGCGTATTCGATCGTGAACAGCAGCGTGAAGCCCCATTCGAGCACGTGCATCAGGTCGGCATGACGCTCCCGGATCATTGGCACGCTGTCGAGCACGACCACCAGGATGCTGAGCAGGATCGCCACCACCAGCCCGATGTCGAAGCGCCGCCCGGCGGTCGAATCGCTGAGGAAGATCACGTCGTACAGGCGGCCGCGCCAGCCGTCCGGACGGCCGTAGCGGGCCGGACGTTGACCGGCTTGCGGGGTGGCGCTGGCCTTCATCGGGCGTACGGCGCTCCCTTGAGCTCGACCATGTTGCGTTCGGGGTCGAGCAGGTAGATCGACGGGCCGTCGCCCTCGGCGCCGTAGCGCGATTCGACCGGACCGGCGGGCACGCCGTGCGACGCAAGGTGGCGCCTGATCGCCGCTTCGTCGAAGGGTTCGACGCGCAGGCACAGGTGGTCGAGGTTGCGCCCGCCGACGCCCGGCGCGGCCCCACCCTCGCGGCCCAGCTGGCTGTCGACGGGCACCAGGTCGATCAGGGAATGGCCGGCGCGCAGCTGGACCAGGCCGATCTCGTCGAGGCGGCGCTCGACGCGGCAGCCCAGCACCTCGCCGTAGAAGGCGATCATGGCATCGAGGTCGGCCACCCGCAGCACGATGTGGTCGAGCCCGCGTACGGCGATCGGATGCTCACTTTGCATGGCGTTCGACCCAGGCGGCAAAGGTATCGATGAAGGTCTGGAAGAAGGCGCGGCTGGAATCGTCGACCAGCCTGTCGCCGTCGTACTTGCCGGCCACCATGCCGACATAGGCTTCCGGCGCCGGCATGCAGGGCATGTCGAGGAATGGCAGCATCTGGCGCAGGTGGTGGTTGGCGCCGAAGCCGCCCAGCGCGCCGGGCGAGACGCTGACCACCGCGCAGGGCTTGCCGGCAAAGGCCGCCTTGCCGTAGGGGCGCGAACCGACGTCGATCGCATTCTTCAGCGCGCCCGGCACCGAGCGGTTGTATTCCGGCGTGCAGAACAGGACGCCATCGGCCTGGCCGATGCGCTCGCGAAACTCGGTGAAGGCCGCCGACGGGTGCTCGGTCTCGTCGTCCTGGTTGTACAGCGGCAGGTCGCGGATCTCGACGATCTCCATGTCCAAGCCGGGCGGCGCCAATTCGATCATCGAGTGCGCCACCTTGCGGGTGAACGAGTCCTTGCGCAGGCTGCCGACGAGGACGGCGATTTTCTTGGTGTCCATGGTATTCCTTTCGAGTTCGGTCGCAAAGCCTGATGTTAACCATTTTCACAATATTGCGCTGAGCGGGTGCCTTCCGCCTAGATCCGCAGGCGCCGGCGCTCTTCGACGAAGCGCTTGAGCGCGGCCTTGCTCATCACCACCACCGGATCGCCATGCCAGGCATACAGGTAGGGCTCGCCGCCCAGGCGGTCGGTGAGCTTGGCGGACACCAGGAAGCAGGTGCCGACCGGATAGCGTTCCGGATCGGACAGCTGGCGTGCACACTGCACCCGCAGCGAGGTCGCATAGGCCTGCCCCGAGACCGGCCGGATCGCGACCCGCCCGCTGCGGGGATCGCGGAAGGATTCGACCGCGACCTCGCGGTAGGCCCAGGCTTCGCGCGCCATCGGTTCAGCCTTTCGCGAGCGCGGCCGGGCGCGCCAGCTTCGCTTCGCGGATCGGCAGGTTGACCAGCGCGGCCGCCAGCGCCAGCAGGATATCCGCGTACCACATCCAGGTGTAGTCGCCGAAGCGCACGAAGGACAGGCCGCCCAGCCAGGCGCCGAAGAAGCCGCCGATCTGGTGCGACAGCAGGGTCATGCCGAACAGGGTCGCCAGGTAGCGCATGCCGAACAGCTTGCCCACCAGGCCGGCCGTGGGCGGCACGGTCGCCAGCCAGGTGAAGCCGAGGGCCGCGGCGAACAGGTAGAAGCTGAGCGCGGTCTTGGGCGCCAGCAGGTAGATCACGATGATCAGGGCGCGGCTGCCGTAGATGCATGCCAGCAGCCACTTCATGCGGTAGCGGCTCGCCAGCGCGCCGGCGGCCAGGCTGCCGCCAATGTTGAACAGGCCGATCAGCGCGAGCGCCGTGGCCGACACGCCGGCCGGCAGGCCGCACAAGGCCACTTCCTGCGGCAGGTGGGTGACCAGGAAGGCGATGTGGAAGCCGCAGGTGAAGAAGCCCAGGTGCAGGCACAGGTAGCTGCGGTCGCGCATGGCCTGGCGCAGCTGTTCGGTAAGCGTCATGGCCGGCGCCGCCAGGGCAGCCGCGGCCGCGGCAGTGGCCGTCGCCGGGGCGACAAGGGGCGCGACCGGCTGCTTGCGCATGCCCAGCGCCAGCGGAATGGTGAGCAGGGTCGTGGCCGCCATGACCAGCATCGCGATCACCCAGCCGGCGCCGGCGATGATCGCCTGCATCAGGGGCGCGAACACGAACTGGCCGAAGGAGCCGCCGGCATTGATGAAGCCGGACGCGAAGGCGCGCCGCTCGCTGGGCAGGCGCTGCGCGGTCGCGCCGATCAGGATCGAGAAACTGCCCGCCCCTGCTCCGGCCGCGGACAGGAGGCCCATGGTGAGCAGCAGGCCCCATTCGGAATCGACGAAGGGCGTAGCGGCGGTGCCCGCAGCGAGCATGATGCCGCCGATCACGATGACGCGCGCCGCGCCGTACTTGTCGGCGATCGCGCCGAAGACCGGTTGCGAGGCGCCCCACATGAGCTGGGCCACGGCCATCGCGAAGCTGATGCTGGCGATACCGAGGCCGGTCGAGGTGTTGATCGGCGACAGGAACAGGCCGGTGGTGAGGCGCGCACCCATGGTAATCATCAGGATGGCGCTGGCGGCCAGGATCAGCATCCAGGCCGCGCGCGGTGTCATGTCGGTGCGGGTGTCCATACGTGTTCTTCGATCGGGGCTTCCGGCGGGGGTGCGGGACAGCGTAACAATCCGGCATTGTAGTGCATTGCCACGCGCACCCAGGGTGGGCCGGTTCGATCGAAGGACGGCCGGTGTCGACGGTCTTTACACCCTGCGGAATGCGCGCCTGGACGTGATGGTCTATGTCCTTGAATTAACGTAATTGTTTCTCATTGGCACAGCAATTGCTTGCATGTAGGAATAATTTCCGACAAGGAGAACCACCATGAAACTGCGGAAACTGGCCCTCGCGGCCTGCGCTTCGCTCCTGCTGGCCGGTCCGGGCACGGCCGGCGCCGCACCGATCGTCAACCAGGACAACCCGACGATGCTCGGGGGCTTCTGCGGCATGGGCTTGGCCTTCGCCTGCGGACAGTCCTTCAAGCAGAGCGCCGACAATATTTCCGGCGCCGGCATCTTCGTCCACCCCGCCTGGTACACCGCGACCAGTACCGACGTGACGATCGGGATCTTCGATGCGATCAGCGGCGGGAACATGCTGGCGCACGGGACGGCCACCAGGATCGACAGCAGCAGCGGCTGGGTGGACGTGTTCTGGAACCCGGTCGCGCTGGACACCGGTACGCAGTATTTCCTGCGCCTGAGCGCCAGCAACACGGACCTGGTTGCCGCCTATGCGAACTACCGTTCTTACGCGAACGGCACCGCCTTCCATGACGCATGGCCCTACCTGGGCTACGACCTGACGTTCAGGACCTATTCGGACGATGGCGCCGGCGCCGTGCCGGAACCGGCATCGCTGGCCCTGCTGGGCGCGGGCCTGCTGGGCTTCGCGGCGCGCCGCCGCCGGCAAGCCGCACGCTGATCAGGCCTGGGCGGCGCGCACCAGCAGCGATACCGCTTCCGCCGCCATGCCCTCTTCGCGCCCGAGGAAGCCGAGCTTTTCGTTGGTCTTGGCCTTGATGTTGACCTGCTGCGGCGACACGCCCAGGTCTTCGGCGATGCGCGACACCATCTGCGGGATGTGCGGCGCCATCTTCGGCTGCTGGGCAATGATGGTCGCGTCGATGTTGCCGATGGTGTAGCCGGTCGCCACCACGCGGTGCGCCACCTCGCGCAGCAGGGTGCGCGAATCGGCGCCGGCGAACATCGGGTCGGTGTCCGGGAAATGCTTGCCGATGTCGCCCAGGGCGGCGGCGCCCAGCAGCGAATCGATGATCGCGTGCAGCAGCACGTCGGCGTCGGAGTGGCCGAGCAGGCCGAGGCGGTGCGGGATGGTCACGCCGCCGACGATGAGCTTGCGCCCCTCGACCAGCGCGTGGCAGTCGTAGCCGGTTCCGATGCGGAACGGCGGGGTGGGATTGAAGGATGCTTGTACCATGGTCGTTTAGTTCGCTTCGTTGTCTTTCGGTTCTTTGCGGAAGGCTGCTAGGTAGATCTCGGCAATGCGGATGTCGGCCGGCAGCGTGACTTTCAGGTTGCGGGGATGTCCTTCCACCAACTTGGGGGCCAGTCCCAGCGCTTCAACCGCGCTGGCGTCGTCGGTAATCGCGGACGGGTCGGTCGCGGCATCCAGTGCACGGCACAGCAGCTGGTAGTGGAACATCTGCGGCGTCTGGGCCAGCCAGAGGCCGTCGCGCGCGACCGTGCCGCTGACCGCCGCGCCGGTCACGCTGCGCTTGACGGTGTCGACCACCGGCAGCGCCAGCAGCCCGCCGGCCGGGTGCTCTCCAGTTTCGACGATCAGGCGTTCGATCAGTTCCGCATCGAGCCCCGGTCGCGCGGCGTCATGGACCAGGACCCAGTCGTCGGCCGCCACTTGCCCGTGCAGCAGGCGCAGGCCGTTGCGGATCGATTCCATGCGGGTAGCGCCGCCGCAGCGCAGCACGGTCACGCCATCATGCGGGGCGACGCCGTCGATGAACGGGTCGTCCGGGCTCACCACCACATAGGTATGCGCGACCAGGGGACTGGAGCGGAAGGCATCGATGGTGTGGCGCAGCATCGGCTTGCCGCCGATCTGCAGGTACTGCTTGGGGCTGCCGGCCGCCATGCGGGCGCCGACCCCGGCTGCCGGGAGCAAGGCGAAATAGCGTTGCGAACTCCCTGGGGGTGTTGGTGCTGCTGTGTGCTTGCTCATGTCTTGCGTTTTTGTACAGGGCGAATCAGCGACTGTACCTCACCTCCGCAAACCTTGCCGAGGCGGGCATATTCTTGCGGCGAATCGATGGCCGCCTGCAGCGCCTCGACCTTCGCCATCTCGCTCTTAATATAGGGCATCCAGCCGTGGTCGATCTCGCGCTGGAGCAGGCTTTGCGACTGGCCGATGCGGGCATACAGCGGCTTGTCGCCGAAGCGCCGCTCCAGGGCCTGGCGCACCCGCGCCTCGGCCTTGGGCAGGTAGTCGAGGTAGGCGTTCAGGTGGCGCATCTCGTGCGCCAGCAGCTCGTCGTAGGCGCAGGAGCCGGGCCGGAATTCGCGGCCGATGTAGACCACGATCGGCGGATAGGTGAGCTTGACCTCGATATGTGGAGCGATGCACTCGTAGCCGCTGGCCGGGTCGCTCAACAGGCGTCCGCCGACCTTGATGCCGACCACCGACTCGGTGCGGGTCAGCCCCAGTACGACCTGGTTGGCGCGGGCCCGGCCCTTCATCGTCGTCAGCGCGCGGTAGCCGACCGTGTTGTCGATGCGGAAGCCGTGCTGGGTGCCGATCAGTACCGACAGCGACTCGTCCATGCTGCCCTCGCAGCGTGCCTGGAACGCGCTGCGCTCGGCGGCCTGGGCGCCGCACGCTCCGAGCGCGGCCCAGCACAGCACGGCGAGCACGGGCAACCGCGGCATGGGATCAGCCGTCAGGCCGCGCAGGCCGGGGTCCAGGCGCCGGACAGGATCTTCTCGAGCCAGAAAGTACCGATGATGGTCTTCACGTCGGTGATCTCGCCACGCTTCACCATGTCGAGCAGTTCGGGCACGGTGACGCTGAAGGTTTCGAGGAACTCGCCCTCGTCGAGCTTCTGCGCGCCGGCAGTGAGATCCTCGGCCAGGAACAGCTCCAGGTGCTCGTCGGAATAAGCGATCGCGTTGTGGATGGTGCAGACGAAGCGCCATTTGGCGGCCGTGTAGCCGGTCTCTTCCTCGAGCTCGCGCTTGGCGCAGTCGAGGTGGTCTTCGCCCGGGTCGATCTTCCCGGCCGGGAACTCGATGAAGACCTGCCGGTTCGGGTAGCGGAACTGGCGTTCGAGCAGGACGCGGCCGTCCGGCAGAAGCGGCAGGATCACGACCGCGCCGGGGTGGCGGATGAACTCACGGTGGGAAATCGAACCGTCGGGCAGCTGGATCTTGTCGCGCTCGACTTTGAGGAAAGGACCATCGTAGACCACGCCGCCGTCGAGGCGGGTTTCGTTCAATTCGAGCGTCATGCAGGCTCCGTATCGAGGTTCATGGGGTGAGCGGCTTGGCCGCCCACCACCATATTCAACGGCGCTGCTTGCGCAGGTAACGCAGGACGAAACCGGGGAAGGCCAGCACCAGGAACAGGCAGCCGGTGATCGCATAGAACTCCCAGTTCTGCGCGAACACGCCGCCGATCCGGGATTCCAGCATGCGAGCCAGGAAGCCGACGACGAAGTATAAAACAATTAACTCGAGCAGGCGCAGCGGGAGGGACTTCGTGCGCAGGGAGGGAGTGGCGCCAGCGGCCGGCTTCGGGCTCAGGCGGATGACACCGAAGACGCGCTCGCTGAGGAAAGGCAGGTTGGCGGCCGCGATCGAAATCGCGACCACCAGCCAGGCTGCCAGGGAAGAATCCACCGGCGGGCCCGATTACTTGGCCAGGGTTGCCTGCATGGTGGTGTAGCACACCGCCAGCAGCCAGCCCGG
The DNA here is from genome assembly GCF_041023745.1 of Massilia sp. X63. Lineage (NCBI taxonomy): Bacteria > Pseudomonadati > Pseudomonadota > Betaproteobacteria > Burkholderiales > Oxalobacteraceae > Massilia > Massilia sp. X63. Next base: position 155,199 of record NZ_JBFTEF010000007.1, read on the forward strand.
GACGATACCCAGCAGGACCACGGCCACGCCGTTGATCGACATCACGGCGCGCATGTCGGCCGGGGTGTTGATCGGGGCGGTGTCCACGGCTTCGTCGAACCAGATGGTCTTGACGATGCGCAGGTAGTAGAAGGCGCCCACCAGCGAGAACAGCACGGCCACCACGGCCAGCCACACCATGCCGGCATTGGCGACGGCCTGCAGCACCGCCCACTTGGCCATGAAGCCGACCATCGGCGGCACGCCCGCCAGCGAGAACATCAGGACGGTCATGACGATCGCGAACCACGGCGAACGCTTGCCCAGGCCCTTGAAGTCGGCGATGGTTTCGGCCTCATGGCCGGCGCGCGCCAGCATCATGATCAAGCCGAAGCTGCCGACCGTGGTCAGGACGTAGGTGATCGTGTAATACATGGCGGCGCTGTACGACGCGGCGGCATTGGTGCTGTCGCCGCCCACCACACCGGTCATCATGCCCAGCACCACGAAGCCCATCTGGGCGATGGTCGAGTAGGCCAGCATGCGCTTGATGTTGGTCTGTGCGATCGCAGTGATGTTACCCACGGCCAGCGACAGCACGGCCAGCACCAGCAGCATCTGCTGCCAGTCGAAGGCCATGGCCGGCAGGCCTTCCACCAGCAGGCGGATCACCATGGCGAAGGTCGCCAGCTTCGGCGCGCCGCCCAGCAGCAGGGTGACCGAGGTCGGGGCGCCCTGCACCACGTCCGGCACCCACATGTGGAACGGGACCACGCCCAGCTTGAAGGCGAGGCCGGCGACCACGAACACCAGGCCGAAGACCAGGATGTTCTGGTTGGCGCCCGCGGCGCTGCTGACCTGGTTGATGGCGTCGATGTTGAGCGAGCCGGTGGCGCCGTAGATCATCGACATGCCATACAGCAGGAAGCCCGAGGACAGCGCGCCCAGGATGAAGTACTTCATCGCGGCTTCGGTCGAGATCGCGTGATCGCGGCGCATTGCCACCAGCGCGTACAGCGACAGCGACATCAGTTCCACGCCCAGGTAGATCGACAGCATGCTGTTACCCGAGATCATGATCATCTGGCCGAGCATCGAGAACAGCGCGAGCACATAGAACTCGCCGCCCAGGTTGCCGGACATCATGGCGCGGTCGCCGGTGTACTGGCGCGAATACACCAGGGTCATGGCGGTGGCCACGTAGGTCACCAGTTTGAGCAGGTTGGACATCGGGTCCGACACGTACATGCCATTGAAGGTGAAGACGGTCGCACCGGCGCTCATGTCGGCGAAGGTGAGCACGCCGCAGCCGAAGATGGCCAGCAGGGTCAGCACGTACGTCAGGTGGCGCTTGCCCTCCTTCAGGAACATGTCGATCAGCAGGATCGCGGAAGCCGCGATCAGCAGGAAGATTTCGGCATAGACCGGCGCCAGATTGGTGTCGGCCGCTGCTAACAATGTGGAGTTCATTTCATTCATGGCTTTTATTGAGGCACTTTGCTGACTGCGACGTGTTGCAGGAGGTCGGTCACCGACACCTGCAGCGTCTCGGCGATCGGCGCCGGGTACAGGCCCATCCACAGGGTGGCGATGGCCAGCACGCCCAGGATGGCGAATTCACGGCCGTTCAGGTCGGTCAGTTCGGCGACGTGCTTGTTGCCGATCGGGCCGAACACGACGCGCTTGACCATCCACAGCGAGTAGGCGGCGCCCAGGATCAGGGCAGTGCCCGCAGCCAGGCCGGTCCAGAAGTTGAATTCGACGGCGCCCAGGATCACCATGAATTCGCCGATGAAGCCCGAGGTGGCCGGCAGGCCGGCGTTGGCCATCGAGAACAGCACGGCGAAGGCGGCGAACTTCGGCATCGTGTTGACGACGCCGCCGTAGTCGGCGATTTCACGCGAGTGGACGCGGTCGTACAGCACGCCGATGCACAGGAACATCGCGCCCGACACGAAGCCGTGCGAGATCGACTGCATCAGGCCGCCCTGCACGCCCAGGTCGTTGAACATGAAGAAGCCCAGGGTGACGAAGCCCATGTGGGCGATCGACGAGTACGCAACCAGTTTCTTCATGTCCTTCTGGACCAGGGCCACCAGGCCGATGTAGATCACGGCGATCAGGGACAAGGCGATGACGACCGGGGCCAGGTAGTGCGAGGCGTCCGGGGCGATCGGCAGCGAGAAACGGAGGAAACCGTAGGCGCCCAGCTTCAGCATGATCGCGGCCAGCACCACGGAACCGCCGGTCGGCGCTTCCACGTGGGCGTCCGGCAGCCAGGTGTGCACCGGCCACATCGGGACCTTCACGGCGAAGGCCATGAAGAAGGCGATGAAGATCAGTATCTGCTCGTTCATCGTGAGCGGCAGCTTGTGCCATTCGAGGATGTCGAAGGAACCCGAAGCGTTGTACAGGTAGATGATCGCGACCAGGGTCAGCAGCGAGCCGAAGAAGGTGTACAGGAAGAACTTGAATGCTGCGTACACACGGTTCGGGCCGCCGAATACGCCGATGATGATGTACATCGGGATCAGGGTGGCTTCGAAGAAGAAGTAGAACAGCAGGCCGTCCAGCGAGGCGAACACGCCGATCATCAGGCCCGACAGGATCAGGAAGGAACCCATGTACTGGCCGATGCGCTCTTCGATCACCTGCCATGCCGCCAGCACCACGATGATGGTGATGAAGGCGGTCAGCGGCACGAACCACAGCGACAGGCCGTCCACGCCCAGCTTGTAGAACACGTTGAAGCGTTCGATCCAGGTGGCGGCTTCATAGAACTGCATGCCGTGCGCGCTGCTGTCGAAGTTCATGATCAGCGGCAGGGTCGGCAGGAAGCTGACCACCGCGCCGACCAGGGCCAGCAGGCGGGTGAAGCCGGCGTTCTTGTCGCGGCCGACGGCCAGCACGATCAGGCCGAAGACGATCGGGAGCCAGATCGCCAGGCTCAGGTAAGGAGGAAATGTAGAAATTGACTGCATCATTTTTCGCTTTTCTTATCTGCCTGTATTAACCGCGCCAGAACGGGAAGAACCACAGCAGGGTTGCCAGCACGCCGACGATCATCACGAACGCGTAGTGGTAGATGTAGCCCGTCTGGAAGGTACGGGTGATCGTCGAGAACCAGCCGACCAGCTTGGCCGAACCGTTGACCAGCAGGCCGTCGATCAGGCCGCGATCGCCCACTTTCCACAGGCCGCCACCGATGGCGCGCGCGCCGCCGGCGAACACGACATCGTTGAACTTGTCCATGTAGTACTTGTTGTCCAGCAGGGTGTGCAGCGGCTTGAACTTGGCGTAGAACCAGGCCGGGACGCGCGGATTCACCATGTAGCAGTAGTACGCGGTCGCGACGCCGGCCAGTGCCAGCCAGAACGGTGCGGTCTGCAGGCCGTGCAGGGCCATCGCCATCGGGCCGTGGAACATTTCGTTCAGTTCCGCCATCGCCGGATGGTTCGGGCTGACGAAGATCACGTCCTTGAAGAAGTCGCCGTGCAGCATCGGGCCGATGGCCAGGTAACCGATGATGACCGACGGGATCGCCAGCAGGACCAGCGGCAGGGTCACGACCCATGGCGACTCGTGCGGCTTGTCGCCCGGCTGCAGGCCGTGGTGATGATGGTCGTCGTGCGCATCGTGCGCGTCTTCTTCGTTATGCGCGTCCGAATCGTGGCCGTGGCTGTGCGGCTGCGGCTTGTTCCAGCGCGATTCGCCATGGAACACCAGGAAGTACATGCGGAACGAGTAGAAGGCGGTCACGAACACGCCGGCCAGCACGGCGAAGTTGGCGAAGCCGGCGCCCGGCAGGTTCGATGCGTGCACTGCTTCGATGATCGAGTCCTTCGAGTAGAAGCCCGAGAAGAACGGGGTACCGATCAGGGCCAGCGAGCCGAGCAGCGAGGTGATCCAGGTGATCGGCATGTACTTGCGCAGGCCGCCCATGTTGCGCATGTCCTGGTCGTGGTGCATGCCGATGATGACCGAACCCGCGCCGAGGAACAGCAGCGCCTTGAAGAAGGCGTGGGTCATCAGGTGGAACACGGCCACCGAGTAGGCCGACACGCCCAGCGCGACGGTCATGTAGCCCAGCTGCGAAAGCGTGGAATAAGCAACAACGCGCTTGATGTCGTTCTGGATGATGCCCAGGAAGCCCATGAACAGCGCGGTGATCGAGCCGATCACGATGATGAAGCTCAGTGCGCCGTCCGACAGCTCGAACAGCGGCGACATGCGCGACACCATGAAGATACCGGCGGTAACCATGGTTGCGGCGTGGATCAGCGCCGAGATCGGGGTCGGGCCTTCCATCGAGTCCGGCAGCCAGACGTGCAGCGGGAACTGCGCCGACTTGCCCATCGCGCCGATGAACAGGCAGATGCAGGCGGCGGTCAGCAGCGGCCAGCCGATGCCCGGCACGGTCATGCCGGCCAGCTTGTCGGCCTGCGCGAACACGTCGGTGTACTGCATCGAGCCGGAAGCGGCCAGCAGCAGGCCGATGCCGAGGATGAAGCCGAAGTCGCCGACACGGTTGACCAGGAAGGCCTTCATGTTGGCGAAGATCGCGGTCGGACGGGTATACCAGAAGCCGATCAGGAGGTACGAGACCAGGCCCACCGCTTCCCAGCCGAAGAACAGCTGCAGGAAGTTGTTGGACATGACCAGCATCAGCATCGAGAAGGTGAACAGCGAGATGTACGAGAAGAAGCGGTTGTAGCCTTCGTCCTCGGCCATGTAGCCGATCGTGTAGATGTGGACCATCAGCGACACCGAGGTGACCACGCACATCATCATGGCCGACAGGGTGTCGATCTGGAAGCCGACGGCCAGCTTGAGCGTGCCGACGTGCATCCAGGTGTAGATGTCTTCATTGAAGGTGGCGCCGCCGAGCACCGCCATCAGGGTCTGGACCGAGATGATCAGCGCGATCAGGACACCCAGGATGGTCGCGGTGTGCGACACCTTGCGGCCGACCACGTTGCCGAAGAACTTGGTACCGAGCAGGCCGGCGATCGCCGAGCCTGCCAGCGGCGCCAGAGGCACCGCCAGTAACATTGAGGAAGAGAGTTGCCCCGCCATTGTTGAACCTTAATCGTTATTGTTAATCAGCCGAGACCATCAGCCCTTCAGGCTGTCGAGGTCTTCCACATTGATCGTGTCCAGGTTACGGAACAGGACCACCAGGATCGCCAGGCCGATTGCCGATTCGGCGGCCGCGACGGTCAGAATGAAGAACACGAAGATCTGCCCTGCCGCGTCTCCGAGGTAGTGCGAGAACGCGACGAAGTTCAGGTTCACCGCCAGCAGCATCAGTTCGACGGCCATCAGCAGGATGATGATGTTCTTCCGGTTCAGGAAGATGCCGATCACCGAGATCGCGAACAGGATCGCGCCCAGGATCAGGTAATGTGCGAGCGACAAAGTCATGGTGCCTCCTTCGGTGCGGCTGCCGTTGCTGCTGCTGCTTGTTCGGCGGCTGCTGCATCGATGGCGCGCTGGTTGACCGCATCCATCTTGACGATGCGCAGGCGGTCGTTACGCTTGACGCGGACGGCGAGGCCCGGGTCGATTGCTTTGGTGTCCTTGCGCTTGCGCAGGGTCAGGGCGACGGCGGCCACGATCGCCACCAGCAGGATCACGGCTGCGATCTCGAAGCCGTAGATGTACTTGGTGTAGATCAAGAGGCCCAGTTCCTTGGTGCCGCCGATGTTGGCGGCGGCAGCGGCAGGGGACTGCTCGAAGTCGAGGAAGCCGCGCCACAGGACGGCGGCCATCTCGAGCACGATCAGGGCGCCGATGCCCGAGGCCAGCGGCAGGTAACCCCAGAAGCCTTCGCGCATGCGGTCGATATTAATGTCGAGCATCATGACGACGAACAGGAACAGCACCATCACGGCGCCGACGTAGACCAGCACCAGCACGATGGCCAGGAACTCGGCCTTCAGCAGCAGCCAGATGCCGGCCGCGTTGAAGAACGCGAGCACCAGGAACAGCGCGGCGTGCACCGGGTTCTTGGTGGTAATAACGCGCAGCGAGGCCAGCACCATGATGGCCGCGAACGCGTAGAACAGGAAGGAGGTGAATTCCATGACTTAGACAGCCTTTTCTTATCGGTACTTCGCGTCCGCCTCGCGGGCCGCGGCGATGTCGTTTTCGTAGCGGTCACCGACGGCCAGCAGCATCTCTTTGGTGTAGTAGAGATCGCCGCGCTTTTCGCCGTGGTATTCCAGCACGTGGGTTTCGACGATCGAGTCGACCGGGCAGGATTCTTCGCAGAAGCCGCAGAAGATGCATTTGGTCAAGTCGATGTCGTAGCGCGTGGTGCGGCGGGTGCCGTCCTCGCGCTGCGCCGACTCGATCGTGATCGCCATGGCCGGGCAGACTGCTTCGCACAGCTTGCAGGCGATGCAGCGCTCTTCCCCGTTGGGGTAGCGACGCAGGGCGTGCAGGCCGCGGAAGCGGTTCGACATCGGCGTCTTCTCTTCCGGGTACTGGACCGTGATCTTGCGCGACAGCGCATACTTGCCGGTCAGGGCCAGGCCCTTGAAGAGTTCGGACAGCATCAGGCTGCCGACAATTTCTTTAATCCGATTCATTTTTTGTTTGCTTCCTTACTTCACAGCAGTCCAGATGTTCCACGGGGTCTGCATCCAGGCGGCGACCAGCACCAGCCAGATCAGGGTCAGCGGGATGAACACTTTCCAGCCCAGGCGCATGATCTGGTCATAGCGGTAGCGCGGGAAGGTGCCGCGGACCCAGATCATCAGCGAAACCATCATGAACATCTTCAGGAACAGCCAGAAGAAGCCGCCGATCGCGCCGAATTCCAGGAAGCCGAACGGAGCCGACCAGCCGCCCAGGAACAGGATCGCGCACAGGGTCGAGATCAGGATCATGTTGGCGTATTCGGCCAGCATGAACATCGCGTAGGACATGCCCGAGTACTCGACCATGTGACCGGCAACGATCTCCGACTCGCCTTCCACCACGTCGAACGGGTGGCGGTTGCACTCGGCCAGGCCGGACACGAAGTAGATGACGAACAGCGGCAGCAGCGGCAGCCAGTTCCACGACAGGAAGTTCAGGCCCATGTCGGCGAAGCGGCCGATTTCCTGGCTGACGACGATGTCGGTCATGTTCAGGCTGCCGGTCACCATCAGCACCACGACCAGCACGAAGCCGATCGGGATTTCGTAGGAAATCATCTGTGCCGAGGCGCGCATCGCGCCCATGAACGAGTACTTCGAGTTCGAGGCCCAGCCGGCGATGATGATGCCGTAGACTTCCATCGAGGTGATCGCCATCAGGAACAGCAGGCCGGCGTTGACGTTGGCCAGCGCGGCTTGCGGACCGAAGGGAACCACCGCCCAGGCGGCCAGCGCCGGCATGATGGTCATGATCGGGCCGATCACGAACAGGCTGCGGTTGGCCTTGGCCGGGATGACGATTTCCTTGAGCAGCAGCTTGAGCGCGTCGGCGATCGGCTGCAGCAGGCCGCCCGGACCCACGCGGTTCGGGCCCACGCGGATCTGGATCCAGCCGATCAGCTTGCGCTCCCACAGGGTCAGGTAAGCCACCAGGCCCATCAGCGGCAGCAGCACCACCAGGATCTTGATCACAGTCCAGATCAGTGGCCAGGCCGGCGCGATCGGGCTGGCAGCGCCCATTTCATAAAAACTATCGATAAAACCGGGCGTTGCCATTACTTGCCCTCCCCTGCTTTTTCAACATTGATCGAACCGAACATCGCACCCAGGGTGGCGACGGCCGGATGGCCGGCAGCCACGCGCACTGCGTTCGACGGCAGGCGTGCATCGACGTTGGCCACCAGCACGGCGCTGCCCGCACCCTGCGAGACGCGCACCAGGTCGCCGGCCTTGACGCCGAGTTGTTCGGCCACGGCCTTGGACAGGCTCACCAGTGGCGCATTCGCGTCGGCGGTGCGCTGCAGCGGCTCGGAACGGCGCGCCAGCGCGTCGGTGAAGTAGATCGGCACGTCGGCGACGCGCTCGAGCTGGCCGGCCGGTGCGTAGGAACCCACGCTCGGGCCCAGCTTGGCGACGTTGTTCAGCTTGGCCGACAGGTCGGTATTGCCCTTGCCGATGGCTTCGTCGCGGATCGACTCCGAAGTCTCGTAGTCGAAGCCCGACAGGCCCAGCAGGTTGCCCAGCACGCGCAGCACTTTCCAGGCCGGACGGGTTTCGCCGAGCGGCTTGACGGTGCCGTTGAAGCTCTGTGCGCGGCCTTCGCAGTTCACGAACGTACCGGCGGTCTCGCTGAACGGCGAGATCGGCAGCAGCACGTCGGCGAAGTCCATGCCGTGCTTGAAGGCCGACATCGCGACGACCATGTCCGCGCCATCCAGGGCGGCACGGGCCTGCTGCGGGTTGGCCGCATCCAGTTCCGGTTCCGCGTTCAGCAGCACGTAGGCCTTCTTCGGCGATGCGAACACCGCTTCGCCCTTCCCTAGCGCGCCGACGATGTGGCCGCCGACGGTGTTGGCGGCGTCGACCAGGTAGCCGAAGCTGCAGCCGGTCTGCTCGGCGATCCATTGCGCGGCGGCGTGGATCTTCGAGGCTTGCGGGTGGTAGGAAGCAGCGTTACCCAGCAGCACCGCGCCCAGGGTCTCTTGACCGACCAGCGAAGCGGCGATGGCGCGGGCGCCCTCGCCTGCCTGGACGTTCTCGAAACCTGCCGGGGCATTGACGCCCTTCGCGCCGGCGACGGCCGACACGACTTCCGACAGCGCGGCCAGCCAGTCGCTCGGTGCGGCGATCAGCTTGTTGGCGACCGGCATCAGGAGGTCGTCGTCGCCAGCCTGCAGCAGCGACAGCTTGGCGCCGCCCTTGGTGGCGGTGCGCAGGCGGGTCGCGACCAGCGGATGGTCCTTGCGCAGGTTGGAACCGATGACGAAGGCGCGCTTCAGTTGCGAGAAGTTCGCGATCGGCATGCCCAGCCATGGGGTGACCTGGCCGTCCAGCGCGAAATCGGTCTGGCGCAGGCGGAACTCGATGTTGTCCGAGCCAAGGCCGCGGGTGACCTTGTTCAGCAGGTACAGTTCTTCCAGGGTCGAGTGCGGGGTCGCGACGGCGGCGATGCTGTCGGCGCCGTGCTCGTGGCGGATGTTACGCAGGCCGTGGGCGACGTACTCGAGGGCGGTCTGCCAGTCGGTGTCGATCCACTTGCCGTCCTGCTTGATCATCGGGCCGGTCAGGCGGTCGGCGTTGTCCAGCGCTTCGTACGAGAAGCGGTCCTTGTCCGACAGCCAGCATTCGTTGATGGCTTCGTTTTCCAGCGGCAGCACGCGCATGACCTTGCCGCCCTTGACCTGGACGATCAGGTTCGAGCCCAGCGAGTCGTGCGGCGCGATCGACTTGCGGCGCTGCAGTTCCCACGGACGTGCCGAGTAGCGGAACGGCTTGCTGGTGAGCGCGCCGACCGGGCACAGGTCGATCATGTTGCCCGACACTTCCGAGTCCACGGTCTTGCCCACGAAGGTGGTGATCTCCGAGTGCTCGCCGCGGCCGACCATGCCGAATTCCATCACGCCGGCCACTTCCTGGCCGAAACGCACGCAGCGGGTGCACTGGATGCAGCGCGCCATCTCTTCCATCGAGATCAGCGGGCCGGCCTCTTTCGGGGCCACCACGCGCTTTTCTTCCTGGTAGCGCGATTCGCCCTTGCCGTAGCCGACCGCGAGGTCCTGCAGCTGGCATTCGCCGCCCTGGTCGCAGATCGGGCAATCCAGCGGGTGGTTAATGAGCAGGAACTCCATCACCGACTTCTGTGCCTGCACCGCCTTGTCGCTGTGGGTGCGCACGATCATGCCCGGCGACACCGGTGTGGCGCAGGCCGGCAGCGGCTTCGGCGCCTTCTCGACTTCGACCAGGCACATGCGGCAGTTCGCTGCGATCGACAATTTCTTGTGATAGCAGAAGTGCGGGATGTAGGTCCCGAGTTTGTTTGCGGCGTCCATCACCATGGAACCTGGTGCGACTTCGACTTTTTTGCCGTCTAATTCAATTTCAACCATTTGATCGTTACCTGACCTGGTTTAAAGGTATGCGGGCACGAGGCAGTGCTTGTGCTCGATGTGATATTCGAATTCCTCGCGGAAGTTCTTGATCATCGCTTCCACCGGCATCGCGGCGGCGTCGCCCAGCGCGCAGATGGTGCGGCCCTTGATGTTGCCGGCGATGTTGTTCAGCAGGTCCATGTCTTCCGGACGGCCCTTGCCGTGCTCGATGCGGTGAACCATGCGGTACATCCAGCCGGTGCCTTCACGGCACGGGGTGCACTGGCCGCAGGATTCCTCGTAGTAGAAGTACGAGAGGCGCAGCAGCGACTTGACCATGCAGCGGGTCTCGTCCATGACGATCACGGCGCCCGAACCCAGCATCGAACCGGCCTTGGCGATCGAGTCGTAATCGAGGTCGGTATCCATCATGACCTCGCCGCGGATCACCGGCGCCGACGAACCGCCCGGGATCACCGCCTTGATCTTCTTGCCGCCGCGCATGCCGCCGGCCAGCTCCATCAGCTTGGCGAACGGGGTGCCCAGCGGGACTTCGTAGTTGCCCGGACGCTCGACGTCGCCCGAGATCGAGAAGATCTTGGTGCCGCCGTTGTTCGGCTTGCCGAGCGCCATGTAGTTTTCCGGGCCCAGGTTCAGCAGGAACGGAACGGCCGCAAAGGTCTCGGTGTTGTTGATCGTGGTCGGCTTGCCGTACAGGCCGAACGAGGCCGGGAACGGCGGCTTGAAGCGCGGCTGGCCCTTCTTGCCTTCCAGCGACTCCAGCAGTGCGGTTTCTTCGCCGCAGATGTAGGCGCCGTAGCCGTGGTGCGCATGCAGCTGGAACGAGAAGTTCGAACCCATGATGTTATCGCCCAGGAAGCCGGCGGCGCGCGCCTCTTCCAGCGCTTCTTCGAAGCGCAGGTATTCCTGGAAGATCTCGCCGTGGATGTAGTTGTAGCCCACGGTGATGCCCATCGCGTAGGCGCCGATGGCCATGCCTTCGATCAGCGCATGCGGGTTGTAGCGGATGATGTCGCGGTCCTTGAAGGTACCCGGCTCGCCTTCGTCGGTGTTGCAGACGAGGTATTTCTGGCCAGGGAACTGGCGCGGCATGAAGCTCCACTTCAGGCCGGTCGGGAAACCGGCGCCGCCGCGGCCGCGCAGGCCCGATGCCTTCAGGTCGGCAATGACCTGTTCCTGGGTGACGCCGCCCTCGAGGATACGGCGCAGGGCCGAGTAGCCGCCGCGCTTGACGTAGTCTTCCAGGTGCCAGTTTTCGCCGTTCAGATCCTTCAGGATCAGCGGATTGATGTGACGGTCGTGCAGGCTGGTCATTTCTTCAGTTCCTCTACCAGGGCGTCGATTTTCTGGTCGTTCATGAACGAGCACATGCGGTGGTTATTCACCAGCATGACCGGGGCGTCGCCGCAGGCGCCCATGCACTCGCCTTCGACCAGGGTGAACTGGCCGTCCGCGGTGGTCTCGCGGTAGTCGATGCCCAGCTTGTCCTTCAGGTACTGGCCGGCGCGCTCGCCGCCCGACAGGGCGCACGGCAGGTTGGTGCAGACCGTGATCTTGGCCTTGCCGACCGGCTTCAGGTTGTACATGTTGTAGAACGTCGCCACTTCCTGCACGGCGATGGCCGGCATGCCGATGTAGTCCGCGATTTCCTGCATGGTTTCCGGCGACAGCCAGCCCAGTTCGACCTGGGCGTGGGCCAGCGAAGCCATCACGGCCGACTGGCGCTGATCGGCTGGGTACTTGGCCAGCTCACGATCGATTTTCTTGTAGCATTCCTGCGATAACATAATCTTTTCCTGCCTCTTAACGGTCGATACTGCCGAACACGATATCCTGCGTACCGATGATCGCGACGGCGTCGGCGATCATGTGGCCACGCGACATTTCGTCGAGGCTTTGCAGGTGGACATAGTCCGGGGTGCGGATCTTCAGGCGATACGGCTTGTTGGCGCCGTCCGACACGATGTAGATGCCGAACTCGCCCTTCGGGTGCTCGATCGCCGCATAGGCCTCGCCTTCCGGCACGTGGAAGCCTTCGGTGAACAGCTTGAAGTGGTGGATCAGCGATTCCATGTTGGACTTCATGTCCATGCGGTTCGGCGGCACGATCTTGTGGTTGTCGATCATCACCGGACCCTGGTTCACGCGCAGCCAGGCGATGCACTGCTTGATGATGCGGTTCGACTGGCGCATTTCTTCGATACGCACCAGGTAGCGGTCGTAGGAGTCGCCGTTGGTGCCGACAGGGATGTCGAACTCGACCTTGTCATAGGCCGCGTACGGCTGGGTCTTGCGCAGGTCCCAGGCGATGCCCGAACCGCGCAGCATCGGGCCGGTGAAGCCCATGGCCAGCGCGTCTTCCGGGCTGACTACACCGATGCCGACGGTCCTTTGCTTCCAGATACGGTTGTCGGTCAGCAGGGTTTCGTATTCGTCGACGTAGCCGTCGAAGCGCTTGGTGAAGGCTTCGATGAAGTCCAGCACCGAGCCCTGGCGGTCACGGTTCAGCTCGTCGATCGCCTTCTTCGAGCGGATCGGCGATTCGCGGTGCTGCGGCATGCGGTCCGGCAGGTCGCGGTACACGCCGCCCGGGCGGTAGTAGGCCGCGTGCATGCGCGCGCCCGAGACCGCTTCGTACACGTCGAACAGGTCTTCGCGGTCACGGAAGGCATACAGGAACGGGCCCATGGCGCCGATGTCGAGCGCGTGCGCGCCCAGCCACATCAGGTGGTTCAGCAGACGGGTGATCTCGTCGAACATGGTGCGGATGTACTGCGCGCGGATCGGCGCTTCGATACCCAGCAGCTTTTCGACGGCCAGCACGTAGCCGTGCTCGTTGCACATCATCGAGACGTAGTCGAGGCGATCCATGTACGGGACCGACTGCAGGTAGGTGCGGGTCTCGGCCAGCTTCTCGGTGCCGCGGTGCAGCAGGCCGATGTGCGGGTCGGCACGCTGGATCACTTCGCCGTCCAGTTCCAGCACCAGACGCAGCACGCCGTGCGCTGCCGGGTGCTGCGGACCAAAGTTCAGGGTGTAATTCTTAAGCTCAGCCATTATTTCGATGTCCCGTAGGTTTCTTCGCGGATCACGCGCGGGATGTTCTCGCGCGGCTCGATCGTCACCGGTTGGTAGATCACGCGTTTCTGTTCAGGGTCGTAGCGCATCTCGACATAGCCCGTGATCGGGAAGTCCTTGCGGAACGGGTGGCCGATGAAGCCGTAGTCGGTCAGGATGCGGCGCAGGTCGCCGTGGCCGTCGAACAGGATGCCGAACAGGTCGAAGGCTTCGCGCTCGAACCAGTTGGCGGCGCGCCAGATCGGGGTGATCGACTCGATCATCGGCATGTCGTCGTCGGTGCAGAACACGCGCACGCGCACGCGCCAGTTGTGCTGCACCGACAGCAGGTGCACGACCACCGCGAAGCGCGGACCTTCCCAGGTGCCTTCACCGTATTGGGAATAGTCGACGCCGCACAGGTCGATCATTTGTTCGAAGCGCAGTGCCGGCGTGTCGCGCAGCGCCTGCATCGAGCGGATGTAGTCGGCGGCCTTGACCACCACAGTCACTTCGCCCAGCGCCGAGCTAATCGCAGCGCCCTCGCCCAGTGCATTTTTCAGGGCGAGTTCAAGGGTTTCGAGTTTCGTCGTCATGGTGTTTCGCTGTCTTTTTTAGCGCGCGATGGTGTTGGTGCGCTTGATCTTGTTCTGCAGCTGCATGATGCCGTACAGCAGGGCTTCCGCAGTCGGCGGGCAACCCGGCACGTAGACATCGACCGGCACGATGCGGTCGCAACCGCGCACCACCGAGTACGAGTAGTGGTAGTAGCCGCCGCCGTTGGCGCAGGAGCCCATCGAGATCACCCAGCGCGGTTCGGCCATCTGGTCGTACACCTTGCGCAGGGCGGGAGCCATCTTGTTGCACAGCGTGCCGGCGACGATCATCACGTCGGACTGGCGCGGCGAGGGGCGGAACACAATGCCAAAACGGTCGAGATCGTAGCGGGCAGCGCCCACATGCATCATCTCGACCGCGCAGCATGCCAGACCGAACGTCATCGGGAACATCGATCCCGTGCGCGCCCAGTTGATCAGCTTATCGGCTGTGGTGGTAATGAAACCTTCGTTTAATACGCCTTCAATTGCCATGGCTTATTCCCAATCAAGGGCACCTTTCTTCCAGATGTACCAGAAGCCCACGATGAATTCGGCGATGAACACCATCATCGTGATGAAACCGGTCCAGCCCAGTTCGCGCATCGAGACGCCCCATGGGAAGAAGAATGCCGTTTCCAGATCAAACAAAATAAACAGGATCGCCACCAGGTAGTAGCGAACGTCGAACTTCATGCGCGCGTCTTCGAAGGCTTCGAAGCCGCATTCATACGGGGACAGCTTGGCTGCGTCGGGACGGTGTGGACCGAGGAGGCGGCCGAGCACCTGGGGAGCGACGCCGACGCCGACGCCAATCAGGATAAAGAGAAGAACGGGGAAGTAATTTTCGAGGTTCACGATGAAGCCTATTTGAACGATCGGTTAATGAAACACTGCAGAGCTGCAGCGCCGACCCACCCGCCCCTGGCTGAGGACCTTCCACCAGGACCGCATGAGCCGTAAAAAAGCCAGCGCAGGCATGAGAGCGTATGCTCGTTGCGCCCTTGCTGGCTTCTTTGTATCTTGGTGCCGACGGCGAGACTCGAACTCGCACAGCTTGCGCCACTACCCCCTCAAGATAGCGTGTCTACCAATTTCACCACGTCGGCTGGAGACCAGTATTTTAACCTGCTTTAGCACTACTTTTCAATGCACAAATTGCGCTATCACAAGGAATTTTCGCAATTACTCAACATTTCTATTGAGACCAGCCAATCCTGCTCGCAGGCCTGTCTGCATCGAACGGGCTTTTACCCTTTTACCACCGGCGGCGCGTCCAGATGGCGTGCCGCATTCTACTCCTAATCCGGAACGGGCGTACGGCCCGCCCCGGATTTCGGCAGGAATTACTTGGTCGGAGCCGGTGCAGGAGCAGCCGGCGCCGCCGGCGCTGCGGTCGACGGCGCCGGGTTCGAGACGCCCGGGGTCTGCGGGACGTCGTTGACGGGCACTGCCGGGGCCGTTGCCGGGCCGGCGTTCGGGCCGGCGCCCGGCACGTCGTTCGGGATGCCCGTGGCCGGCGCCTTCGACGACGGCACGGTCACGCGCTCCATCACGCCGCCGTCGGCGCCCGGGGTGGCGCGGCTGTTGCCGAACCAGGCCAGCGCCAGGGTCGAAGCAAAGAACACGGCGGCCGCGACGGCGGTCGACTTCGACAGGAAGTTCGACGAGCCGGAGGCGCCGAACAGGCTGCCCGAGGCGCCGGAGCCGAAGGCCGCGCCCATGTCGGCGCCCTTGCCGTGCTGGACCAGCACCAGGCCGATGATGGCCAGGGCCGAAATAACCTGCACAACAATAATCAGATTGAACACGGTGTTCATTGCAATTCCATTCCCAAGTTGACGACGTTTTTAGATGCTTTAATACGCTGAGTACTACTGAAGCCTTGCTGCTGACGCTTTACTGCTGAAACTGTAAATCTCTCAATTCGCTGCGCGAATGATTCCGAGGAAGTCCGCCGCCTTCAGCGCCGCACCGCCGATCAGGCCGCCGTCGATGTCCGGCTGCGCCATCAGGTCCGCCGCATTATCCGGCTTCATGCTGCCGCCGTACAGCACCAGCGTGCGCTGCGCCGCTTCGGCGTTGCAGGCGCGCAGCTTTTCGCGCAGGGCGGCGTGCACTTCCTGGGCCATGGCCGGGGTCGCGGTCTTGCCGGTGCCGATCGCCCACACCGGCTCGTAGGCCAGCACGATCTTGTCCACGGCCTCGACGCCGACCGCTTCCAGCACGGCGTCGAGCTGGGCGCCCACCACTTCCATGGTCTGGCCCGCTTCGCGCTGCTCCAGGGTTTCGCCGACGCAGACGATCGGGGTCAGGCCGGCGTCCAGCGCCGCCTTCGCCTTCTTCGCCACCAGTTCGCTGCTCTCGCCATGGTAGGCGCGGCGCTCGGAGTGGCCGACGATCACGTAGCGGCAGCCGAAATCCTGCAGCATCGACATGCACACCTCACCGGTGTAGGCGCCGACCGGATGGCAGGAAACGTCCTGCGCGCCCCATGCGACCGGGGAGCCCTTCAGAAGTTCTTCGCACTGGAACAGGTAAGGTGCCGGCACGCACACGGCGACCTCGGCCTTGGCATTGTTCAAACCTTCCAGGATGCCGGTCAGGAGCGTGGCGTTGGCCGCGCGGCTGCCGTTCATTTTCCAGTTACCTACGACGAGTTTGGGACGCATAGAACCCCATCTTTAAATTAACCCGCTATTCTAGCGGCCGAATATGTGGCGGTCAAACAATGAAGAAGGCAGCGTTCGCCCGCCACTTCCCTTTTGATTCAATCTGTTAGCGCGTTACGCCGCGACTTCCAGCACGATCTTGCCGACATGGGTACTGGACTCCATCAGCGCATGCGCCTGCGCCGCCTCGGCCAGCGGGAAGCTGCGGTAGATGACCGGCTTGAGCTTGCCCTGTTCGAACAGCGGCCACACGCGCTCGCGCAAGCTGCGCGCGATCGCCGCCTTGAAGGCGACCGGGCGCGGGCGCAGCGTGGAACCGCTGATGTGCAGGCGGCGGCGCAGCACCTGGCCCAGGTCGATCTCGGCTTTTGCCCCGCCGAGCAGCGCGATCAGGGCGATGCGGCCGTCGTCGGCCAGGCAGTCGATCTCGCGCGGGATGTAGTCGCCGGCAACCATGTCGAGGATCACGTCGACGCCCTTCCCGCCCGTCAGTTCCTTGACCACGGCGGCAAAGTCCTCGCTGCGGTAGTTGATGCCGCGCTCGGCGCCGAGCTGCTCGCAGGCGCGGCATTTCTCGTCCGAACCGGCGGTGGCGAACACGCGGTGGCCCAGCGCCGTGGCGAGCTGGATCGCGGTCACGCCGATGCCCGAGCTGCCGCCCTGCACCAGCAGGGTTTCGCCCGGCGCCAGTTGCGCGCGGTCGAAAATATTTGACCAAACGGTAAAAAAAGTCTCGGGCAGCGAGGCTGCCTCCAGGGCGCTCAAGCCCTTGGGCAGCGGCAGGCACTGCTCGGCCGGCGCGGTGCAGTATTCGGCATAGCCGCCGCCCTGCACCAGTGCGCAGACCAGGTCGCCCTTGTCGAAGCCGGCTGCGGCGTAGTCGCCGTCGACGATCTCGCCGGCCACTTCCAGGCCCGGCAGATCGGAGGCGCCGGGCGGCACCGGATACTTGCCGAGGCGCTGCAGCACGTCGGGGCGGTTGATGCCTGCCGCGTGCACCTTGATCAAGACCTCGCCGGCCTTCGGCACCGGCACCGGCCGTTCGCACAACTGCAGGACGTCCGGCTTGCCCGGCTGCGTGATTTCGATGGCGCGCATGGAAGCTCCCGTGTTGAAAAAACCACAATTGTAAGGGAGAGCCGGAAAACTTGCGCGCCCCGCGTCACCGGAAACGCCGGTCAGGAGCGGATGTTGCGGTCGACCGTTTGTGTGGCGCTGACGCCCAGCAGGGTATCGCGGCGCAGGCGCAGCCGCGTATGCGGGGTGCGGATGCCGGCCGACATGCCCCAGGCCGCGGCCCAGCGCAGGGCCCGGTCCGTTTCCGGACCGAAGGGCCGCGCTGCCGAGGCCCGGTTCAGCGCGGCCGACATACGCTGCATTGCGTAAAGCTTCTTCATCGAAACGATCTTGGCCATGGGTCCAAGATACGGTTTCCGGGCGCGCCTGACCGTGCCCTGCTTAACGCAAAGACAACGCAGGGACCACTCAGGAAGCGAGCGCCTCGCGCGGGCTGAACAGCGGCGTGAGGCCGGCGTCCACGGCCTGCAAGGCCTGCTTGGCCATCGCATATGCGCCCTCGTAGGTCTTGGCGGCGGCGATGAAGCGGCCGTTGTGGCAGAACTTGGCGTCCGGCACCCCGGTGACGGCCGCCAGGTCGGCGTCGCGCAGGCCGGCCCAGCTCTCCGGCAGGTCGGCGCGCGCATCGAAGGTATCGACCGTGGCCGGCACCGTGTGCAGCATGTAGCGGTCTTCCGACAGGCTGTGGCTGAGCACGAACAGCACTTTCGGCATTTCCTTGCGCACCACCGAACTCCAGGGCAGCGCCGCGTTCTTCAGGAACAGCAGGCGGCCGTTTTCCAGCACGCTGGCCTGGCGCACCTGGGCCAGCGCCAGGATCGCGCCGACGCGGTACTTGACCGCGTTGACGATCACCTCGGTGAGGAAGGCCATCGCCTTGCGGAACTGCGCCAGGCGATAGGCTTCCGCCTCCAGCCCGTAGCCGAGGCGCTGCTCGTCCAGCCAGTTCGGGTTGAAGCCCGAGACCACGGCCGACATGCCGTAGCCGCCCGGCGCGTTCTTGGCCGCGCCCACGTCCGACAGGTCGAGGTACTGGACGATGTCGGCGTCGATCGCATAGGCCATCTGCTGGGCCGTATCGTCTTCCAGCCGGTGCCCGGTATGCGCCAGGGCCAGCGCGGCGACGCAGCGCGCGCCGTATTCGCGCCAGACCAGGCCGGCGCTGGCGTAGGGCACGCCGCTGGCGCGCGCGCCTTCGAAGCCTTTCTGGTGGTGGTCGAAGCGGCCGGCGGCCGGGTCCCAGATGCCGCCGACGTCGACCGCGAAGTCGGCGGCCTCGATGATGGCGGGTTCGCGCGTCCTGACGATCTCGGCGTCAGGGAAGAGGATGTGCAGGACGGCGACCGCCCATGCGTCGTCCGCATGGAACTTGCCGTTGTGGGTCACGATGACCATGAATGCTCCAGAATCTCGAAAATCAGGAGCGCATCATACCGGCTCTACTGCGCTCGTGGCGCAAGCCGCTGCGCATGGGTGTAGAGAACGTGGCGCCCTCCCCGCACGAAACCGGCCAGGGTCAGGCCGGCCTGCTGCGCCACCCGCACCGCCAGCGCGGTCGGCGCCGAGATCGCGGCCAGCATCGGGAAGCCCGCGCGCGCCGCCTTCTGCACCATCTCGTAGCTGGCGCGGCTGGTCACCACGGCAAAGCCGTCCGTCCTGTCCACCCCGGCGCGCGCCACGGCGCCGACCAGCTTGTCGAGCGCATTGTGGCGCCCGATATCCTCGCGCACGCACAGCAGTTCGCCGTCGCGGCCGGCCCAGCCGGCCGCGTGCACGGCCCCGGTCGCATGGTGCAGGTCCTGGCGCGCCGCCATCGCCGCCATCGCGCGGTGCAGGGCTTCGGGAGCGAAGCGCGCATCGGCCTGCGCCTGCACATCGGGAGCGAACGCATCCTCGTCGAAGCAGGCCAGGCTCTCGACTCCGCACAGGCCGCAGCCGGTCTTGCCCAGGCGCGCGCGGCGCGTCTCCTTCAGGCGCAGCATGGCGCCGCCGGCGATGCGCATGCCGACCGCGATGCCGTTCGGCGCCTGCTCGACCTCGATGTCGTAGATCTCGCGCGCCTCGAGCACGATGCGCTCGCCCAGCGAGAAGCCGAGCGCGAAGTCTTCCAGGTCCTGGGGCGAGGCGAGCATCACGGCATGGCTGATGCCGTTGTAAACCAGCGCCACCGGCACCTCGTCCGCCACCAGCTCGGTGGCGCTTTCCAGCCCGCCGTCGCGCCAGCGTCCGGCCGGCAGGCGGCAGGCGCCGGCCGGGGCGAAAAAATCCTGGCCCGCGTTCATACCCGGCTCCCGCGTTCGAGGATCACGTCGATCGCCTTGGCCGCCGGCACCTTGCTTTCCTTGGCGTGGTGCCACAGCGGGATCAGGGGATTCAGTTCCGGGAAGTAGCCGGCGATGCAGCCTTCCGGCACGTCGTAGGGCACCACGGCCAATCCGCCGACGCGGCGCTCGACGCCATCCTCGGCAGCGCAGCGCAAGGCCACCAGGTCGCCCTGCGCCAGCGCGTGTTTCGCCATGTCGGCACGCGCCATGAACAGCACCATGCGGCTGCCGTAGACGCCGCGGAAGCGGTCGTCGTGGCTGTAGATCGTGGTGTTGAACTGGCCGTCGCTGCGCACCGTGAACAGGCGCAGCGTCGCCGCCCCTCCCGGCATGTCGGGGTCGGCGTCGAGCGCCTCCGGCGCCGTGAAATTGGCCTTGCCGCTGTGGGTCTTCCAGACCCGGTGCGCCGCGCCCAGCGGCTTGCGAAAGCCGCCCGGTGTCCACATGCGCGCGTTGAAGTCGTGGAAGATCTCGGGATAGGTCGCGGCGATCGCGTCGCGGATGCTCGCATAGTCGGCCACCCAGCGGTCCCAGTCGACGCGCGGATTCGGGTCCAGCGTGGCCTTGGCGATGCCGGCCACGATGGCCGGTTCAGACAGCAGCGTGCCGGCCACCGGCTCGGCCATGCCGCGCGAGCCGTGCATGCAGGCGGTGCTGTCCTCGATGGTGACGGCCTGCGCGCCGCTGCGCTGGCGGTCGATCTCGATCCGCCCCAGGCAAGGCAGGATGTACGAGGCCTTGCCGTGCACGAGATGGTTGCGATTGAGCTTGGTCGACACCTGCACGGTCAAGGGAATCTCGCGCCAGGCCGCCTCCATCAGCGCGCGCTCGGGCACCGCGCGCACGAAGTTGCCGCCCAGGCCGATGAAGGCCTGCACCCGCCGCGCCAGGATGCCTTCGCAGGCCTCGACGGTGTTCATGCCCTTCTCGCGCGGCGGCGCGAAGCCGTACTGTTCCTGCAGCTTGTCGAGCGGCGCCAGCTCGGGCTTCTCGGTGATGCCGACCGTGCGCTGGCCCTGCACGTTGGAGTGGCCGCGCACCGGACACACGCCGGCCCCCGGCTTGCCGACGTTCCCGCGCAGGAGCAGCAGGTTGACCACCATGGCCACGTTCTGCACGCCGTTACGGTGCTGGGTCAGGCCCATGCCGTAGACCGCCATCACGGCGCTGGAGGCGCAATACACGGCCGCCGCGCTTTCCAGCGCACTGCGGCGCAAGCCGGATTCGCGCTCGATGTCGGCCCAGTCGCAGGCGCGCACCGCCGCTTCGAATTCCGCCAGGCCGTGGGTGTGCTCCTGCAGGAAGGCGGTGTCGAGCACCCGCTGCGCGCCCGCGCCGCGGGCCGCATCGTCGTGCGCGAAGATGGCCTTGCACAGGCCCATGATGGCGGCCGTGTCGCCGCCCGGTTTCACCTGGTGGTACTGGGTGCTGATCGCGGTTTCGGATCCGCTCAGCATCTCGGCCGGCGACTGCGGATTGGTGAAGCTGACCAACCCGCGCTCGCGCAAAGGATTGAAGGTGATGATCGGCACCCCGCGCCGGCGCGCTTCCTGCAGCTGGTGCAGCATGCGCGGGCTGTTCACGCCCACGTTCTGGCCGAAGAAGAAGATGCAGTCGGTTTGCTCGAAGTCCTCCAGCGCCACGGTCCCGACCGGCACGCCCAGCGTCTTCTGCAGGCCGACCGAGGTGCTTTCGTGGCACATGTTCGAGCTGTCCGGCAGGTTGTTGTTGCCGTACATGCGCGCGAGCAAGGAATACATATAGGAGGTCTCGAGCGAGGCGCGCCCGGAGCTGTAGAACACGACCTGCTGCGGGTCGAAGCCGCGCAGCGCCGCGCCGATCTCGGCGAACGCGTTGCCCCAGGCGATCTCGCGGTACTTGTCGGTGGCCGGATCGTAGCGCAGCGGCACCGTCAGGCGGCCCTGGTCTTCCAGGCGGTGGTCGTCCCAGGCCGCCAGTTCGGTGACGGTGTGGCGTTCGAAGAAATCGGCGCCGATCGCCTTGCTGGTGGTTTCCCAGGCGGTGGCCTTGGCGCCGCTTTCGCAGAATTCGAAAGGATGCGGATTGGCCGGCTTGGCCCAGGCGCAGCTGACGCAGGCAAAGCCGTCCGGCTTGTTCTGGTTCAGCAGCAGCCGGCTGTCCTTCAAGGGCACCCGCTGGTGCAGCAGGATGGTGGTCACTTCCTGTACCGACCCCCAGCCGCCGGCCGGCATGGTCGGGTTCTCGATCCGTAGGTCGCCTGAATGCTTGCTCATCGCCGCTCCTCGTCTGTGGAAGGGTCACGCTAGTCGTGTTCCGGATTCCACTCGGTGCGCCTGCGAACCGTCGACGCCAAGCAACGGGTCAATCGTCGGACAACATTTCTCTGACAAACACAGAAAATTCTTGCAGGAATATTAATCTTTTCAAGCTTCGACTTCGCGCAAGATCGGTGAGTGTTGCCTTCTTGTTCACACTCCCGTGGATCGCTACATTGTTCAGACGAGCTCATGCCTATCGCGTGGCCATTACCTCGAGGAGCAAACGATGAAACGCTTCCTTCCCCTCCTGCTCGATGCCGCCCGCCGCCTCAAGGACGGTTTCGCCTTCCCAGCCAACATGAATCCGCCGCGCCGGCGCCTGCTGCTGGGCAGCGCCATGCTGGCCGCCGTGATCGCGCTGCCGAGCCATCCGGCCGGCGCCCAGCCCTGGACCACGGAAAGCTGGACCGCCACCTGGGGCACGGCGCCGGCCGGTCCGCCCCCCGCCGCCAGCCTGCAGACCTTCACCGACCAGACGGTGCGCCTGATCGTCCACACCAGCATCGGCGGCAACCGCGTGCGCATTCGCCTGTCGAACGAGCTCGGCAGCACCCCGCTGACGATCGGCGCGGCGCGCATCGGCCTGCGTGCGGGCGGCTCCGACGTCGCTGCCGGCACCGACCGCGCCCTCAGCTTCGGCGGGCGCGCTTTCGTGACCATCGCGCCCGGCGCGCCGGCCGTGTCCGACCCGGTGGAGCTGAACGTGCCGCCGCTGTCCGACCTGGCCGTCAGCCTCTACCTGCCGGGCACGGTGCAGGCCACCACCGTGCACCAGCTGGCCCTGCAGACCAACTATGTCTCGCTGCCCGGTAACTTCACTGCCGCCGCGACCCTGCCGGTGCAGCGCACCATCCAGGTCTGGCCCTTCCTGACCGAGGTCGACGTGGACAGCGCCGGCCCGGCCATCGTCACGCTGGGCGACTCGATCACCGACGGCACCCGCAGCACGCCCGACACCAACAACCGCTGGCCCGACTGGCTGGCGCGCCGCCTGCAGACCGAGCGCGACCCGGTGCTGGGCCTGAACGCGCGCTTCGGCGTGGTCAACCGCGGCATCAGCGGCAACCGGCTGCTGAGCGATGCGCCGAATACGCTGGCCGGGCGCAGCGCCTCGGCGCGTTTCGACCGCGACGTGCTGGCCACCGCCGGCGTGCGCTACCTGGTGGTCATGATCGGCATCAACGACATCGGCAACAGCTCGCCCGCCAGTCCGGTCACGAGCGAAGACCTGATCGCCGCCTACCGCCAGCTGATCCTGCGCGCGCATGCCAAGGGCATCAGCGTGATCGGCGCCACCCTGACGCCGTTCGAGGGCGCGGCGTATTACTCGCCCGAGAAGGAAGTGGTGCGGCAGGCGCTCAACAACTGGATTCGCAACAACGACGAGTTCGACGGCGTGATCGACTTCGACCGCGCCACCCGCGATCCGGCCCACCCGCCCCGCTTCCTGCCCGCCTACGACAGCGGCGACCACCTGCACCCGAACGACCTGGGCTACGAGGCGATGGGCAATGCGGTGCCGCTGGCGCTGTTCCGCACCGCGGCCAGGGCGGCAGCGGCGGCGCCGGCCAAGTGACGTGCAAATGAAAAACCGCCGGTCGCGGCCGGCGGTTGTGTATCAGGAATTGGTCCCGGTCCGGGACGTGGTCGGCAGCGGCCGCCCCGGCTTCCACAAGCGCGACAGCGACTGCGCCTCCTCGATCTGCTCCTGCGTCATCTGGCGCGAGATCGCGGCGCGCTGGTCGACCGCATTGTGGTTGCCGCTGGCCGCGGCCAGGTTCCACAGCATGTAGGCCAGCACCAGGTCCTGCGGCATGCCGGCCTGGTGGTAGCGGTACATCAGGCCGAGGGCGTGCTGGGCCTCGGCATGGCCCTGCTCGGCCGCCTTGCGGAACCAGGTCACCGCATGGCGCTGGTCCTGCGGCACGGCGTTGCCGGTGTAGTACATGGCGCCCACCACGTATTGCGCATCGGCCTTGCCCTGCTGGGCCGCCTTGATGTGCCAGGCGAAGGCCTGCTTGTAGTCGCGCGTGACGCCGCGGCCCATGTAATACATCAGGCCCAGCAAATGCTGGGCATCCGCATGGCCGGCCTTGGCGAGCGGGACGATCTCTTTCAGTGCTGCCGCGTAGTTGCGCGCGTTGTAGGCGCTGGCCCCTTCCGCGAAGCCCGCATGGGCGCCCGCCTGCAGGCCGAGCGCACATACGATCGCTACGAATAGTTTTTTCATGTCTCGTACATGGAATCAGGATCTCTGCGTATCCCTGGTCCTCGTTATGGGCTCGTGTTGTTCTTGTTGGCGTTGCCTGTTCTTCTGGTCCTGCCGCCTGCTTATTTCCAGTTCACCTTGCCCAGGCCGTCGACGCTGGCCTTGCGGTTCTGGGGCTTGCCGTGCACCGTCACCGAGCCCAGGCCCGACAGGGTCAGGTTGGCGCTTTCCTTGGCGGTCACGGTGGCATTGCCCAGGCCGGACAGCTCGAGGGTGACGTTCTCGGCCGAGAATGCCTGCGCATCGAGCCCGCCCAGCCCGCCGAGTTCCGCCTTGAGCTGGCGGCTGCGGCCCGACAGGGTCACGTAGCCGGCGCCGCTCAGGTTCAGTTCCACGCTGTCGCTGTTAATGCCATGCACTTTCATGCTGCCGACGCCGCCCAGGTTCGCGCTCAGCACCCTGTAATTACATGATACATTCATCGAGCCGGCCCCATCGAGGTTGAGCTCGAGTTCGTCGCCGGAGAACCCGGTCACCGAGGTGCCGCCCACGCTTTCGGACGTCACTTCGCGCAGGTTCGGCAGGGTCAGCTCGGCGTGCAGGCCCATGCTGCGGCCGAGGTTGATGCTGACGCCCTTGGTCTCGGTGCCGATGCTCAGCGTGTCGCCGCTTTGCAGCGTGGTGGTCTTGGCGAGCAGGCGCGGATCGCCGGTCAGCACCAGCAGCGGGGTGTTGCCCTGGCGGATCTTCAGGTCCACCACGCCGTCGACCTTCACGCGCACCACGCGCGCATCGACCTGGCGGGTCTCGGTGGCCACCTCGGCCGCAGTCGCGCCGGTCACGGCAAGCAGCGTGCCGAACAGCGTGGCGCACAGGGCCACGAAAGCCAGGCCGAGCTTGGAAAGGTGTTTCATCAAATTCTCCGAATCATGTTCTTGGTTGTCCGTTGCCGCCAGCCTCGTGGGTTGGTTCTACCGCAACATTACCAGCAAGTAAGGTCCGCCGGTGAGCATCCTTACTCTGCCGTATTAGCATGTTGCAACTATATCGCTGCGCCGCCCCTGCGCCTACGGGTCTGCGATGAACTGCAAAAAACACGGCCCAGAGCGGAAAATCGGGGGATGGGCGAGCCTTGTGCGGCTTCGACATGGCGCCCATTTACCCCGAAAAAAAGATTACTTATTGGCATGCCATTGCGCTAAGATGCAGCGCATGACGGCCCCTGGCTGTCAGTACAGGCATTTCAAAACTCACCTTCCCGAGTTCATTTTTGAGGTCACCCATGCGCATGCGCCAATTACCTGTTTTGCTGGCCGGGCTCACGTTCTCGTTGTCGGCGTTCGCCGCCTCCGCGGACCAGTGGACCCTGCCGGTCGCTGTGAAGAAGCTCGACAACGGCCTGACGGTCATCGTCACCGAAGACCATAGTTCGCCGACCGTCGGCGTGTCGGTCGTCTACCACGTGGGCATGCGCCTGGAGCCGAAGAACCGTACCGGCTTCGCCCACCTGTTCGAACACCTGATGTTCCAGGGCACCCCGAACGCCAGGAAGGGCGTGTTCGACACCACCATCACCGCCGGCGGCGGCCGCAACAACGGCTCGACCCGCCCCGACTTCACCAACTACATCGAGACCGCACCCAGGTCGGCGCTCGAGCCGATCCTGTGGCTGGAGGCGGACCGCATGAAGACCCTGGACTTCAACCCGGCCACGCTGAAGAACCAGCAGGACGTGGTGAAGGAAGAGATCCGCGTGAACGTGAAGAACCAGCCCTACGGCGGCTTCTACTGGATCGACATCAGCCAGCACGCCTTCCAGAAATGGGAGAACAACCATGACGGCTACGGCAGCTTCGAAGACCTCGAGAACGCCAGCCTGGACGACGTGCGCGCCTTCCACCGCGACTACTACGGTCCCAACAATGCCGTGATCGCGATCGCCGGCGACGTCACCCCGGCCCAGGGCTTCGCGCTGGCCCAGAAATACTTCGGCGGCATCCCGGCCCGCCCGACCCCGAAGCCGACCGACTTCAGCGAAGGCCTGAACACGCAGGAGAAGCGCGTGGTGCAGAGCGACGCCCTGGCCCAGGTGCCGGCCATCGCCGCCGCCTGGAAGGTGCCGCCGCGCGGCCACCGCGACCAGGCCGCCATGGCCGTGCTGGGCGAACTGCTGGCCGGCGGCGACGCCTCGCTGTTCTACCAGGGCCTGGTGAAGGGCCGCGAGATCGCGCTCAACGTCGACACCCTGTTCGGCCTGACCGGCCCGTTCGAATACGACGGCCCGACCCTGATGACCGTGTTCGCGCTGTACAAGCCGAACAGCAACGCCGACGCCATGCTCAAGGCCATGGACGAGGAGATCGCCAAGGTCGCCCAGAACGGCGTCGACGCCGCCACGCTCAAGCGCGTCAAGACCCGCATGCTGGCCGATTGGAACAACAAGCTGGAAAGCTTCATCAACCGCGCCGACACCGTGGCCAAGATGCAGGTGCTGTGGGGCGACGCCAACGTGGTCAACAAGATCCCGGGCTGGATCGAAGCCGTGAGCTCGGAAGACATCCAGCGCGCCGTGCGCACCTACATGGTGCCGTCCAACCGTACCGTGATCGACCGCAAGCCGGCCGCGATGCTCGCGGCGCCTGCGGCCCCCGCTGCCACCCCTGCCGCCGCACCGGCCGGCGCCACCAAATAAGGAGCGCATCGATGAAAAAACTGATGCTCGCAATGGCCGTGAGCCTGGCGTTCGCGCCGGCAGCCTACGCCGCCCCCGCCGCCGTCAAGGACCTGCCGATGCCGGCCTACGGCAAGGACAAGCCGATCCCGGTGCCGAAGATCGCCAAGAAGACCCTGTCCAACGGCCTGACCGTCTGGGTCGTGCCGCGCCAGGGCCTGCCGCGCGTGGACTACGTGCTGGCGGTGCGCGGCGCCGGCTTCGCGGCCGACTCGCCGCAAACCCCGGCCTTTGCCAACATGCTGGCCGGCCTGCTCAACGAAGGCAGCGCCAAGCGCGATTCGCGCGCGATCGCCGAAGCGGCCCAGGGCATGGGCGGCGAAGTCGCCGCCGGCGCCTCGTCGGACGGCATCGTGGTCTCGGCCAACGCACTGGCCTCGCAGGCCGGCCCGATGATGCAGCTGCTGGCCGAAGTGGCCCGCACCCCATCCTTCCCGGAAAGCGAAGTGGCGCTGGCCAAGGCCAACGCGCTGCAGTCGCTGCGCGTGTCCGAGACCCAGCCGGGCTTCCGCGCCGAGCGCGCGATCAGCCGCGCGATCTACGGCAACCATCCTTATGCCCGCACCACCCCGACCGTCGAAGCGATCAACGCCGTGACCCAGGACATGCTGCGCGGCGAGCACGCCAAGCGCATGCGCCCGGACCGCGCCCTGCTGGTGATCACCGGCCCGGTCAAGGAAGCCGAGGCCATCAAGCTGGCCGAAGCGGCCTTCGGCGACTGGAAGGCCAGCGGCCCGGCCCTGCCCGACACCCCGGCGGCGGCAGGCGACGCCAAACCGTCGCGCATCCTGCTGCAGCGCGGCGGCAGCGTGCAGTCGGCCGTGCGCCTGGGCGGCCCGGGCATCGCCGCCAGCGCCGACGACCAGATCCCGCTGCGCCTGGCCAGCACCATCCTGGGCGGGGGCTTCTCGAGCCGCGTGAACATCAAGCTGCGCGAGGAAAAGGGCTATACCTACGGCGCCTCGGCCGGCGCGCGCATGAACCGCGCGGGCGGCGCGATCGTCGGCGGCGCCGACGTGCGCAATGAAGTGACCGGCGCGGCGCTGGACGAGTTCTTCTCCGAGTACAAGCGCATCGGCAGCGAGCTGGTGCCGGCCAAGGAAATGGAGATGAACAAGCGCTACGTCGCGGGCGGCTACATGATCAGCAACCAGCTGCAGCGCTCGGTCGCCTCGACCCTGGCGCAGAACTGGCTGGTCGGCCTGCCGGCCGAGTTCCTGGGCGAGTACGTGCCGCGCATCCAGAAGGTCACGCCGGAACAGGTGCGCGTGGTGGCCAAGAAGTACTTCGCGCCGGAGAACCAGTCGATCGTGGTGGTGGGCGACCCGAAGGCGGTGGGCGAGCAGCTCAAGGCGTTCGGGGAGTTTACGGTCACGGACAAGTGATCGTGTTTGCCTGATGTGGAAAGCCCCGCGGTTGCGGGGCTTTTTTCAAGGGCGGGCGGCGTATCTGGCTGCCGCCACCGGCATGCTAGGCGCCCTTGAGCGCGTTCTCCAGGTCCGGCAGCTCGGCCGGCTTGACCAGGTGGGCGTCGAAACCGGCGTCCATGGCGCGCTTGCGGTCTTCCGGCGAGCCGTAGCCGGTATGGGCCACCAGGCGGATCCCGGCCAGCGCCGGATTCTTCTTGATGCGGCGCGCCACCTCGTAGCCGTCGATGCCCGGCAGGCCGATGTCGAGCACGATGACCTGAGGGCGGTGGCGCAGCGCCAGTTCCTCGATCTGCGCGGCGTCGGAGGTGGTGCAGGTCTCGTAGCCCATCTCGGCCAGCAGGAAGCCCATCATCTCCATCGCGTCGACGTTGTCGTCCACCAGCAGCACGCGCATGCCGCTGCCGCCCGAGTCCGGCGTCTCGGCGTGTTCCGGGCTGGCATCCGCCGCGCTCACGCGCAGCAGCGGCAGCTCGACCGTGAAGGTGCTGCCCAGGCCGACGCCCGGGCTCTCGGCCGACAGGCGCCCGCCATGCAGCTCGAGCAGGTGCGACACCAGCGACAGGCCGATGCCCAGGCCTTCGGGAGCGCGGTCGGGCGGCGCGTCCACCTGCGCGAACATGGTGAAGATGCGCGCCAGGTTGTCCTCGGCGATGCCGATGCCGTTGTCGCGCACCGCGATTTGCACCCGCTCGTTCGCGGCCACGCTTACGCTCAGCTCGATCCGTCCGCCCTTGGGCGTGAACTTGGCCGCGTTGTGCAGCAGGTTTCCGACCGACTGCGCCAGCCGCACCGGATCGCCCATCACCCACACCTGCTGCTCGGGCAGCCGCACGTCCAGGTGGTGCTCGCGCGCCGCGATCAGGGGCGCGGCGGTCTCGATGGCCTGGGACACCACCGCGCCCAGGTCCACCTCTTCGGTGCGCAGCACGATCTTGCCCTCGGAGATGCGGGCGACGTCGAGCAGGTCGTCCACCAGGTGCGCCAGGTGGTCCACCTGGCGCGTGATGACTTCGCGCGCGCGCGCCTGGCGCTCGGCGCCGCTGCCCGCCGCGGGATCGCTCGCGCCCAGCAGCGCGGCCGCGTTGCGGATCGGGCTGAGCGGATTGCGCAGCTCGTGCGCCAGCGTGGCCAGGAACTGGTTCTTGTTGCGGTCGGCCGCGCGCAGCAGCGCTTCCATCTCCTTGCGTGCGGTGATGTCGCTGGTGACGCGCGCCACGCGGTACACCTCGCCGCGCGGATTGCGCACCGCGAACAGGCGGTCGCGCACCCAGCGCGTGCCGCCGTCCGCTGCCTGGATGCGGAACTCGTCGTCGTAGTGCGGCGCATTTGCCAGCTGGCGCCAGCGCCGGCCGATCCGCTCGCGGTCGTCGGGATGCACGGCGTCCAGCCAGGCGTCGGGCCGCTGGCGCAAGGCGTCGGGGCTGGCGCCCCAGATCTCGGCATAGGCCGGGCTGACGTAGACCAGGTCGCCCTCCGGTACGCCGAACATCCAGAACACGTCGTCTATGTTGTCGGTGATCTGGCGAAAGCGCTCCTCGCTGTCGCGCAGCTCGACCTGGGTCTGGCGCATGCGCAGCAGCGCGTTCACGTTGGCGATCAGCTCGTCGGCCTCGATCGGCGCCGCCAGGTAGTTGTCGGCGCCCCCTTCCAGGCCGCGGATCTTGTCGGCGCGGCCGGTCAGCGCGGCCGAGGTCTGCAGGACCAGCACCATGCTGCTGTCGGGATTGGCCTTGATCCGGCGGCACACCTCGATGCCGTTGATGTCCGGGAGCTTCACGTCCAGCAGCACCAGCGCGGGACTCAGGCGCTTGACCATCTCCAGCGCGTCGGTGCCATTGGTCGCTTCCACCACCTCGTAGCCCGCCCCTTGCAGGATACGGTTCTTGGCGTAGCGGGCGCCGTCGTTGTCGTCAACGTTGAGGATCAGGGTCGGATTGGATGTCATGGTTCGGTTCCGTCTTGGCTGGGCTGCCGGAGTTCCTGCGGCATGTTCCGCGGCAGGGTCAGCGTGAAGGTCGAACCTTCTCCGACCGTGCTGGTGACGTCGACGCTCCCGTGCAGCAGGTCGGCCAGCTTGCGGCACAGCGGCAGGCCCAGGCCGGTGCCCTTGCTGCGCCGCTGTAGCGGGTGCTCGATCTGGCTGAACTCTTCGAAAATCAGTTGCAGGTTGTCCCGGCTGATGCCGATCCCGGTGTCGGCGACCGCAAACGCAATCGTATCCTGCTGCGCGTCGTAAGTGGCGCTCACCCGCACGGCGCCGCGCTCGGTGAACTTGAGCGCATTGGAAATGAAATTGCGCAGGATCTGCGAGATCTTGCCCTCGTCGGAATCGAAAAATTCCGGTACCTCGCCGGACTCGAACACCAGTTCCACGCGGCCTTCGTCCACCAGCGGACGCATCATGCCCTTGAGCGCGCGGAACAGGTTGTCGACCACCACCGGCGCCAGGTGCACCTCGACCTTGCCGGCCTCGATCTTGGCCAGGTCGAGCAGGTCGTTGACCAGCTCCGACAGGTCGTTGGCGGCCTTGGCGATGAACTGCACCTGGCGCTCCTGCTCGACCGTCAGGTCGCCGTCCATGCGGTCCAGCAGCAGCTGGGCCAGGGCGCGGATCGAGGACAGCGGCGTACGCAGTTCGTGGCTGGTATTGGACAGGAAGCGCGACTTCATCTCGTCGGCGCGGCGCAGGCGCTCGGCCTTGTCCTCGATCTCGGCGTACAGGGCGACGATGCCGCGGTTGGTGTCTTCCAGCTCGCGCGTCAGCGACAACAGGTCTTCCTGGCGCTCGCGCAGCTCGGCCAGGGTCGACAGCAGCTCGTGGTTCTGCTGCTCCAGCTCCTGCAGGGTGTTCGAGACCGGGCTGCCGGCCAGGCGGGTGCTGATGTCGGCCAGGCGCGCGCTGTCGACCAGCACGTGCGGGGGGAGCGCCTTGCGCATGGTGACCGCCGTGACCATGCCCTGCTCCGGTTCGACCTCGCAGGAATCCATCAGGCGGTGCGCGCTGATCAGGGCCAGCTCCGGGAGCGTGCGGCTGATGCCCTCGTCCGGTCCGGCGCCCCTGGACGACAGGCGCTGCCCGCTGCCCGGATTGATCGCGACTTCCAGGTGCTGGCGCCCCAGGTTCCGTCCCAGCAGGAAGGCCGCGCGGCCGCCCGAACCCTGGTGGCAGGCGGCCCGGGCGATCTCGGACACGGCGGTGGCCACGCGCACCTGGTCCTGCGGCGAAAAGCCGAGCAGTTCGGAAATCTGGCGGGCGCGCTGGCGCACCACGACCACGTCCTGGTCGCTGTCCAGGGCTACGTTGAGGATACGGTGCAGGCTCATGTCAGCTTTCGAAACGGCGCACGACCAGCACCATGGCGTCGTCGCGGCGGCGGATGAAATCGCGCATCAGGACGGCGGCGACCAGCATCGGGCTGCGTCCCGCCAGGCCCGGATACTTGTCCAGGTCCCACTGCGTCTGGATGCCGTCGGAGTGCATGATGCACAGCGCGCCCGGCAGGAAGGGCACGGCGAACTCCTGCACCTTGCGCATGTTGTGGCCAACGATGCCGTTGTGCGACACCAGCGCCCGGCGGCCGCCGTCGATCACGCAGCCGGAGATGTTGCCCACGCCGGCGTAACGCAGCTCGTCGGCGGCAAAGTCGATCCGCGCCGTGGCCAGCGCCGCGCCGCGGGTCGGCCGCAGCGCGTCGTGGGCGGCGTGCATCAGTTCGCCCGCCCCCACGCCCTTGAGCGTCTCCAGGGCGCGCACCCCGGCGGCGGCGGCGCGCGCCGCTTCCGGTCCGTGGCCGAGCCCATCGGCCGCCAGCAGCGTGGCGCCGGCGCCGTCGCAGCGCACCGCCCAGCCGTCGCCGCATGCTTCCTCGCCGGCCATCGGCATCCACAGGGCGCCGATCTCGACGCCGCTGGCTCGTGGCGCCGGCAGGTCGCGCCACAGCCGCATGAAGAAGGCGGCGCCGGCGCCGCGCTGGGTATAGACGTCGAATTCGTCGGCCAGGCGCCTCAGCGCGCCCAGGCCGGTGCCCGCGGTGCCGGCGGTGGAGACGCCGTCGACCAGGCTGGCGGCCAGGTCGGCAATGCCGGGGCCGGCATCGACCGCCAGCACGTCGATGCCCACGCCGGCGCCTGACTGCGCCGGGCCGACGTGGATCTCGCCTTCGCCGGCGTGCTTGAGGATGTTGGTGGCGGCCTCGGTGATGATCAGCGCCAGCTGGCCGGCGCGGGTCTCGTTGAAACCAAGCGCGTCGGCCAGCTTCTGGCCGCCGCGCCGCACCGCCGCCACGTCGCTCGCATGGTTGATCGCGAACACCTCTTGCCGCGTGAGTGAACTGATCAGCGCTTCCATTTCACCACCAGCACGGCAGTGCCCTCTCCGGGACGGCTATCGATGTCGAACTCGTCGGCCAGGCGCTTCGAGCCTCCCAGGCCGAGGCCGAGGCCCCCGCCGGTGGTGAAGCCGTCGCGCAGTGCGCTGTCGATGTCCGGAATGCCGGGGCCGGCATCGACGAACAGCAGGCTGACGCCCTGGCGCAGCCCATCGGACAGGCTGTCGAGGTGGACCTCGCCGCCGCCGCCGTACTTGATCGTGTTACGTCCCAGTTCGCTCGCGGCCGTGACCAGCTTGGTCTGGTCGACCAGGGAAAGCGCGATGGCCACCGCCCGCTCGCGCACCTGCTTGCGCAGGCCTACAACATCCTCGTCCGACTGCAGGCGCAGGGTCACGCGTGCGGTGCGGTGCTGGCGGTGGCGGTCCAGCAGCGCGGTGTCGAACAGGACTGCATCGGTATGCGCGCCGTTCATCACTTATAGCTCTTTCCCAACAGGGCCATGCCCTTTTCGACGTTGAGTGCGGTTTTCACGCCGTGCAGCGTCAGGCCCAGCTCGACCAGGGTGATCGCAACCGCCGGCTGCATGCCGACCACCACGGTACGGGCATCGAGCACGCGCGCCATGGCGGCGGTGTTGCTGATCATGCGGCCGATGAAGGAATCGACCAGGTCGAGCGCCGAGATGTCGATCAGGACGCCCTTGGCGCCGTCGCTCACGATGCGCTCGGTCAGATCGTCCTGCAGTTGCATGGCAAGGCGGTCGTGCATGTCGACCTGGATCGTCACGAGAAGCAGGTCGCCCATGCGCAGGATAGGAATGCGTTCCATGGATTCTTTCGCTTAGGCCTTAGCCACGACCGCAGTGCCGGTGCGCTCGAGCGCAACCAGGAAGGCGTCGGCCAGGGTGGCCTTGGTGATCACGTCTTCCAGGTTCACGCCGAGGTGCACGATGGTCTGGGCGATCTGCGGGCGGATGCCGCTGATGATGCAGTCGGCGCCCATCAGGCGCGCGGCGGCGATGGTCTTCATCAGGTGCTGGGCCACCAGGGTGTCCACGGTGGGCACGCCGGTGATGTCGATGATGGCGATGATGGCGCCGGTGTCGACGATCTTCTGCAGGATGTTTTCCATCACCACCTGGGTGCGGGCCGAGTCCAGGGTGCCGATCAGCGGCAGCGCCAGGATGCCGTTCCACAGCTTGACGACCGGAGTCGACAGCTCGAGCAGCTCCTGCTGCTGGCGCACGATGATCTGGTCCTTGGTCTTCTGGAACACTTCGATGGTGTACAGGCCGAGCTTGTCGAGCAGGGTGCTGATGGTCCAGGACGCCGCCGCGATCGCTTCGGGGTCGCCCTCGAAGCCCTTTTGCAGCTGGACGAACAGCGGCTGCTTCAGCGAGAAGACGAAGGTGGCGGTTTCGCTCGGCGTCGAGCCCGAGCGGGCGCGGGTCGAGGATATCTCGGCCAGCAGGTCGCGCAGCTCGTCCCACGAACGGTGGTCAATGTTGTCCAGCTCGCCGCTGCGGGTGGCGCCGGCGAAGGTCGCCAGGAATTGCTGGCAATGATTGCGCAGCTGCTCCTTCGAGCTCGAGGTTCCGCGCACGACCAGCGCTTCCAGCTGTGCAATCCACTCCGCGCCGATTTCGGCCTGGTGTTCCTGGATGAGCTGGCTGATACGGGCGGCGTAATCCTTCGTGGTCATCTGTTTTTTCCCTGGTTTGGAAGGTTGAATTCGCGGGTCTTCACGCGGAACACTGGCGTGCGATCCCAGCCTTACGAAAATAAACAACTATAACACTTATTGCATTATGTTCACGACACAGTTGTGACGTGTGCGTCGTTTCTTGCACTACGTAAACGGGCATGCCGCACGAAGGTAACCCCCCTTCATGCACCCTGGGAGAATGCAACATTTATTACTGCTGGGTATCGCGTGGGCCCGCCATGCCCATCTCGGCTAAGATGCCGCCGCCCGGCAGCCCACAGCGCACTCCTGCCCCATTTCGTCGGGCGCAGCATCGTCGAATGAAGGTTGGTAGCGTGGCAGCACATGCAGTTGAAGAAATGTCCCCGGCGCCCCCGGGAAACCAGAAGCAGTTCGTCCTGATTAACCTGTCCAAAGGCCTCGCGGCACAGCTGATCGTGCTGCACCACCTGGCCTTCTACGGCCCCATGGCCGACCACGCGCGCGACATCCTGCCGTCCCTGATCGACTGGCTCGGCGACCATGCACGGATTGCCGTGCAGGTCTTCCTGGTGATCGGCGGCTTCCTCGCCGCCAAGTCGCTGGCGCCCGATGGCAATCCCCGTACCGGCAATCCCCTGCAGCGCATCTGGCGGCGCTACCTGAAGCTGGCGCCCCCCTTCGTGGTCGCGATGCTGCTGGCCGTGATCGCCTCCGGCTGGGCGGCCGGCTGGATGACGCACGCATCGATCTCGGCCCCGCCGACGGCGCTGCAACTGGGCGCCCATGCGCTGCTGCTGCATGACGTGCTCGGCTTCGAATCCCTGTCCGCCGGCGCCTGGTACGTGGCGATCGATTTCCAGTTGTATGCCGCGCTGACGCTGCTGGCTTGGCTGTCCGCCCGGCCCGGCGGCGGGCGTGCGCGCGGCTGGCTGCTGCCCGGCCTGGTCGCGGCCGGCATCGGCGCCTCGCTGCTGCACTTCAACCTGGATGGGGACTGGGACGCATGGGCGCCCTACTTCTTCGGCAGCTACGGACTGGGCGCGCTCGCCTGGTGGGCCAGCGATCCACAACGTCGGCCCGGCGCCGTGGCGCTGCTGCTGGCCGCGATGCTGCTGCTGCCCTTCCTGGCCCTGGTCCTGGAATTTCGCAGCCGCATTGCGCTGGCCCTGGTGATGGCCTGCGTCCTGTTCCTGTGCGGCCGCATCCGGCCGGTCTCCGGCGCCGGCGCCACGCTGGCGACGATCGAGTACGCGGGCAAGATCTCGTTCTCGGTCTTCCTGGTGCACTTTCCGGTCTGCCTGCTGGTGAACGCCGCCTTTGCGCGCTTCGCCGCGGAGCAGGCGCACGTGCAGGCTTTCGGCATGCTGGTCGCGTGGATCGCCAGCCTGCTGGCGGGGGCGGCATTCTGCCGCTGGGTGGAGACGCCGCTGGGCCAGGCGCTGGCGCACCCGCACCGCAGCGCTTCAAGCTACCGGCCGTTCAGCGCAGCGGCCGCAGCGCAACCTCGATTACCCGGCCGCTGATCCGGTCGATCCGGAACACCAGCAACTGCTCCCTGGCCGCGCCGCCCCCGCTCGCCGCCTGCGCGACCAGGTAGGCCGGGTCCTCGAAGTCGGCATAGTCGTTGGGCTCGCCCAGCCACAGCTTCAGCTCGACCACCGACATTCCCTGCGGCGGATGCTTGTCGAGGAAGGACGTCATCATGCAGCCGCGCCCGACGCGGTCCGCCTGCGCCCAGCGCTCGCGGTCGAAGTCGCAGGAGCCCCATTCGAAGAACAGGGCGACCGATGTGTTGCCGCCGCAGGCGTGCAGGCACAGGGACAGGCAGATGACGGAGAGGATGGAACGCATGCTTTGCCGCTGAAAGCTAGCCCTAAGCTGCGATTCTCGGACCTTGCTTTCCGGACTCATTGTGCTGCATCAAACCGGCATGCGTTTTCGTTCGAACGCCCCTTCCCCGCGCGCTACCGGGCAACACCCGGGCCGGCAATCGCCGCCCGCCTTGTTGGTCCACAACGATCACCGCATCCTCCTTCGCTACAGTGCTCCGATACCTCAGCGGCGTCATCGATCCGTTCATCAAGGACACATATGCAGCGTTACTACATTACGCTCGGCGCCCCCACCACGGCGGGCGGCAAGGTGATCTCGGCCACTCATTGCGACACGATCGACGGCCTGCCCATGGTGCTCGAAGGCGACACGTGCTGGTGCCCCGCCTGCGACGCCGAGGGGATCATCGTGCTGGACGGCCCGCGCCTGAGCGAAACCTTCGACGGCCGCGAGTTCGCGCTCAGCGACGACCTGTGCCTGTGCAAGTGCAATCCGCCGCCGCGCCTGGTGAGCGCACAGGCCTTCGCCTACCAGCTCATCGATAGTGACCGGCACGCGGCCCAGGCCGGTGCATCGGCGTACATCGCCGCGAGGCTGAATGCCTCCGCGGGCGGCGCACCTGCGTCCGACGGCATTCCCTTCGTGCTGCTCGATCCCAGGAGCCAGGAACCCTATCCGCACCGTCATTATCCGCCTCAACGACCCTGTTCATGGGTTCACGCTGCCCCCGACAAAATTCGCTGCACTGACCTATGAACACAACGTAGCTTCGATACTTTCTACTTCTCCAATGCTCGAGAAACTGCCCTTCGACGAAGCTGTGGCCATGCTCGAGAATCTCCAGGACCAGTTCAAGGCAGGCCATTGGGAACCGTATGCGCTTCACGAAAGCAAATGGTTCGACCTGACACCTGAGGGCAAGCAACGGTTGTACGCGGCCATGTTCAAGCCGCCGTATCGTCTGCAGCAAACACTGCACATTCCCAAGAAGTATGGAATGACTTTCCGTTTCAAGTGCGCAGAAGGCTGCTGGACCCGCGAACCGCCCTATCTGTTCCTCATCGACATAGGGATCAGCGATGACACGGAATGCCGGAAACCTGGAGATCCCTACGTCTGGGAGGAATCGCATCCGGTTCATCGAGCGTCCACCAAACCAGTGGCTCCCAAACCTGCAGAAGGCCACGCCCACTGATTCTTACCGGACAGCCGTAGCCGAGTAGACCCCCGAAAAAAAACCGCCAGGCTCACGCACTGGCGGTTTTTATTTCAAAGCGGCGAACCGCTCAGGCCAAGCGCAAATTACTGCGCCGCGCCTTCCACCGGATCGGCAGCCTTCATCGACAGCTTCAGGCGGCCGCGCTCGTCGGTCTCGAGGACCTTCACGCGCACTTGCTGGCCTTCCTTCAGGTAGTCGGCCACGGCGTTGACGCGCTCGTTGGCGATCTGCGAGATGTGCAGCAGGCCGTCCTTGCCCGGCATGACTTGCACGATCGCACCGAAGTCCAGCAGCTTGAGCACGGTGCCGTCGTAGGTCTTGCCCACTTCGACCGAGGCGGTCAGCTCTTCGATGCGGCGCTTGGCTTCCTGGCCGGCGGCGGCGTCGACCGAGGCGATGGTCACGATGCCTTCGTCGGTGATGTCGATCTGGGTGCCGGTTTCCTCGGTCAGCGCGCGGATGACGGCGCCGCCCTTGCCGATCACGTCACGGATCTTTTCCGGGTTGATGCGGATGGTGATCAGGCGCGGGGCGAAGTCCGACAGTTCGGTCTTCACGCTCGGCACGGCGCGCTGCATCTCGGCCAGGATGTGCTGGCGGGCTTCCTTGGCTTGCGCCAGCGCCACCTGCATGATTTCCTTGGTGATGCCCTGGATCTTGATGTCCATCTGCAGCGCGGTGATGCCTGCCGGGGTACCGGCGACCTTGAAGTCCATGTCGCCCAGGTGGTCTTCGTCACCCAGGATGTCGGTCAGGACCGCGAACTTGCCGCCTTCCTTGATCAGGCCCATGGCGATGCCGGCGACGTGCGCCTTCATCGGCACGCCGGCGTCCATCAGTGCCAGGCAGCCGCCGCACACCGATGCCATCGACGAGGAACCGTTCGACTCGGTGATTTCCGAGACCAGGCGCACCGAGTATGAAAATTCGTCCGCCGACGGCAGCGCAGCGACCAGCGCGCGCTTGGCCAGGCGGCCGTGGCCGACTTCGCGGCGCTTCGGCGTGCCCACGCGACCGGTTTCGCCGGTGGCGAACGGAGGCATGTTGTAGTGCATCATGAAGTCGTCGGTGTACTCGCCCATCAGCGCGTCGATCTTCTGGCTGTCGCGCGCGGTGCCGAGGGTGGCCACGACCAGCGCCTGGGTTTCGCCGCGGGTGAACAGGGCCGAACCGTGGGTACGCGGCAGCACGCTGGTGCGGATCGCGATCGGACGCACGGTGCGGGTGTCGCGGCCGTCGATACGCGGCTCGCCGTCCAGGATCTGCGAACGCACGACCTTGGCTTCCATGTCGAACAGGATGTTGCCGACTTCGGCGCTGTCTGCTTCGACGCCTTGCGCAGCCAGGGCGGCCATGACTTCGCCCGAGATCGACTTCAGCTTCTGCTGGCGTGCCGATTTCTCGCGGGTCTGGTAAGCGTCGCGCACGGCGGCGCCGGCCAGCTCGTTCACGCGGGCGATCAGTTCTTCGTTCTTCGGCGCCGGGCTCCACTCGACTTCCGGCTTGCCGCCTTCGGCCACCAGGTCATGGATGGCGTCGATGACGGCCTTCATCTGCTCGTGGCCGAACACGACCGCGCCCAGCATGATTTCTTCCGACAGTTGCTGCGCTTCCGATTCCACCATCAGCACGGCGGTTTCGGTGCCTGCCACGACCAGGTCCATCTGCGAGGTCTTGAGCTCGGTGGTGGTCGGGTTCAGGATGTACTGGCCGTTCGCGTAGCCGACGCGCGCTGCGCCGATCGGGCCGTTGAACGGGATGCCGGCGATGCACAGCGCAGCCGAGGCGCCGATCATGGCCGGGATGTCCGGGTCGATCTCAGGATTGACCGACAGGACGTGGATGATCACCTGGACTTCGTTCAGGTAGCCTTCCGGGAACAGCGGGCGGATCGGACGGTCGATCAGGCGCGAGGTCAGGGTTTCCTTTTCCGAAGGACGGCCTTCGCGCTTGAAGAAGCCGCCCGGGATCTTACCGGCTGCGTAGGTTTTCTCCATGTAGTCGACGGTCAGCGGGAAGAAATCCTGGCCCGGCTTGGCGTCCTTCTTGGCGACCACGGTGGCCAGGATGACGGTGTCTTCGACCGACACGACGACGGCGCCGCTTGCCTGGCGCGCGATTTCACCCGTCTCCAGGGTGACCGTGTGTTGACCGTACTGGAAGGTTTTCGTAACTTTGTTAAACATGGGTAATCCCTTTCTATTTGCCGACAGATTTTCAGGAGCTGTCGTTCACCTCACCACGGGCGGATGATGTTCACTTCCGCCATTTACTCAACAACAATTTGACGACTACAGCTGAACAAACAAAAAATGCCCGCGACAGGTATCTGGCGCAGGCATTTCGTGACTAAATCGTCTGGACCAACGATTACTTACGCAGGCCGAGCTTGGCGATCAGGTCGCGGTAACGGTTTGCGTCCTTGCGCTTCAGGTAGGCCAGCAGGCTCTTACGACGGTTAACCATCATGATCAGGCCACGACGCGAGTGGTGATCTTTCTGGTGTGCCTTGAAGTGGCCGTTCAGCTCGTTGATGCGTGCGGTCAGCAGTGCAACCTGGACTTCCGGCGAACCGGTATCGTTCTGGCCACGTGCGTTGTCCGCGATGATCGCGGCTTTGTTGATGTTTTCTACGGTCATGATGTTACCTTTCACATGCGGTGCATGAGTCGAAACCCAGCGCACCGTGATTGATGAATTACCTGCCCAAAACGGACAGACCCGCCAGTATAGGGGAAAACGAAGCGTGCGGCCACTGTTTGCATCGGCCAAAAGGTGGATCATGGGGGTTTTGGGGCGTTTGGAGGGCTGGATGATGTGGAAATTAATCAGATTTACAACATTCGTGGCGCTCGTGATGCTCGGCGGCTGCGCCGGGATGCTGCGCCAGGCGCCGTCCATCGGCGATTCGGAAGACATCGTGCAGCAGAAGATGGGCGCGCCCACCGCCATCTACGGCGCCGGCAACGACCGCATCTTCGAGTATGCGACCGGACCGATGGGGCAATTTACCTGGATGGCCCGCATCGGGCCGGACGGGCGGCTCGTATCCTACGAACAGGTGCTGACCGGGGAGAAGTTCGCGACCATCAAGATCGACCAGGCCACCAAGGAAGACGTATTGCGCACGCTCGGCCGGCCGGCCGAGAAATCGCACGTGGCGATGAAGGACTACGAGGTGTGGTCCTACCGCTACAAGGAAGCGGGCGTGTGGAATTCGATGATGCACGTGCACTTCGACCGGCAGGGTGTGGTGCGGCAGATGCTGAACGGGCCCGATCCGATGTATGAGCCGCGGGACCGGATGGGGTGGTGAGGACGTAGTGCTGCGTCATCCCGGCGCAGGCCGGGATCCAGTGTTGCGTGGAGACCGAAAGCCCCTTACACCCCCTGCGGATTGACCCGCTCCACCTTCGAGTGCAGCTTGTTCAACCCCGACAGGTAAGCCTTGGCCGAGGCCACGACGATGTCCGG
Source organism: Massilia sp. X63 (assembly GCF_041023745.1). NCBI lineage: Bacteria > Pseudomonadati > Pseudomonadota > Betaproteobacteria > Burkholderiales > Oxalobacteraceae > Massilia > Massilia sp. X63. The sequence continues at coordinate 196,150 of NZ_JBFTEF010000007.1, forward strand.
ATCCGCGCCCACGCCGTTCACGATGCGCCCGGCGTGCGACAGGCGGATGGTGACCTCGCCCTGCGATTGCGGTCCGTTGCTGATCGCATTGATCGAAAACAGTACCTGCTCGGCGCCACTCTTGACCACGCTCTCGATCGCGCTCACCACCGCGTCCACCGGCCCGTCGCCCGTGGACTCGGCCGACACCTCCCTGCCGTCCACCGCGAACACGACTTTCGCGTGCGGCAGCGCGCCGGTTTCCGAGCGCTGCGCCAGCGACACCAGGCGGTAGGTCTCGCCTTCCTGGGCATGGTCCTCGGCCGATACCAGAGCCATGATGTCCTCGTCGAAGATCTCGGCCTTGCGGTCCGCCAGCTCCTTGAAGCGGGCGAAGGCCGCGTTTACTTCGGCTTCCGACTCCAGCTCGATCCCCAGCTCCTGCAGGCGCGACTTGAAGGCATTGCGACCCGACAGCTTGCCCAGCACGATCTTGTTGGCGGTCCAGCCCACGTCTTCGGCGCGCATGATCTCGTAGGTCTCGCGCGCCTTCAGGATGCCGTCCTGGTGGATGCCCGAGGCGTGGGCAAAGGCGTTCGCGCCCACCACCGCCTTGTTCGGCTGCACCGCGAAACCGGTGATCTGCGAGACCATCTTCGAGGCCGGCACGATCTGGGTGGTGTCGATGCCCACCGTCAGCTTGAAATAGTCGTGGCGGGTGCGCAGCGCCATCACCACCTCTTCCAGCGAAGTGTTGCCGGCGCGCTCGCCCAGGCCGTTGATGGTGCACTCGATCTGGCGCGCGCCACCGATGGCAACGCCGGCCAGCGAATTGGCCACCGCCAGGCCCAGGTCGTTGTGGCAGTGCACCGACCAGATCGCCTTGTCCGAATTCGGCACGCGCTCGCGCAGGCGGCGGATGCGCTCGCCGAACTGCTGGGGCACCGCGTAGCCCACCGTATCGGGGAAGTTGATGGTGGTGGCGCCTTCCGCGATCACGGCTTCCAGCACGCGACACAGGAAATCCTCGTCGGAACGGCTGCCATCCTCGGGCGAGAACTCGATGTCGTCGGTATGCTGACGCGCGTAGCGGATCGCCAGTTTCGCCTGTTCCAGCACCTGCTCGGGCTCCATGCGCAGCTTCATCTGCATGTGCAGGGGCGAGGTGGCGATGAAGGTGTGGATGCGCTTGCGCGCGGCGGGCGCCAGCGCCTCGGCGGCGCGGGCGATATCGCGGTCGTTGGCGCGCGACAGCGAGCAGATGGTGGATTCGCGCACCGCGCTTGCAATGGCGCGGATGGCGTCGAAGTCGCCCGGCGAGGCGGCGGCAAAGCCGGCTTCGATGACGTCCACCCGCAGGCGCTCGAGCTGGCGCGCGATGCGCACCTTCTCGTCCTTGGTCATGGAGGCGCCCGGCGACTGTTCGCCGTCGCGCAGGGTGGTGTCGAAAATGATGAGGCGCGAAGTATCGGGCCCCGGTTCGGGCTTCAGGTCGGGCATGCTGGGCTCCATTGCTAACTAGGTTCAATCCAAGTCAGCGGGCGCCCTGCCCGGCCCGAAGGTCCGCGCTAGCGGCGCACGCTGTCGTCCGGCTCGTCGTCGAGCGGGATGATGCTCACCGGCTTGCCCTTGGCTGCGCGCCAGGCAAACACGGCATACCCCGACAAGCCGTAAATCACAAAAATCGGCCACAGGACCTTGGGCGGATCGATCGCCAGCAGCGCCAGGCCGAGGGCAATCAGGAACACCACGATGAACGGCACCGACTTGCGGAAGTTCACGTCCTTGAAGCTGTAAAACGGTACGTTCGACACCATCGTCAGGCCCGCGAACACCGCGATGCCCCAGCTCACCCAGTCCACCTGGCGCGAGCTGACGTTGATGTCGGGATCGGTCATCATCATGATGAAGCCGACCACCAGGGCCGCCGCCGCCGGGCTCGGCAAGCCCTGGAAGAAGCGCTTGTCCACCACCTCGATGTTGGTGTTGAAGCGCGCCAGGCGCAGCGCGGCGCCGGCGCAGTACACGAAGGCCGCGATCCAGCCCAGCTTGCCCAGGCCGCGCAGCGACCATTCATAGATCACCAGCGCCGGCGCCGCGCCGAAGGACACCATGTCCGACAGCGAGTCGTACTGCGCGCCGAACTCCGACTGGGTATTGGTCAGGCGCGCAATGCGCCCGTCCAGTCCGTCCAGGATCATCGCGATGAACACCGCCCAGCATGCATGCTCGAAGCGCTGGTTCATCGCCATGACGATGGCGTAGAAGCCGCAGAACAGCGCGCCGGTCGTGAACGCGTTCGGCAGCAGGTAGATGCCGCGGCCGCGCTCGCCCTGGACACGGTCTTCCGCCCTGCGCCCGAAGCGTTTTTTCAGGCGGGAAAAACGTGGCGCCTTGGGCGCCGCGCCAGGGGTCCTGCGTCGTGGAAAAGTGGGCATAGTGATCCGTATTCAAGTATTACTGTTCCCAGCATTATAGAGGCGGGAACCCCTTGTTAGCGAATGATCACTGTTGTGCGGTCATTTGAACCTTATTTAAATCGCACTTTTCCCACCAGACGCATCTGGAGCGTGGTTTCTCCCGGCTCGAAGCTCGGCTCCGGCATCTCGTCGGCCATCTCGCGCTTGGCGCTGGCACGCATCATCATCGGCGCTGCCGCTGCCTGGGCATCGCCCGCGTAGTTGCCGGAACCCTCGAAATCGACCGTGTCCAGCACGGCATCGAGCGGCTTGCGTCCCATCGCATTGGCGATCGAGGCAATGCGTTCGTTCAGGTTGCGGTAGGTCGCGGCGATGCGCTGGTCGTCGAGGCGCTTTTCCAGTTCCGGGCTGAGTCCGAAGCTCACGTTGTTGATCTGCAGAACTTTCTGGGCCGCGGCCGCGGTTTTCGGCAGCTCGGCCAGGTTGGTCGTCTTCACTTCCAGGTACTGTCCCACGCGCCAGGCGATCGGCACCGGCTTCACCGGCGTGCGCAGCGCCGGTTGCGGCATCGGCGGCACTTCGGGGTAGACCGGGTAGGTGTAATAGCCCATGGTCTTCAGCTCGGCCTTCGGATCGGCGCGGCGCACGATCTCGGTTCCCTCCTTCATCTTGCGGTTCACGCGTGCCGCAGCGGCATTCTTGTCCTTGTCGTGCTCTTCGACGGCAAAGGTGACGGTGGCCTGGTCGTTGGCATGCTTCACTTCGCCGAAAGCCGGCACCACGACCAGCGTGCCGGCGGTGGACGGCGTCGCCACGGTCTGTGCATGGGCCTGGAAGGCCAGCACCAGGGCGGCGGCAGCGAGCGATTTGGAAAGTTTCATTGTTGTTCTCCAGTAGTTAAGACGGATGTCCGCGTCACTTATACGATACTCAAGCTGTAACTTCCTTCATAACTTTGTAATGGAAAGTTGCAACTGAGTTGCTGGAGAAACACCTGTATTCAATTGTAGGGTGGGCGGCTATGCCGCCCACGCGGTCAACTATTGCCAGCTCAGTCGCGACATATCAACCTTTATCTTTCACCGCGTGGGCGGGAGACCCGCCCACCCTACCAAAACAACGGCAATGCTTAGTTCTTCGACTGATCGACCAGCTTGTTCTTCGCAATCCACGGCATCATCGCGCGCAGCTTGGCGCCGACTTCTTCGATCTGGTGCTCCGAAGTCAGGCGGCGGCGCGAGATCAGGGTCGGGGCGCCGGCCTTGTTCTCGAGGATGAAGCTCTTCGCGTACTCGCCGGTCTGGATATCCTTCAGGCACTGGCGCATCGCATCCTTGGTCGCCGAGGTGACGACTTTCGGGCCGGTGACGTACTCGCCGTACTCGGCATTGTTCGAGATCGAGTAGTTCATGTTGGCGATGCCGCCTTCGTAGATCAGGTCGACGATCAGCTTCAGTTCGTGCAGGCACTCGAAATAAGCCATTTCCGGCGCGTAGCCCGCTTCCACCAGGGTCTCGAAGCCGGCCTTGATCAGCTCGACGGTACCGCCGCACAGCACGGCCTGCTCGCCGAACAGGTCGGTCTCGGTCTCTTCGCGGAAGTTGGTCTCGATGATGCCGGCACGGCCGCCGCCGTTGGCCATGGCGTAGGACAGCGCGATGTCGCGCGCCGCGCCCGACTTGTCCTGGTAGACCGCGATCAGGTGCGGCACGCCGCCACCCTGGCGGTAGGTGCCGCGCACGGTGTGGCCCGGGGCCTTCGGCGCGATCATGATCACGTCGAGGTCGGCGCGCGGCACCACTTGGCCATAATGCACGTTGAAGCCGTGGGCGAAGGCCAGCACGGCGCCCTGCTTGGCGTTCGGCTCGACGTTGTTCTTGTAGACCTCGGCGATGTTCTCGTCCGGCAGCAGGATCATGATGACGTCGGCGTTCTTGACCGCGTCATCGACCTCGGCGACCTGCAGGCCGGCCGCTTCGACCTTGTTCCACGAAGCGCCGCCGCGGCGCAGGCCGACGGTGACGTTCACGCCGGATTCGCTCAGGTTCTGGGCGTGCGCGTGGCCCTGCGAGCCATAGCCGATGATGGCGACGTTCTTGCCTTTGATGAGGGAGAGGTCGCAGTCTTTGTCGTAGAAAACTTTCATGGTCATTCCTTTTAAATTTTTGATGTATTTGTATGCGGGCGTGATTTGGACGCGTGGGCGGCGGAGCCGCCCACCCTACACTTTCAGGATGCGTTCGCCGCGGCCGATGCCCGAGCCGCCGGTACGGACGGTTTCCAGGATCGAGGCGCGGTCGATGGCGTCGATGAAGGCGTCGAGCTTGCTCTTGGCGCCGGTCAGTTCGATCGTGTAGGTCTTCTCGGTCACGTCGATGATGCGGCCGCGGAAGATGTCGGCGGTGCGCTTCATCTCTTCGCGCTCCTTGCCGACCGCGCGCACCTTAATCAACATCAGCTCGCGCTCGATGTGCTGGCCTTCGGTGAGATCGACCACCTTCACCACTTCGATCAGGCGGTTCAGGTGCTTGGTGATCTGCTCGATGATGTCGTCCGAGCCGCTGGTGACGATGGTCATGCGCGACAGGGTCGCGTCTTCGGTCGGCGCCACGGTCAGGGTTTCGATGTTGTAGCCGCGTGCCGAGAACAGCCCGACCACGCGCGACAGCGCGCCGGCTTCGTTCTCGAGGAGGACGGAAATGATGTGTCGCATTACAGGTCCTCCGAGCCGAGCAGCATTTCGTTCAGGCCCTTGCCGGCCTTGACCATCGGCCAGACGTTCTCGCTCTGGTCGGTGATGAAGTTCATGAACACCAGGCGGTCCTTCATGGCGAAGGCTTCACGCAGCGAGCCTTCGACGTCGGACGGCTTTTCGATGCGCATGCCCACGTGGCCGTAGGCCTCGGCCAGCTTCTCGAAGTCCGGCAACGAGTCCATGTAGGACTCGGAATAGCGCGAACCGTAGTCGATCTGCTGCCACTGGCGCACCATGCCCAGGAAGCGGTTGTTCAGCAGGATGATCTTCGGCGTCAGGTGGTATTGCTTGCAGGTGGCAAGCTCCTGGATGCACATCTGGATCGAGCCTTCGCCGGTGACGCAGGCCACGGTCGCATCCGGGTTCGCCATCTGCACGCCCATCGCGTACGGCAAGCCGACGCCCATGGTGCCCAGGCCGCCCGAGTTGATCCAGCGGCGCGGCTTGTCGAAGCCGTAGTATTGCGCGGCCCACATCTGGTGCTGGCCGACGTCCGAGGTGATGAAGGCGTCGCCGTCCGTCACCTTGTGCAGCTGCTCGATGACCGATTGCGGCTTGATCAGTTCGCTCGAGGGCGCATACGCCAGGCAGTCCTTGCCGCGCCACTCGTTGATCTGCTTCCACCAGGCGGCCAGCGCGTTCGCGTTCGGCTGCGCCGGGCTGGCTTCGAGTTGCGACAGCAGTTCGACCAGCACGTCCTTGACATTGCCGACGATCGGGATGTCGACCTTGACGCGCTTCGAGATCGACGAGGGGTCGATGTCGATATGGATGATCTTGCGCGGATTGGTGGCGAAGTGCTTGGGGTTGCCGATCACGCGGTCGTCGAAGCGGGCGCCGATGGCGATCAGGACGTCGCAGTGCTGCATCGCCATGTTCGCTTCGTAAGTGCCGTGCATGCCGGGCATGCCCACGAAGTGCGGGCTCGAGGAGCGCGAGCCGCCCAGGCCCATCAGGGTGTTCGTCACCGGGAAGCCGGTCCTGTCCACCATGCGGTTCAGCTCGTTCGAGGCATTGGCCAGGATCACGCCGCCGCCGGCGTAGATCATCGGGCGCTCGGCGCCCTGCAGCAGCTGCACGGCCTTGCGGATCTGGCCGGCGTGGCCCTTGTCCACCGGCTTGTAGGAACGCATCTCGATCTCGCGCGGATAATCGAATGCGCACTTCTGCATGGTGATGTCCTTCGGGATATCGACCAGCACGGGGCCGGGGCGGCCGGTGCGGGCGATGAAGAAGGCTTTCTTGATGGTCGACGCCAGTTCGCGGACATCCTTGACCAGGAAGTTGTGCTTGACCACGGGGCGGGTGATGCCGACGGTGTCGCATTCCTGGAAGGCATCCTGGCCGATCGCATGGCTCGGCACCTGGCCGGAGATCACGACCATCGGGATGGAATCCATATAGGCCGTCGAGAGGCCGGTGACGGCATTGGTCACGCCCGGACCGGAGGTCACGAGGGCGACGCCGACGGTGTTGGAGCTGCGCGAATAGGCGTCTGCGGCATGGACCGCGGCCTGTTCGTGACGGACCAGGACGTGCTGGAACTTGTCCTGCTTGAAGATGGCGTCGTAGATGTAGAGGACTGCCCCGCCGGGATAACCGAAGACGTGCTTGACGCCCTCTTCCGCGAGACAACGCACCACGATTTCAGCACCGGTGATCGGCGCTGATGTTTCGTTACTCATGTTCATTCCTTTCAATACCCAATGGGAGTTTGATCGGATGCCCGTTCCTAACGAAATACGCAATGCGCGACAGTGCTCAATGCTTCCCTTCTCTCTGCGTGCACGCGGGTGGTTCAGGACACCGTAGGGTCCTTACGCACGGGCGCTGGGCGCAACTCGTTCGGCTTGAGTGTCTGTAGCGTTTATACGCATCTCTCGCGCTTGTGGCGCGGGTCGGAGCAAACTGCCTACAAATGAAAGCGCGTCAATCCGGAGATGGCTTGTGGGCCTTAACCGGATGACCGGAGAGCTTCGGGGGTGCAAAGCATTGAAACACATTACTGCGTTGCACCATTTTGGTCAAGCCAAAAGCGTGATTATTTTTGCTCGACCAGAATGGTGCACTTGCATGGTGCATTGCGGGTGCGTTTAACGCTGCATGCCCCAGCGGCGGATGGTGAGTCGCTCGAGTGTCTGGAACACCAGGTGCTCCACGACCAGTCCGATGAGGATGACGGCGGCCAGGCCGGCGAAGACCTTGTCGGTGAATAGTTCGTTGCGGCTCTGGAAGATGTACCAGCCCAGTCCGCCCTGCCCCGAGGTGCTGCCGAACACCAGCTCGGCAGCGATCAGGGTGCGCCATGCAAAAGCCCAGCCGATCTTCAGGCCGGACAGGATGGCGGGCAGAGCGGCCGGGATCAGGATCTGCAGCACCATGCGCAAGCCGCCCAGGCCGTAGTTGCGGCCGGCCATGCGCAGCGTGTCCGGCACCGAGCGAAAGCCCGCGGTGGCGCTCAGGGTCAGCGGCCACAGCACGGAATGGACCAGCACCATCAAGAGGCTGCCCTTGCCCAGGCCGAACCACAGCAGCGCCAGCGGCAGCAGCGCGATCGCCGGCAGCGGATTGAACATCGACGCCAACGTATCGATCAGCTCGCGCCCCACCTTGCTCGACACCGCGAGCCAGGTCAGCAGGAAGGCGCCGAAGACGCCGAGGGTGAAGCCCTGGGTCAGCACCTGCAGCGAGACGCTCACATAGCCCCACAGTTCGCCCGAGGCCAGGCCGTGGGCGAAGGCTTTACTGGTCTGGATGGCGCCGGGCAGCAGCAGGTCGTTGTCGAACCAGCGCGCCAGGGCTTCCCAGATCAGGGCGATGACCAGCAGCATGCCGATTTTGCGTAGCCAGCCGAGGTCTGGCAGTGAAAATTTTACCGATTGGTCAAAAACCGGCGTGGAGACAGCCGGCAAGGCTTCAAGAACGTACTCAGGGCGGATCGGAGGTGTGACCATGATTCAAGACGTATTAATTAGCGTGGACTGTAGGGTGGACGGCTTTGCCGTCCGCGCGTTCAACCGGCTCCTGCGCACCGAATAACAAACCATGAATCCGCTGCGTCGCCGCCTGAAATTCGCTGCTGCCCGCGCTGGCCAGACTGAACTGATGACTGTTCAATTCCGCCCTCACCCGCCCCGGGTGCGGCGACAGCAGCAGGATGCGGTTGCCCACCACCAGCGCCTCTTCGATCGAGTGCGTCACAAACAGCATCGTAAAACCGATCTCGTCCCACAGCGCCTGCAGCTCTTCCTGCATGGTCCGGCGCGTGAGCGCATCGAGCGCCGCAAAAGGCTCGTCCATCAGCAGGATGGCCGGCTGCATCGCCAGCGCCCGCGCGATCGCCACGCGCGCCTTCATCCCGCCCGACAGCGTGTGCGGATAGGCATCGGCAAAGCGCGCCAGCCCGACCTTGCCGAGCCAGTGCCGCGCACGCAAGTCTGCTTCCTTGCGCTTCACGCCGTTGGCGAGCAGCGGGAACATCACGTTCTCGCGCACCGTCTTCCAGGGCGGCAGCTGGTCGAATTCCTGGAACACCACGATGCGGTCCGGCCCCGGTCCGGTGATCGCCCTGCCCGCCAGGGTCAGGCTGCCCGCCTGCGGCGCGATGAAGCCGCCCACCGCCTTCAGCAGGGTCGACTTGCCGCAGCCCGATGGTCCCAGCAGCACGAAACGATCGCCCCGGTGGACGTCGAAGCTGACATTTTCGGTGGCGCGCACGATGCCGCGCTCGCCCCGGTATTCCAGCGTGACGCGTTCGGCGCGCAGCAAGGGCTCGGGTGGCGGGACCAGCACGAGCGGATTGAAATTCGGCGGGCTCATGTCAGCTCCCTTTATCCAGCGCGGGGTGCACGAAGAAGTAGTCGCGCCAGCTCGCCGGCCTGGTCTTGATGGCGCCAACGCCGTGCAGGAACTGGGCAAGGCCAAGCGTATTCTGCGGCGCCACCTTGAACTCTACCAGCGGATTCTTGATCACCTTCAGCAGCAGGCCCCGGTCGATGTTGCCCTTGTTGACGCGCAGGTAGGCGTCGGCCGCCGCTTCCGGATTGGTGGAAGTCAGCTGCGCCGCCTCCACCAGCGCATCGATGAAGGCGCGGTAGGTCTTCGGGTTCTCCTTGACGTAGTTTTCGGTCGCATACAGCACGGTGGCCGAGCTCGGCCCGCCCAGCACGTCGTAGGAATTCAGCACGACGTGCGCCTGCGGATTGCCGGCCAGTTCCTGGTCCTGGAAGGGCGGATTGGCGAAGTGGGCGTTCAGTTCCGTCTTGCCGGCGATGATGGCGGCGGCGGCATCCGGGTGCGGTACCGTCTGCGTGATCGGGTCGAGCTTCCTGAACTCGCCCTTTCCCCACTGCCTGGCGGCCCCCATCTGCAGGATGCGCGCCTGCACCGATACCGTCACCGCCGGCAGCGCGATCCGGTCCTTCTGGCTGAAGTCGGCGATGGTCTTGACCGCCGGGTTGGTGCTGACCAGGTAATAGGGAAAATTGCCAAGCGAGGCGACCGCGCGCACGTTCTGGCGGCCGGCGGTGCGGTCCCAGATGGTGAACAGCGGGCCCAGGCCGGCGCCGGCCACGTCGATGGAGCCGGACAGCAGCGCATCGTTGACGGCCGCGCCGCCCGACAGCTTGACCCAGTCGACGTCGATATCGACGCCCTGCTTCTTGCCGTGCTTCTCGATCAGCTTCTGGTCCTGGGCCACGTTCAGCAGCAGGTACACGATGCCGAACTGCTCGGCGATGCGGATCCTGCCTTCGGCACGGGCGTGTGCGGACACGCCGAGGGACAAGGCGACGGCCGTGGCCGCGAGTTTCATCTTGAATGTCATGTTGCTCCTTCGGATCAGAATGGGACGTCGCCCTCGATAGTGGTGCGATAGAGCTTGCGGCGCTGGTCCTGCGGGAAAGGCGTGGCCAGGTGCTGCAGCGAGCGGTTGTCCCAGAACACCAGGTCATTCGGCCGCCACTGGTGGCGGTAGACAAATTCGGGGCGCGTACTGTGTTCGAACAGCTGCTCGAGCAGCGCGCGGCTGCGCTGCTCCGGGATGCCGAGGATGCGCGTGGTGAAGTGCTCGCTGACGAACAGCGCGCGGCGCGCCGTTTCCGGATGGGTACGCACCACCGGGTGCACGGCCGGCACCACTTCGTCGATCTGGGCCTGGGTCAGCGCGGGGCGCCACGGGTTACGCCGGCGCAGCTCCTCGTAGCGGGCAAGGTAGCTGTGCTCGGCGCGCAGGCCGGCGATCTCGCGCTTGAGCTTCCCCGGCAGCGCGTCATAGGCGGCATGCTGGTTGGCGAACAGGGTGTCGCCGCCCTCCTGCGGCAGCTCCTGCGCATGCAGCATCGAACCCAGGCTCGGCACGCGCTTGTACGACAGGTCGGAATGCCAGAAGTGACCAGCGTCGCCCAGGCCGACCGGTTGATCGTTCTCGCGGATGTTCGAGATCACCAGCACTTCCGGGTGCCCGCTGAGTGCGAACTGGCGCAGCACGTGGGTCTGCAGGCGGCCGAAGCGGCGGCTGAAATCCACCTGCTCCTGCGGAGTAAAGGTCTGGTCGCGGAACACCAGTACGTGGTGCTCCAGGTGGGCGCGGTGCAGGCGGTCGAAATCGTCCTCGCTCAGCGCGCGGGCAAGGTCGAGGCCGAGCACTTCCGCGCCGAGCGGCTGGTTGACGAGAGGGCGGATATCGAAATCCTGGCGGGTCGAGTCGAGCGGCATGATGGACACCAAGTCGGTAGTGTTGAGAGAGGCTGATTCCAGAATAAACACGCACTCCAGGCTCAACAACGAATCATTTCGACTAAGTTCATGCACTTTTTGTAAGCACCGAGGACATCCACTAAGCCGCCGCTGCGCGATTTCGATGCGTGAAACAGGGTTTTTTGCTAGGATTCGATAGTTTTCCTCACGGCATTCGCACCAATCGCCCTTTCAAGCACGCATGGCCACAGACAAAGAACTCAACGACTTCCTCGAGAATGTCGAACGGCGTGCGTTCAAGCAGGCGGTATATGCGGTGCGCAAGGACGAATCGGCGCTCGACATCGTGCAGGACGCGATGATCAAGCTGGCCGAGAAATACGGCGACAAGCCGGCGGCCGAGCTGCCGATGCTGTTCCAGCGCATCCTGCAGACCACAATCCTCGATTACTTCCGCCGCGAAAAGGTGCGCAACACCTGGGTCAGCCTCTTTTCCGGCTTCAGCCGCCCGGACGGGGACGATGAGGAATTTGATATACTTTCTTCCTACGAAGCGGAGGCAGGGACGGCCGCCGCGGAGTCGAGCGCCGACCAGTTCGAGCGTGCCCAAACCTTGCGCCTGATCGAACAGGAAGTAGAAAAGCTCCCACCGCGTCAACGGGAAGCCTTCCTCATGCGTTACTGGCAGGATATGGACGTGGCCGAGACGGCCGAAGCGATGGGTTGTTCCGAGGGAAGCGTCAAGACGCACTGTTCCCGTGCAACCCACGCCCTCGCCGAGGCACTCAAGGCCAAGGGAATCAAGCTATGAACACCGACGACATCAACCTGGCGTACAAGGTACGCCACGCCCTGAACGAGAACCTCGACGCGCTGCCGGTTTCGACGACCGAGCGGCTGGCCGCGGCACGCGCGCTTGCCATGGCGCGCAAGAAGCCCGACGCACCGCGCCAGGCCCTCGGCGCCAAGCGCCCGCTGTTCGACTTCAAGAGCCTGTTCACCGGCCCCGTCCTGGCGCGCATCGCCGTGGTGGCCCCGATGCTGGCGCTGGTCGTCGGCATGGGCGGCGTCTACCAGTACGAACAGCAGCAGCGCCTGGCCGCGATGGCCGAGATCGACGCCGCCGTGCTGGCCGACGAGCTGCCGCTGACCGCCTACCTCGACCATGGTTTCAACGCTTACGTGGAGTCGCAACAGCGCCAGCAATGACGAAAACCGCGCCGAAGCCCCGCGTCGCCGTTGTCATCGCTGCGGCAGCGGTCTTGATTGCCGGGGCCGCGACCTGGGCGGTCTACAACCGGTCCGAATCCACCGCCCCGGCCGCGCGCGGCGCCGGCGCACCCATGACCACCGCGGCCGGCGCCAAGCCGCCCGCCAAGACCCTCGACAAACCGCTCTGGCGTGAGCTGACGCGCAGCCAGCAAGCCGCCCTCAAGCCGCTGCAGCCCGAATGGGACGGCATGGACGGCATGCGCAAGCGTCGCTGGCTCGAGATGTCGCACCGTTTCGCTTCGATGACGCCGGCCGAGCAGCAGCGCGTGCACGAACGCATGCGCCAGTGGATGCGCCTCACGCCGGCCCAGCGCAACCTGGCGCGCGAAAACTTCAACAAGACGCGCAAGCTCGACCCCGGCCAGAAGGCCGCCACCTGGGAAAGCTACAAGCAGCTGTCCGAAGAAGAAAAGCGCCGGCTGGCGCGCTCGGGCGCCAAGCCGCAGGGTACGCCCGCGCTGCCGCATTCGCCGATCATCGACACCCCGACCAGCTGCCCGTCCGGCGCCATCCGGCGCGGCACCTCGTGCATCGTGCCGACGCCGAGCGCGCCTGCCGTCGTCCCCGGCGCCGCGCCCACCGCACCGGCCACGATCACCTCTGCCCCGCCTGCCGCCGCGCCCGTCCCGGCGCCGGCGCCGATCGCCCCCTCACCCGCCGCCACGTCCGCACAGAATGCCAGCAACGCAAGCACCCCAGGCAACGCCAGCAATGCAAGCAACTAAGCCCGCGCCGGTCGCCACCCCGACCATCCTGCGCCGCGTCACCGTCATGCTGTACGAAGCGCTGCTGCTGTTCTCGGTCGAGATGCTGGCGATCGCCTTCTACATGCTGGTCACCCTGAACAGCCAGCATCCGCTGGCCAGGGAGGGCATGAAGGTCTGGTTGTTCCTGGTGACGGCCGCCTACTTCATGTGGTGCTGGATCGACAGCGGCCACACGCTGGCCATGAAGACCTGGCGCATCAAGGTGGTCAAGCTCGGCCACCACAAGCTGCCGCTCGGGACGGCCGCGCTGCGTTTCCTGCTGGCCTGGGGCTGGTTCGCTCCCGCCCTGCTGGTGTGCTGGACCTTCGGCCTGCACGGCAAGGCGCAGATCGGCATTGCGCTGGCCATCGGGATCGTCGCCTGGGCGCTGACGGCGCTGCTGGACAAGGACCGGCAGTTCCTGCACGACCGCCTGGCCGGCACGCGCCTGATCGCGCTGCCGAAAACTGCGCGCAAGAGCGCCTGAGTCCCGGCTCGCGACCGATCCGAACGGACGGGAAGGCAGCGTCCGCACTGGACGCCGGGCGGCTGCCCGCGTCGCTCGTGCCCCGGTCCCGGCTCAGTCTGGCGCCGGACCGGCCCGTCTCCGTGCGAACGCTGCCGCAGGCCGGCGCGTGCGCAAGGCGCAGCATGCGGCACATTCTTCCCCTTGCTTCCAGCCCTGCTGCAAGGCTGCCTTCATCTCATCCCATGTCGACGGCTTGCCCTCCTTGCATCCGCGTTCCCACTCGATGCGCAGTTCGCCTTCGACATCGTTCCAGTCCCGGCCACGAAATGCAGCCCGCTCGCGCACGTGACTGCCATAGCGGTAGACGGGAGCCAGGTCGTTGTAATCGGTGTCCGGATAGTGATCGGCATGGTGGATGCGGTAATCGGCCTCGTCGCAGTCCATCCCGGCCGACATCCTGCACCAGCCATGTCGCACGGCGTCGATGAAGCGTTCCCATGGCGGGAGTTCGCCGGGATGGCGCCGCTTCCACGCGGCGTCCGGATCGCTGGCGGCATCGATCTCGGGATGGGCGCTGTCCCAGCCCAGATGCACTGCAGCGCTGGATTCCTCCTAGTCGTTCGCGTATCCAGCGCGTAGCGCATCCGGCGCTTGCTGGGCCGTATCCCGGTCATTGGAGACCGCATTCAAGGTGTATCGCATGATGTCCTCCTGCTGCCACGACGGAAACTGGGCTTGTGCACGAAGCCAGCAAGCATCCCATGCTAGTATGGGATGCTGCACGATACATGCCGGGGCGGCCACAGCAAGTTCTCCGGCACGCCGTGCACTCGGTAGCGGCCGCTTTGCGCATGCCCTCGAGCATGCGACGAATAAAGGAGGCAAGGTGGCAATCCGGATCCTCGTCATTTCTCCTGTCGCAAGCGACATCCGCGCGCTCGAACATGCTTTGCAGGATGCGCACGACGGCCCCTTCGAAGTCCAGAGCGCATCGACCCTGGCGCGAGGCCTGGAACGTATCCGCACTGGCGGCATCGACGCGATCCTCATCGATCTGCACTTGCCCGACAGTGAGGGACTCGCATCCTTCGATCGATGCCATCAGGCGGCACGTCATACGCCGATACTCACCCTTTGCACACTGGACAATGAACATGAGGCCAAGGCGGCGGTCCAGCGCGGCGCCCAGGCCTGGCTGTCCAAGGGTTATTTCGACAATAACCTGGTGCCGCAGGCGCTGCGCAACATCATCGAACGCATGAAGGTGGAACAGGGCCTGTACCTTGCCCAGAAGCGTGCCGCGATCACGCTGAACTCGATCGGCGACGCCGTCATCTCGGTCGACATGCATGGCAGCGTCGACTACCTCAATGTGGCAGCCGAACTGATCACCGGCTGGGCGCGCGACGAAGCCTGCGGCATGCCGATCGGGGAAGTGCTCCACATCGTCGATGGCGCCACGGACAGTCCACTCGTCAATCCGGTCGAATACATCCTGCGCGACGACCATTCGAGGGCATTGGCCGGAGACGTCGTCCTCCTGAGCAGGGATGGCAGGCGGATTCCGATCGAAGACTCGGCTGCTCCCATTCACGACTGGGACGAGCAGCTGGTTGGCGCCGTCGTGGTGTTCCGGGATATTTCACACACGGTGGCGCTGACGTCGAAGATGCGCCATCTGGCGCAACATGATTTCCTGACCAGTCTGCCCAACCGGGTGCTGCTCAACGACCGCATCGCCCGCGCGATCGCATCGGCACAGCGTACCGGCCTGACGCCGGCCTTGCTGTTCCTGGACCTGGACAAGTTCAAGCATGTCAACGATTCGCTCGGCCACGCGGTCGGCGACCAGCTTCTGCAGGCGGTGTCGAACCGTCTGGTACAGTGCGTGCGCAGCTCCGATACCGTCAGCCGGCATGGCGGAGACGAGTTCGTGATCCTGCTTGCCAACGAGAAACGGCCGCAAGACGCCGCGCTCGCCGCGGAAAAAGTGCTGCTCGCACTGTCGACACCTTTTCTGATCGACGGCCAGCACCTGCATACGTCGACCAGTATCGGCATCAGTGTCTCTCCCCTCGACGGCGCGGATGCTGCCGCCCTGATCAAGAATGCCGATACCGCGATGTATCACGCAAAGGAGCGCGGGCGTAACAATTACCAGTTCTTTCGCCAGGATATGAACACACGCGCCATCGAGCGGCAGCTGGTCGAAAGCAGCCTTCGACTGGCGCTCGAACGGGACGAGTTCAAGCTGTACTACCAGCCCAAGTTCGACCTGGAAAGCATGCAAATGACCGGCGTCGAAGCCCTGCTGCGCTGGGAGCATCCGGAATGGGGCATGGTACTGCCCCAGCGTTTCATCCTGATTGCCGAGGAATGCGGCCTGATCATCCCGATCGGACGCTGGGTATTGGCGGAAGCCTGCGCCCAGGCGGTTCGTTGGCGCGACAGCGGCCTGGCGCCGGTGTCGATCGCAGTCAATGTGTCGGCATTGGAATTTCGCCACCGCGATTTCTTCTCGCATGCACTGGCGGTCTTCGATGCCAGCGGCGTCGACCCAGCCTGTCTCCAGCTCGAACTGACCGAAACCGTGTTGATGCGCGATGTCGCCACCAGTGCCTGCTTGCTGGCGAAGTTCAAGGCATTGGGCGTACAGATCGCCGTCGACGACTTCGGCACCGGCTATTCCAGCCTGAGCTACCTGAACCAGTTCCCGATCGACGTGCTGAAGATCGACCAGTCGTTTGTCAGGGCGATCGGCGCCAGCCAGGAGAGCAATGGCGCCATCGTCAGCGCCGTGATCGGGATGGGGCGGAGCCTGCACCAGCGTGTCATTGCGGAAGGCATTGAAGAAGAAGCACAGTTCGATTTTCTCCGGGCCCTGGGATGCAGCGAGGGACAGGGCGAGTATTTCAGCATGCCGGTGGATGCGGCCGGCATGCGCGCCATGCTCGACGGGCGCCCCCGCGACCCGGCCCTGTGACGCGCAGAGCATCGGCGGCATGTTCGCGAACCGTGGATTCCATCGCGCGAAAGACGCGCAGCGTGATCGTCCGGAGGGCCGGATTTCCTCCTCGCCCGCGGGATCCTGCACACCGGACGTTCCCCCCACACGCAGTTGGCCCGCAGCGTGCGGGCACGCTTCGGTCCCTGGACAAGGCTGCTTGCGCTGACCCGACCTGCGCTGCGTCCTGTTAACGCGACGACGGCCGGAAAGCCCGGCCGTCGAATGACAAGCAAGGGATCATGCCGCCGGCAATCGCAAGCAGCAAGACTCCCGCTGAGCAAGCTCAGCCTGGTTTGCGCGGCGGCTTGTTGCCCGCTGCCTGGACCGACGGCCCCTGTACGTGTCCTTGCACGGAACCGTTATTCGCCAGGCCATCGAACTGCATGCTGGCGCCGCTACCCACGCCTGCACTGCTGCGTTCCGTGCGGGCGGCCTGTCCTTCGGGGGCCTGGCCGTTGGCGCGCTGCGCATCGGTCGGTTGGAACGGATCGCGGAATTTCTTGAGGACGTCCTGCTGCTGCTGCATGCTGCGCGCGCTTTCTTCGCTGGCGGCGCGCGTCACTTCGTCCACCAGGGCATGGGCGGTACGCGCCGTTTCCGGACCATGCTGCTCGTTCACGCGGGCCAGCTCGACCTGGGTCTCGGCCGCCAGGCGCGACAGATGCTGCTGGTAGGCGCGCAGCTTGTCGGAAGCCGGCTGGGCGTGGACCGCGGCCGCGCCCAGGGCGTCGACCCCACGCTCGCTCGACAGCATGCGTTGGCCGGCGCTCATGGTTTCCTCGATCATGGTCTGGCCGAGCTTGAGGTTGGCTTCGCAGACGGCCTGGAATGATCCGGCCAGGACCTGATTCAAGTCGTTGAAATAGGCAAGCTGCGAATCCACGTGCGATCGCAGGGCGGGGTTGCTGGAAGGGGAATAGGAGAACATGGGAATCCTTGTGGGTGTCGAGCCGCGCTGCAACGCGACCACGGGGTGATCGGAAGCGGCAAACTCATGGCGGATCGATGGGAGGTGCAGCGATGTGCTGCGGAAGATGCGGGATCGGTTCAGGACCCGGCGAACAAGGACACTATGCGCCTGTTTCGGCACGCACGGGACGATTTGGCACTTATATTTACATGTGGTGGTGCGTAGCAAGATTGCCGATGCCGCCTGTTGTTCCGGCCGTGCCGGCCGCCGCCAGCGCATGATCCTGGATGCGTGGGCGCAGCGGACCGATCCGGCGTCCGATACGCGCGGTGCGCTCTACGCGCCGCAGCGCGGGGCCAGCGGGATTCACAGTGGAGAGCGCAAGCCGGCCCTCATGCTGGGCGCAGTGGCGCTAGGGGTGGCGGTGGGCGCGCAGTTGTTGCGGCGGCGTCGTTAATGCACTGCCGCCGGCGGATCAGAAGCGCTCGTAGTCGAGCAGGTAGCGCCACTGCCCCGGCTGCAGGCCCGCCATCGGCACCCGCCCGATGCGGATCCGGCGCATCTCGACGATCTCCAGCCCGACCTCGCGGCACATGTGGTCGATCAGTCCCGGGCGCACGTCCTTGAGCGCGAAGCGCAGCCGGTGCTCGCTCTGCCAGCTCACCTTCATCGGCGCGATCGGCTTGCCGCTGAACGTCAATCCGTGGTTCAGCAGCGCAAGGCCGCCTTCCTTGATGCTGCCGCTGACGTCGACGATGTACTCCTGCTCGACGCGCGCGGCGTCGTCCACCAGCTTGCGCGCCACGCGGAAGTCCTGGGTGTAGACCACCAGCCCGCTCGCATCGGTCTCCAGCGGGGACGTCAAGGTCAGTTTCTGCAGGTGGCGCTTGAGGAAGCGCGGCTGTCCGTGCCCTTGCGCGAGCATCTCGGGCGCCAGGCAGGCCAGCGCCGGTTCGCCGCGCGCGCCGACGCCGGAATTGAAGCCGGCCGGCTTGTGCAGCAGGATGGTGACCGGCGGCGCTTCCTCGGCTGAAGCGCCGGGCAGCACGCGCACGTCCTGCGAAGGCAGCACACGGCTGGCCGGATCTTCCACCACGGCGCCGTCGACGCTGACGCCGCCGCCGGCGATGTAGCGCTCGGCCTCGGCGCGCGAGCAGCCGAGTTGCGCCGCGACGCGCTTGGCCAGGCGAATGCCCTCCGCAGTCATCTCGTCGCTCATTGGTCCCGCCAGTCGGCGAAGAAGGCCTGGAACACCTCGACCGTGCGCGCCACATCGTGCGCACTCACGTCCAGGTGCGTCACCAGGCGGGTGCGCGGGCCGATCGAGGCGCGGATATGGGCGCGCGCCAGGTACTGGCGCAGCGGCTCGCAGGCAGCTGCCGGAATGTCCAGCCAGAAGATATTGGTCTGCGGCGCGCCCACCTTCAGCTGCCCGATCTGCGACAGGCCCTGCGCCAGCGCGGCGGCGTTGGCGTGATCCTGCGCCAGGCGCCCCACGTTGTGCTCGAGCGCGTAGTGCGCGGCCGCGGCGATGACGCCGGCCTGGCGCATGCCGCCGCCCAGCATCTTGCGCCAGCGCTTGCCCTGCTCGATGAAGGCCTTGGGGCCCAGCAGCACGGAGCCGACCGGCGCGCCCAGGCCCTTGGACAGGCAGACCGAGACGGTATCGAAGCCCTGTACGACCTCGCGCAGGCTGATGCCCTGCTTGACGGCCGCGTTGGCGATGCGGGCGCCGTCCAGGTGGGTGGCCAGGCCCTTGCCGTGCGCCAGGCCGGTGGCTGCCTTCACATACTCCTGCGGCAGCACGCGGCCGCCGATGGTGTTTTCCAGCGCCAGCAGGCGGGTGCGCGCGAAGTGCATGTCGTCGGGCTTGATGTAGGCCTCGATATCGGCCAGGGAGATCGAACCGTCCGGCTGGTTGGCGATCGGCTGCGGCTGGATCGAGCCCAGCACCGCGGCGCCGCCGCCTTCGTACTTGTAGGTGTGCGCTTCCTGGCCGACCAGGTACTCGTCGCCACGGCCGCAGTGGGTCATCAGGGCGATCAGGTTGGTCTGGGTGCCCGAGGGGGCGAACATGCCGGCTTCGTAGCCGAACAGCTCGGCAGCATAGTCCTGCAGGCGGTTGACCGAGGGGTCGTCGCCGTACACGTCGTCGCCGACGTCCGCCGCCGCCATCGCGGCGCGCATGGCTTCCGACGGCTGGGTGACGGTGTCGCTGCGCAGGTCGATCCACTTGTGCTTGGTGTCGCTCATCTCGTTCTCAGTCTGCTGTGACAGGTGTATAAAAGCGCTGCTTCATTTCGTCGAGGCCCAGCTCGGCCATCACTTCCTGCAGGCGTTCGGTCGGGCGGCGGCGCGGCAGGTTCTTGTAGGTCGCGACGATGAGCTCGTTCTTCATCGAGTGTTCCCAGCCCACCAGTTCGGTCACGGTCACCTGGTAGCCGTGCGCTTCCAGCTGCAGGCAGCGCAGCACGTTAGTCACCTGGCTGCCGAACTCGCGGGTGTGGATCGGGTGGCGCCAGATTTCGGTGAGCGCGCTGCGGCCCAGGTCCTTGCCCTTGTTCTTGCGCAACACGGTGGCCACCTCGGCCTGGCAGCACGGCACCAGCACCATGTGCCTGGCCTGCTTCTTGAGCGCGAAGTCGATGGCGTCGTCGGTGGCCGTGTTACAGGCGTGCAGCGCGGTGACGATGTCGATGGTGGGCGGCAGCTCCGTCGAGGTGGTCGATTCCGCCACCGACAGCGGCAGGAAGGACATGCCGGCAAAGCCCAGGCGCGCGGCCAGATCAAGCGACTTGCTGACCAGCTCTTCGCGGGTCTCGATGCCGTAGATGTGCGAGCCCGCTTCCAGTCCCTTGAAGAACAGGTCGTACAGGATGAAGCCGAGGTAGGACTTGCCGGCGCCGTGGTCGACCAGCGAGACGCTGCCCTTCTCCTGCAGCACGTCTTTCAGCAGCGGCTCGATGAAGTTGTACAGGTGGTAGACCTGCTTGAGCTTGCGGCGGCTGTCCTGGTTCAGTTTGCCGTCGCGCGTGAGGATGTGCAGTTCCTTCAGCAGCTCGATCGACTGGCCGGGGCGGACTTCGGGCGGCAGCTCGGGCGCTGCCGTTGGTTTGGGGGTGTGCTTAGCGTGCTTCATCGATCCATGCTGCCTGAATGGCTTCCAGTACCCGTTCGCCGCCGCGCGTGCGGTCGTCGCTGAAGCCCTCGAGCGCGAGGACCCAGTTGTGCAGGTCGACGAAGCGCACGGTGGCGGGGTCGACGTCCGGGTGTTTCTCGTACAGGGCCTCGGCGATGGCCGAGACATCGGTCCACTTCATGGCAGCCTCCTGTCTGGTGGGCCTCAGTGATTCTTCTCTGCTGCGTGGTTGATGGTGTACTTCGGGATCTCGACGACCAGGTCTTCGTCGGCGACGATGGCCTGGCAGGACAGGCGCGAGTTCGGCTCCAGGCCCCATGCCTTGTCGAGCATGTCTTCTTCTTTTTCTTCCTGCTCGTTCAGCGAGTCGAAGCCTTCGCGCACGATCACGTGGCAGGTGGTGCAGGCGCAGACGCGGTCGCAGGCGTGTTCGATCTCGATGTCGTTTTCCAGCAGGACGTCGCAGATCGACTTGCCGGCCGGGGATTCCAGCACGGCGCCGTCAGGGCAGAACACCGGATGGGGGAGGATGACGATTTGTGGCACTTGGGTTACCTCGAAATGTTTTGTTTTTCGTAGGGTGGGCGGGTCTCCCGCCCACGCGGTGATCGTTTCGATCGGAACAGCCGCACAGGCTATGACACCGTCATTTGAACGCGTGGGCGGCAGAGCCGCCCACCCTACGTATAGATGATGCTCAGACCTCGTCCAGCGACTTGCCCGCCAGGACCTTGCGCACGCTCTTGTCCATCCGGCGCGCCGCGAATTCTTCGGTGCCCCTGGCCAGCGCCTGCACCGCCGCGTGCAGGCCGTCCTGGCGCTGCCCTGCGTCGAGCGCGGCGTCGTTGGAGCGGTGGATCGCATCGCGCACACCAGTCACCAGCCTGGCCACTTCTTCCTGCTCGGCATCGTCGAGGAGTTCGGAATCGGCGTCCAGCGCCGACTGCGTCGCCAGCAGGATGCGCTCGGCCTCGACCTGCTCTTCGCGCAGCGCGCGCATCTGCATGTCGCCTTGTGCCGAGCTGTACGAATCCTGCAGCATGCGCGCCACTTCGTCGTCGCCGAGGCCGTAGGACGGCTTGACGGTGATCGCGGCTTCCACGCCCGAGCGGGTTTCGCGGGCCGATACCGACAGCAGGCCGTCCGCGTCCACCTGGTAGGTGACGCGGATGCGCGCGGCGCCGGCCGCCATCGGCGGGATGCCGCGCAGCTCGAAGCGCGCCAGCGAGCGGCAGTCGGAGACCAGCTCGCGCTCGCCCTGCACCACGTGCACCGCCAGTGCGGTCTGGCCATCCTTGAAGGTCGTGAATTCCTGGGCGCGGGCGCACGGGATGGTCGAGTTGCGCGGGATGATCTTCTCGACCAGGCCGCCCATGGTCTCGATGCCGAGCGAGAGCGGGGTCACGTCCAGCAGCAGCCAGTCGTCGCCTTCGGCGCGGTTACCGGCCAGCAGGTTGGCCTGCACGGCGGCGCCCAGCGCCACCACCTTGTCCGGGTCGATGTTCGCGTGCGGGATGGTGTGGAAAAAGTCGCCCACGGCCCGGCGCACGTGCGGCATGCGGGTCGCGCCGCCGACCATCACGACGCCGTCGACGTCCTCGACGCTCACGTCGGCGTCGCGCATCGCCTTGCGGATCGCGTTCATGGTCTTGGCGACCAGGTGCTTGGTGATCTCGGCGAAGGTCTGGGCGGTGATCGTCACCTGCACGATCTCGCCCGATTTCAGGATCGCCTCGACGCTCGTCTCGTCGTTGGTCGACAGCAGTTCCTTGGCCTGGCGCGCCTTGACCATCAGGGTGGCGGTGTCTTGCTCGGACAGCGGCGCCAGCTTGGCCTGCTCGACGATCCAGCAGAACAGGCGGTGGTCGAAGTCGTCGCCGCCCAGGGCCGAGTCGCCGCCGGTGGACAGTACTTCGAACACGCCTTTCGACAGCTTCAGGATCGAGATGTCGAAGGTGCCGCCGCCCAGGTCGTACACGGCGTAGACGCCTTCCTTGCCGTGGTCGAGGCCATAGGCGATGGCGGCCGCGGTCGGCTCCGACAGCAGGCGCAGCACGTTGATGCCGGCCAGCTGGGCCGCATCCTTGGTGGCCTGGCGCTGGGCGTCGTCGAAATAGGCCGGCACGGTGATCACGGCGCCCACCAGCTCGTCGCCGAGCGAATCCTCGGCGCGCTGGCGCAGCGTGGCCAGGATCTGGGCCGAGGTCTCGACCGGGCTCTTCACGCCGGCGACGGTCCTGATCTGGACCATGCCGTGACCGCCTTCGCGGTCACCATCCACGAAATCGTAGGGCATGTTCTCGGCGTGGGCGATGTCCTTCAGGCCGCGGCCCATGAAGCGCTTGACCGAGACGATGGTGTTCTTCGGATCGACCGTCTGGCAGGCCTGGGCCTTGTAGCCGATGTTGGCGTGGCCGTTCGGCAGGTAACGCACGACCGATGGCAGCAGCGAACGGCCGTCCTCGTCGCTCAGCACTTCCGGGCTGCCGCTGCGCACGGTGGCAACCAGCGAGTTGGTGGTGCCCAGGTCGATGCCGACCGCCAGGCGGTGCTGGTGCGGGGCGGTGGACATGCCGGGTTCGGCGATTTGGAGTAGTGCCATTGTCGTGTTACCTGTTTTCTTGTTATATGCGACGACGTATCGTCATTGTAGGGTGGGCGGGTTCCCCGCCCACGCGTTCAACAGATGCATGCGTTGCCACGGTGCACATTTGAGTTGGACGCGTGGGCGTTCGGAGATCAGGCCACTGGCCTGATCTCCCCCGCCCACCCTACGAAAACCATTCGTTGTTACGCGTCCAATGCCTCGAACGCGTACTGTACCTCTTCCCCGAACTTATCGAGGAACATCATCGCGCGCACGCCCTGGGCGGCGGCGTGATAGTCGCCCGCGTCGAGCTGCTTGCCGACCTGTTCCAGCATGCCCTTGCGCTCGCGCCGCACCTGCGCATCCAGCGCGTCCAGGGCCGCCGCATCTTTCGAAGCACGCGCATCGTCGAGCGCTTCGCGCCATTCCATCTGCTGCATCAGGAAGCTGGCCGGCATTGCCGTGTTCGACTCGGTCTGCAGGTCGACGCCGTTGATCTCGCACAGGTACTGCGCGCGCTTCTGCGGATTACGCAGGATTGCATAGGCCTCGTTGGCGCGGGTCGCCCACTGCATCGCGACGCGTTTTTCGGCGTCGGTGGCGTTCACGAAGCGGTCCGGGTGCACGCGGCCCTGGATTTCGCGGTAGGCCGCGTCCAGGGCATCCTGGTCGACCGCGAAGGTCGCAGGGAGCTGGAACAACTCGAAGTGGTTTTGCTTCATCCTTAGATGCGGAAGCTTTCGCCGCAGCCGCAGTTGTCCTTGACGTTCGGGTTGTTGAAGCGGAAGCCTTCGTTCAGGCCTTCGCGCGCGAAGTCCAGTTCGGTGCCGTCGATGTAGGGCAGGCTCTTCGGGTCGACGAAGACTTTCACGCCGTGCGATTCGAAGACATTGTCTTCGTTCGAGGCTTCGTCGACGTACTCGAGCTTGTAGGCCAGGCCGGAGCAGCCGGTCGTGCGCACACCGAAGCGCAAGCCGATGCCCTTGCCCCGGCGTTCGAGGTAACGGTTGACGTGCTTCGCGGCTTTTTCAGTCAGGGTGATTGCCATAACGCTTCGCTCCAATCTCGCTTACTCGTTACGCCTTGGCGGCGTGCTTGCTCTTGTAGTCGGCCACGGCGGCCTTGATCGCGTCTTCCGCCAGGATCGAGCAGTGGATCTTCACCGGCGGCAGCGCCAGTTCTTCGGCGATCTGGGTATTCTTGATCGACAGCGCTTCGTCCAGCGACTTGCCCTTGACCCACTCGGTCACGAGCGAGCTCGAGGCGATGGCCGAACCGCAGCCGTAGGTCTTGAACTTCGCGTCTTCGATCAGGCCCTGCTCGTTGACCTTGATCTGCAGCTTCATCACGTCGCCGCAGGCCGGTGCGCCGACCATGCCGGTGCCGACAGCGTCGTCGCCCTTGTCGAAGGCGCCGACGTTGCGCGGGTTTTCGTAGTGGTCGAGTACTTTGTCCGAATATGCCATGGTGTTACTCCTTGAATTCTGAAACTGTAATTAGTGGGCTGCCCATTGGATCGAGTTGAGATCGATCCCTTCCTTGAACATGTCCCACAGCGGCGACAGTTCGCGCAGTTTACCGACCTTTGCTTTCAGCAGGTTGACGGCGAAGTCGATGTCTTCCTCGGTCGTGAAGCGGCCGATGGTGAAGCGGATCGAGCTGTGCGCCAGCTCGTCGCTGCGGCCCAGGGCGCGCAGCACGTAGGACGGCTCCAGCGAGGCCGAGGTGCAGGCCGAACCGGACGACACGGCGATGTCCTTGATCGCCATGATCAGCGACTCGCCCTCGACGTAGTTGAACGACACGTTGAGGTTGTGCGGCACGCGGTGCTCCATGTCGCCGTTGATGTAGACCTCTTCGATCTCCAGCAGGCCCTTGGCCAGGCGGTCGCGCAGCGCCTTCACGCGCTCGAGTTCCGACGCCATTTCTTCCTTGGCGATGCGGAAGGCTTCGCCCATGCCGACGATCTGGTGGGTCGGCAGCGTGCCCGAACGCAGGCCGCGCTCGTGGCCGCCGCCGTGCATCTGCGCTTCCAGGCGCACGCGCGGCTTGCGGCGCACGTACAGGGCGCCCACGCCCTTCGGGCCATAGGTCTTGTGCGCGGTGAAGGTCATCAGGTCGCACTTGGTTTTGTTCAGGTCGATCTCGACCTTGCCGGTCGCCTGGGCGGCGTCGCAGTGGAAGATGATGCCCTTCGAGCGGCACAGTTCGCCGATCTCGTCGATCGGCTGGATGACGCCGATCTCGTTATTCACCAGCATGACCGAAACCAGGATGGTGTCCGGACGGATCGCGGCTTCCAGCTGGGCGACGGTGATCAGGCCATTGTCTTGCGGCTCGAGGTAGGTCGCGTCGAAGCCCTGGCGCTCGAGTTCGCGCACGGTGTCCAGCACGGCCTTGTGCTCGGTCTTGACGGTGATGATGTGCTTGCCCTTGGTCTTGTAGAAGTGGGCGGCACCCTTCAGGGCCAGGTTGTTCGATTCGGTCGCGCCCGAGGTCCAGATGATCTCGCGCGGATCGGCGCCGACCAGGGCGGCGACGTTGGCGCGCGCTTCCTCGACCGCCGCTTCGGCGCTCCAGCCGTACATGTGGCTGCGCGATGCCGGATTGCCGAACTGCTCGCGCAGGTAGGGGATCATCTTGTCGGCCACGCGCGGATCGATCGGAGTGGTCGCCGAGTAATCCATGTAGATCGGGAAATGCGGCGCAGTCACGAAGCTCTGCTCGGTTTTTTTGTCCAAAGGCGCGTTCATCAGTTCACTCCGGTTTCAACTTGGTTTTGTACGGCAGCGGCACGGTGCACCACCACGACGTTCTGTTCTTTCTGCTTCTGCTGGTCGACCAGGTCTTGCAGCGAGACCGAATCGAGGTAGTCGACCATCTTGGCGTTCAGCGTGGTCCACAGCTCGTGGGTCATGCAACGGGTGCCGGAAGCAGCGTCGGCGCCGTGACAATTTTCTTTGCCGCCACACTGGGTGGCATCGAGCGGCTCGTCGACCGCGATGATGATGTCGGCCACCGTCACCTTGTCGGCGGACCGGGCCAGGCTGTAGCCGCCGCCGGGGCCGCGGATCGACTCGACGATCTGGTGGCGGCGCAGCTTGCCAAACAATTGCTCCAGGTACGAGAGCGAAATGGCCTGGCGCTGGCTGATGCCCGACAGCGTGACCGGACCATTGCCCTGGCGCAGCGCGAGGTCGATCATCGCAGTAACAGCAAAACGGCCTTTGGTGGTCAGACGCATCACAACCCCGGTTAATGGTAAAATGTTTCTTCTTTTCAACCCATCGGTGCAGCGCAACAATCAAATCTGTTGAGAGAGCCTGCCGAATAACCCGATTAGTTGATCGATTTAGTCAAGTATAGCAAATCCTGACTCCCTTGTCTTGGAGGCCCCCAAAACCACGGGGGCCAACTCTCTCTCCCCCTGCTCCGCTTTGACGCTTATTGCAAGCGCAACAATTCCATGGGTCCGAACAGCGCCTGCATCCCCTTGTGCCGGATGAAGGACAGGTTGTAGGGATGCTCGGCGTGGATCTGCGGCAGGCGCGCCGCTTCGGGCAATTTTTTCAATTGCTCGGCAATCTTTCCCCACAAAACCAGGGTCGGCGGCTGCGCCTGCCCGGCCAGGGCGGCCAGCACCGTCTGCAGGAAGGGTTGCCAGGCGCGCGCATCGATTGCCGGCGGCACGTGCTTGCGAAACACCAGCGCCGCATTCAGCAGCAGGAAGCCGTGACCCAGCAGATTGTCCTGCAGCTGGGCCAGGGTCTGGATCGTGCCCGCGCCCGCGCTGCGCGCCCTTTGCGCCACCGGCAGCATCGCGCTGCCGCCGGTGTCGTTTTCCTGCAATTGGCCTTCCGCCACCAGCAGCATCTTCATGAAGTTGCGCAGCGAGGTGGCGCGGTTGACCGCCTTCGATAGCCCGGTTTCCGACCACAGGTCGCCCACCGCCCCATCCATGAAGCACACCCCGGTCGCGCTCTCGGCGCGCGGGTAAGGCCCTTCTCCCACCAGTACGTGGCTCACCCGGTCCAGTAGCTGGACGAAGGCGGCGAACAGGCGTCCCTCGGTAGGCAGGTAGTCGTCCACCGCCAGCGCCGGCAGGTAGGCCGGATCGGCGGCGGCGACGGCCTGCAGGCCGGCCTCCAGGACCGGGCGCCAGGAGGCATCGGCAAGGTCGAGGGCGGCGAGGATCGGGGCCGGAATGGGATGCTTGGACATGGCGAGATAGCAAGGCGGAACGAGGCGGCATTGTAGCCCAGGGGCCGGCGCATTCCCACCGTCAATCTAGCGTCCGCTTTTGGCAAATCAAGGCATGATTTTCCCGCTGCCCGCCCCGTCGGGAACGGGCTTTCCACCAACCACGCAGGAGCCTGGTGGGGATCGTGTCGCTGGGCGACATCGCAACCAAGACGGCCGGGTCGGCGGACCAGGCGCTGGATGAGACTTCGTCGCCGTCGGAGCCGGATCGGTCGGCGACCAGGCACTGAAAGACACCCGTAGGGTGGGCGGCTCCACCCGCAAGGTGAATGGCCTGCCCTCGGGACGCCGCCCACGCGGTCAAGCCACGGTGCCGCAGCCTGCGCGGCCGGACACCCGCCGCTTGAACGCGTGGGCGGCGCCATCGCTACCGTCGACCAGCAACCCGGGTGGAGCCGCCCACCCTACGGGTCAGCTCAAGCCCGGGCACGACACCTCACTCCGCATCCGGCTGCTGGCCCGGATGCGCCGCCTTGAACGCCGGCAGGTCCACGCACAAGGCATTGATGCGCGCGATGGTCGGATAGGCATCGACGTCGATATCGAAGCGCTTCGCATTGAACACCTGCGGAATCAGGAAGCAGTCGGCCATGGTGGGCGTATCGCCGTGGCAGAAGCTGCCGGTGCCCGGGTTGCGCGCCAGGTGGGCCTCCAGCGAGCGCAGGCCTTCGATGACCCAATGGCGGTACCAGTCGGTCTTGGCCTGTTCCGGCTGCCCCAGGTGCTTCACCAGGTACTTCAGCACGCGCAGGTTGTTGACCGGGTGGATGTCGCAGGCCACGATCTGGGACAGTTCACGCACGCGGGCGCGGCCGATCGCATCCTTCGGCAGCAGCGGCACCAGCGGGTGGACCTCTTCCAGGTATTCGATGATGGCCATCGATTGCGTCAGGGTCATGTCGCCGTCCTGCAGCGCCGGCACCAGTCCGCTCGGGTTGACCGCCAGGTACGCGTCCGTCAGGTGCCGGCCGCCGTCGGCAAGCAGGTGCACCGGCACCGCCTCGTAGTCCAGTCCCTTCAGGTTGAGCGCAATGCGCACCCGGTACGCGGCCGAGCTGCGAAAGTAGGTGTAGAGCTTCATGCCGGCCTCCCCTCCTTGCGATGGTAGTGCGTGACCTCCTGGTCGATCGCGCCGAAGATGCTGGCGCCGTCCTTGTCGACCATCTCGATGCGCACGGTGTCACCATAGCGCAGGAAAGGCGTGGCCGGCTTGCCCTGTTCAATCGTCTCGTACATGCGCACCTCGGCCAGGCAGCAGTAGCCGACGCCGCCGTTGGCGATGCTGGAACCGTGCAGGCTGCCCTGCTTGTTCGACACCGTGCCCGAGCCGACGATGCTGCCGGCGCCCAGCTCGCGCGTCCTGGCGGCGTGGGCCACCAGCTGGGCGAAGCTGAAGGTCATGTCCTCGCCGGCGTTGGGACGGCCGAAGGGGCTGTCGTTGAGGGTCACCAGCAGCGGCAGGTGCAGCTTGCTGTCCAGCCAGGCATCGCCCAGCTCGTCCGGGGTCACGGCCACCGGCGAGAAGGCGCTGGCCGGCTTGGACTGGTAGAAACCGAAACCCTTGGCCAGCTCGTTCGGGATCAGGTTGCGCAGCGATACGTCGTTCACCAGCATCACCAGGCGGATCGCGTCGGCTGCCTCTTCCACGGTGGCGCCCATCGGCACGTCGCCGGTCACCACCGCCACCTCGGCTTCCAGGTCCACGCCCCAGTCTTCCGACAGCACGGCGATCGGGTCGCAGGGGCCGACGAAGGAATCGGAACCGCCCTGGTACATCAGCGGATCGCTGTAGAAGGATTCCGGCACCTCGGCATTGCGCGCCTTGCGCACCAGCTCGACGTGGTTGATGTAGGCCGAGCCGTCGCACCACTGGTAGGCGCGCGGCAGCGGCGAATGGCATTCTTCCTCGATGAAGGACTCGGCCTTCTCGGCCGTCCCCGCGTTCAGGCGCTCGTACACCTTCTGCAGCTGCGGCGCGACTTCCGTCCAGTTGTCGAGCGCACACTGCAGGGTGCGGGCGATCTTCGGCACGGCCTGGCAGGTGACCAGGTCGCGGCTGACGACGACCAGGGTGCCGTCGCGGCCGCCGGCCTTGAGGGAGGCGAGTTTCATTGCTGTTTCCTTTGCGAGGTTTGAGGTGACCCCGCCATTAGAGAGCAAATCGTACTATCATTCAAACAGTATTTTTCGCCCGATTTATTAGATTATCTTATGAATACCGCATCATGAATCCGACCCTGCGCCAGATGCGCGCGTTCGTGGCCCTGGCCCGGACAGGTAACTTTACGCTCGCCGCGCAAGCGATGCACGTCACGCAATCGGCGCTCTCGGGTTTGATCAAGGAGCTGGAACAGACCCTGGGCGCCAAGGTCGTCGACCGCAGCACCCGCAAGGCCCTGCTCACCGACATCGGCAAGGAACTGTACCCGCTGTTCAGCCAGATGATCGACGACCTCGACGGCGCGCTGGCGAACGTCGCCGACCATACCCGCCTGAAGAAAGGCATGGTGCGCATCGCCGCGCCCCAGCTGCTGTCCTGCACCCTGATGCCGGAAGCGATCGCCGCCTACCGCAGCAAGTACCCCGACATCGAAGTGCGGCTGGGCGATACCGGTGTCGACAGCGTGATTGCGCGGGTGCTGTCGGGCCAGGCCGACTTCGGCATCGGCCCCGAGCGCGAACCGGCTCCGCCGCTGGATGCGCGCCCGCTGTTCGAGATGCCCTTCGCGCTGGTGTTCCCGAAAGGGCATGCGCTGGAACGCGCGGCGCGCGTCACCTGGCAGGACGTCGCGCGCTATCCGCTGATCTCGCTGCAGGGCCAGTTCACCGAGCGCCTGCTCGACGACATGCACGCCTCCCTGCGCGAGGTGCCGGTGAAACCCGCCAACGAAGTGAGCTTCATGACCACCGCGCTGGCGATGGCCGCCGCCGGGCTGGGCGTGACGGTCTGCCTGCCCTATGCGGCGCCGCTGGCCGCGCTCTACGGACTGGTGATGCGCCCGCTCGAACAGCCGGTCCTGAGCCGCCGCTTCTTCATCTACACCCGGCCGGGCCGCTCGCTGTCGCCGGCGGCCGAGAGCTTCATCGCCTTCCTCGAAGAATTCGTGCAGCGGGCGGCTCCCGCTGCGGCGCCGTGAAGCCGGCGGCCGTTCGCCATCACCTGGCCGGCTTGGCCGACGGATAGAAGACCTGCTCGCCGCCGGCCTTGAACGAGGCGATCAGCTGCTGGCCTTCGCTCGAGGTGATCCACTCGATGAGCTGCATCGCCCCCTTGTAGTTGACGTGCTGGTGGCGCTCCGGATTGACCGCGATGATGCCGTAGGGGTTGAACATCCTGGAATCGCCCTCGACCGCGATCTGCAAGCCGGTCTTGGCCTGGTAGGCCACATAGGTGGCGCGGTCGGTGAGCGTGTAGGCCTTCATCTCCGCCGCCATGTTCAGCACTTCGCCCATGCCCAGCCCGGCCGAGATATAGGCCGCGCCCTGCGGCTGGGTGCCGATTTGCTTCCAGTAGGCCTTCTCCATCTGGTCGGTGCCCGAGTTGTCGCCGCGCGAGACGAAGCGCGCCTGGCTGGCGGCGATCTTCTTCATCGCGGCCAGCACATCCTTGCCGCCCTTGATCCCGGCCGGATCGCTCACCGGGCCGACCAGCAGGAAGTCGTTGTACATGACGTCGCGCCGGTTCACGCCATGGCCTTCGGCGACGAACTTGTCCTCGGCCGCGCGGGCATGGACCAGGGTCACGTCGACGTCGCCGTTCCTGGCCAGTTCGAGCGCCTTGCCGGTGCCGACCGAGATCACGTTGACCTTCGCCTTGGTCTTGGCTTCGAACCTGGGCAGCAGGTATTGCAGCAGGCCCGAGTTCTCGGTGCTGGTGGTGGTCGAGAGCTTGATGACCTGCTGGGCCAGGGCGGGCGCCGCCGCGGCCAGCAGGAAGCCCAGCAGGGCAAGCTGTTTGTTCAGGAAACGCATGGCAGGTGATCCTTTCCGGTGGCATCCATGTGGGCCCAGGCCCGGGCCGGCCCGCCATCGACATGGGTGGTGCCCCATCCTAAGCTATACTGAAAATCTTTCAATATGAACAAATTTGCATATGTTGCGCGTCAACCTGGCATACACGTTCGACCATTCCCCCTCCCCCCAACGCCAGCTCGGCAATCCCCTGTTCGACATCCTCGGCGCGATCCACGGCTGCGGCTCGGTCGGCGCGGCGGCGGCGCGGCTCGGGTTGTCCTACCGCCACATCTGGGGCGAGCTGAAAAAGTTCGAGACCGCGCTGCGGGCCGAGCTGATCGTGTGGGAGCGCGGCAAGCGGGCGCGCCTGTCGCCCTTCGGCGAAAAGCTGCTGTACGCCGAACGACAGGCCAGGATGCGCGTGCAGCCCCATGTCGACAACCTGATCGCCGAGATGGAGCGCGAGTTCGCGCTGGCCTTCGATCCGCAGGCGCACGTGATCCCCATGTTCGCCAGCCACGACCTGGCCTTGCCGCGCCTGAAGGAATTCATGGCGCGCGAGGCCAAGCTGCACCTCGACCTGCAGTTCCGCGGCAGCCTCGAATGCATCGCCGCCCTGTCGCGCGGCGAATGCCTGCTGGCCGGCTTTCACGTGAGCGAAGACCACGCGCCGGGCAGCATGACGCACAAGGCGTTCAAGTCGATGCTCAAGCCGGGCCGCCACAAACTGATCAATTTCGTCGGCCGGCAGCAGGGCCTGATGCTGGCCGCCGGGAATCCCAAAGGCATCGCTAGCGTCGAGGACCTCGCGCGCGCGGAGGTGCGCTTCGTGAACCGCCAGCCCGGTTCCGGCACCCGGGTCACGATCGAGCAGCTGCTGGCCAGGGCAGGCCTGCGGCCGGAACACATCGCC
This sequence comes from Massilia sp. X63, assembly GCF_041023745.1. Taxonomy (NCBI): domain Bacteria; kingdom Pseudomonadati; phylum Pseudomonadota; class Betaproteobacteria; order Burkholderiales; family Oxalobacteraceae; genus Massilia; species Massilia sp. X63. Next base: position 228,258 of record NZ_JBFTEF010000007.1, read on the forward strand.
GGCTTCGACAACACCGAGCCGACCCACCTGGCGGTGGCGGCCAGCATCGCATCGGGCGCAGCGGACGCCGGGTTCGGCATCCAGGCCGCGGCGGCGGCCTTCGGACTGGCCTTCGTGCCGCTGATCCGCGAGCAGTATTATTTCGTCTGCCTGAAGGAGGCGGTGGACCGGCCGCCGGTGAGCAAGCTGCGCGAACTGCTGCGGCGCAGCGAATGGCAGGCCTTGATCGCCGACCTGCCCGGCTACGACATCGCCGCTGCCGGCGAAGTGGTCGCGCTGCGCCGCGCCCTGCCCTGGTATGCGTTCCGGACCCCGAAGCACGCCCCGGCGCCGGCGCCGGCGCCGGAGCACGCGGCAGGCTAGAATAGCGGGCATTCCCGTTTTCCCCGCCACCGATGTCCCTCAATACCATCGAGATCAACCGCCTGATGGACCGTTTCGACAGCCACGACAGCGTCTGGCTGTTCGGCTACGGCTCGCTGATCTTCAAGGCCGATTTTCCCTTCATCGAACGCCGCCCCGCGTCCATCCAGGGCTGGAGCCGGCGCTTCTGGCAGGGCTCGCACGACCACCGCGGCACCGAAGCGGCGCCGGGCCGCGTCGTCACCCTGGTGCCCGACGCAGGCGCGCGCTGCGACGGCATGGCCTACCTGGTCACGCCGGAAGAATTCGCCCACCTCGACCACCGCGAAAAGAACGGCTACCTGCGCCTGGCCACCGAGATGAGGTTCGACGATGGCGGCACGGCCGAAGGCATCGTCTACATCGCCACGCACGAGAATGCCGCCTACCTGGGTCCGGCCAGCGAACGCGACATCGCGCGCCAGATCGCCGGCGCGCGCGGCCCGAGCGGCCCGAACAGCGAATACCTGCTGGAGCTGGCGCGCGCCCTGCGCGAACTCGGCCGGCACGACGAGCACGTGCACGCGATCGAACGCCACCTGCAGGAACTGCTCGGCGCGGCGCCCTGAGCACCCTGAGCACCTGCCGCCAGGGCGCTACCTGCGCGAGAGCTTCAGCACCAGCGGCTGCTTCGGGCGCAGCGAGATGTTCAGCTCCGGTTCCGGCGCGGCCTGCCCGTCCGCCTGCGCCAGCACGAAGCGCTGCAGCAGCATGGCCGCCACCACCGTCATCTCCGCCAGCGCCAGGTGCTGGCCCAGGCATACCCGCGGCCCGGTCCCGAAGGGCATGAAGGCCCCGCGCGGAATCGCCGGCGCGCCGGGCGCAAAACGCTCCGGCCGGAAGGCCTGCGGCTCCGGGAACCAGCGCGGGTCCTGGTGCATCAGGAACACCGGAATCATGAACATGGTGCGCGCCGGGATGGTGAAGCCGCCCAACTCGACGCCGCGGGTCGCACGCCGGCTCATCAGGACCGGCGCGGCCGGATACAGGCGCATGGTCTCGTTCAAGGTCTGGGCCAGGTAGCCGAGCTGCGGCAGGGCGTCCTCGGTCGGCAGGCGTCCCTGCAGCACCGCATCCACCTCGCGCCGCGCCTGTTCCTGCGCCGCCGGATTCGACGCCATGCACCAGGTCCACCAGACCAGGCTGGCGGCCGTGGTCTCGTGCCCGGCCAGGAAGGCCGTCATGCATTCGTCGCGCACCGCCGCCAGCGGCCAGGCGGCCGCATCCTGGCGGTGCAGCGCCAGCAGGCGGCTCAGCAGGTCCTGCGGCCAGGCCTCGTCGGGCAAGGCCAGCCGTGCTTCGATATGCCGCTCGACCATCCCGGTCAGCAGCGCGCTCACCTGGCGCTTGCGGCGCTTCCACGGCAGCCAGTCGGGCGCGCTGGCTGGCCAGAACATCTCGGCATTGCCGTCCACCAGGGCCTCGTGCACCGCAGCTTCCATCGCGCGGGCCTCGCTGCCGATCTCGGACGAAAACATCATGCGCATGATGACGTCCATGGCCAGCGCGGTAAGAAGGCTGTCGATCGGCATGGCGGCGCCCGGCTGCCAGAGCGCCATGGCCGCCTCTGCCGCCTGCGCGATGGTCGGCACGAAGCCCTTGACCGACTTCGGCGCGAAGGCCGGCTGCAGCGCCTGGCGCTTGGCCGCCCAGGGGCCGTGTTCCGCGATGAGGACGCTGTTGCCCTGCAGGTAGGAGAACACCTTGACGCCGCGCTCCCAGCGGATGACGGCGTCGTGGTGCTGCACCAGCAGCTCGCGCACCAGTTGCGGGTCGCTCAACACGATCTGGTGCTCCGGCCAGATGCGCAGGTGGACGACGTCGCCGTAGGCCTGGCGCCAGCCGGCGACGGCGGCCGGCAGGTCGCGCGCCATGTGCGCCAGCAGGCCCCAGCCGGTCAGCCCGGACGGCGGTCCGGGCGGCCAGGTAGCAGGCGCATGCATGGGCGAATGCGCGGGCGGATGCGGCGCCGGCGCCTGGGTGTCGGAAGCGGACGGCATGCCGTCCGCATGGAAGGGGCAGCGGGGAGAATTTGTCGTGTCCATGGCGTCCATTCTTCGCCGTTTCGCCGGCCGCGTCTTGAATGCAAACGACATCGACAGGCCGCCTGGGCATGCCTATACTGCTGGCTCATGGCCCCCGACAGTCACGATCTTTTCGCCCGCTGCCCCGACCCGAAGGCGCGCGCGCCGCGGATATGCGCCGGGGATAAAGCCCCCCATGACCGGCTCTACCTGGCGCCGCCCGCGCTGCAGGGCGCGATGCTGGCGCTGGTCCGGCGCGACACCTCGGGGCTGGTGCTGAGCGATGCCCAGCGCCTGTCGCACTTCCCCGCCTCGCCGGTCGTCACGCTGTCGTGGTACCACGGCATGGAGGGGGGAGTGGTGGACGCGCACGGTGGCTGGCGCCCGTTCGGCGCGCGCGTGGTGCTCTCGGGCAGCCACTCGCACCCGCTCGTCACCTGGTCGCCCACCGGCGGCCGCGGCTACATGGCCTGCTTCGCGCCGGACGCCGCGCAAGCCCTGTTCGGCATCGAACTCGCCGCCCTGCAAGACCGCTTCGTGCCGGCGCACGCGGCGCTCGGCGCCGACTGGCAGCCGTTTTTCGAGGCGCTGCTGGATGCGCCCGACGACGCCGCCGCCATGCGGGTGCTGGAAGACCAGCTCGGCCGGCGCTGGCGCAATGCCCAGGGAAGCGCATCGGGCCGCCCCTCGCTGCGCCAGATGGGCCGGCACTGGGTACAGCGCCTGGCCTGGCAGGCGCACCAGTGGCGCGACACCCACGGCACGCGCCAGGTCGAACGCCGCATCAAGTCCTTCAGCGGACGCTCGCTGCGCGAGTGGCAGTCGCTGGTGCGCACCGAAGGCCTGTTTTTCGCGGCCCGCGAACGCTACGAGACCGGCCAGCCCTTCGACTGGGCCACGCTGGCGCTCGACGAAGGCTTTTCGGACCAGGCCCACCTGAGCCGCGTCACCCGCCAGATCTGCGGCTTTCCGCCAACCGAATTCGCCGATCGCTACGTCGAGGACGAATCGTTCTGGATCTACCGGCTGTGGGTATGATCGTCAGGGGCGGCGAGCCTGCTAGAACAGGTCCAGCTGCCCCGCCGCATTCCCGCCCGCCCTGCCCGCGGCGGCCGCCGGACGCGCCGGCACGGTCAGCGGCTTGCGGAACTGCGCGCCATCCAGCCGGCCGAAACGCCCGCGAAACTCCCCCATCCCCAGGCGCTCCACGGCCTTGCTGAAGCGCTGGCGGATCAGGTCGGCCCACACGCCCTCGCCGTGCATGCGCTTGCTGAAGTCGCTGTCGTAGTCCTTGCCGCCGCGCAAGTCGCGGATGCGGTTCATCACGCGCTGGGCCCGGTCGGGGAAATGGGCCTGCAGCCATTCCTGGAACAGCGGATTGACCTCGTGCGGCAGGCGCAGCACCACGTAGTGCGCGCCGATCGCGCCGGCGTCGCGCGCGGCTTCCAGGATGCGTTCGATCTCCGGTTCGGTGACGAAGGGAATGATGGGCGCCACGCTCACGCTCACCGGGATGCCGGACTCGGCGAGCGTGCGGATGGTGCGCAGCCGGCGTGCCGGCGCGGCGGCGCGCGGCTCCAGCGTGCGCGCGATCCCGGGGTCGAGCGTGGTCAGGGTGATGGCGGCGCAGGCTTGGTTCTTCTCCGCCATCGGCGCGATCAGGTCGATGTCGCGCTCGATGAGCGAGGACTTGGTGATGAGCCCCACCGGATGATGGCACTCCTTGAGCACTTCGAGCACCTGGCGCGTGAGTCCCAGTTCACGTTCGCAGGGTTGATACGCGTCGGTGTTGACGCCGAGCGCGATGTGCTCCGGCACGTAGCCCGGCCTGGCCAGCTCGCGCCGCAGCAACTCGGCCGCATTGACCTTGGCGAACAGGCGGCTTTCGAAATCCAGGCCCGGCGACAGGCCGAGGTAGCTGTGCGTCGGTCGGGCGAAGCAGTAGATGCAGCCGTGCTCGCAGCCCCGGTAGGGGTTCAGCGAGACGTTAAAGGGGATGTCGGGCGAGGCGTTGCGCGTGAGGATGGTCTTGGCGTGCTCGTCGGTGACGATGGTCTTGATGGCGGACGCTTCGTCGTCATCGCGCTCCCAGCCGTCGTCGAATGCTTCGCGGCCGTTGACTTCGTAGCGGCCCTGCAGGTTCGACACCGCGCCGCGCCCTTTACGGGCAAGGACCGGCGGCAAAGCAGGCGAACGCGGGCCGAGCATGGTCTGCTCGTCCACGGGCTGGCGCTGGCTTGGTCGGGGGCGATCGGGCACGGCGGCTCCATACTGTATATTTATACAGTATGGTACGCCTTGCTCAGTCGGATTTCAAGTCCGGCGTGGCAGGCGGCACGAAAGCCGCTTGCTGTTGCACAAAACCCTCGAAGGCGTCCAGCAGCGGCTGGAACGGTGCGCCCTCGCCTTCCAGCTGGGCCAGCGCCAGGGCGGCCGCTTCCAGCGAGGACAACTGGTGCGGGGCATGGGCCTTGCGGATGCGGTAGTTCGAGGGCGCGACGTCAACCAGCGCCAGCCGCGGCAGGCGCTGCAGCAGCGGGTTCAGGTACAGCATCTTGCGGCTCTTGCGCCAGGTCGCGTCCAGTACCACCAGGCGCAGCCGGTCCGCCTGCGTCGGCGCCAGGGGTGGCGGTGCCGGCAGGCCGGCGTCGCCCGGGGTGTCCGGATACAGCAGCACCGGCACGCGCCCGCCAGCATGCAGCAGCGCATCCAGTTCGGCGTCATCGAAGGCCTCGCCTACCGACAGCACGCTGCCGGGCACGCTCAGGTGCAGCAGGCGGGCGCTGTTCTTGGCATTGTTGACCTCGAGCGGATGCTGCAGCACCAGCAGCGCCGCGCGCGCCTCCACCCGCGTGATCCAGCGGCAGATGCAGGCCGACTGCGCGCGCAGGCAGGTCGGGCAGCGCGCGCGTTTCACGCCGACCGCGCTCATGGCGCCGCTCATGGTACGAAGCGCCAACCGCCGCCCAGCGCCCGATACAGGTCGACGTGCGCCGCCAGCAGGCTGGCGCGCAGCTGCAGCACGGTGTTCTCGGCGCTGAAGGCATTGCGCTGCGCGTCCAGTTCCTCCAGGTAGGAGGCGTAGCCGTTGGCATAGCGGTTGTGCGCCACCCGCAGTACCTCCTTGGCGGCCGTGCGGCGCGCCTCGGCTTGGAGCAGCTGGCGCCGCAGGCCGTCGATCGCGGCCAGCGCATTCTCGGTCTCGGCAAAGGCGCCGCGCACCACGTTCTCGTACGTGAACACGGCGCGGTCGCGCACGGTCCCCGCGATCTCGGCCTGGGCGCGCAGGCGGCCGGCGTCGAACAGGGGCGCGAGCACGCTGCCGCCGATGCTCCACAGCTCGACGGGCGACTGCAGCAGGCTTCCCAGGCTGTGGCCCTGGGCGCCGAGCGATGCCGTCAGGCGGATCGAGGGCAGCAGCTGGTCGCGCGCCGCGGCCAGGCCGGCGTCGGACGCCGCCACGGCGCGCTCGGCCTGGGCGATGTCGGGGCGGCGCCGCAGCAGTTCCGAGGGCAGGCCGGGCGCGGGCGCCGGCAGGCGCAGGTCCAGCAGCGGCAGGCCGCGCGCCACGGTTCCGGGGCTGCTGCCGACCAGCAGGTTCAAGGCCTGTTCCTGCTGCGCGATCGCGCGCTCCAGCTGTGGCACCACGCCGGCGGTCGCGTGCAGCTCGGCCTCGGCCTGCGACATCTCCAGGCGCGAGCTGTAGCCGACCTCGAACTGGTGGCGCGCCAGCGCGAACGAACGCTCGCGCGAAGCCAGCGTGGCGCGCGCCAGCGCCAACTGGGCGTCCAGGCCGAGCAGATTGAAATAGCCGGAGGCCGTGTTGGCGGCCACCGACAGCGCCGCCGCGTCGAGCGCGGCTTCCTGCGACAGGGCCTCGAAGCGCGCTGCCTCGGTCGTACTGGCCAGGCGCCCGAACAGGTCCACTTCATACGCCGCCTGCACCGCGCCGACCACCGAGCTCACCTCGACCGGCTGGCCGAGCGGGCCGATGGCGCGCGCCCGCGACGGTCCGAAGGACAGGTTCAGCGACGGGACCTGGCTGCTTGCGGCGACGCGCACGCGCGCCCGGTATTCCTGCAGGCGTGCGCGTGCGATGCGCAGGTCGCCGTTGTTGTCGAGCGCGCGCCGCACCAGGGCGTCGAGCCGGGCGTCGCCGAAGGCCTGCCACCAGTCGCGCGCCACGACCGTATCGCTGCCGGGAGCGGTGCGCCATGCGGCCGGCACCTGCAGGGTCGGCGCGGGCGCCGGCTGCGGCGCCATCGCGCAGCCGGCCAGCAGCAGCGCTACGACAAGACAAACGGCGCGCGTCATGGCGCTTCCTTGCTCGCGGAGGCGGTATCGATGGACGCCACCACCGACATGCCGGGCCGCAGGCGCTGCGCCAGCGGCTGGTTCGGGTCGATACTGATCCGCACCGGGATGCGCTGGGCGATCTTGACGAAGTTGCCGGTCGCATTGTCCGGGCTGATCACCGAGAACTCGGAGCCGGTCGCCGGCGCAATCCGTTCCACGTGGCCGCGTAGCGCGGCGTTGTTCAGCGCGTCGACCGTGAAGCGCACCGGCTGGCCCAGGCGCACGTTGGCCATCTGGGTTTCCTTCATGTTGGCGATGATCCAGAGCGTGTTCGGCACCAGGGCGGTGAGCTGGGCGCCGGCGTTCACGAAGGCCCCCTGGCGCACCGTCACCTGCCCCAGCTGGCCGTCGCGCGGCGCCAGGATGCGGGTGTTCGACAGGTCGATCTCGGCCAGGCGCACCTGCGCTTCGGCGTTCGCCAGCGCGGCTTCCAGCGAGGCGCGGCTCACGCCCACCGAGCGCAGGTTCTGGCGCGCGATCTCGAGCGCGGCGCCGGCCTGCTCGCGCGCCGCCACCGCCTGCGCGCGGGTGGCGCGGGCGGCGTCGCGTTCGCGCGCCGACAGCGAGCCGTCGGCCGCCAGTTCCTCCACCCGGCGCAGGTCGGCCTCGGCGCGCCGCGCCTGCGCTTCGCTCGAGGCCAGCGTCGCCTGGCTCTGCGCGATGGTGGCCTGCGCGCTGCGCCTGGTCTGGGCGTAGTTCTCGAGCGCGGCGCGGCGCGTGGCCAGCTCGGCGCGCGCCTGTTCCAGGCGCTGGCCCGGAATGCGGTCGTCGATGCGCATCAACAGCTCGCCCTTGCGCACCGCCTGGAAATCCTGCACCAGCACCTCCACCACGTAGCCGCTCAGCTGGGGACTGATGATGGTCACCTGTCCGCGTACCAGCGCGTTCTCGGTGCTCTGCAGCGTGCTGCGGAAGGGCGGCAGGTTCCAGGCGTAGAGCACGAGCAGCACGCCGGCCAGGGCAATGGCGCCGAAGGCGAGTGCGCTCAGCAGGATGCGGCGCGAACGTTTGTTGGCGGGGGATGTGGACGATTCGGACATATCAGTCGGTCACTGGTTCGGGTGGCGGCGGCGCCCCGGGCGGCGGCGTTGCCGGCACGGGCTGCGGGGCGGGGAAATAATGCAGCCACACGGCGTGCACGAAGATCCATGCGGCGGCGGTGGCGGCGAGTACGGACAGCACGAGGAAGACGTCGTTGTAAGCCAGGATGTTGGCTTCGCGGGTGGCGCTGGCGGCCAGCGAGGCCACGCCCTGGCGGGTGCGGGCGGCGGGGTCGGCCACCAGCTGCCCGACCGCGGCTGCGCCGGACTGGATGCGGCTGGCCACCAGCGGATCGAGGCTGCTCAGGTGCTCGACGATGACCGAGGAATGGTATTTCTCGCGCAGCACCTGGAAGGTGCCGACGATGGCGGAACCGAGCAGGCCGCCCAGGTTCTGGGTCAGGCCGAACAGCACCGAGAAGCTGATCAGGTTGGCCGGGTTGGCGATCACGCTGCCGATCAGGGAGACCACCAGCGGCCCGAGGAACAGGGTGCCGCCGAAGGCGAGCAGGCTCTGGCTCAGGTACATCTGCTCGGCGCGGGTCTGGTTGGTGGCGTGGGCGTCGAGCCAGGCGCCGAGCGCCATGAACACCAGCGAGACGACCTGGGGCGCCATCAGGTGCTTGACGTTGATCGTCAGCGCCGAGACCACCACCCCGGCGACGGTGGCGCACAGCACGATGGCATACAGGGTCTGCAGCTGGTCGTTGTTCAGGCCCACCATGCGCAGGAAGCCGACCGCGCCCACGCTCTGCTCGGACAGGACGATGCGCACCAGGATCATCGACAGCGCCAGGCGCAGGATGTTCGCGCTGGTGAAGAAGCGGATGTTCAGCAGCGGATTGGTGCGGTTGTGCTCGACGCAGATGGCGGCCGCCAGCAACAGCATCGAGGCCGCCAGCGCGACCCCGATCCAGGGCGCCTCGAACCACCACAGCACCCGGCCGAAGCTGAGCGCCGCGCACAGCAGCGCCATGCCGGGCGCGAACAGGGCGAAGGTGACGAAGTCCATCGGGCGGAAGGCCTGGAAGCGGTCGCCCGGCGGCAGCTTGAGCATCAGCACCGCCGCCAGCGAAACCAGGGCCAGGCCCAGCTCGAACATGTACAGGCCGCGCCACTCGGCGATCTGCAGCAGGTCGCCGGAAAAGATGTAGGCCAGCGGCAGCGCCAGCTGGGCGCAGCCGAGCGCCAGCGCCATGCCGCGCAGGCGCCACTCCTTCTTGAAGGCCTGCAGCACGTAGTACAAGCCGAGCGGCGACACCGCCGCCGCCAGCATGCCGTGGGCGGCGCGCACCGCGATGGCCGAGCCGAGGTCGCCCACGAACAGGTGGGCAAAGGTCACCAGGGCATACAGCACCAGGAAGAACTCGGTGAACAGGCGCAGCCCGAACTGCTGGCGGAACTTCACCAGCAGCAGGTTCATGGAGGCGTTGGCCATCACGTAGGCGGCCGGCAGCCAGGTGGTTTCGGTGGAATAGGCGCCGAGCGTGCCTTGCAGGTTGACGAGGTTGACCGAGACCAGGGCGTTGCCGAGGCCGCCGGTAATCGTGATCAGGATGCCAACGAACAGGTAGGCGAAACGCAGCGGGGTCGGATGGGCAGGCGTGGACGGAGAGCCGGGGAGCATCGGCTTCTCATCAGGCGCCCATTCGCGCGGCGCGTACTTGCTCATCCGATCATCCCTCGGCTCCCTTGACAGGTTGTCATGATAACCGTTCACGAAAAACCACGTCGGACACCTGCCGGAGGCGGCCGCAAACGCTGGCGGCGTGATCACTTTGGCATGGCACGAAAATTTACCCTCAGAATTGCCACAACGAGTATTGCTCTGTGTTTTCTACGTACCTAGAATCAATTTATGCCATGCGGAAATTTGTTCCGTATTTGCTTCAACTGGTCGTCGTCGAAACAGAGTCAACATGGTCCAACGCTTCACGCTCCGCAACCTGCTTGCCGCCGCCCTGGCGGCTGCCGCGATGATCCCCGGGATCGCCGTGCAGCAGGAGTTGCAACTTGATCACCGGATGAACGAGCACATCGAGCAGGTACCTGCCGGCCCGCAAGGTCGCGCCATGCTCGAGACCACCGTGTTCCAGCCGAATGGGCCGGGGCCCTTCCCGCTCATCATCATCAACCACGGCAAGGATCCGGGCCGCCCCAACCTGCAGCCGCGCGACCGCTTCTATCACATGGCCACCGCCTTCGTGAAACGCGGCTACGCCGTGATGGTGCCGATGCGCCAGGGCTTCGCCAATTCGACTGGCCGCTACCGCGACTTCGGCTGCAACATGACCGCCAACGGCTATGCCCAGGCGGAAGACATCGCCGCCACCCTCGCCTATGCGCGCCAGCAGAAATGGGTCGACGCCGACCGCATCGTGGTCGCCGGCCAGTCCTACGGCGGCCTGGCCACCATCGCCCTCGGCACCCAGAAACTGCCGGGCGTGCGCGGCCTGATCAACTTTGCCGGCGGCCTGCGCGACGACAGCGACCGCTGCGCCTGGCGCTCGGCGCTGGTGGCGGCCTTCTCGGAATACGGCGCCAAGTCGAAGCTGCCGACCCTCTGGATGTATGGCGAGAACGATTCGCTGTTCGGTCCCGAACTGGCGCAGCGCATGCATGCGGCCTTCGAACAGGCCGGCGGCAGCGGCCGCCTGGTGGAGTTCCCCGCCTTCAAGCGCGATTCGCACGGCATGCTGGCCAGCCGCGACGGCGAGAAGGTGTGGCTGGACGACACCATGCGCTTCCTGGCCCAGGTCGGCATGCCGACCAAGGTCATCCACGAGGTACCGGCCCCGCCGACCCCGGCGCGCACCGATTACGCCAGCGTCGACGACGTCGAGGCCGTGCCCTTCCTGTCCGAGAACGGCCGCCGCGCCTACCAGGAATACCTCACCAAGATGAGCCCGCGCGCCTTCGCGGTGTCGCCGAGCGGCGCCTGGACCTGGGCCGAGGAAGGCGAAGACCCGGACGGCCGCGCGCTGGCCACCTGCACCGCCAAGAGCACGGAGCCGTGCCGGCTGTACTCGGTGGATGACTACGTGGTGTGGAACGGCGACATCGACCAGGCCGAGAAGGCCTCGATGACGGCCTCGGTCACGCCGGCGCCGAAGCCGGTTGCGGACCCGAATGCGTCGGCGCCGACGACCTCGATCGGTTCCAACAAGGCCACGAACTAGTAGGGTGGTCGGCTGTGCCGACCGCGCGTTCAACGCAGGTCCCCGAAACCGCGACATTGTTCGATACGTGAACACTTGTCGAACGCGCGCTCGGGAGGACCCGACCGCCCACTGTCAAGCAAGCTACGCACTGTTTCTGTGCGTAATATCCGGCACCCGCCAGGATTCCGACCCAGCGCAAACCGCGCCCTGCCGCCAGCTCCGACAATGGCCCTGACGCCATCCCGGAGAATTGCATGTTTCGCATCACTCACGCCCTGCTCGCGCTGGCCGCGCTCTGCACCTGCGTGCCCGCGCCGGCAGCCAACAACGACCCCGTCATCCTGGTCCACGGCTTCCTCGGCTTCGGCCCGGACACCTTCGAGCACAGCGGCTTCAACTACTGGGGCGGCTACGGCGACATCGCCTCGCACATGCAGGTCTACCGCGGGCCGCGCACGGTGTTCGCGGCGGTGGTCGGCCCGGTCAGCTCCAACTGGGACCGCGCCGCCGACCTGTATGCCCAGATCAAGGGCGGCTGCGTCGACTACGGCGCGGCCCACGTGCGCAAGTACGGCCTGCCCGGCCAGCAGCAGCAACCCGCCGGCAAGTGCTGGGCGGCCGACCCCAGGAACAACCCCGAGAACTACCCGCTCGCGCTCTACCCGGCCTGGGACGCCGCCCACCCCGTCCACTTCATCGGCCACAGCCAGGGCGGCACGACCATCCGCGCCCTGGTCGAGCTGCTCGAACACGGCTCGCCCGAGGATGAAGGCGGCCACACGCTGTTCAAGGGCGGCAAAGTGGGCTGGGTGCGCAGCGTGAGCACGATCTCGGCGCCCCACGACGGCACCACCTTCGCCGACGCGGTGCTGAACGTGATGCCGCCGCTGCAAACGCCGCTGGGCGAGCTGCTCAGGCACCGCTGGGCCAACTGGGAACTGTCGCCGGACGGCGCGCGCGAATTCAATGCCTGGGCGCGCACCTCGCCGCACATCTACTATTTCTCGCTGGGGACGGTGGCCACCGAAGCCGGCAGCTGGTGCTGCAACGAGACCGACCGCGCGATCGCGCCGATCCAGACCATCTCGTACCAGTATCCGCGGCTGGACATGATCCCCGCCTTCAAGGGCATGGCCGGCGAATGGATCGTGCCCTCGGCCCTGCAGAACGGGCTGGGCGGCTACACCCAGCAGGGTGCGGGACGGGTGCGCATCGACAGCGCCTGGTTCGCCAACGACGGGGTGGTGAATACGGTGAGCATGCGGGCCCCCGCCGGGCACCCGGTGCGCGCGTACGACGGCAAGCCGGTCAAGGGAGTGTGGAACTTCCTGGGGAATTACAAGGGCTACGACCACTTCGACATCCTGAACTGGCCGAACCCGGGACCGTCGGCCAATCCGGTGTACGAGCGGATCAGCGACATCATCTTTGCTTTGTAGGATGACTTAACGCAAGAGCCTTCTTTTAACTCGCACGTATCGTGGCTGGCGGTTTCATTCAGGAATGGAGCACGTCAGCATGAGCACCGAATTGACGGAACGGATCGCGGCAGCGCTTGCCGAGTTTTCGGGTACGACCAGGTTCCTCGTTCTCACGATCGGCGATCAGGCGCGGGACGTCGCCTCATCCACCCTGCTCGTCGAAGCCTACGCCGCGGATGATTCCCTGCTCGGCATTTCCACGTGCGAGGTCATCGCACTGTCCACCAGCGCGCATCTGGACGTCGAGTCGCTGCTGGGCCAGCCAGTGGCACTCGGGATCACGCTTGCCGACGGCAGCCTCGAACGTGTCGGCGGCGAGATCGGCGCCATTGCCACGCTCGGCAGCGACGGAGGGCTTGCACGCTACCGCATCCGGATCACGCCATGGACGTGGCGGCTGGCGCATGCGCGCAACAGCCGTGTCTGGCAAGACAAGTCGATCGTGGATATCGTTGACGAAATATTCGCCGCCTACTCGCCCGGAGCAAGATGGCGCTGGAGCAGCGACACGGCGCGAGTGCTTGCCACCGTGCCGCTGCGCAGCTACTGCTGTCAGTACCGCGAATCGGATCTGGATTTCGTGCGCCGGATTCTGGCTGACGAAGGCCTTGGCTGGCGCATCGAACAGACCCGAGACGGCCCTTGCCTCGTGTTGTTTGCAAACAGCACCAGCCTCGACGCCATGCCACACGATCCGGGCTGCCGGGACGGCACAAGCGTCCGCTATCACGGCGCAAGCGCAGTGGAGCAGAAGGATTCGGTGCAGGCACTCGTGGCGCACAGACGCCTGCATGCCTCGCTGACCACCTTGCAAAGCAGCGATTACAAGTCCGGACGGCTGGTCGGCGCATCTTCCCCCTCGTTTATCCATGCTGCCGGCTTGCCGGAACTTGAATCCTACGATGTCCCAGGACAGTACGCCTTCGCGGATCTTGCGCAGGCGCGACGACATGCCAATCTGCAGATGGAAGCGACCGAAGCACGCAGCCAGCTATGGCAGGGCCGCTCCACCGTGCGCACGCTGCGTGCCGGGACGCGGCTGACGGTCGAAGCGACATTCTTGCAGCGGCTGGGCGGTACGGCAGGGTTCACCATGTCGCGCGTGCGAAGCGTCGGCGTGAACAATATGCCCCCGCCGGCACAGCAGGCCTTGGCCGAACTCTTCGGTCCGCTCCCCGAGCTACTGGAAAAGACTGTCGAGGGCCGTCTGGACGAGCTTGCACTACTCATCGACCATGCTCGGACGTTTGGCTATGCCAACGCCTTCGAAGCGATTCCTGCGGAGATCCCATGGCGCCCTCAGCTGTGCTGCGACGACGACCGCATCAGGGCCAGGCCGACTGCGCGTGGCGCGCAGACCGCGATCGTCATCGGGCCGGATGGGAACACTGAGCCGATCGGCAGCGACGAGGTGTACTGCGACCGCCTGGGTCGCATCCGCATCCGGTTTCACTGGCAGGACAACAGCAATGCCAGCTGCTGGGTCCGGGTTGGACAGCGCCTGGCGGGCGCGAACATGGGCAGCCAGTTCCTGCCCCGAATCGGGCAAGAAGTGCTGGTGCAGTTTATTGAAAACGATATCGACCGGCCGGTCGTGGTCGGGGCACTGTACAACGGCAGGGGCGAAGGCGGTATCGCCGCTACGCCAGGCGGCAGGCGGAACGAGGACAGCAGGCAGGAGTGCTTTGGCCGGGCGCATGACCATTCCTGCTCGGGACAAGGCAATCTCACGGCAGGAAACAGCCCCGTATGGCACGGCGCTTCGGCCGGCGGCGATGGACACCGCAACGCGGCGGCACAGTGGGGTATTCGCACTGCCGGACTTGGTCGAGCGGGATACAACCAGCTGCTGTTCGACGACACCGATGGGCAAGGCCGCGTCCAGCTCAGGAGTACAGCGTCCGCGACAGAGCTGAACCTGGGACACCTGCACCACGCCGCCGACAATTATCGCGGCAGTTTCCGCGGACGCGGCGCCGAACTGCGCTCCGACGCGTATGGGGCGGTGCGCGGGGCAGCGGGGCTCCTAGTGTCGAGCCACGGAATCACGCACGACGCGCGGTCCCGCGATCCCGCCGGAGCCGACGAAGCGGGAATCGCGCTCGCCCGCCAGGCTGCTGCTGCCGTCGGCACGTTGCACGCCGCAGCGACTGCCCATCGGACGGTAGGACTGGCGACCCATGCCGGCGCTGGGAAGCCGAACGCAAGCCTGCTGAACGTTGAAACTGCGCCGCTGGAGGCGTTTGCGCGCACCGTGTCTGCAAGCGTTAACGGTACTGGTGCGGCCGGCGCCTCGGCGGAAGACCCGGGGACGGGCAAATTGCCGCATCCAGACGCACCCGTCCTCGTGGTCTCCGCGCATGGCTCCCTCGGGGCCGCTGCTGGACAAGATTTGCAACTGGCAAGCGGCGATACCACAGCCCTGATGAGCGTACAGGATACGCAGTTACTCGGCGGTGCCGACCTGCGCATCCATGCCGGCCAGGCGATCGGTGCGCTCGGGGCGGCGGTAAAGGCTGGTACGGACGGCATCGGCTTGCAACTGATCGCTGCAAAGGACGCGGTCGATCTTCAAGCCCAGGCGGATACGTCCACCGTCCAGGCACGCGACGACATCCGTGTCATCAGCGCCAACGCGCATGTCGACTGGGCTGCCGCACAACGGATCGTCCTGTCGACCGCCGGTGGCGCGAGTCTCACCATCGAGGACGGGAATATTGGTGTGCAATGTCCTGGGAAGCTCACAGTGCATGCAGCCACGAAGAGCCTGACGGCCCCGCAACGGCTGGGCTATCCGATGCCTGCGCTTCCGCGCAGTATCTGCGTCCAGTGCCTCAAACGCGCGCTTGCCGCAGGTGCGGCCTTTTCCATGGTGGAGTGAGATGCTGACCGATCCGTTTATTGGCACCTGGCTCGACACCTTGCGGCTGCGGTTTCGGGAGCGTCCTGCCGCTCACGAACTCCATCTGCTCATCGACGGCGCATTCGTTCCCGGCCTGCACCGGCACCTCGCTGCCAGTAGCAAAGCCCTGCTGTTCTACGGGCTGCCCGGGAGCGGGCCGCACACGCTGGATGTCTCTCCTTTTGTCCTTCGCTTCGATCCGGCCAGCAGGGAAGTCGAGGCCGTGTTGCGCAAGTGCCTGGCATGGCCCATGGTGAACGTGATCGAAACGCCTGAAGCCTGGCAGGGCCTGGCGGCACGGCTGGCGGCGTGGTGCGTCATCGAAGCCGATGGCCAGCGCTTCAATTTCCGTTTTGCCGATACCCGGCGCCTTCCGGCCATCCTGAAAACACTCGACCAGACGCAGCGCCGGCAATTCTCCGGCCCTGCCGTGAGCTGGAGCTATATCGCGCGCGATGGCGACTGGCGGACGCGGGCCCTCGACGGATCGGGTCAAGCAGTGGCGAGCGCTCCACGACTCGACGATGCCCAGTTCGGCGCGCTGGTCGAAGACAGCCGGGTCGACGAAATACTGACCCGCGTCGCCCCCGGCCCCGATCGCGACACTTTCTTGCCATCGAAAGCCCATGCGCTGATTGCATCGGCACTGGCATCGGCAAGCAAAGCCAGCCTGAGCGACAGCGCCCTGGTCGACTGGTGCGAGTGGCTTTGGGCCCGTCGCGCAAAGGATGACATCGGGAATATGGCGGAACTGCTCGAGATGTGGAAAACACGTGCCCTGTCCGATGGAGGCCGCTGATGAGACTCACGACCACGGTGTCATGCGTGCTGTGCCTTCTCGGCCTGGCTGCCCTGCCCGGTTGCCGGCCGTCGACTGCAAACGTCAGCCTGCACGGCGTGAACTACAGCGACCGCGAATTCAGCTATTTCATTGCCGATCCCGAAGACCCGAATAAAACCACGGGCGGCGAGCACATCGCTCCGTTCGCCGGCGGCGGCACGACCTGCTGCGCTGCGCTGCCATCGAAGTGGAAACCCGGCACCAGGATTCGCCTCACGACCATTCACTGGCTGACGAAGCGCGCCGACGGAAGCCTGCCGGAGGTAACGGAAGAACACGAAGTCGAGGTGCCAGAATATGCCGAAGCTGGGGAGCTGTGGGTCGTCAGGGACGCTGACGGGAGGATCAGTGTCGTGTCCAGCAATGTTCAGCCGGATCATCCAGCGTGGCCTGGAAAGATCAAGGGGTGGCCAGTTCCATCGCTGGAATATCAGCGTGGGAGATGGGAACTATATCGGAAATTGGCCGAACACAGCATCAATACCCATCGGTCCTTGGTGACCAAATTGGAACAAGACCCCGAGAAGGAAGCCAGAGAAGCGTGGGAATACGCTAAGGATCGCCACCCCTCTGACTTAGTGGGGTTCGCAGGTCCAAACGACCCGCGTTATATCCAACACCTGAAAAAGGATTACACCGATGGACTGAACAATAGTAAGGCGAGACTGGACGAGATTATGAAAGCAAAGCCATGAGCACATACCTTTCCGCAGCGCTAGGAAAAGAATTCGAAACACCTTTTACGCGTGAACTGTTCTTCGATCAGCGGGATGAAAAGGAACTCACGCGTCTAGAAGCAAGAGAAACTGCACCCATTTGCTCACCAAAATCCTCCTGCAACACCAACCTGTTCTTCGGCTTCTTCTTCGACGGCACAGGCAACAACTACCTCGCCGCCGAGAAGGCCAAAGACCACTCGAACATCGCGCGCCTGTATGACTGCTTCCCGGGCATGAGCGTCCCTGGCGTCCTCCCCAGATCGATGGACTGGCATTTCAAACCGGAGCAATACAAGCACTTTTTCAGGGTCTACGTGCCCGGGCCAGGCACGGAATTCTCGCAGGCAAAGGACAGCGGCGCCGGCATGGACAAGCTGTTCGGCAACGCTTCGGGCCGCCTGGGCGAGCGCCGCATTATCTGGGCGCTGATCCAGGCGATCAATAACGTGCATCGCTTCTTCCTTGGGTCGCCGATGATCCAGCAGGCGGAAATCAACAACCTGTTCGACACGATCTCGCTCACCCGCAGCACCCGTTGCGTGGTCGACGGCCGGTATGGACCCGATGCCGACATGAGCGGCTCGGCCGTCGGTACGCATACCAGATACATGTTGAACCGCTTGCTGGCGCGCCTGCACCAGGCAGTCCAGCTACACTGGATAGACAAGCGCAGCGGCAGGCCGGCAAAGACCGATCCGGGCGTCGTCAAGACGATCTACATCTCCATTTTCGGCTTCTCCCGCGGCGCCACCCAGGCACGTGCCTTCGCAAACTGGCTCCAGACCCTGTGCCGGCTCGACGCACAACTGTGCGGCGCGAAGAAGATGTCGCTCGGCGGCTTCCCGGTGAGCTTCGATTTCCTGGGCATTTTCGACACGGTCGCCTCGGTCGGTGTCGGAAGCACCGTGTCGAGTCAGAATGGCCACGGCGCCTGGGCCGATGCGGACGACAGCCTGCGCATTCCCGCAGGGATGAAATGCCTGCACCTGGTTGCCGCACACGAGCTCAGGCGTAGTTTTCCGCTCGACTCGATTTCGGTGAACGGCGTCGTCCCGGCCGGCTGCAAGGAAGTCGTGGTCCCCGGTGTGCATTCCGACATCGGCGGGGGCTACTGTCCGCGCGAACAGGGGCGCGGCTCCGATCCCAACGGGGACGACATGCTATCGAGAATTCCCCTCATCATGATGTACAAGGAGGCCCGGTTGAACGGGGTCCCGCTGAAACTCGAACTGGCGACAGCGGCTACCCAGGCCAGGTTCGCGATCAGGAAAGAGACGATCCAGGCCTTTAACGCCTATCTCGGCACCTGCATGGAAAAACAAGGCCCCTTGCACCGGATCGTACGCGAGCAGATGCGCAAGCAGATCGAATGGCGTGTCCATCGTCGGGTTTCGGGAAAAAATCCGTTACAGGACAGCCGCAGCTTCCGGCAGGCGTCCGCGTATTACCAGAACGACCTGCACAGCGCAGCGCTGGAGTTCGACGACGAGATCAAGGCCTTCCTATCGTGGCTGCAGTCGAAAGGCGCGCACTTCCGGCCCGCTCCCCAGCATCCAGGTTTTAGCGATCTGCACTATTCGGAGTGGGAAGAAATTGCCACTTTTTGGCACGCACTTGCACCGCCGTGCGAAGCGACGCTCGACCTGTTCGACAACTACGTCCATGACTCGCGGGCGTCATTCAAGCTCAGCGGCCCCGATACCGAAGAGAAGATGCATCAACATCTGCTTTGCTGCGCCAGAGAGCGTGAAAAGGCACTGGCGGTCACCAGCAAGGCGGATCACAGGTCGCGCTGGACGCTGGAAGAACAGCGCGCTGCTGAAGAATATGCGAAGACGAAGAAAATCCCGCGCTTTCGCGTCGCTGGCCATGAACCGTGGGACGGTTCATTCGGCGTCATGGCCAAGGCCGGTTACCTCAGATACAGGAAAATCTACGCCGGAAGCGACACGTTCCTGGTTTCTTGAACGATGACAGCGGAGCCAATCGCCTGCGCATCTGCATCGAGCAGCAGCCCCCTCAATGCACGCTGCGCAGCCCCTTCGCCAGGTCCGACAGCCGATACGGCTTGCTGACAAAAGTGAAGTCCCCCAGCCGGTACTGGTCCAGCTTGAGCGCCGGCTGCGGATAGCCGGAGGCCAGCATTACCTTGATGTTCGGGTAGTTCTCGCGCGTGTACTCGGCCAGCTCGATGCCGTTCACGCCGTTCGGCATGACGATGTCGGTGAACAGGATGTCGACGTCGCGGCTGGCCAGCACGTTCATGGCTTCCTTGCCGCTGGCGGCGGTGGTGACGTCGTAGCCCATGCTCATGAACAGCGCCGAGGCTACGTCCAGCAGGTCCGGCTCGTCCTCGACGATCAGCACGGTCTCGGAATCGCCGTGCGCCACCTCGCGGTCTTGCGTGCTCACGGCCGGCAGGTAGATCGTGATCGAGGTGCCCTCTCCCAGCGTGCTCTGGATGACCACCTCGCCGCCCGACTGCTTGATGAAGCCGTACACCTGCGACAGGCCCAGGCCGGTGCCCTTGCCGGTCTCCTTGGTGGTGTAGAAGGGTTCGAAGGCGCGCTGCGCCGTTTCCGGCGTCATGCCGGTGCCGGTGTCGGTCACCGAGATGCGCACGTAGGGTCCCGGCGCCAGCTGCGCCACCTCGCCCTCCTTCAGCGCTACCGCCGCGGTGTCGATCGCCAGCCGGCCGCCGTCGGGCATGGCGTCGCGCGCATTCACCACCAGGTTGAGCAGGGCCGATTCGAAGCGCGCCGCATCCACCACCGCGCTGCCGGCCTCGGGATCGAGCTTGAATTCGAACGCGATGCCGCCATGCACGGCGCGGCGCAGCACCGATTCGAAACCGGCGATCAGGCGGTTGATGCCGCGCGTTTCGGGCTGCAGCGGCTGCTGGCGGGCAAACGCGAGCAGTTGCTGGGTGAGCGTGGCGCCGCGGTCGATCGCGCGCCGCATGCTGTCGAGCGTCTTGGCGTCGCTGCTGCCCTGCCGCGTCAGGCTCAACACCTCGAGGCCGCTGGCCAGAACCGACAGCAGGTTGTTGAAATCGTGCGCGACGCCGCCGGTGAGCTGGCCGATCGATTCCATCTTCTGCGACTGGAACAGGGCCAACTGGGCCTGCTCGAGCGCTTCCTCGGTGCGCTTCTTCTCGGTGAGGTCGCGGGTGATCTTGGCAAAGCCCAGCAGCGTGCCGTCCTCGTCGTGGACCGCGTCGATGATGACGTGGGCCCAGAAGCGGCTGCCGTCCTTGCGCACCCGCCAGCCCTCGGCTTCGTAGCGTCCTTCGCGCGCCGCCGTGCCGAGTGCGCGCACCGGCAGGCCGCCGGCGCGGTCTTCGTCGGTATAGAAACGCGAGAAGTGGCTGCCGACGATCTCGGCGAAGGAATAGCCCTTGATGCGCTCGGCGCCGACGTTCCAGTTGGTGACCGTGCCTTCGGGCGACAGCATGTAGATCGCATAATCGGTCACGCCCTGCACCAGCAGCCGGAAACGTTGCTCGCTTTCGCGCAGCGCGTCCTCGGCCTGCTTGCGCCCGGTGACGTCGCGGGTGATCTTGGCGTAGCCCAGCAGGTTGCGGTGCTCGTCGTAGATCGGATCGATCACCACATGGGCCCAGAAGCGGGTGCCGTCCTTGCGCAGGCGCCAGCCCTCGGCCTCGTACTTGCCGTGCTCGAGGGCGTGCGCCAGGGCGCGCGCCGGCAAGCCGCTGTCGCGCTCTTCCGGCAGGTAGAAGCGAGAGAAGTGCTCGCGCAGGATCTCGTGCGTCTGGTAGCCCTTGAAGCGCTGGGCGCCGGCATTCCAGCTGGCGATGTGGCCGGACGGGTCCAGCATGTAGATCGCGTAGTCGCTGATGCCGGCGATCAGGTACTGGAACCGTTGTTCGTCGGTCAAGGGTGGCTTGGTGAGTGGTTTCATGACCGGGGTGCGGAATTGTGTAATACGTGCCCTGTGCGCGAAATATCCTATCATAGCGCTACTCAGCAATAGATTGCCACGCGTTTGACCCGTATTTGACTTGCCCGGCTATCAAGCTTGCCGGGAAATCCACATTGACGTTCGATCTGCCGGATTTGACGTTACAATACCGAATTGTATCCTCAGCAGGCCTCTGTTTTCACATGACCCAGGCACCATCCGACTCCCTCGACCTCAGCCGCTGTGCGAACGAACCGATTCGCACCCCGGGAAGCATCCAGCCGCACGGCTTCATGCTGACGCTGTCGCCGGCGTCCGATGCGCAGCTGGTGCTGCAGGCCAGCGCCAACCTGGCGCGCTGGACCGGCATGCCCGCCCAGGAGGCCATCGGCCGTCCGCTGGCGCAGGTGGTGGGCGACACGGCCGCCGGCCGCATTGCCGCGGAGCTCGCGGCCAGCCCGGCGGTGGCGCGGCCCACCTACCTGGGCACCGTCACGGTCGACAACGGCGCCCACTTCGACGTCCTGGCCCATGCCTGGGACGGCCTCTTGATCCTCGAATTCGAAGGGGTCGACCGCCGCCGCGCCGCCGATTTCCGCAACCTGTACCCGCTGATCGGCGACTTCCTGGTCAAGGTCAACCAGCCCGCCTCGATCCCCGAGATGTCCGAGCTGGCCGCGCGCCGCGTGCGCGAAGTGAGCGGCTTCGGCCGGGTGCTGGTCTACCAGTTCGACGCCGACGGCCACGGCCGCGTGCTGGCCGAGTCGAAGCGGGACGGCTACGAATCCTACCTGGGGCAGCACTTCCCGGCGAGCGATGTGCCGGCCCAGGCGCGCGCCCTGTACACGCTGTCGCCGATCCGCCTGATCCAGGATGCGAACTACGAGCCGGCGCCGCTGGTGCCCGAACTGAACCCGGCGACGGGCGCCCGCAACGACCTGTCCTTCGCCGCCCTGCGCAGCGTCTCGCCGGTGCACCTGCAATACATGCGCAACATGGGCACCCTGGCCTCGATGTCGGTCTCGCTCATCGTCAAGGGCAAGCTGTGGGGCCTGATCTCCTGCCACAACGCCGAGCCCTGCCCGGTGTCGGTCGAGAAGCGCACCGCCTGCGAGCAGCTGGGGCAGATCCTGGCGCTCGTCATCGAATCGCGCGAGGACGCCCAGGAACTGCAGTTCCGCCTCGACGTACGCCGTATCATGGTCGAGATGCTGGGCAACCTGACCAAGGGCGCCGATTTCCTCGAGAACATGAGCGGCGTGTTCCCCGAACTGCTGCGCTTCGGGCGCGCCGGCGGGGTTGCCATCGTGGTCGACGACCGCGTGCTGACCTATGGCGACACGCCGGACGCAACGCAGATCCGCGCCCTCAGCGAATGGCTGTCGGTGCACGGCCACACGGAGGTGTTCCACACCGACCACCTGAAGGAAGTGTATCCGCCGGGCGCCGACATGGTGCGCAATGCCAGCGGCCTGCTGGCCCTGCCGATCTCGCGCATCCACCAGCATTACCTGCTGTGGTTCCGCCCCGAGGTGGTGCAGACCATCGAGTGGGCCGGCAACCCGCGCGGCAAGCAGGCCTCGCCTTCCGACCCGACCCAGCTCACGCCGCGCCTGAGCTTCCAGGCCTGGCGCGAAACCATCCACGGCCGCAGCCTGCCCTGGCACGTGGCCGAGATCGAGCTGACGGTCGAGTTCCGCAGCGCCCTGCTGGGCATCGCGCTCGAGCGCGCCGAGCAGATGGCCGAACTGGCCGAGGAACTGGGCCGCGCCAACAAGGAACTGGAAGCCTTCTCGTATTCGGTCTCGCACGACCTGCGCGCGCCGCTGCGCCACATCGTCGGATTCTCCGACCTGCTGATCGAATCGGGCGGCACCGAAGACCCGGAGCGGCGCCAGCGCTTCCTGAAGAACATCAAGGAGTCGGCGCGCCTGGCCGGCAAGCTGGTCGACGACCTGTTGTCGTTCTCGCAGATGGGCCGCGCCGCCCTGCGTCCCACCAAGGTGGACATGAACGACCTGGTGTCGGCCTGCATCGACAAGCTCGGCATGGAAATGCAGGGCCGCAACGTCGACTAGCACATCGAGTCGCTGCCCACGATCTGGGCCGACCCGACCTTCCTGCACCTGGCGGTGTTCAACCTGCTGTCGAACGCCGTGAAGTTCACCGGCGGGCGCGACCCGGCGGTCATCACCATCAGCTCCGAGGACGAGCCAGAATTCACGGTGTTCCACGTGGCCGACAACGGCGCCGGCTTCAACATGGAGTACGTCCACAAGCTGTTCGGTGTGTTCCAGCGCCTGCACCGGATGGAAGACTTCCAGGGCACCGGCATCGGCCTGGCCAACGTGCGCCGCATCGTCGAGCGCCACAACGGCCGCGTCTGGGCTACATCGAAGCAGGGAGAAGGCGCGACCTTCTCGTTCAGCATCCCGAAACAACATTCAACTGAGGCATAGAATGCTCAAGCCCATCCTGCTCGTCGAAGACAACCCGAACGATCTGGAGCTCACCCTGATTGCGCTGGCAAAAAGCCAGCTCGCCAATGAAGTGGTCGTGGTACGCGACGGCGCGGAGGCGCTCGACTACCTGCACCGCCGCGGCGAATTCCGCGAACGTATCCTCGGCAACCCGGCCGTGATCCTGCTCGACCTGAAACTGCCCAAGGTGGACGGGCTCGAGGTATTGAAAGAGATCCGCGAGACCGATGCGCTCAAGAGCATTCCGGTCGTGATGCTGACCTCGTCGAAGGAAGAACAGGACGTGATCCGCAGCTACGAGCTGGGCGTGAACGCCTACGTGGTCAAGCCGGTGGACTTCACGGAATTCGTGCGCGCCATCGCCGACCTGGGGATCTTCTGGGCGGTCCTGAACGAACCGCCGCCGGGCTCGCGCCGTTACATCAAGCCCAAGTGAGACTGGACGCCCTGCTGCCGGCCTGAAGCGGCCTTCTGCTCGCTTGCTTTCTGCTCGCGCTTGGCGCGGCGCAGCAGGTGGCGGATGCGCGCGCTGAGCGCGTCCGGATGGTAGGGCTTCTGCAGCAGGTGCACCGAGGCGTCCAGCTTGCCTTCGTGCGCGAGCACGCCTTCGGCATAGCCCGAGGTGTACAGCACCTGCGCGTACGGCAGGCGGCGGCGCACGATCTCTCCCAGCTGCAGGCTGCTCACCGGGCCCGGCATGATCACGTCGGAAAACACCAGGTCGATGTGGCGGCCGCTGTCGATGATCGCGAGCGCGCTTTCCGCGTCTTCCGCTTCCAGCACCTCGTAACCGAGCGCCGACAGGATGCCGCAGGTCGAACTGCGCACGTCGGGCTCGTCCTCGACCACCAGGATCGTCTCCAGGCCGCCGGCCAGCGGCGTGCTGGCCACCGACTCGATCGCGCTGGGGGCCGCATCGCTGCGCGGCAGGTAGATGCGCACGCTGGTGCCCTGCCCCGGTTCGCTGTGCAGCACGATCTCGCCGCCCGACTGCTTCACGAAGCCATAGGCCATCGACAGGCCCAGGCCAGTGCCCTGCCCGGTCGGCTTGGTGGTAAAGAAGGGTTCGAAGGCGCGCAGCAGCACTTCCTGCGGCATGCCCTTGCCGGTGTCCGCCACCTCGATCATGACGTAGTTCCCCGGCGGGACCTCGGCCGGCAGCGCGGCGCCGGGACCGGCATTGGCGGCGCGGATGGTCAGGGTGCCGCTGCCGGCCATGGCGTCGCGCGCATTGATGGCCAGGTTCAGCAGCACGTTGTTCAGCTGGTTCGGGTCGACCATGGTGCTGCCCAGGCCCGGCTCGATCTCGGTGACGACGCGCGCGCTGGGCCCGAGCACGCGGCGCATCATGTCGTCCATCTCGCGCAGCAGGTGCCCGGGGTCGACCACCACCGATTGCAGCGGCTGGCGCCGCGCGAAGGCCAGCAGGTGCGCGGCCAGCTTGGCGCCGCGTTCGACACCGGACAGGGCCATCTCGACGCGCGCCTTCGCGCTCTCGTTCAGGTTGCCCACCAGCTTGAGCAGCTGCAGGTTGCCGCCGATGATCTGCAGGACGTTGTTGAAATCGTGTGCGACGCCGCCGGTGAGCTGGCCGATCGCTTCCATCTTCTGCGCCTGGTGCAGCGCCGACTGGCTGGCCGCGAGCTGCTCCTGGCTGACGCGCAGCGAGGCGAAGGCGGCGTCACGCTGGCGCCGCGCGATGCAGGCGCCGCTGTGGTAGCGCACGCGCGCCACCAGCTCGCGCGGATCGGGCCACTTCACCAGGTAGTCGTTGGCGCCGACGGCAAAGGCGCGGGCCTTGATCTCGGGGTCGTCTTCGGAAGACAGGACAATGACGGGAACGTCTTCGGTATCGGGATGGGCGCGCAGGCGCGCGGTGACCTCGAAGCCGTCCAGGTCGGGCATGCGCAGGTCGACCAGCACCACCGTGGCGCGCACCTCGCGCGCCACCTCGACCGCACGCGCTGCGTTCGACTCGTAGCACAGGGTGTGGCGGACGCAGCCCTTCAAACCGTGGGCGATGATGTCCTGCGCAAAGGGTTCATCGTCGATGAGGAGAACGGAGCATTCGGGACGATCGTCAATCATTGCGGCGGGCTCACTGATACGACACGATCTTGCAAAAAGGTAAGCTTTGATTCTACTACATTATCCGAACCGTGCGCACGATTGGCCGTCCTGAGCCGTGCGCGCGTATTGACAGCGGATGCCTTGCAAGTTCGGGGGGCCGACGCCACCTAGGGGTCATGCCAAAGCGCCGGCCCGAACCAATCGATGTCGATCCTGCTCCCGATGCGCACTGCCCCTTGTGCGGCCGCGTGCTCGGGACGGCGAATATCGACCGCCACCACCTGATCCCGAAGACCTTCAAGGGGAAGGAACAATTCCCCATCCATAAGATCTGCCACCGCAAGATCCACTCGGCCTTCACCGAGCGCGAACTGCTGCAGGCCTATCACACCTGGGACGCGCTGCGCGCGCACGAGGACATCCGCGCCTTCATCGACTGGGTGGCGAAGAAACCGCCCGACTTCTACACGCGCACCCATACCTCGAACAAGAAGAAGTTCCGCTGAACCCGGCTGCATGTTCTCCACCATCAGTATATAATTTCATATACTGAAACCAAGGAAGCGGCCATCACATGGAATTTCCCACATCCGTCGACCTGGGCCGGCTGGAGGCGGCCGCGGGCGAAGCCAGCCAGCTGCTCAAGGCATTGTCCAACCGCGACCGCCTGCTGCTGCTATGCCAGATGACGCAGGGCGAACTGTCGGTCGGCATGCTGGAAGAACGCACCGGCATCCGCCAGCCTACCCTGTCGCAGCAGCTGACCGTGTTGCGCGAGGAAGGCCTGGTCACGACCCGGCGCGCCGGCAAGCAGGTCTTCTATACCGTCGCCAGCGCCAAGGCGCTCGCACTGCTGCAGCTCCTGTATACGCTCTACTGCCCAAGCGAGCTCGAAACGGCCGACCAGGCCTGACCTGGCCGGCCACGAGCGCGCTTTTGCTTGACAAGGCAGGGCGCAGCGGATTTCATGCAAGGCAAGTTCAACACAGGCTGACCCATGGATTTCGACACCTACCTGCGCCACGACGCCACCTCCCTCGCCGCCCTCGTCGCCCGTGGCGAAGCCACGCCGCACCAACTGCTCGACCTGGCGCTGGCCCGCCAGGCCCAGGTGCATGGCCGGGTCAACGCCGTGGTCCGGCTGATGGAAGAGGAAGCGCGGCGCCAGTTGCAAGGGCCGCTGCGCGGCCCCTTCGCCGGCGTGCCCTTCCTGCTCAAGGACACCCTGCAGGACTACGCCGGCCTGCCGACCACGAATGCCAGCCGCGTCATGCGTCACCATGTGCCGACCCGGCATGCCGCCGTGGTGCGGCGCTACCTGGATGCCGGCCTGGTCGTCTTCGGCAAGACCAACCTGCCGGAATTCGCGCTCAAGGGCGTGACCGACCCCGAGCTGTTCGGCCGCACCAATAACCCCTGGAACCTGGCGCACACGCCGGGCGGCTCGAGCGGCGGCGCGGCCGCTGCGGTGGCAGCCGGCATCGTGCCGATGGCGGCCGGGAACGACGGCGGCGGCTCGATCCGCATCCCGGCCGCCTGCTGCGGCCTGTTCGGCCTGCGGCCTTCGCGCGGACGGGTCTCCGCCGGCCCGGACGTGGGCGAAGTCTGGTTCGGCGCCTCGAGCGAAGGCGTGCTGTCGCGCAGCGTGCGCGATTCCGCGCTGGCGCTCGACGTGCTGCAGGGCGCCGAGCCGGGCGACCCGTTCATCGTCGCCCCGCCCGCCGCGCCCTATGCCGATCTGATGCGGCACGACCCGGGCCGGCTGCGCATCGGCTTCACCAGCGCGTCGCCGCTCGGCACCGAGGTGCATCCGGAAGCGGTGGCGGCGGTGCGGCACGCGGCGCAGCTGCTGCGCAGCCTCGGGCACGAGGTGGAAGAAGCGGCGCCCGAGATCGACGGCGCGGCGCTGGCCACCAGTTACCTGCACGTCTATTTCGGCCAGGTGCCGGCGCTGGTGGCCCGCATGCGAGCCGCGGGCGCCGGCGGCGGCGAGCCGGAACTGATGACGCGCCTCCTGGTGACGCTGGGCAGCGCGATCAAGGCGCCGGCGCTCACCACCCAGCTGGCGCAGTGGAACAGCTTCGCGCGCGCGCTGGGACGCTTCCACCAGCGCTACGACATGCTGCTCACGCCCACGCTGGCGCACCCGCCGGTACGGCACGGCGCAGGCGACCTGCCGCCTGCCCAGCAGGCCGCGCTGGGCTTCCTGCAGCGCACCGGCATGCTCGGCCTGCTGGCGCGCCTCGGGCTGCTCGACAGCACGGTAGAAAAGATCGCACAGGACAACCTGCGCTACGTGCCCTTCACGCAGCTGTCGAACCTGACCGGGACGCCGTCGATGTCGGTGCCGCTGCACTGGACCGCCGACGGCTTGCCGCTGGGCGTGCAGTTCGTGGCGCCGTTCGGGCGGGAAGACCGGCTGCTGCAGCTGGCGCATCAGCTGGAAGAGGCGCAGCCGTGGTTTGATCGCTTGCCGGGGATGACGCAGGAAGATGCCGCGGCGGGCGGCCGAGCCGGAGTCGCCACTGCTTGACCAGCCCACGCTCCATACCACCGTCGGCCCGGCGCAGGCCATGCGTTGTGTGATGGCATCCGCGCAGCGCCAAACACGATGCGAGGGCATCGGGTTCCGGCCTGCGCCGGAACGACGCTTTGAAGGGCGACGGCAATTCATGCACGCGCCCCGCCTTCCGACGCCAACAACAAAAAGGGCCGCATTCGCATGCGGCCCTTCGTATTCTGGCTCCCCGACCTGGACTCGAACCAGGGACCTGCGGATTAACAGTCCGTCGCTCTACCGACTGAGCTATCAGGGAAAGGAGGCCGCATTATAGCGACCCGTTCCGGATTTGACCAGTGCTTTGCAAAAACATCTCAGCGGCGGCAGGGCGCGGGGGCCTTTGCTATAGTCGCAGCTTTCTTTCACCACCCTGCCTCATCCCATGACGACCCCACGCCTCTTCGGTACCCCACTCTCCCCTTCCGCCACCAAGGTCATGCTGCTCGGCTCCGGGGAGCTCGGCAAGGAGGTGATCATCGCCCTGCAGCGCCTGGGCGTGGAGACCATCGCCGTCGACCGCTATCCCAATGCACCCGGCCACCAGGTCGCGCACCGCGCGCACGTGATCGACATGACCGACGGTGACGCCCTGTCGGCCCTGATCGCGCTGGAGAAGCCCGACCTGGTGGTGCCGGAGATCGAAGCCATCGCCACCGAGACCCTGTTCGCGCTCGAGCAGGCCGGCCGGATCACCTGCATTCCGACCGCGCGCGCCGCGATGCTGACCATGAACCGCGAAGGCATCCGCCGCCTGGCCGCCGAGGAACTCGGCCTGCCGACCTCGCCCTACCGCTTCGCCAGCAGCCTGGAAGAACTGGAAGGGGCCTGCGCCCAGGTCGGCTTCCCCTGCGTGGTCAAGCCGGTGATGTCCTCGTCCGGCAAGGGCCAGTCGAAGCTCGACAGCGCGGCGGACGTCGTACCAGCATGGGAGCATGCGGCCAACGGCAGCCGCGTCGACGCCGGCCGCGTGATCGCGGAAGGCTTCATCGACTTCGACTACGAGATCACCCTGCTCACGGTGCGCTCGCTGGGCGCCGACGGCCAGGTGGAAACCGGCTTCTGCGAGCCGATCGGCCACAAGCAGGTACGGGGCGACTACGTGGAATCGTGGCAGCCGCACCCGATGAGCCCGGTGGCGCTGGAACGCGCACGCGACATCGCGGCCAAAGTCACGGCCAATCTCGGCGGCTGCGGCGTGTTCGGCGTCGAACTGTTCGTCAAGGGCGACATGGTGTGGTTCTCGGAAGTGAGCCCGCGCCCGCACGATACCGGCATGGTGACCATGGCCAGCCAGGTGCAGAGCGAGTTCGAGCTGCACGCCCGGGCCGTGCTGGGCCTGCCGACCGACGTGTCGCTGCGCGCGCCCGGCGCGTCCGCCGTCATCTATGGCCAGCATGAGGCTGCCGGTATCGCCTTCGAGGGCGTGGCCGATGCGCTGCGCGTGCCGGGCGCCGACCTGCGCCTGTTCGGCAAGCCGGAATCGTTCGCGCGCCGCCGCATGGGCGTGGCGCTGGCGACCGCAAGCGACGTCGAGACGGCGCGCCAGCGGGCGTTGGAAGCGGCGGCGCGCGTGAAGCCGGTCATCCGCTGAGGGCATTGCAGGCAGAGCGCCGCCGGACTGCGCATCGATACGCCCGGCGCCGCTCCGGCTGCCGGGCAGTTCGACAAAAACAAAAAGGGCCGCATTCGCATGCGGCCCTTCGTATTCTGGCTCCCCGACCTGGACTCGAACCAGGGACCTGCGGATTAACAGTCCGTCGCTCTACCGACTGAGCTATCAGGGAAAAGAGGCCACATTATAGCAGCGCTTTTCGATTTCGCGAAGTCCCGGCCTAGCGAAAGGCAAGATTTCCTAGATCCGCAGGCGGCCGACCAGTTTCGTCAACGCCTCCAGCACCAGTTGCGGCTCCGACATCTGCGGGAAATGCGCGCTTTTCGTCGCCACCACGCGCTGGCCCAGCGGCGACAGCCGCGCCAGCGCCAGCTGGTTGCGCTCGCGCTCGCGCCGCGCTTCTCCGGAGACGATCCAGCGCGGCAGGCGCTTGCCGCCCGAGACCACGGTGACCGGAATCGGCGGGAAGGCCGGCGCCTCGGCGATCTCCTCCACCGTCTCGGCCTCGTTGCTGACCTCGTCGTTCGGGTCGGGCGGCGAGACGCGGTCCAGCAGGCCGGCCATGGCGCGCTGCAGCGGCGAGCGATAGCGCTTCATGTTGAGCACGTCGTCGGGCGCGGTCGCCTCGAGGAACAGCACGCCGCAAGTCTCTTCGGGATAGACGCGCGCGAACAGGTTGGCATGCAGGCCGGCGAAGGAATGGGCGACCAGCAGGAAAGGCGGCCTGGCGCCGATCTCGCGCAGCAGCGCCCGCAACTGCAGGATCACGGTGGTCGCCATCTGCGGCTCGCGCGGCCGTCCGCTGCCGCCCACCCCGGGCCGGTCGTAGGTGACGACCGTGCCCAGCTTCTCGATCTCGGGAAACAGCCGGTGCCATCCTTCCAGCGGACTGCCGGAACCGCCCAGCATGACGATGGTCGGCGCGCCCTGGCCCGACATCGAAAAACGGAGCACCTGTCCGGCGACGGCAATTCTCTTGCTCGATGGAAGATGCTTCACTTGTAGAGTCCTGAAGTGATGAGTGTTGCCAGCGTACCCCGTAGGCATGACTTCGTGCAATACCCACAGTCACCGTTGCGCAAAAACAAAAAGACCACATCTTGCGATGTGGCCTTTCAGAATTCTGGCTCCCCGACCTGGACTCGAACCAGGGACCTGCGGATTAACAGTCCGTCGCTCTACCGACTGAGCTATCAGGGAATTGATGACAGCATTATATGTTTGCGGTGACAGTGTGTCAAATTCGACGCTGTCGCGCAGCCAATTTTGCTGCTCTCCGGAATGATCGCTACATCTCGTCAGTTCCGAAGAGCCGCGATTTTAAAGAACTTTCGCCACGGCGTCAACGACGCGCTCGAGATTGGTGGAATTCAGGGCGGCGACGCAGATGCGGCCGGTGTCCACCGCGTAGATCGACTGTTCGCGCAGCTTGCCCACCTGCTCTTTGCTCAGGCCCGAGTACGAGAACATGCCGACCTGCTCGCGCACGAATTCGAAGTCGTGGCCCGGGGCTTTTTCTTTCAGCTTCTCGACCATGAGGTTACGCATCTCCTTGATGCGCACGCGCATGCCGGCCAGCTCTTCTTCCCACAGCTGGCGCAGTTCCGGGGTCGACAGCACCATCGCGACCACCTTGGCCGTATGGGTCGGCGGGTTCGAGTAGTTGGTGCGGATGACGCGCTTGAGCTGCGACAGCACGCGCGCGGCTTCCTCGCTACTCGTGGCCACGATCGACAGCGCGCCGGCGCGCTCGCCATACAGCGAGAAGGATTTCGAGAACGAGTTCGACACCAGCAGCGGAATGCCCTTGTCGGCGAAGCGGCGCACCACGGCGCCGTCTTCCGCGATGCCGGCGCCGAAGCCCTGGTAGGCCATGTCGAGGAAGGGCACCAGGCCATTCGCCACCACGGCCTCGATCACCTGGCCCCACTGCTCTTGCGTGAGGTCGGCGCCGGTCGGGTTGTGGCAGCAGGCGTGCAGCACCACGATCGAAGCGCGCGGCATGGCCTTGAGCGCAGCCAGCATGCCGTCGAAGTTCACGCCATGGGTGGCCGGGTCGTAATAGGTGTAGTTGTGGACGGCGAAGCCGGCGCTCTCGAACAGGGCGCGGTGGTTTTCCCAGCTCGGATCGCTGATGTAGACGTCGGAACCAGGTGCGAAACGCTTGAGGAAATCGGCGCCCAGCTTGAGCGCGCCGGTGCCGCCCAGGGCCTGCACGGTGATCGCGCGCTTCTCTTGAATTACGGCGCTGTCGGCCCCAAATACCAGCTCTTGCACGGCCTTGTCGTATGCCGCCAGTCCTTCGATCGGCAGGTAGGTACGCGGCGCCGGCTGCTCCATCAGCTTCGCTTCCGCTTTTTGCACGCACTGCAGCAAAGGCACCTTGCCATTGTCGTCATAGTAGACGCCGACACCCAGGTTGATCTTGGCCGGATTGGTGTCGGCGTTGAACGCTTCGGTAATGCCCAGGATCGGGTCGCGGGGCGCCATGTCGATGGCGCCGAAGAGGCTGGCGGAGGCTGTAGAAGTCATCGTGATAAACTGGGTAACTGAGTGAGTTTGTCGGTGGGTTCGCAGCAATTGAAGAGAACGGCACTGCTTGTCTAGTCATGCTGCAGTGCCGCAAGCGGATCCCCATTCTAGCAAAGGTCTCAAAGTATGGCAGATTTATCCATCGCAAATGCTCCCGAACCTGCTCCGGACGCGACAGTCATCACCTACCCCGGTTCGCCCTTCAAGCTGCACCAGCCCTTCCCGCCGGCCGGTGACCAGCCGACCGCGATCGCCGGCCTGATTGAAGGCATCAACGACGGCCTGATGTACCAGACCCTGCTCGGGGTGACCGGTTCCGGCAAGACCTACACCATGGCCAACGTGATCGCGCAGGCGGGACGGCCGGCCATCGTGTTCGCGCCCAACAAGACCCTGGCGGCCCAGCTGTATGCGGAGTTCCGCGAATTCTTCCCGCAGAACGCGGTCGAGTATTTCGTCTCGTACTACGATTACTACCAGCCGGAAGCCTATGTGCCGCAGCGCGACCTGTTCATCGAAAAGGACTCGTCGATCAACGAGCACATCGAGCAGATGCGCCTGTCGTGCACCAAGTCGCTGATGGAGCGGCGCGACGTGGTCATCGTCGCCACCGTGTCGGCAATCTACGGTATCGGTAATCCGAACGAATACCACAAGATGATCCTGACGCTGCGCCACAAGGACAAGGTGGCGCAGCGCGACATCATCGCGCGCCTGATCCAGATGCAGTACACCCGCAACGAGATGGATTTCTCGCGCGGCTCCTTCCGCGTGCGCGGCGACACCATCGACATCTTCCCGGCCGAGCACGCCGAGCTGGCGATCCGCGTCGAGATGTTCGACGACGAGATCGAATCGCTGCAGCTGTTCGACCCGCTCACGGGGCGCGTGCGCCAGAAGATCCCGCGCTTCACGGTGTATCCGGGCTCGCATTACGTGACGCCGCGCTCCACCGTGCTGCGCGCGGTGGAATCGATCAAGGCCGAGCTGCGCGACCGCCTCGAGTACTTCCGCAACGAGAACAAGCTGATCGAGGAGCAGCGCCTCGAGCAGCGCACCCGTTTCGACCTCGAGATGCTGGCCGAGATCGGTTTCACCAAGGGCATCGAGAACTATTCGCGCCACCTGTCCGGCTCGATGCCGGGCGAACCGCCGCCGACCCTGATCGACTACCTGCCGAAGGACGCGCTGATGTTCATGGACGAGTCGCACGTGATGATCGGCCAGCTCAACGCGATGTACAACGGCGACCGTTCGCGCAAGGTCAACCTGGTCGACTATGGCTTCCGCCTGCCTTCGGCGCTGGACAACCGGCCGCTGAAGTTCCAGGAATTCGAAGGCAAGATGCGCCAGACTGTGTTCGTCTCGGCCACGCCGGCCGAGTACGAAAAGCAAAAGGCCGACAACGTGGTCGAGCAGGTGGTGCGCCCCACCGGCCTGGTCGACCCGAAGGTCATCGTCAAGCCGGCGCGTTCGCAGGTCGACGACCTGATGAGCGAGATCACCGACCGCATCGCCAAGGACGAGCGCGTGCTGGTGACCACGCTCACCAAGCGCATGGCCGAGCAGCTCACCGAATACCTGAGCGACCACGGCATCAAGGTGCGCTACCTGCACAGCGACATCGAGACCGTGGAGCGCGTGGAGATCCTGCGCGACCTGCGCCTGGGCACCTTCGACGTGGTGGTCGGCATCAACCTGCTGCGCGAAGGCCTGGACTTGCCGGAGGTGTCGCTGGTGGCGGTGCTGGACGCCGACAAGGAAGGCTTCCTGCGTTCCGAACGCTCGCTGATCCAGACCATCGGCCGCGCGGCGCGTAACCTGAACGGCGTGGCGATCCTGTACGCCGACCAGATGACCGATTCGATGAAGAAGGCGATCGACGAGACCGAACGCCGCCGCGCCAAGCAGATCGCCTTCAACGAGGCGCACGGCATCACGCCGAAGGGCGTGAACAAGAAGATCAAGGACATGATCGACGGCGTCTACAGCAACGCCGCGCAACGGGCGATGGGCGAAGGCCTGGTCGAAGAGGCGGCCACGGCCAAGGTCGAGGCCATGAGCGAGAAGCAGATCAGCAAGGAGATCAAGCGCCTCGAGAAGCTCATGGTCGACCACGCCAAGAACCTGGAATTCGAAAAGGCGGCCCAGGTGCGCGACCAGCTGCACGTGCTCAAGCAGCAGGCCTTCGGGGCGCCGGGGGCGGACAACGTGGTGTCGATGCTGGGCAAGTAAGCAGCCCAATCGGCCGCATCCAACCGTTCCCGCTTGCCGGGAACGGTTTTTTTTCGGCTCAGCCCTTGTGCGGCTGCGCAGGCCCTTCGGCCAGTTCCGGATAGGCCGCCTCGATGGCCTTCACAATCGCCGCGGCTTGCTCGTCATAGGCGGCGTAGCGCTCGAACAGCTGCTTGGGCGCAATCATCTGCGTCAGCATCCGCTTGCCCTTGGGCGAGGTGAACACCCGGAAGTGCTCAGGCAGCTCATCGCTGTTCAATTCGCTGTCCTGGTAGGCGCGCAGCTTGTTCTGGCGCCCCGCCCAGCCGCTTTCCGAAGAACGGATTTCCGACAGCGTGGCCTGGTACAGGGCAAAGATCGCATCGAGCAGCTTCGCGTCTTCGATATAGGCCATTTTCCCGCTGGAGCGGAAGCCTTCGTAACGGCTGATCAAGGGCCTGAAGAAGTTGTTGGCGTCGGAAAACTGCACCGCCTGTTCGAACGCCGGTCCTTGCGGCATCCGCTGTGGATCCAGGGCCGCCAGGTAGGTGAAATTCGCGTTGAATGCGCGGTAGGACTCGGTGATGTTACGCACCGCCTCGATGTCGGATTTCAGGTCGGTGCGCAGTCCGGTCAGGAAGGCGCGCACTTCCTGCTGCTGGTGATGGTGCTCGCTCAGGCCGTGCAGCCAGATGCTGAGGCTGACGGCGAACACGATCGTGAAGAACTCGATCGCGATTTCACGCAGTTTGTGGGAAAGCGTGTGCTCCTTGCTGCCAGCCAGGCGAATGATCTTCTGGCCGTGCTTGATTACCTCTTGATCTGCCATTCCGGGTGCGCCCATCCAATGAAATGAGCGCGACTATACCCGAGCCTTGGGAAAATAGAAATATTTTGCCCCTGTCCCGGGCCCGATTACCCGGGGCGCTTGAACATCCATGGGTCGAGCCTGTACAAGCGCGCGATGCTGAGCTTCACGTCCGCATGCGCCGAGTGGTCCGGTCGGCTTCCGGAGAGGACTGCGCACGGATGGGTACGGCAAGCTCAGGCTGGGATTCAGGCGCCGCGGCCGCGCACCTCGGCCAGGATGCGCAGCAGTTCCGACAGGTCGGCCGGCTTGACCAGGTGGCGGTCGAAACCGGCCGCACTCGCGCGCTCGCGGTCTTCGCTCTGGCCGTAGCCGGTGAGCGCGATCAGGAGCGCCCCCCGGGTCTCGGACGAGGCGCGCAGGCGGCGCGCCAGTTCGTGGCCGTCCATGTCGGGCAGGCCGATATCGAGCAGCATGACTTCGGGCCGCTCGCGCAAGGCGCGGGCCAGGCCGCTGGTGCCGTCGAACTCCACGCTCACCACATGGCCATGCGCTTCCAGCAGGGTGGCGAGCATCTGGGCCGCGTCCGCGTTGTCGTCGACCACCAGCACCCGCACCGGCCCTTCCTGGGCCTGCGCTTGCGCGGGCGGCGATGCCTGCGCCGGCGCCGGCTGCAGCAGCGGCAGGCGGATCGTGAACTCGCTGCCCTGGTTGGCCCCTTCGCTGAAGGCCGCCACCCGCCCGCCATGCAGCGCGACCAGGCTTTTCACCAGCGCCAGGCCGATGCCCAGGCCGCCCTGCGAGCGGTCGGGCGTGCGCTCGGCCTGGGTGAACAGGTCGAAGATGTAGGGCAGCACCTGCGGGTCGATGCCCTGCCCGTTGTCGGACACGGCGACCACCGCTTCGCCGTTCGCCTCGCGCACGCGCACGGCGATGTGGCCGCCGGATGGGGTGTACTTGGCGGCGTTGTTCAGGATGTTGGACACCACCTGCACCAGGCGGGTGCGGTCGCCCGACACGTGCAGCGCCTGCGGCGGCAGTTCCAGCGTGAGCGCATGCCGTTTCATGTCCAGCAGCGGACGCACCTGCTCGACCGCGCCACCGACGATGGCGGCGACGTCCAGCTCTTCCTTCTCGATCTCGGCCAGGCCGCGCGTCACGCGCGAGACGTCCAGCAGGTCGTTTACCAGGTCGGTCATGTGCTCGGCCTGGCGCACGATGATCTCGCTGGCGTGGCGTGCGCGCTCGGGGTCGAGCGAGCCGCGCTGGAGCAGCTGGGCCGCGGTCGTGATCGGCGCCAGCGGATTGCGCAGCTCGTGCGCCAGCATCGCCAGGAACTGGTCCTTCTGGCGGTTGGCGGCGCGCAGGTCGTCTTCCACGCGCTTGCGCAGCGTGACGTCGCTGCCCTCCACGAAGATGCCTTCCACTTCTCCCTTCGGGCCGCGGATCGGCTGGTACACGAAGTCGACGAAGCGCTCTTCCAGCGCGCCGCTGGCGTCGCGCTGGACCCGCACCGGCACCGCATGGCCGACGAAGGGCTGGCCCGAGTGGTAGACCTGGTCGAGCAGCTCGAAGAAGCCCTGCCCGGCCACTTCGGGAAGCGCCTCGCGCGCCGGCTTGCCGATCAGCTCGCGGCGCCCGATCAGCTGCAGGTAGGACTCGTTGGTGATCTCGAAGACGTGATCGGGGCCGCGCAGCACGGCCAGGATGCCGGGCGCCTGCTCGAACAGCGTCATCAGGCGCTGGTTCTCCTGCTCGCGGTAGCGCTCGGCCAGCACCTCGCCGGTCATCTCGACGCAGGCGCAGAACATGCCGGCCACGGTGCCGTCCTCGTCGCGCACCGGCGAATACGAGAAGCGGAACCAGGTGTCCTCGTCATAGCCGAAGCGGTTCATGCGCAGCGGCAGCCGGTCCATGTAGGTGGCCTCGCCCTTGAGCGCGCGCACGATCAGCGGATGGATGTCGTCCCAGATCTCGCGCCAGATGTCGTGGAAACGGCGGCCCAGCGCCGCCGGGTGCTTCTCGCCCAGGATGATGGCGTAGGAGTCGTTGTACAGGAAGCCCAGCTCCGGGCCCCAGGCCGCGAACATCGGGAACTTCGAGTTGAGCATCAGGCCCACCGCGGTGCGCAGGGCCTGGGGCCAGTTGCGTGGATGGCCGAGCGGCGACGCCGACCAGTCGTGTGCCCGCATCATGGCCCCCATCTGCCCGCCCCCGCTCAGGAAGGGCAGCCATTCGGATGGGGTGTCGTATTCCGGTTTCATGCGTTCATGCGTTCATGCCGGCGGCGGATGCCGCGCTGATCTTATCAGACGAAGTGTGCCAGAAAGATGCAGCTTGCCCCCGCACGCCTGCCATCACAGGGTCTTCACGAATTCGCGGATGCCGCCCAGCAGCATCTCGACCGACATGGCCGTCAGAATCAAGCCCATCAGGCGCTCGAAGGCGGTCATCACCTGCGGCCCCAGCTTCTGCTGCAGGCGCTCGGCGCTCAGGAACACCGCCAGCCAGACCACGCCGACGGCGGCCAGCGCGGCCACGTGGACCATGGTTTCGGCCAGGCTGCCCGAGCTGAACAGCAGCACCGTGGCCAGCGCCGAGGGGCCGGCCAGCGCGGGAATTGCCAGCGGCACGATGAAGGGCTCGCCGCCTTCGCTGCGGCCGAGCACGCCGTCCGGATGCGGGAAGATCATGCGGATCGCGATGATCAAGAGGATCACCGCGCCGCCGATGCGCAGCGCGACCGGCGACAGGTGCAGGGCCTCCAGGAAGTGCTGGCCGAAGAACATGAACACCAGCAGCAGCAGGAAGGCGATCGCGCACTCGCGCACCACAATGCGGCCGCGGCGCTGCACCGGCACGTCCTTCAGGGCCGCCGCGAACAGGGGAACGTTGCCGAACGGGTCAGTGACGAGGATCAGGAGGATGAAGGTCTGGAAGAAGCTTTGGGTCATCGAGTTCTGCTTGTTATTGTGAATGATGCGCGCATGGCCGTCACGCATCTTAACAGAGTAATACGTTGGAGAAATGGCGCCTTTGTATCGGGCACGGCGATCAAGGCTCTACCGA
Source organism: Massilia sp. X63 (assembly GCF_041023745.1). Lineage (NCBI taxonomy): Bacteria > Pseudomonadati > Pseudomonadota > Betaproteobacteria > Burkholderiales > Oxalobacteraceae > Massilia > Massilia sp. X63. The sequence goes on from NZ_JBFTEF010000007.1 coordinate 266,450, forward strand.
ATGGGTCCGCTTCAGCGTGCGCAGCACGAAGGTCGAGCGGCTGTGGCGGATGCCGGGAATCTTGTACAGGCGCTGGCGCAGGAAGCGCTCGTAGCCCTCGGTGCCGGCCACCGCGACCTTGATCAGGTAGTCGTAGTCGCCGGTGAGCAGGCTGGCTTCCATTACCTCGGGCAGTTGCGCCAGCGCTTCGCCGAAGCGTTCCAGCATGTCTTCGTCGTGGCGCTCGAGGGTGACCTCGATGATGACGGTGTCCGGCAGGCCCAGCGCGCGCTGCGACAGGATCGCGGCATAGCCCTCGATGAAGCCGGCCTCTTCGAGCGCCCGGACCCGGTTCCAGCAGGGCGTGGGCGACAGGTGCACGCTGTCGGCCAGCTTCTGGTTACTGGTGCGGCCGTCGCTGCGCAGGATGCGCAGGATCTTCCGGTCGATGTCGTCGAGCTGGCCGTCTTTCATGCAAATCCCCTATGCTTTTGAAGAATATTCCATGTTTATATCATAGCGCAGGAGATTCTTCTTCCATCTTCGCAAAACGAGGAAACTACAAAAGCACCTTTCCGGGGGGCGGGCGTACGATGATGGGACTCTATCGAGCACTTGCCGCGCCGCCCCGAACCTCCGCCACGAACGGAGCTGCATCGCGCGCCGCGGGCGCCGCTTCACGAGAGCGGCCGGATCGACAAGCAAAACGGGCAGGAAAGGCTTGCGCCTCTCCTGCCCGTTTTGTCTTCCCACGCCGCAAGGGCGGCGAGGGATTCCGGATTACTTCTCGAACTTCTTCATCCACGCCGACAGCTGGTGCGGACGCAGGCCGTCGTAGTCCTCGAAGGGCTGGTGGATCCACGGATTGTGCGGCAGGTCTTCCAGGTGGTAGTCCGGCGTGAAGCTCGACGTGCCCTTGACCCAGATGACCGCCGAACGCACTTCGCTGACGTCCGGGTAGTTGGTCTGCAGGTGCTCGCGCACGCGTTGCAGGGTCACGCCGGAGTCCGCCAGGTCGTCGACCAGCAGGATCTTGCCCTGCAGCGGGCCCTTGGTCATCGTCATGTACTTGGCGATATCCAGGTTGCCCTGCTTGGTGCCGGCTTCTTCGCGGTAGGAGCTGGTCGACAGGATCGCCAGCGGCACGTCGAAGATGCGCGAGATCACGTCGCCCGGACGCACGCCGCCGCGCGCCAGGCACAGCACCATGTCGAACTTCCAGTTCGATTCATACACTTGCAGCGCGAGGCGCTCGACCAGGCGGTTGTACTCGTCCCACGAAACCCAGAGGTCCTTGTCGGTCGATGCAGGGGTGTTCATTTCAAACTTTTCCTATTGTTATTAGGCTGCGAACGGATGACGCAGCACGATGGTTTCTTCGCGATCCGGGCCGGTCGACACCATGTCGATCGGGATGCCGACCAGTTCTTCGATGCGCTTGATGTAGGCGCGCGCGTTGGCCGGCAGTTCGTCCATCGACTTGGCGCCGACGGTCGACTCGGTCCAGCCCGGCATCTCTTCGTAGACCGGCTGGCACAGCGCGGCTTCTTCGGCGCCGACCGGGAAGATGTCGACCTCGCGGCCGTCGATCTTGTAGCCGGTGCACAGCTTGAGCGATTCCAGGCCGTCCAGCACGTCCAGCTTGGTCAGGCACATGCCGGTCACGCCGTTGATCTGCACCGAGCGGCGCAGCAGCGCGGCGTCGAACCAGCCGCAGCGGCGGGCGCGGCCGGTCACGGTGCCGAACTCGTGGCCCACGCGCGACAGGTGCTCGCCGACGCCTGCGTCGGTCGGCAGTTCGGCCGGGAACGGGCCCGAACCGACGCGGGTGGTGTAGGCCTTGGTGATGCCCATGATGTAGTGCAGCATGCCCGGGCCGACGCCGGCGCCGGCGGCGGCGTTACCCGCCACGCAGTTCGACGAGGTGACGAACGGATAGGTGCCGTGGTCGACGTCGAGCAGCGAGCCTTGCGCGCCTTCGAACAGCAGGCTGCCGCCGGCCTTGTGCGCGGCATACAGCGCGGACGAGACGTCGCCGACCATCGGGCGCAGGCGCGGGACCAGGGCCATCGCGTCGTCGAAGGTCTGCTGGAAGTCGATCGCTTCGCCGCCCAGGTAGTTCACCAGCACGAAGTTGTGGTACTCGAGGTTTTCCTTGAGCTTCTCGGCAAAGCGCTCTTCGTTGAGCATGTCGGCGATGCGGATCGCGCGGCGCGCCACCTTGTCTTCGTAGGCCGGGCCGATGCCCTTGCCGGTGGTGCCGATCTTGTTCTCGCCGCGCTTGGCTTCGCGCGCCTTGTCGATGGCGACGTGGTAAGGCAGGATGACCGGGCAGGCTTCCGAGATCTTCAGGCGCGACGCGACTTCGACGCCGGCGGCTTGCAGCTTGTCGATCTCGCGCATCACGTCCGGGACCGACACGACCACGCCGTTGCCGATGTAGCAGGCCACGCCTTCGCGCATGATGCCCGAAGGGATCAGCTGCAGCGCGGTCTTCTGGCCCTTGATCACCAGGGTGTGGCCCGCGTTATGGCCGCCCTGGAAACGGACGACGCCGGCCGCATGGTCGGTCAGCCAGTCGACGATCTTGCCTTTACCTTCATCGCCCCACTGGGTGCCGATGACAACGACGTTCTTTGCCACGTTAGTATTTGACATCACTTAACCTAAGTTTTTGAGAATCCAATTTCCGTTTTCGAGGACGAGCACGCGGTCGCACTCGAACTCGTCCTGAACATTGTCGTGACCCGGCATGGACTGGATCACGACTTCGCCTGCCTTGCGCAGGTCAGCGATTTTTTCCTTCAACTCCGGCGCATTGCCCCAGGGTGCGCGGATGGAGTGCTTGCGCTCGGCAGTCGGCAGCAGCCGCGCCAGTTCGCGCAGGTCGAGCGAGAAGCCGGTCGCCGGACGCGCGCGTCCGAAAGCCTCGCCCACATGGTCGTAGCGTCCGCCGCGCGCCACCGCGTTCGGCAGGCCCGGCACGTAGAGCGCGAACATGGCGCCGCTCTCGTACTGGTAGCCGCGCAGGTCGGCCAGGTCGATCGCTACGTCGGCGCGACCAATGGCGCCAGCCGCCAGCGCGGCCAGTTCGGCCAGCGCACGGGTGACGCCCGGCAGCGCCGGCAGTTCTTCCTTGGCGCGCGCCAGCACCTCGACGTCGCCGTACAGATGCGGCAGCGCCAGCAGGGCCTTGCGGGTGCTCGGCGCGTAATGTTGCGTAAACTCGTCCAGGCCGGGCGCATCCTTGGCGCGCAGCAGGCCGATGAGCTGGGCTTCGTCGCGGCGCGCGGCCGGATCCTCGGCCAGCAGGGCGCGCAAGATGCCGACGTGGCACAGGTCGAGGCGCACGTTGTCGAAGCCGGCCAGCGCCAGCACACCCAGCGCCAGCTCCTGGATCTCGGCATCGGCTTCCAGGCCGGCGTGACCGTAGATCTCGGCGCCGATCTGGATCGGCTCGCGGGTGGCGTGCAGGCCCGACGGACGGGTATGCAGCACGCTGCCGGCGTAGCACAGGCGGGTGATCGATTCGCGGTTGAGCAGGTGGGCGTCGATGCGCGCCACCTGGGTGGTCATGTCGGCGCGCAGGCCGAGCAGGCGGCCGGACAGCTGGTCGACCACCTTGAAGGTGCGCAGTTCGGTGTCCTGCCCTGCTCCCGCCAGCAGCGACTCGACGTATTCGAGCAGCGGCGGCATCACCAGTTCGTAGCCGTACAGGCGGAAGGTATCGAGCATCTTGCGGCGCAGATCCTCGATCTTGCGCGCTTCGGACGGCAAGACATCGGCAATATTTTCAGGCAATAGCCAATTTGGCATGGGCAGACAGCTAACGGGTTGTTTTCAAGAGCGGTATCAAGCGCACGGACGTGCCGGCGCACGGTGCGAGCGCCGAATCGGCAATTTTACCCGAAAATAATAAGGCGTAGGCGGGGGATGTTGGGTCGCGAGGCTGGAAGGCTTGTCAGAGTGCCATGTTGCAACGCTTGTCTATACTAGAAATGTCCGCGTAAACGTAGGGTGGGCAGGTCCCCTGCCCACGCGGTCAAGCAGCTCATGTACTGTTTGAACGCGTGGGCGGCAGAGCCGCCCACCCTACGAATTACTTCGAACCCGGTTGTTTGAAGTACTTGAAGAACTCCGAATTCGGATCCACCACCATCACGTCGCCACGGTTCTTGAAGGTCGCGCGGTAGGCTTCCAGCGAACGGTAGAACTTGGCGAATTCCGGATTCTTGCCGAAGGACTCGGCATAGATCACCGATGCCTTGGCGTCGCCGTCACCCTTGATCTTCTCGGCCTCGCGGAAGGCTTCGGCGATGATCACGGTGCGCTGGCGGTCGGCGTCGGCGCGGATCTGCTCGGACTCGGCGGCGCCGGTCGAACGCAGTTCATTGGCCACGCGCACGCGCTCGGCCTTCATGCGCTCGTACACGGAGTCGTTGATCTGCTCGATGTAGTCGACGCGCTTGAGGCGCACGTCCACCACGCCGACGCCGATCTCCTTGGCCTCGGCCACGACCTTGTCCTTCACCGCGTTCATCACGGCGCCGCGCTCGCCCGAAATCACTTCGCGCACGGTGCGCTTGGTGATCTCGTCGTTCAGGGCCGCCTTGATGATCTGCGACAGGCGGTCGCGCGCGCGGCTTTCGTCGCCGTTGAAGCTGACGTAGTACAGGCGCGGATCGGTGATACGCCACTTCATGAAGGCATCCACCAGGATGTTCTTCTTTTCGGCGGTGATGAAACGGTCGGCGTCGGGCGTGTCGAGCGTCAGGATGCGCTTGTCCAGGTAGATCACATTCTGGAACGGCGGCGGCAGCTTGAAGTGCAGGCCCGGCTCGGTGATCACGTCGCGCACCTGGCCGAGGGCGAACACGATGGCGAAGCGGCGCTGGTCGACCACGAACACGGTCGACGACAACAGCATCAGGGCAATGAACCCCGCCACAAATAAAGTTACGAGGCGGTTCATTAACGGCTCTCCCGATCACGTGAGGAATCGCGGCTGCGGCTGTCGCGCTGGCGCACCGAATCCATGGCTTGCATGACGTCCGACTGCGGCGCCGATTGCGGCACCTGGACCGGACCCGATTTGTTGCCGACGGCCTCGTGGCCGGCGTTCTGGCCGATCAGCTTGTCCAGCGGCAGGTAGATCATCGGATTGCCGGCGCGCGAATCCACCATCACCTTGCTGGTGCTGGAGAAGATCTGCTGCATGGTGTCGATGTACATGCGGTCGCGCGTGACGGCCGGGGCCTTCGCATATGCCGACACCACCTGGTCGAAGCGCGAGGCGTTACCGGTCGCGTTTTCCACCACCATCGAGCGGTAGGCTTCGGCGTCCTGCATCAGGCGGAAGGCCTGGCCGCGCGCCTGCGGGATCACCTGGTTCGCGTAGGCCTCGCCCTCGTTCTTGGCGCGCGCACGGTCCTGGCCGGCCTTGACGGCGTCGTTGAAGGCTTCCTGCACCTGCTCCGGCGGCTGCACCGCCTGCATGGTGACGTTGGTGATCAGGGCGCCGAGCGCGTAGCGGTCGACGATCTGCTGCATCATCTGGTGCACGTCGACGGCGACCTTCTCGCGGCCTTCGTACAGCACGAAGTCCATCTTGCTGCGGCCGACCACTTCGCGGATCGCGGTCTCGGCGATCTGGCGCACGCTGTCGTCCTGGTCGCGGTTGTTGAACAGCCACTGGACCGGGTCTTTCAGCGTGTACTGCACCGCGAACTGGATGTCGATGATGTTCTCGTCGTCGGTCAGCATCAGCGACTCTTGCGGCTGCTTGTTGCGCACGTTGGCGCGGTAACCGATCTCGGCGGTGCGGATCTGCGAGACGTTGACGGTCTCGTGCGACTGGATCGGGTACGGCCAGCGCCAGTTGAAGCCGGCGCCGGTCTTGTGGCTGAGCTTGCCGAAGGTGGTGACGACGCCGACCTGGCCTTCCTGCACGATGAAGGCGCCGCTCGCCAGCCAGATCAGGCCGACGATGACCGCCACCACGCCCGCGGTGACGCTGGCGCCGCGCATGTCGCCGCGGCCGGACGGGCCGTTGCCGCCGTCGCCGCCGTTGTTGCGGCCGCCGAACAGGCGGTTCAGGCGGGCATTGAAGTCGCGCCAGAGTTGGTCGAGATCGGGCGGGCCTTCGCCCGGCCGCCGGCCCTCCTGGGCCTTGTGGTCACCCTGGGGTTTGTGGCCCCAGCGTGGATCGTTCAGCGACAGTTTGATGCCGCAACGTTTTAGTAAGGAAACGAGCATAGGCTAGTGTGGCCCGAGATGGGTGGAGGTTGTCATATTGTTGTCTGCAGGACTAGCCAGGGAGCCGCCCACCGCCGGTTCTTCCCCGGAAAAGGGCTCCTCACCCTGTTCCTGCATATCGTCGTCCAGGCCCGCCGCCTGTGCGCCGAACTGCGTTTCGCGGCGCGCCGCCATCGCCGCCTCGACGATGGCCTCGCGCAGCAGGTCCAGCCCGGCCCCGCTGTGGGCGCTGATGAAAACGCGGCTGATCTTATCATACTCATCACGCTCGATCCCGGGCTCCAGCCCGGCCGCGTCGATCTTGTTCCAGACCAGGATCTGGGGTACGTGATCGGCGCCGATCTCGCGCAGCACCTCGTTGACCTGCTCGATCTGCTCCATGCGCACCGGCGAATTGCCGTCGACCACGTGCAGCAGCAGGTCGGCGTGGATGGTTTCCTCGAGCGTGGCGCGGAAGGCCGCCACCAGCTGGTGCGGCAGTTCGCGCACGAAGCCGACGGTATCGGAAATGACGACACTGCCGACCTCGTCGCCGAGGTAGAGGCGGCGGCTGGTGGTGTCGAGCGTTGCGAACAGCTGGTTCGCCACATACACCCCGGCCTTGGTCAGGGTATTGAACAGGGTCGACTTGCCGGCATTGGTATAGCCGACCAGCGACACCGAGAAGGTCTGGTTGCGTCCGCGCTGGCGACGCTGGGTTTCGTGCTGCTTGCGCAGCTTGGTCAGGCGGATGCGCAACTGCTTGACGCGCTCGCCGATCAGGCGGCGGTCGGTCTCGAGCTGGGTTTCGCCGGGACCGCGCAGGCCGATACCGCCCTTTTGACGTTCCAGGTGGGTCCAGCCGCGGATCAGGCGCGTGGCCAGGTGCTGCAACTGGGCCAGTTCGACCTGCAGCTTGCCCTCGTGGCTCTGGGCGCGCTGGGCGAAGATGTCGAGGATCAGGCTGGTACGGTCGATCACGCGCACTTCGAGGCGGCGCTCGAGGTTGCGCTGCTGGGCAGGCGACAGGGCGTGGTTGAAGATGACGAGATCGATGCCCTCGGCCTTGCAGGCCACCTTGATTTCGTCGGCCTTGCCGCTGCCGACGAAATGGGCGGGATCGGGACTGCTGCGCTTGGCCGTGATCGTGGTGATCGGGTCGGCGCCGGCGGAGCGCGCAAGCAGGGACAGCTCTTCGAGGCTGGCGGCGAAATCGCCAGCACCAAAATCGATGCCGACCAGCGCTGCGCGCATGGTGTTGTTGCCGGGGGCGTCAGCCATCGGCCTTACTCGGCTTCGGAGTCGAGATTAAGGTTGACGGCGCGAGCCGGAACGACGGTGGAAATGGCATGCTTGTAGACCATCTGGGTCACGGTATTACGAAGCAGGACGACGTACTGGTCGAAGGATTCGATGTGGCCTTGCAGTTTGATGCCGTTGACCAGGTAGATGGAGACGGGGACGTGCTCCTTGCGCAAAGCGTTCAGGAATGGGTCTTGTAACAGTTGCCCTTTGTTGCTCATAACAGCTCCGTAATGTTGTTGTAGTTCAGTGAGTGTAGATGCGAGATTGTGGCTATTTGCCAAATTTCAAGTGCCTGGGCTACATTCCGCTGCGGCGAATGAAAGCCCTGAGCTACTGTAACCTGTTTTGCCACTTTTTGTCGTACTGCTACGGCTATTTCTGCTCCTTGGCAAATGGGTTCTTCCCGGTACGCATTTCCAGCCGGACCGGCGTGCCGACCAGGTTGAAGGTGTCGCGGAAGTGCCTTTCGAGGTAGCGCTTGTACGGCTCGCTGACGGCTTCCAGGGCATTGCCGTGGATGACGATGACCGGCGGATTCTGGCCGCCCTGGTGGGCGTAGCGCATCTTGGGACGGGTGCTGCCCTTGCGCTTGGGTTCCTGCTTCTCGATCGCTTCCTGCAGCGCGCGGGTCAGGCGCGGGGTCGACAGGTTGGCCGTGGCGGCGGCATAGGCCGCATCCACCGACTTCATCAGCTGGCTGATGCCGGTGCCCTTCAGGGCCGAGATGAAGTGGGTCTTGGCGAAGGACAGGAAGTCCAGCTTGCGGTCGAGGTCCATCTTGACCTGGTCGCGCTGGTCCGACTGCAGGCCGTCCCACTTGTTGACGGCCACCACCAGCGCCCTGCCCGATTCCAGGATGAAGCCGGCGATGTGGGCGTCCTGCTCGGAAATGTCTTGCTGGGCGTCGAGCAGCAGGATGATCACGTTGGCGTCCGAGATCGACTGCATCGTCTTGATCACCGAGAACTTCTCGATGGCTTCGAAGATCTTGCCGCGGCGGCGGATACCGGCCGTGTCGATCAGGGTGTACTTCTTGCCTTCGCGCTCGAACGGCACTTCGATCGAGTCGCGGGTGGTGCCCGGCATGTCGAAGGCGATGACGCGCTGTTCGCCGACCAGGGTGTTGATCAGGGTCGACTTGCCGACGTTCGGGCGGCCGACGATGGCGATCTTGATGCCGTGGTCGGGATGCTCGGGCTCGTCTTCCTCGTCGGGACGGTTGGCGAACGCGAAGTCGAGTGCCTCGTTGACCAGGTCGTGCACGCCGTCGCCGTGGGCGGCCGAGATCACGTAGGGGTCGCCCATGCCGAGTTCGTAGAAGTCGGCGGTGACCGAGGTGTACTTCATGCCCTCGGACTTGTTGACCACCAGCATGACCTTGCGGCCCGTCTTGCGCAGGTAATCGGTGATGGTCTTGTCGTGCGGGGTCATGCCCTGGCGACCATCGACAATGAACACGACGACGTCGGCTTCCGCCACCGCCTGGCGCGTCTGCAGCGCCATTTCGTGCATGATGCCCTCTTTGGCCACCGGTTCGAAACCGCCGGTGTCGATGACCAGGAACGGACGTTCGCCGATCCGGCCTTCGCCATAGTGGCGGTCGCGGGTCAGGCCAGGGAGATCGGCCACCAGCGCGTCCCGCGAGCGGGTCAGGCGGTTGAATAAGGTCGACTTCCCGACGTTCGGGCGACCAACGAGTGCAATTACCGGCTTCATGTAGTTATTCTATTCGACCGCAATGGCGGCCACAGTTCCATTTTGTGTTTGAAAAATCAGGTGCGATCCAGCCACCAGCGGGGTGCCGATGACGGCGCTACCGTCGGTGGCGGCGCGCGCGAGGAACGAACCGTCCTCGCGCGACAGGAAATGCACGATGCCCTGGTAGTCGCCCACGGCCACGGCGCGGCCGTAGGAAACCGGGGTCGACAGGCGGCGGAAGGCCAGTTTGTCGTTTTTCCAGGCGTTCGAGCCGGTGTCGCGGTTGAACGCGAACAGCGCGCCCTTGTCGTCCGGCGCGAACACGAAGCGCTGGTCGACGGCGACGCCGACCTCGGACGACAGGTCGCGGGTCCACTTGACCGAGCCGTTGGCGGCGTCGAAGCAGCCGACCCGGCCCTGGTAGGAGACGGCGCAGACCTCGCCCTCGAACAGCACCGGGGCGCCGCCGATGTCGGTGACGCGCTCGAGTTCGGTGGCGCCGCGCGCCACGCCCACTTCCAGGTCCCAGCGCGGCGCGCCGGTGGCCAGGATGAAGGAGGACAGGCGGCCGGCCGGCTGGGCGATGATGACGTCGCTGCCGTTGATCAGCATGCCCGGGGAGGTGCGCAGGGTCAGGGCCGGCGAGGTACGCTGCACGGTCCATTTCTTCTCGCCGGTCTTGGCGTCCAGGCCGACGATGCGGTTGTCGAGGCTGCGCGCAACCACAATGCCCTGTCCCACCACCGGCGCGGACAGGATCTCGCTCGACAGCTGCGAGGTCCACAGCTTGTTGCCGTCCATGTCGAAGGCCAGCACGGTGCCTTTGGCGCCGCCGACCACGATCAGGTTGCCGTCGGTGCCGACGCCGGCCGACAGTTCGGTGCCGGCCTTGGTGCGCCACAGCTGCTTGCCGCTGGCCGCGTCGACGCGGGCGATGTCGCCGTCGCCGCCGGCCACCACCACGGTATTGCCGGCCAGCGCCGGCGAGAAGCTGGTCGATCCGGCCTTGCCGATGTCGAGCTTCCATGCGGTACGCACGGCCATCGTGCCCTTCAGTTCCACCAGCGCCGCAGGCTGCTCGGTCTTCGGCTTCGAGAAGGGATTGAGCGAGCTGAGCGAGGGGAGGCTCGAGCAGCCCGTCATCAGGGCCAATACACCAACACCAACAAGTTTGCTGCTAATACGCATATTCTTTAACCTTGTTTCTGGGCTTGTTTCTGGGCTTATATAGGGCGCAAAGCCCGCGCCCACCGTCACGGCGGGCGCGGGCCTGTCAATCTTAAGCTTACGCAGCAGCGGCCGGCGCTTTCGCGTCTTTCGCTTCCGCCGGCACGGTGCCGCCGATGGCTTCGAGCTTGACCTGGACCAGCTGGCGGCCCGGGTTATCCTTGTGCATCGCCGCCAGCGCGGCGACATAGGCCTGGCGCGCTTCGGCAAGCTTGTTCTGCGCCACCAGCACGTCGCCCTTGCGGTCCGCCACCTCGGCCGAGAACGGCGCCGGGTAGGTCTCGTTCAGCAGCTTGAGCGCGGCGTCGTAGGACTTTTCGTCCAGCAGCACGCCCGCCAGGCGCAGCTTGGCGACGGCCTTGTACTCGTCGTTGCCGTGGTCCACCACCCATTGCAGCTGGGTCTTGGCGGTCTTCAGGTCATTCGCTTCGAAGGCGGTCTTGGCGGCGCCCAGCGCGGCCATCTGCGCGTACACGGTACCGTCGTACTTCTTCTGGATGTCGCCGGCCACGCGCTGGGCCTTGGCGTTGTCGCTGGCGGCCAGGGCGGTCTGCAGCTCGTCGTACAGCGCCGAGGCCTCGACGGCCTGGGTGCGCTTGTGCGAATTCCAGAAGTTGTAACCGGCGTAGGCAAGCAGCGCGACGATCAGCACGCCCATGATGAGGTTGCCGAAACGGGCCCAGAAGGCCTTGAAGTTCGCTATCTGTTCCTGTTCTTCGAGGTCGTATGCCATTGTCTGCTCTGTCTTGTTCTAGTGGTGGTGGATCGGTACTGTCATGCCTGCTGCTGTGTCCGGCTTACGGACGGTGGTGATGCCCGTGCTCGTTGCAGTTCTCGTCGTCGCAGTCGTGTTCGCCGCCGCCGACGATCTGGTCGACCACGTAGTCGACCACGTTCTCGAACGCGACCTTCGACTGCTGCTGCTCGCCAGCCGCCTTGTCGACGTCTGCGCGCATCGCCTTGACGACCGCCTGGTTCGACGCGATCTCGTCCTCGCCGATGATCACAGCGAAGGCGGCGCCGCTGCCGTCGGCCTTCTTCATCTGGCTCTTGAAGCTGCCCGCGCCTGCCGGCGTTGCGCAATGTAACACAACATCCAGGCCGGCATCCCGAAGTCGCTCGGACAGGATGAAGGCCTGCGACTGCGCTTCCTCGCCCTGGTGGACCATGTAGACGTCGCACTGCGCCGGCGCGGCGCTGTCGCCCAGGCCCTTCATCAGTTCGATGATGCGCTCGATGCCCATCGCGAAACCGACCGCCGGGGTGGCCTTGCCGCCGAACTGCTCGATCAGCGGATCGTAACGGCCGCCGGCGCAGATGGTGCCCTGCGAGCCCAGTTCGTCGGTGACCCACTCGAACACGGTGCGGTTGTAGTAATCGAGGCCGCGCACCAGGCGCGGGTTGATGGTGTACTGCACCGCGTTGCGGTCCAGGATTTTCTTCAGGCCGTTCAGGTGCGCCAGCGACTCCTCACCCAGGTAGTCGAGCAGCTTGGGCGCGCCGTTGACCATGTCCTGCATGGCCGGATTCTTGGTGTCCAGGATGCGCAGCGGGTTGCTGTGCAGGCGGCGCTTGGCTTCGGCATCGAGGATGTCCTCGTGCTTTTCCAGGTAGGCGATCAGGTCGGCGCGGTGGCGCAGGCGTTCGTCGGCGTTGCCGATCGAGTTCAGCTCGAGGCGCACGTTCTGCAGGCCCAGGTCGTCCCACAGGCGGCGGCACAGCATGATCAGTTCGGCGTCGATGTCCGGGCCCGAGAAGCCGACGGCTTCGGCGCCGAACTGGAAGAACTGGCGGTAGCGGCCGCGCTGCGGACGCTCGTGGCGGAACATCGGACCCTTGTACCACAGGCGCTTGGGGCCGTCGTACACGAGGTTATGTTCCAGCACGGCGCGCACCACGCCGGCGGTGCCTTCCGGGCGCAGGGTCAGCTGGTCGCCGTTCATCGAGTCCTCGAAGGAGTACATCTCCTTCTCGACGATGTCGGTGACGGCGCCGATGGCGCGCGCGAACAGCGAGGTATCCTCGACGATCGGGGTGACGATCTTCTGGTAGCCGTAGCTCTTCAGGATGGTCTCGGCGGTGTTCTCGAACAGCTCCCACATCGGTGCATCTTGCGGGAGGATGTCGTTCATGCCTTTGACGGCGACGATTTTTTCTGGTTTGGACATGTTGTTAGCTCGCTTTTCGCAGGGTGGGCGGCGACGCCGCCCACCCTGCGGGTTTATTCTGCCACTGCCTCGCGGCTGTAATTTTTTTGTACGTAGTTCAGCACGATGGTCTTGAACTCCTCCACGATGCGCTCGCCGCGCAGGGTGGCGAACTTCTGGCCGTCGACGAACACCGGCGCGGCCGGCGATTCGCCGGTGCCCGGCAGGCTGATGCCGATGTTCGCGTGCTTCGATTCGCCCGGGCCGTTGACGATGCAGCCCATCACGGCCACGTTCATCGCTTCCACGCCCGGGTAGGTCTTCTTCCACTCCGGCATCTGCTCGCGCAGGAAGGTCTGGATGTTGTCCGCCAGTTCCTGGAACACGGTGGAGGTGGTGCGGCCGCAGCCCGGGCAGGCGATCACCATCGGGGTGAACTTGCGCAGGCCCATGGTCTGCAGGATCTCCTGGCCGACCACGACTTCCTTGCTGCGGTCGCCGCCCGGTTCCGGGGTCAGCGAGATGCGGATGGTGTCGCCGATGCCTTCCTGCAGCAGCACCGACAGCGCGGCGGTCGAGGCGACGATGCCCTTGCTGCCCATGCCGGCCTCGGTCAGGCCCAGGTGCAGCGGGTAGTCGCAGCGGCGCGCCAGTTCGCGGTAGACCGCGATCAGGTCCTGCACGCCCGACACCTTGCACGACAGGATGATCTTGTCGCGCGCCAGGCCGACTTCTTCGGCGCGCACGGCGTTCTCGATCGCCGAGGTGATCAGGGCTTCGTACATCACCGCCTGGGCCGACCACGGCGTCGCGCGCGACGCGTTCTCGTCCATGATGCGCGCCAGCAGCGACTGGTCCAGGCTGCCCCAGTTGACGCCGATGCGCACCGGCTTGTCGTATTTGGCGGCGATCTCGATCATCTGGGCGAACTGGGTGTCGCGCTTGGCGCCCTGCCCCACGTTGCCCGGGTTGATGCGGTACTTCGACAGCGCTTGCGCGCATTCCGGATAGTCGCGCAGCAGCAGGTGGCCGTTGTAGTGGAAGTCGCCCACCAGCGGGGTGTCGATCTCCATGCGGTCGAGCTGCTCGCGGATCGCCGGCACCGCGGCCGCCGCTTCCGGCGTGTTGACGGTGATGCGGACGATCTCGGAACCGGCGCGCGCCAGTTCCTTGACCTGGATCGCGGTGCCGATCACGTCGGCCGTGTCGGTGTTGGTCATCGACTGCACCACGACCGGCGCGTCGCCGCCGACCCAGACCTTGCGCTCGCCATGCGCCACCAGCACCTTGCGGCTGGCGCGGCGCGCCAGCGGGCCGGACGGAATCGGTTCACCCATGCAGGCTTCGTTCACGATCATGTTCTGTTCCATTCTTTACTTCAAAGACACTTGCGCGAATTTCTTGCCAGGCGCCTGCTCCAGGCTGACGGCGGCGCCGCGCAGGGTCGCCGTCACGGCGCCCGGATTGCCGACGGTGAGCGTGACCGGTCCGGTGACGTCGACCGTTTCGGTCGAGCCGGCCTTGACCTCGCGCCAGAGCACGCGCTTGCCGCCGACCACCACGCCGATCCAGGCGTCCTCCCGCACGCTCAGCACCAGCGCATTGCCGCCTGCCGCTGCGGGCGCCGCAGCCAGCGGCGCCGCCGTGACCGGCGCCGCCAGGGTGGTGGCGGGCGCGGACGTGGTCGCTGCGGGAGCGGCGGGCGTGGTTGCCGCGGGCGTCGCCGGCGCGGTAGCGGGCGCGGTAGCGGTAGCCGGCGCGCCGGCGCCCGGGGCAGCAGTGCCCTCGCTTGCCGGCGACGGCACCGAGATCAGCGGCACCGACGGGTTCTGCAGCGCGTCGTGGGCGGCCGGCGCGGCCACATGCGGGGTGGCCACCGGCGACTCCAGCACTTCGCTCTCGGTCGCCGGCGGCTTGCTGCCCGGGATCAGGCCGAAGTGCCACAGGGCCGCACCGGCCGCGATCACGGCGATCACGCCCGCGATCGCACCGGCCGGCACCTTGTTACGCTTGCCGCCGATCGGGAAGCGGCTTTGCGAGAACGAGGTCGGACGCTGTTCGCGGCGCGGGATCGATGCGCTCGCGCCGGCCTGGGCTTCCGGCGGCATGTTCATCGGAATCGCGGCCACCAGCGGGGTGGCGTCGATTCTCAAGAGCTTGGCGTAGGCGCGCACGAAGCCGCGCGTCACCGCGGGGCTCGGAAGCGAGGCGTAGTCGCCGGCTTCCAGCGCGACCACCTGGCGCGGCGCCAGCTTGATCTGGTCGGCCACCTGCTCCACGCTCCAGCCCATCGCTTCGCGCTGGGACTGCAGGGTCTTGCCGGGATTGCCCGCGTCGTTGCCCGGCGTCGCCGGCTGGTCTGCATGCTCGTTCATTGTCCTCGTCTCACTTTGAGTTTTCACTCATCGAATGCGCCGCGCTCGAAGGCCACGTATTCCGGCGACCCCGGGAAGCGCCGCCGCAGCTGGGCTGCCAGGCTGGCCTCGTGGGTCCGGTCGCCCAGCTTGCGCTGCACGCGCAGCGCCAGCCAGAGTGCGTCGGCCGACAGCGTGTCGAGTTTCGAAGTCTCGATCAGGCGCTTAATGAAAAAACCGGCGCGCTGGTAGTCGCGCCGCTCGTAATAGATCCGCGCCAGGCCGGCATTCGTGGCCTGCAGGTCGGGGTTGTAGCGGATGGCCTCCAGCAGATAGCGCTCGGCGGCCTGGAAATTGCGGCTGCGGATGCTGCACACGCCGGCATTCACCAGCGCGCTCACCGGCGTCTGGTAGGCGGGATGGCGCAGCGCCGTGTCGAAGTAAGGCATGGCCTGGGCCGGCTTGTTCAGCGACTGGCACAGGAAGGAGCCGTAGTTGTTCGACAGGTCGGGGTTGCCCGGCTTCAGGCGCAAGGCGGTCTGGTAGTTCTCGTCGGCCAGCGGCAACTGGCCCATCGCGGTGTAGATCAGGGCGCGCAGGCCGTAGGCCTCGGCATTGCCGGGCTCCGCCGCGATCGCCTGCTTGACCTCGTCGAGGGCGGTTTCGTACTGGCCGTTCTGGTAGTAGCCGACCGCCAGCTGCATGCGGATGGCGGAGCGTTTCTCCGCCGCCGTCTGGTCGGACGCGGTCTTCAGTTCGCCGCTGCCATTGGCGGCGCAGCCCGCCAGCAGGGCACAGGCCGCCGCCAGCTGCACGAACGCGACACGGCCGGCTTTGCTTCCCATCAGGACGGGATCTCCACGATGCGTCCGAAGTCGGCGCCGAACTTCTTCTGGTACTCGGCCATCTTCTCCATGCGCTGGGCCACGCGGGTGCGGTCCTGCACCTCGCCGGCCAGCTGGCCGCAGGCGGCGTCGATGTCGTCGCCGCGCGTCTTGCGCACGGTGGTGACGATGCCGGCGTCCATCAGCACCTGGGCGAAGGCCTTGATGCGCGGGTTCTTCGAACGGGTCAGGCCCGATTCCGGGAACGGGTTGAACGGGATCAGGTTGAATTTGCAGTTCACGCCCACCACCGGGTCGTTCACCAGGGCGATCAGTTCGCGGGCGTGCTCGTCGCTGTCGTTGAAGCCGTCGAGCATGCAGTATTCGAAGGTGATGAAGTCGCGCGGCGCGAATTCGAGATAGCGCTTGCAGGCGGCCAGCAGCTCGCGCAGCGGGTATTTTTTATTCAGCGGCACCAGGATGTCGCGCAGGGCGTCGTTCGACGCGTGCAGCGACACGGCCAGGGCCACCGGCACATCCTGCGACAGCTTGTCGATGTTCGGGACCACGCCCGAGGTCGACAGGGTCACGCGGCGGCGCGACAGGCCGTAGGCGTTATCGTCGAGCATCAGCTTGAGCGCGGTGACGGTCGGCTCGTAGTTGAGCAGCGGCTCGCCCATGCCCATCATGACCACGTTGGTGATCTGGCGCTCGCCCTTCGGGCCCGGCTCGATGCCCTTGGTACGGCGCAGCTCGAACTCGGCCATCCACAGCTGGCCGATGATCTCGGCCACGGTGAGGTTGCGGTTGAAGCCCTGCTTGCCGGTCGAGCAGAAGCGGCAGTTGACGGCGCAGCCGGCCTGGGTGGAAATGCACAGCGTGCCGCGGTTTTCTTCCGGAATGAACACGGTTTCCACGGCGTTGCCATTGCCGACGTCGACCAGCCACTTGCGGGTGCCATCAAGCGAGGTATGGTCGCTGATGATGCCCGGCGCACGGATCTCGGCGCGGGTCTTGAGTTTTTCGCGCAGCGACTTGGCCAGGTCGGTCATGTCGTCGAAGTTCGACGCGCCGAACTGGTGGATCCAGCGCTGCAGCTGCTTGGCCCGGAACGGTTTCTCACCCAGCTCGGCGCAGTACGCAACAAGTTGCGCGGGATCGAAGTCCAGCAGATTGGTGAGAGTCGTCATGGCTAAATCCTTTATTCCTGAAACCACCCGCGCCGGCCCTGGGCCGCGGGCGGGTGGCTTACTCTTTAAATTAGTCCGGGGGGAAATCAACCGGGGCGCGCCCCGGACTGCGCTCCCCCCATACCAATTAACGCGAGTAGACGTTCAGTGCCGGGAAGAAGTAAGCGATTTCCACGGCAGCGGTTTCAGCGGCGTCCGAACCGTGGACGGCGTTGGCGTCGATCGAGTCGGCGAAGTCGGCGCGGATGGTGCCGGCGTCGGCTTTCTTCGGATCGGTTGCGCCCATCAGGTCGCGGTTCTTCAGGATCGCGCCTTCGCCTTCGAGCACCTGGATCATGACCGGACCCGAGATCATGAAGTTGACCAGGTCCTTGAAGAACGGACGGGCTGCGTGCACGGCGTAGAAGCCTTCGGCTTCGGCTTGCGACAGCTGGGTCATGCGTGCTGCGACGATCTTCAGGCCAGCGCCTTCGAAGCGGCTATAGATTTGGCCGATCACGTTTTTTGCAACTGCGTCCGGTTTGATGATCGACAGGGTGCGTTCGATTGCCATGCTAAAACTCCAATAAAATGAAAGGTTTGGATCAAGAGCGTTGCCAGAGTCAGCAACTGTTTTTATGAACTCAATCAACCTTTAATTTTACCATACATCCCTCATATAGCAGATATTGCGGCACTGGCAAGCCAAGTGGTAGAGTTGCGGGGCAAAACCGTCCTGTTTTCATCGCTGCTTAAGCCTGGCCCTGTATGTTTTCAGTGACGCTCATCCACCAACCGGAGGCAACATGATCCCTAATTCGCAACCCCGCAGTACGATCGACCTGACCAAAGCCGGTCGCGGCGAGGTCACGCGCAACAAGGTACTGCGCAACACCTACTGGCTGCTCGCGCTGTCGATGATCCCGACCGTGCTGGGCGCCTACATCGGCGTATCGCTCAACCTGATGGCGAGCATCGGCGGCCTCGGCCTCATCGCCTTCATGCTGGTCGCATTCGGCTTCATCTTCGCCATCCAGAAGTTCAAGGACTCGGCCGTGGGCCTGGGCCTGCTGCTGGCCTTCACCTTCATCATGGGCCTGATGCTGACCCCGCTGCTGCAGCACACCCTGGGCTACTCGAACGGCGGCACCCTGATCATGACCGCGTTCGGCGGCACCGCCTGCGTGTTCGCCGTGATGGCCAGCATCGCCACCACCACCAAGCGCGACTTCTCGGGCATGGGCAGCTGGCTGATGGCCGGCGTGATCGTGCTGATCCTGGCCGCGGTCGCCAACATCTTCCTGCAGATGTCGGCCCTGACGATCGTGATCTCGCTGCTGGCGATCGGCATCTTCTCGGCCTTCATCCTGTTCGACGTGCAGCGCATCGTCAACGGCGGCGAAACCAACTACATCACCGCCACCCTGTCGATCTACCTGGACGTGTACAACATCTTTACCAGCCTGCTGCAACTGCTGGGCATCGCCGGCGGCGACGACTGATCGTTTCTTGCCGAAATGAAAAAGCCGACCTGCGGGTCGGCTTTTTTTCGTCCGTACGCTTGCACCAAAGGGAGGCTGCGGACTTGCAAGAGCCGGGGTCGAGCCGGGGTCAGGCCACGTCGGCCGGCACTTCGAAGGCGGCCGGCGCAGCCGGCTTCTCGCCCAGCTCGAACACTGCAATCGACTCCACGTGCGAGGTATGCGGGAACATGTTGCACACCCCTGCCTTCTTCAGCACATAGCCGGCCTTGTGGACCAGGATGCCGGCGTCGCGCGCCAGCGTCGACGGGCTGCAGGACACGTAGACGATCCGCTGCGGCATCAGTTCTTCATGCGTCTCGCGCAGGTCGGCCAGGGCCAGCGACAGCGCCATGGCGCCGTCGCGCGGCGGGTCGACCAGCATGCGTTCGAAACGGCCGAGCGCGACCAGGTCGTCCTTGGTCACCTCGAACAGGTTGCGGGTCGAGAACGAGGTCTTGGCCGCCAAGCCGTTGGCCTGCGCATTCTCCAGCGCGCGGGTGGTCAGCGCGGTGCTGCCTTCGATGCCGACCACTTCGCGCGCCTGGGTCGCCAGCGGCAGCGTGAAGTTGCCCAGGCCGCAGAACAGGTCGGCCACGCGCTCGCCCGGCTGCGCGTCCAGCAGGCGCAGCGCCTTGGACACCAGCACGCGGTTGATCTGGTGGTTCACCTGGGTGAAGTCGGTCGGCTTGAAGGGCATGCGGATGCCGAATTCCGGCAGCGTGTAGTACAGCTCCTTGCCCAGCGGGTAGTACGGGTAGGCGGTGTCCGGGCCCTTCAGCTGCAGCCACCACTGGATGTTCCACTTGTCGGCGAAGGCCTTGGCCAGCGCCTCGTCGGCCGGGCTGAGCGGCGCCATGATGCGCAGCACCAGCACCGTGACTTCTTCACCGATCGCGACTTCGATCTGCGGCATCTGGTTAAAGATCGACAGCTGGCCGACGAATTCGCGCAGCGGCACGATCAGCTGGGCGACGTGGTCCGGCAGGATCTCGCAATAGGTGATGTCGGCCACGTAGGACGAGGCGCGCTCGTGGAAGCCGACCAGCACCCCGCCCTTCTTGGCCACGTGGCGCACCGACAGGCGCGCGCGGAAGCGGTAGTCCCAGGTCGGGCCGTACAGCGGGCGCATGATGTTCTCGGCCTTGACCTTGCCCAGGTGCCAGAGGTTGTCTTCGAGGACGCGCTGCTTCATCGCGACCTGGGCCGATGGTTCCAGGTGCTGCATCGAGCAGCCGCCGCAGTAGCCGAAATGCTTGCACTTCGGCTCCACGCGCATCGACGAGGCGCGCTGCAGGGTGACCATGCGTCCCGACTCCCAGTTCTTCTTCTTGCGCAGGGTTTCGAAACTGACGCGCTCGCCCGGCAGCGCGCCTTCGACGAAGATCACCTTGCCCGGGGTGCCGTCTTCATTCTCGAGGTGGCCGACGCCGCGCGCGTCCGCATCCAGGGATTTGATGTCGATGAAAATTTCTTGCATGGTGGTCAAAAGAAAGAGGGAGTGGGCACAGGACAAACTGTGCGGGGAGTTCGCAAATAAAAAATGGGCGCATGCGGCCCGGCGGGCATGATAGCAAGGAAATGGGGTGGGCGCTACGGGGGCTTTCCGGCTTACAGCAGCGAATCGCGCACCACCCCACGCGCCGCCATCGCCCGCTTGAGCTTGACCAGCGCCTCTTGCTGGATCTGCCGCACCCGCTCGCGCGTCACGCCCATCTCTTCGGCCAGGGTCTCGAGCGTGGCCGGGTCGTCGTTGTCGAGCCCGAAGCGCCGCGTGACCACCTGGCGCTGCTTGTCGGGCAGGCGCCCCAGCCAGTCGCGCACCAGGGCCGTCATTTCGTGCTGCTCGGCGCGCGCGTCGGGGCTGGCCTCGCCGTCGTCGGGCAGCATGTCCATCAGGCTGGAGGTGGGATCGTTGTCGAGCGGGGCGTCGAGCGAGGCCGCGTGTTCCGACAGCGCCAGGATGTCCTGCACTTCTTCCACCGGCCGTCCCACCAGGCTGGCGATGTCTGCGCAGGAGGCTTCCTTGCCGTCGTGCTTCTGCGCCTCGAGGTGGTACTTGGCGCGCAGCACCCCGTTCAGCTCTCTTACCATATGTACTGGGAGGCGCACCGTGCGCGCCTGGTTCATGATGGCGCGCTCGATGCTCTGGCGGATCCACCAGGTCGCATAGGTGGAGAAACGGAAACCGCGCTCGGGCTCGAACTTGTCGATCGCGCGCATCAGGCCGATGTTGCCTTCTTCGATCAGGTCGAGTAGCACCACGCCGCGGTTGATGTAATGCTTGGCGATCGAGACGACCAGGCGCAGGTTGTGCTCGATCATCTTCTGGCGCGCCAGGAAGTCGCCGGCCTTGGCCAGGGTGGCGACCTGGGCTTCTTCGGTGGCGCTCAGGAGCGGCCGGGTGCCGATCTGGTTGAGATAGTGCTGGGTGGTGTCGGTGGCGAGCTCGGCCTGCAAGACCTTGCGCAGCTCGTCCACCGTGTCGACGACCTCGGCCACCGGGTCGAGGTCGGGACCGCCGGCCAGCACCCGCGCGCCGTCGGCCGCAAGCGCGCCCTCCGGTTCCGGTTCGTCCGGAAACTCGTCTGACTCGTCCTGGTCCAGCGAGTGCGGCGGCTGCGTCATACCTTTCCCACGTGTGCGACAACATCGGCTGCGTTGCCGCGGCCGTGTCTTCGCACCCTTTAGCGCCCGGGCAGGAACCTCGACGGGTCGACGGGTTTGCCCTGTTGGCGGATCTCGAAATGCAGTTTGACCGAGTCGGCGTCCGAATCGCCCATTTCCGCAATCATCTGGCCCTTGGCCACATTGTCGCCTTCCTTGACGACAATCTTGCGGTTGTGCGCGTACGCCGACAGCAGGCTGTTGTTGTGCTTGACGATGACGAGATTACCATAACCCCGGATGCCACTGCCAGCGTACATCACCTTGCCGGCGCCCGCAGCCACCACCTGCTGGCCGGGACGGCCGGCGATGTCGATGCCCTTGTTGCGGCCTTCGTCGAAGGTGGCGACGATGCGGCCCTCGGCCGGCCACATCCAGCTCAGCCTGTTGTCGTCGTCGCTCGCGGCGACCACGGCCGGCGCCGGAGCGCTGGGCGCCGGGCTGGCCGGCGCCGCCGGACGGACCGGCTCGTTGCGTGCGGGCGCGTCCGGCTGGGTGCCGGCGACATTGTCGTTGTACGGCTGCTTGTCGGCGCGCGGCGCGGTCTTGCGCGGCGGCGTCGGGCTCGGCGGCATTGGCACCGGCTGGGTCTGCACATTGGCGCTACGTTCGCCGCGTTCCGGCGCCACGCGCAGCGTCTGGCCGACCTTGATGTCGTCCGGGTCGCGCAGGTTGTTCCAGGCGACGATGTCGCGGTAGTTCTGGCCGAAGTCGAGCGCGATGCGCAGCAGGGTGTCGCCGCGGCGCACGGTGTACATGCCCTTCTCGTCCTGTTTCGGTTCCTCGGCACGGGCCGGGCCCGGACGCGGACGCTCCACGTTGGGCAGCGCATTGCGCTCGACCACCGGGGCCTGGCGCGTCAATGAGTTACAGCCGGCCAGCAGGCCGAGGGCGAGGGTGAGCAGTGCTAATCGGGGTGCTTGGTTCATCGTCTTTCTGTTTCTGTTCATGTTCTATGGCGCCGTCCCGGCCCAGTGCCCGGGATGGAAGCACGCCGGCGGACATCGGCGACCGTGGCCGGCCATGCCGGTTGGACCAGGTTCTTCAACGCCAGCGGAGCTGGAGGCGTTGACCCGGCTTGGTGGTACCAGGCCCGCGCGATGCCGGCGAACGCGCCGAGGCGCGCGCGCAGCCTGCGGACGTGCGGCCTATATGGTACCGGGACGCAACGGCACGAAGTGGCACGCTTCCAGCGTTTCGCTGGCCCATTCGCTCTTGCCGATGCGGGTAATGCGTTCCAGGCGCTGGACCTGGGCGCCAACCGGGGCGACGAGGTGCGCGCCGATGGCCAGTTGTTCGAGCAGGGCCCGGGGTACTTCGAGTCCCGCAGCCGCGAGGATGATGCCGTCGAAAGGCGCAACCTGCGGCAAGCCTAGCATACCGTCGCCATATTGCAAACGCAGGTTGGAAATCCTCAGCGGCCGCAGGTTGGTCTTGGCCAGCTCGTGCAGCGGCTTGATGCGCTCGATCGAGTACACTTCGCGCGCCACGAAGGACAGCACCGCGGCCTGGTAGCCGCAGCCAGTGCCGATCTCGAGCACCCGGCCCAGTTGCCGCCCTTCCTGGGGCGAGGCGCGCGTGGCTTCGCGCATCGCTTCGATCATGCGCGCCACGATGTAGGGCTGCGAGATCGTCTGGTTGTGCCCGATCGGCAGCGAGGCATCGATGTACGCCTGCGCCGACAGGGCCGGCTCGATGAACAGGTGGCGCGGCACCGCCTCCATCGCGCCCAGCACCACGCCGTCCTTGACACCCTGGCGCGCCACGCGCGCCACCATGGCGCGCCGCACCGCTTCCGAGGCCATCAGCTCGGAACGCTGCGCGACCGGCGCGGAGGGCGTATGCGCCTGGGCATAGCCGGGCGGACGCGGCGCCGGCGCGGCCGCTGCGGCGCCGCTGCGGCTGGTACCGGTCGCACTGCTGGCGTTGCGGGTGGCGGTCTGGGGCGTAGCCACCGGCGCAGGGGCGGCCGGCTTGCGGCCGGCGCCGCCGGTCACCGAGGACAGCGGCAGTGGGAAGGTGCTGCGCTTGTCGGTGCTGTGCCCGTCGCTCATACGATTCCCCGTAGCAGTTCCAACTGGGCCCGGTGGGTCAGGTCGACCTGCAGCGGCGTGATCGACACGCGCCCCTGCGCGGTGGTGTGGAAGTCGGTGCCCTCGCCCGCGTCGCGGCAGGCGCCGGGCGCGCCGATCCAGAAGATCTCGCGGCCGCGCGGGTCCTGCGAGCGGATGACCGGCTCGGCCTGGTGCCGGCGGCCGAGGCGCGAGGGCGTCAGCGGGCCGATCTGCTCGTAGGGCAGGTTCGGGATGTTCACATTGAACAGGAAGGGCAGCTCGAGCTTGTCGAAGCGGCGCTCGACGACCTCGCGTGCGACCCTGGCGGCGGCATCGATGTGGGCCCAGCCCGGGTTGACCTGCGAGAACGCGATCGCCGGAATGCCGAACAGGTAGGCCTCGGTCGCCGCCGCGACGGTGCCGGAATACAGGGTGTCGTCGCCCATGTTCTGGCCATTATTGATGCCGGAAACGACCAGGTCGGGAGGCGCATCCCCCATCGCGGTCAGGGCGATGTGGACGCAATCGGTCGGCGTTCCATTGACAAAGTGAAAACCGTTGGCAGCCTTCTGGACCGTGAGCGGACGGTCGAGCGTCAACGAATTCGACGCACCCGAGCGGTTGCTGTCGGGTGCGACCACCACGATGTCCGCGATCGCGGACAAGGCATCGGCCAGCGCACTGATACCAGGCGCCAGGTAGCCGTCATCGTTACTGATAAGAATTCGCATGTCTGCGATTTTACCTGAAGCAACGCGCGCTTCGTTCCTTGCCCGCGCGTTTTTGTTTCCTGACGGCGATTTTTTGTGGCGCCGCGCCCGGTCCGGCAGCGCTACAAATTATCATTATCGCAACGCAGGCGGGATGTCGCGTCCGGTTCGGTTCAGCGCCCCCTCCAGTGAGGAAACCAGGTCTTTGTTAAAGGCCAATGCCGCGTCCTTGTCCCCCTCCTGCAGGTAAACCTGTTCGATCATGGCCGTCACGCGCTTGCGTAGCGGATGTGCCACACTCGGCCATTGCACCGAGCGCGCCAGGCTGTCGGCCAGTGCGCGCGCTTCGTGCTGGCTATCCTTGTCCATCAGGTCTTTCAGCTGCGCGCACTTGTGCTGCAGGCTGTCGAACACCGGATGCTCGTCGGGGTGGCCGCCCCCTGTGCCGCGCTCCGGCAGCAGGGTGTGCGCGCCATGGATGCCGCGCACCGCCGCCATGTCGCCCTGGGCCGCGAGGATCTTGGTGAGCGCCTCGCGCGCCTGCCGCGTCGGCTGGGCATAGGGGCCGTCCTGGCGTTCGCGCCCGCGCAGCACGGCTTCGAGCAGCCGCCGTGCGTTGCCGAGATCGCCCATCTCGCCGAGCAGCTGGGCCAGCCGCTGCCCGCAGCGCAGCGTGTCCTCGTGCTCGCTGCCCTGCAGGCGGCGCCGGCCGTCGAGCACGCGCTCGTACAGCACCCGGGCCCGGTCGTTCTCGTGCTGCGCGCCCAGGGTGACGGCCAGGTCTTCGAGGCTGTCGAGGGTGGCGAGGTGGCTGTCGCCCCAGCGCAGCTCGGCCGTCGCCACCACCTGTTCGTGCAGCGCCAGCGCCCGTTCGCGCTCGCCCAGGCTGCCGAGCACGCGGGCCAGGCCCGAGCGGGCCGCCAGCGTCTCGGGATCTTCGGAATCGGTGCCGCGCGCGCAGGCCTGCGCCAGCAGTTCGTAGTGGCGGCGCGCGTTGTCCAGGTCGCCGCTTGCGAAGTACAGGGCCGCCAGGCTGGCCAGGGCGGCGCGCGCATCCGGATGGTCTTCGCCGTGCATGGCGCGGCGCAGTGCCAGGCTTTCGCGCAGCAATTCGGCGGCTTCGGCGTTGCGCCCCTCCTGCCGGCACAGTACGCCGAGCCGCGCAAGGCAGCCCGCCACCCGCGCGGCGGAGGCGTCGCCCTCTTCTCCGCGCGCATGCGCGACCGCCGCCCGCAGGCGCACCTCGGCCAGCGACTGCCACGGGAAGGCGCCCTGGGCGAACCAGGACAGCAGGCAGGCGGCCGGACGCGCCAGCGCACTGCGCGCGGCCGCAGCGCCGCTGCCGTCGAGGGCGACGGCGTCGCACAGCGGCAGCTGCACTTCGTCGAACCAGCTTTCCAGGCCCAGCCGGCTGACGCCGTAGGCCCCGCGCAGCAAGGCTTCGGTGCGCGGCTGGTAGCCGTCCAGCCCCTGCGCCGGGTCGCCGCGCCGCCAGCGCTGGCCCGGGTCGCTGCGCGCGCCGTCGGCACTGCACGCGACCGGATACACCAGCAGCGGCCGCTGCTCGTCCTCGTGGGTGCAACGGTACTCGATGGCGCGGCTGACCACGCCCTCGAAGCCCTCCAGGCTGCCGGGAGCCGGCGTAAACAGGCCGACCAGCTGGTCGGGCACCAGGGTGGTGCAGGCGCTGACGCTCGCCGAGCGGCCGGCGCCGCCTGCCACCAGCACGTGGCGAAAATGGCGCGCCATGCGCGCCGCGAAACGGCGCAGCAGCGCCGGGCAGGCATCGAACAAGGCGTCCCAGTCGAGCCGGCCGGCACGCTCGGCGTAGCTGTCGTCGAAGCGGCCGGCGCGCATCAGGTAGAGCGGATGGCGGCCGTGGGCGCGCCGCATGTAGTCGCGCCAGTCGACCGCGTCCAGGACGGCATCGGCCGATCCGGCCGCGCCCCCAGCAGCGCCGCGGTCGCGCGCCGGGCGGCCGCGGGGCGGCTCGTCGCGCAGTGCATCCCGCAGTGCATCCCGCAGTGCATCCATGTATTCGACCAGGCCGGGCGGGTCGTCGTCGTCCTGGGCCGCACCGAAATAGCGGTGCAGGGACGGCGCTTCGAGGTCCCAGTCGATCACCAGCACCGGGGCCCGGGCCGCGTCGGCGGCCAGCTGCAGCGCCGTCGCGGCCAGCAGGCCGTTGCGGGCCGGGCCGCCTTCGTACGCGTAAAAGGTGCTCACCTTGCCGGGCGTGTCCAGTGGCAAGAGCGTATCGGAAAGCGCAGGTGAAAGCGAAAGACGATCCTGTTCCATAGGGCTCCTCATTTTTTTGGGAAAGTCAGGCTTGGCATTGCGCGCCATTCGGGTGGGACATCGGGAAGCACGAATTGGTTGCAGTCATGGCTGGGTGGCGTATGTGTTTTTTGAAGCTGGTAATGGTCCGCGATCCGTTTCACCATCTTGGCAATGTCCGGCAAAAAATCGGGATTCGACTTGAGATCGGCCGTCGCCATCGTGAAATGCGAGAAGTCGACGTAAAACATGCTCTCGGTAATTTGCGGCGGGAGCGATTCGGGGTGCCGGGTCATGATGACCGGGATGATCAGGCGGCTCGGCAACGGATACCAGGTGGCGCGCTCGCGTTCCAGCAGGCGCATGGCGGCATATTCGCGCCG
Organism: Massilia sp. X63; assembly: GCF_041023745.1. NCBI lineage: Bacteria > Pseudomonadati > Pseudomonadota > Betaproteobacteria > Burkholderiales > Oxalobacteraceae > Massilia > Massilia sp. X63. Next base: position 292,998 of record NZ_JBFTEF010000007.1, read on the forward strand.
TGTGTAGGCGTGCGCCTCGTACTTGGGCGTATAAATGAGGATCATGCAGACGCTCTCGCACATCGCGCGGGCGATCTTGCGGTCGAGGTCGTCACCACCGCCCAGTTGTTCGGTGTCGATGAACAGTTCGTCTTCGTTGTCGAAGTGAGGTTCGAGATAGCAGCGCAGCGCCTCGGCCAGGGCGTTCTTGAACCGGTTCATCAGTTCGTGCCTGCCGTGCGCATAGCTGAAGAAACACCCGTAACGGATCGCCATTGCCTGCCCCCTATTCCAGTTTGCTCAAGGCGCCTCCCTGACTCTAGCGCCGCCGACCCCGGTCATTTTGCGGGCGCACAAGCGGGCAAGCGGACTCGGCGGCATCGTTGGAAAGTCGCACGACATGCGCCTTCAGGCATAATCCCGCGGTCTGAAACACGCCACCCGTACTGAAAGGAAAAAAATGAAAGCCGTGCGTTGCAAGGATTGGGGCCCGATCGACAGCCTCGTGATCGAGGACCTGCCCGACCTGGTGCCGGGCGCGGGCGAAGTCGTGGTCGACGTGAAAGCCGCCGGCGTGAACTTCCCGGACGTGCTGACGGTACAGGGCAAGTACCAGGTTCGGCCGCCGCTGCCCTTTACGCCGGGGAATGAATTTGCCGGGACCGTACGCGCGGTCGGCGAAGGGGTCAGCGGCTTCGCGCCGGGCCAGCCGGTGATCGGCTTCACGCGCACCGGCGCCTTTGCCGAGCAGGCCGTGGCGCCGGCGGAGGCCTTGATGCCGATGCCGCCTGGCATGGACTTCGATACCGCCGCGGCGATCACCCTCACCTACGGCACCTCGCACCACGCGGTGGTCGACCGCGCCGCCCTGCAGCCGGGCGAGACCATGCTGGTGCTGGGCGCGGCCGGCGGCGTCGGCCTGGCGGCGATCGAGATCGGCAAGGCGATCGGCGCGCGCGTGATCGCCGCCGCCTCGAGCGACGAGAAACTGGCGGTCTGCCGCGCACACGGCGCCGACGTGCTCGTCAATTACGAGAAGGAAGACCTGCGCGAAGCGCTCAAGGCGGCGACCGGCGGGCGCGGTCCGGACGTGATCTACGATCCGGTGGGCGGCCCGTACAGCGAGCCGGCGCTGCGCTCGATCGCCTGGCGCGGCCGCCACCTGGTGGTGGGCTTCGCGGCCGGCGAGATTCCGAAACTGCCCTGGAACCTGATGCTGCTGAAGGGCGCCTCGGTGGTCGGCGTGTTCTGGGGCGATTTCGTGCGCAAGGAGCCGCAGGCGAACCTGGCGGCGATGCGCCAGATGCTGGGCTGGATGGCGGAAGGCAAACTCAAGCCGCTGGTGTCGCGGCGCTACCGGCTGGAGGAGACGGCGCAGGCGCTGAACGACATGGCGGACAGGAAGGTCACCGGAAAAGTCGTGGTTTGCCCGTAACGGTTGCGTGCCGATTTTGTAGGGTGGGCGGCGTAGCCGCCCACCCTACGCGTTCAGGTCGGCCGCGTCGGCGATCGTCCCCGGCTTGAAGAACTCGATGACCTCCGTCTGCAGCCGCGTGCGCTTGAACGGTGGCAGGCTTTGCCAGATGCGCCGGCCGTAGGGCTTGGTGATGAGGCGCGGATCGCAGATCATCAGGACGCCGCGGTCGTCGACGTCGCGGATCAGGCGCCCTGCGCCCTGCTTGAGCGTGATGATGGCCTCGGGCAGCTGGTGGTGCATGAAGCCGTTCAGGCCCTGCTTTTCCATCACCTCGATGCGGGCGGCCAGCACCGGGTCGTCGGGCGGGGCGAAAGGCAGCTTGTCGATGATGACCAGCGACAGCGCGTCGCCGCGCACGTCCACGCCTTCCCAGAAACTCTGGCTGCCCACCAGCACGGCATTGCCGGCGTTACGGAAGGAATCCAGCAATTCGGTACGCCCGCGCTCGCCCTGCACGAACAAGGGGAAGTCCAGTCCGCGCGCGGCGAACTCTTCGCGCAGGCGCTCGGCCACCTTGTTGACGGCGCGGATCGTCGTGCACAGGAAGAAGGTACGCCCGCCGGCCGCTTCGATCACGGGCAGCGCCAGGTCGACGCAGGCGTCGGTGTACTGGAAGGAATTCGGCTCCGGCAGCCCGGTCGGCACGTACAGGATGCCCTGCTCGCCGTAGTTGAACGGGCTCGGCCAGGTCATGGCGGGCTCGCCGGTCAGGCCCATCTGGTCGGAGAAGTGCTTGAAATCGTTCTTCACCGCCAGCGTGGCCGAGGTGAAGATCCAGCTGCGCGGCGTGCCTTCGCGCTGGCCGGAGAAAATCGGCGCGATCGACAGCGGCGTCTTGTGCAGCTGCAGCGAGGAATTGAAGGCCTCGACCCACAGCACCGCCGCGTCGTCGGCGGCCACCTTGGCTTTCCTGGTGTCCGGCTTCCAGGCCTCGAAGGAAGCCGCCAGCTCCTGCGCGCGGACGCGGCAGGCTTCGATGGTCTCGGCGCGGGCGGCGTGCTCTTCGAGCACGGTGATCATGCCGGCCAGCTCTTCCTTCAGCTTCTCGAGCGCCGGGAAGAAGCTTGATGTCGGCAGGATCTGCGGCAGCGACAGGCGGGTGCCGCCTTCCGGGAAGCTCAGGCGCAGGTCGCGCGCGGCCTTCTCGACCACGGTCACGACCTTGGCCCAGTCCGGGCCGCGCGCGTGCGCCAGGCCTTCGGCCAGCACGTCGCGGCACAGTTCCAGCACCTGCGAGGTGGACACCGACTGGCCGAAGAACAGCGTGGCGGTGTCCGGCAGCTGGTGCGCCTCGTCGAAGATGATGGTGTTGGCCGAGGGCAGCAGTTCGGCCACGCCGGTGTCCTTCAGCGCCACGTCGGCGAAGAACAGGTGGTGATTGACCACGACCACGTCGGCCTGTTGCGCTTCCCTGCGCGCCTTCATCACGAAGCAGTCCTGGTAGTACTGGCACTCGGCGCCCATGCAGCTGTCGCGGGTCGAGGTGACCAGGTTCCAGACCGTGGCGGTTTCCGGCACCTTGGCCAGCTCGGCCTTGTCGCCCGAGTTGGTCATCTTGATGAAGCGCGAGATCTCGCGCAGGTGGCCGACGTCGTCGCGCGAGGTCAGGCGCCCGTTGTTCAGGGTGCGTTCCAGGTGGAAGTGGCAGACGTAATTCGAGCGCCCCTTGAGCAGGGCCACCGAGACCGGCGCGCGCAGCGCGGCGCGGATGGTCGGGATGTCGCGCAGGAACAATTGATCTTGCAGGTTCTTGGTACCGGTCGAGATGATGGTCTTGCCGCCCCACAGCAGCGCGGGCACCAGGTAGGCGAAGGTCTTGCCGGTGCCGGTGCCGGCCTCGGCCATCAGCACCTTCTGGTCGGCGATGGCGGCGGCGATGGCCTTGGCCATCTCGGTTTGCGACTGGCGCGGCTTGAAGGTGCCGACTGCGGGTGCGAGCGGGCCGCCCGGACCGAACAGGCGGTCGAGCTCTTCGTCGTATTTACCTTGCGGACGGGCGCTGCCGGGCAGCACATCACCCTGCGGCGACGTGTCCGCCGGCGTAGCGGCGGCGCCGGAGTCCGCAACGGATGCGGGGAGATGATCGGTCAAAATGTCTGTTTCTTTCATGCCCGGCGCAGCGAGGCGTCAGGCCGGGATATCGGGCACCAGCTGCATCTTCAGCAGCGTAATATGATCCTTGAGCTGCAGCTTACGCTTTTTCAAACGGCGCAGCTGGAGCTGGTCGGCATGGCCGTCGGCGGCCAGCATCGAAATGACGGCATCGAGGTCGCGGTGTTCCACGTCGAGTTCAATGATGCGGCGCTGGATGTCCTGGACGTCGGTCATGATGGCTGTTCCAAACAGTTCTGTACAAGGCGTTTGCGGGGGGGCTCTGGCGGCGGGCGGCGGCGCGACGGTATCGACCGCTTGCAGCCGCTTGTGTTCGGCTTGCAACACCACGGCTTCTCGGTGCATAGTTTAATCTACGCTGAGGTTGCCGCCAACAAAGATTGGTGCAGGCGCTACGGAAATAAAGGTTTATGACAACATACAAGATCGAAGCCGGGACCGCGCAGCACATCGGAAACCGCCCCCAGCAGAACGACCGGGTCGCCCTGCTGACCGGCGCCCGCGCACCCGGCTACGTGCTGGCCCTGCTGTCCGACGGCGTCGCCGGGCCCGGCGGCGCGGACCAGGTCCTGCACACCGCGCGCCAGGTGTTCGACGAATTCAAGCCGGGCGACCGTCCCAGCCTGGAACGCCTGGGCCGACTGCTGCAGGACATCGTCAGCGAGACCCATCTGGTCATCAAGATGAATGCCGTCATGGGAGCAGCCGGCGGCCAGGCGGAAGCGCACGCCAGTTTCGTCGGCCTGCTCCTGAGCCCGCATGGCGATGCGGTATGGGGACATGTGGGCGATTCGCGCCTGTACCGCTTCCGGGACGGCAAGTGCATGGCGCGCACCAGCGACGCCACGTATGTGGATCACCTGGTGTCCAGCGACCGGCTGCCGGAGGAAGCGGCGAAGAACCACCGCAAGTCCAAGCTGCTGCTGAATCTGCTCGGCAACAGCCGCAAGGAACCCTTCTTGACGCTCGGCAGCCATACCGGACTGGCGCCGGGCGATGTATTCCTGTTGGCCTCGGACGGCTTGTGGCATTTCTTCACCGACGCCGAGCTGGCGGCGGCCACCAGCAAGGCCACGCCGCGGCAGGCATCGGAAATGCTGATCAACAAGGCGGGCGAGCGATCGCAGGGCAAGGGCGGCAATTGCTCGATGGTGATCGTGAAGCTGGTGAAGCCGGCGCAGGATGGGCTGGCAGGGAAAGTGGCGCGGGTGGTGTGAGGCGGGCTGGCGCGGCCGACGGCCGCTAGCCCGAAGCAGGCCGCGGCAAGCGGCCTGGCAACACCGTTTACTTCGCGGCCGGCGCGGCGGCCTTGGCCTTCTGCTCTTCCTCGGCCTTGCGCGCCGCCGCTTTCGCCTCGCGCTCGGCCACGCGCCGGGCGACATCCTTCTGCTTCTGCTCCGACTTGCGCTTGCGCTCCTCGAAGGCGCGCGCGTTGGCGGCTGCCTTGGCCGCAGCGCTCGGGGCGCGCGCGGCTTCTTCCTGGGCCTTGGCGTTGCGGCGCGCCATGCGCGACGCGGCCGGCGAGGGTTTCGGCGACGGCAGGGCCGTGGTCTCGCGCGGCGGCGGCGCCGGTTCGGCCGCCAGGCGCGCCTCCTCGGCCTTGAACTCGGCCTCGGCGGCGGCGATTTCCTTGTCGCGCTCTTCCACCTTCACGCGGCGCTTGAAGCGCTCGGCTTCGATCTCGATGTTGCGCTGGGCGACCAGGGCAACCCGGCGGCGCTCCTTGGCTTCGTCCAGGCAGTGGTTCACAAAGAATTTCTCGTAGCAAACCGCTTCGCGCTCGGCATAGCGCGCTTCGATCGCCGCGCGCTCGGCGGCCACCGCCGCCAGACGCTGGTCGGCCTGTTCGAGCGAGGTGGTCGGATCGACCGATTCCACCGATGGGCCCGGCTCGACGCTGGCACAGGCGCCCAGGGCGGCCGCGACCACGGCGGCCCCGACGAGACGATGCATTGCGCGCACTACTGGATGACTGCTCATGGTGTCCTTTCGATCAGGCGATGGCGTCGGCGGCGCCGCGGCGCTCGGCGAGCATGTACTCGCGCGACTGCATTTCAATGATACGCGACACGGTACGGTGGAATTCGTTCGCCAGCATACCCTGGGTGTACAGCTCCTCGGGCTCGACCGCCGCCGACATGATCAGCTTGACCTTGTGGTCGTAGAACACATCCACCAGCCAGGTGAAGCGGCGCGCCTCCGACGACTGCCCCGCCGACATGGCCGGGATGCCGGACAGGATCACGGTATGGAAGCGCGAGGCCAGTTCCAGGTAGTCGTTCTGCGAACGCGGCCCGCCGCACAGGGTGGCGAAATCGAACCAGATCACGCCGCCGGCGCGGCGCAGCGCGCGGATCTCGCGGTTCTCGATATGGACGATCGGGCTTTCGTCGGCGGTGTCGGCCACCTTGGCATAGGCGTCGCGCAGCATGTGGTCCGAGGCGGCGTTGAGCGGCGTGTAGTAGGCCTCTACCTGCTCGAGCGCGCGCTTGCGGTAGTCGTTGCCGGCGTCGACGTTCAGGATATCGAGCTTTTCCTTCAGCAGGGCGATGGTCGGCAGCATGCGGTCGCGGTGCAGCCCGTCCGGGTAGAGCGTGGACGGCTCGTAGTTCGAGGTCATCACGAAGCTCACGCCGTTGTCGAACAGGGCCCTGAGCAGGTTATACAGGATCATCGCGTCCGCGATGTCCGAGACGTGGAACTCGTCGAAGCAGATCAGGCGGTATTTCCTGGCGATGCGCTTGGCGACTTCGTCGAGCGGATCGGCCACGCCCTTGAGCTCGTCCAGTTGGCCGTGCACGGCGCGCATGAATTCGTGGAAATGCAGGCGCGTCTTGCGCACCACCGGCACTACCGAATAGAAGGAGTCCATCAGGAAGGACTTGCCGCGCCCTACCCCGCCCCACATGTAGAGGCCCTTCGGCACGTCCGGGCGGTTGATGAGGCGCTTGAAAGCGGACGACCGCTGGGCCTTGTACCGGACCCAGTCGTCGTACGCCTGCTGCAGGCGGTCGACCGCGGCCTGCTGGGCAGGGTCGGATTTGAAGCCGCGCTCGGCCAGCGCGTGCTGGTAATACTCTTGGACGTTCATGGAATGCTCGGTGTTAAACGTAGGGTGGGCGGGTCTCCCGCCCACGCGTTCGAATCAGGTATCCAGGCCCGCTGCGTGGCTTGCATACGACGTTTGAACGCGTGGGCGGGGAACCCGCCCACCCTACGGGAGACAAGTCCGCCGTCGACGACGGCGGATGTCGGGTGCTGCTTAGAAGTTCAGCGACCGCTTGTCCACCGCCAGCGCGGCTTCCTTGACGGCTTCCGACAGCGACGGGTGCGCGTGGCAAATGCGGGCGATGTCTTCCGACGAGGCCTTGAACTCCATCGCGACCACGGCTTCCGAGATCAGCTCCGACGCGACCGGGCCGACGATGTGCACGCCCAGGATTTCGTCGGTCGTGGCATCGGCCAGGAACTTCACCATGCCCGAGGTATCGCCCAGCGCGCGCGCACGGCCGTTGGCCATGAACGGGAAGGTGCCGGCCTTGTAGGCCACGCCTTCGGCCTTCAGCTGCTGCTCGGTCTTGCCGACCCAGGCGATTTCCGGCGAGGTGTAGATGACCCACGGGATGGTGTTGAAGTTGACGTGCCCGTGCTGGCCGGCGATGCGCTCGGCAACCGCGACGCCCTCTTCTTCCGCCTTGTGCGCCAGCATCGGGCCGCGCACCACGTCGCCGACCGCCCACACGCCCGGCAGGCTGGTGCGGCATTCGTCGTCCACGACCACGAAGCCGCGCTCGTCCAGCTGCAGGCCGACGGTCTCGCCGCCCAGGCCGGTGGTGTTCGGCACGCGGCCGATCGAGATGATCAGGCGGTCGAAGGTGGCCTTCTGCTCGGCGCCGGTGCTGTCCGCGTATTCGACGGTGACGTCGTTGGCGCCCTTGGTGATCTTGCCGATCTTGCAGCCCAGGTTGATCGTCAGGCCCTGCTTGGTGAACAGCTTGTGCGCTTCCTTGGCGATCTGCTCGTCCACGGCGCCCAGGAAGGTCGGCAGGCCTTCCAGCACGGTGACGTCGGCGCCGACGCGGCGCCACACCGAACCCATTTCCAGGCCGATGACGCCGGCGCCGATCACGCCCAGCTTGCCCGGGACCGCATCGATGGCCAGTGCGCCGGTGTTCGACAGGATCAGCTTCTCGTCGAATTCCGCGCCCGGCAGCTGGCGTGCGTTCGAACCGGTGGCGACGACCACGTTCTTGGCGGTCAGCGTCTCGGTGGTCGGGCCGGTCACGTTGATGGTGTAGCCACCCTCGGCCTTGCCGGCGAATGCGCCGCGGCCGTGGAAGAAGCTCACCTTGTTCTTCTTGAACAGGAACAGGATGCCGTCGTTGTTCTGCTTGACGATGGTGTCCTTACGCTTGAGCATGGTCGGCAGGTCGAGCTCCAGGCCGCCGACCTTGATGCCGTGGTCGGCAAAGGCGTGGCCGGCGTGCTCGAAGTGCTCCGACGACTGCAGCAGCGCCTTCGACGGGATGCAGCCGACGTTGGTGCAGGTGCCGCCCGGGGCTGGCTTGCCGGCCGCGTTGCTCCACTCGTCGATGCAGGCGGTCTTGAAGCCCAGCTGCGCTGCACGGATGGCAGCGATGTAGCCGCCAGGACCGCCGCCGATCACGACGACGTCGAATTGTTTCTCGTTACTCATGAATAGCTTCCTTATTTATTCTTCTGGGACAAAGATCCACAACAGCAGATAGACCACCGCACCGAGGCCCGAGGTCACCAGGGTCAGGAGGGCGAAAATCAGGCGCCAGACCCAGGCTTCCATGCCGAAGGTGAGACCGAGGCCGGAGCAGACGCCGCCGAGCCAGCGGTCGCCGCGCAAGCGGCGCAGGCTGCGCAACTGCGCCTCGAAGCCGCCACCCGGGGCGCCAGTCCCACCGGCGCCGCCGGCGTCGCCGCGGTTCTTCTCGAGGCTGACGCGCTCGGCCGCCAGCACCTTCGCCTTGGCCTGCTCGAATTCGGCGTCGCTCAGCGCGCCGGCCTGGTGCAACTCGTGTAAACGCCGAATTTCATCGGAGATCATGGCGGTCCTCTCTCGCGGTCACTGCTGTGTCAGCGGACATGGGCCGGGGGCCGCATGTCCGCGCTGCACTACACGCTGCCGATTACAGGTCGAGCAGCAGGCGGGCCGGATCTTCCAGTGCGTCCTTCATGGCCACCAGGCCCAGCACGGCTTCGCGGCCGTCGATGATGCGGTGGTCGTAGGACATCGCCAGGTAGTTCATCGGGCGGATCACGATCTGGCCGTTTTCCACGACGGCGCGGTCCTTGGTGGCGTGCACGCCCAGGATCGCCGACTGCGGCGGGTTGATGATCGGGGTCGACAGCATCGAGCCGAAGGTGCCGCCGTTCGAGATCGAGAAGGTACCGCCGGTCAGGTCTTCCAGGGTCAGCTTGCCTTCCTTGGCCTTGGCGCCGAATTCGCCGATCTTCTTCTCGATCTCGGCGATCGACATCTGGTCGGCGTTGCGCAGGATCGGCACCACCAGGCCGCGCGGCGAACCGACGGCGATACCGATGTCGAAGTAGCCGTGGTAGACGATGTCGTTACCGTCGACCGAAGCGTTCAGGATCGGGTACTTCTTCAGGGCGGCGACGGCGGCCTTGACGAAGAAGGACATGAAGCCCAGCTTGACGCCGTGTTCCTTCTCGAACTTGTCCTTGTACTTGGCGCGCAGGTCCATGACCGGCGCCATGTTCACCTCGTTGAAGGTGGTCAGGATGGCGTTGGTCGACTGCGACTGCAGCAGGCGCTCGGCGATACGGGCGCGCAGGCGGCTCATCGGCACGCGCTCTTCCGGACGGTCGCCCAGGTTGACGCTCGGCGCGGCCACTTGCTGCAGGGCCGGCTTGGCGGCCGGGGCCGGGGCCGCAGCGGCGGCCGGCTTGTTGGCAACGGCGGCCAGGGCATCGCCCTTGGTCACGCGGCCGTCGCGGCCGGTGCCGGTGGCATCCGCTGCGCTCATGTTGTTGTCGGCCAGGATCTTGGCGGCGGCCGGCATGGCGACGTCGCCCTTGGCGCCGCCCGCCCCTGCGGCCGGGCCGGCGGCAGCCGGAGCGGCGATCGGTGCGTTCGGAGCGGCCGACGGGATCGGCTTCACTTCCAGCGGGCTGGTCTGTGCCGAAGCTTCGGTATCGATGATGGCGATGACTTCGCCGGCCACGACGGTCGCGCCGTCGGCCTTGAGCAGCTGGACGATCACGCCTTCGCTCGGGGCCGGCAGTTCCAGGACCACCTTGTCGGTCTCGATGTCGATCATGTTCTCGTCGCGCGAGACCTTCTCGCCGACTTTCTTGTGCCAGGACAGGAGGGTTGCTTCAGCAACCGATTCCGACAGTTGGGGTACCTTGACTTCGATTTGTGCCATTTTGATGTAGCTCCGTTTATGTATTCTGTATGCAAAGGCCCCCGGTGCGCAGCACACGGGGGCAGTGGTGTTTTTCTTCTTACTTGGTCAGGATGAAGCCCTTCAGCTTCGAGAACGCGGTTTCCAGCAGTTCCTTCTGCTGCGCCACGTGCTTGTCGGCGTAACCGACCGCAGGCGAGGCCGAAGCCGCGCGACCTGCATACGCCAGGCGCTGGCCAGCTTCCATGTTTTCGAAGATGTTGTGCTGGATCTGGAACCACGGACCCTGGTTCTGCGGCTCGTCCTGCACCCACACCACCTCTTGCGCGTTCGGGAACTTCTTCAGTTCTTGCGCGAGCGACTTGTGCGGGAACGGGTACATCTGTTCGATACGGATGATCGCCACATCGCTCACGCCGCGGGTCTTGCGCGCGTTGACCAGGTCGTAGTAGACCTTGCCCGAGCAGACCTGCACGCGCTTGACCTTCGAGGCTTCGATCTTCTCGTCGACTTCGCCGATCACGGTCTGGAAACCGCCCTTGGCCAGGTCGGTCAGCGGCGAGCCGGCGTCCTTGTTACGCAGCAGCGACTTCGGCGTGAAGATCACCAGCGGCTTGCGGAACTGGCGCACCATCTGGCGGCGCAGCAGGTGGAAGATCTGGGCGGCCGTGGTCGGCTGCACCACTTGCATGTTGTTGTCGGCGCACAGCTGCAGGAAGCGCTCGATGCGTGCCGACGAGTGCTCCGGACCCTGGCCTTCGTAGCCGTGCGGCAGCATCATGGTCAGGCCCGAGGCGCGGCCCCACTTCACTTCGCCCGAGGCGATGAACTGGTCGATGACGACCTGGGCGCCGTTGACGAAGTCACCGAACTGGGCTTCCCAGATGGTGAGCGTGTTCGGTTCGGCGGTCGAGTAGCCGTACTCGAAGCCGAGCACCGCTTCTTCCGACAGCACCGAGTCGATCACGGTGAAATTGGCCTGGTTGTCCGAGACGTTGGCCAGCGGCAGGTAGATGCCCTGGTCCCAGCGCTCGCGGTTCTGGTCGTGCAGCACGGCGTGGCGGTGCACGAAGGTGCCGCGGCCGGCGTCCTGGCCCGACAGGCGCACCGCGTAGCCCGAGGACAGCAGCGAGGCGAAGGCCAGGTGCTCGCCCATGCCCCAGTCGAGGTTCATCTCGCCGCGGCCCATGGTGGCGCGGTCGTTCAGGACCTTCTCGACCAGCGAGTGCGGCTTGAAGCCTTCCGGCACCTTGGTGATGCGTTCGGCCAGGCGTTTCAGTTCGGTCAGCGGCACCGAGGTGTCGCAGGCGTCGGTCCACTTCTTGTTCAGGAACGGCGCCCAGTCGACGGCGTACTTGCCCTTGAAGTTGGTCAGCACCGGATCGACGGTGTGCTTGCCGGCGTCCATCGCGGCGCGGTACTCGGCGACCAGCTGGTCGCCGGTTTCCGGCACCACGGTACCCTGGGCAGACAGCTTCTCCGCGTACAGCTTGCGGGTGCCCGGGTGCTTGGCGATTTTCTTGTACATCAGCGGCTGGGTCAGGGCCGGGGTGTCCTGCTCGTTGTGGCCCAGCTTGCGGTAGCAGACGATGTCGACCACCACGTCCTTGCCGAACTCGGTGCGGTAGTCCATCGCGATCTGCGAGGCCAGCACGACCGCTTCCGGATCGTCGGCGTTCACGTGCAGCACCGGTGCTTCGATCATCTTGACGACGTCCGAGCAGTAGATGGTCGAACGGGCGTCGCGCGGGTCCGAGGTGGTGAAGCCGATCTGGTTGTTGATGACGATGTGGACGGTGCCGCCGGTGCCGTAGCCGCGGGTCTGGGCCAGGTTCAGGGTTTCCATGACCACGCCCTGGCCGGCAAACGCTGCGTCGCCGTGCACCAGGATCGGCAGCACTTCCTTGCCCTTGCGGTCGCCGCGGCGGTCCATGCGCGCCTTGACCGAACCTTCGACGACCGGGTTGACGATCTCGAGGTGCGACGGGTTGAAGGCCAGCGACAGGTGGACCGGGCCGCCCGGGGTCGAGATGTCGCTCGAGAAGCCCTGGTGGTATTTGACGTCGCCCGCCGGCAGGTCGTCGGCGTGCTTGCCTTCGAATTCTTCGAACAGGTCGGCCGGGCTCTTGCCCAGGGTGTTGACCAGCACGTTCAGGCGGCCGCGGTGGGCCATGCCGATGACGATTTCCTGCACGCCCTTTTCACCGGCGCGCTGGATGACTTCGTCGATCGAGGCGATGAAGGATTCGCCGCCTTCCAGCGAGAAGCGCTTGGCGCCGACGTACTTGGTGTGGAGGTAGCGTTCCAGGCCTTCGGCCGCGGTCAGGCGCTCGAGGATGTGCTTTTTCTTGTCGCCCGAGAAGGTCGGGGTCGAGCGGATCGATTCCAGGCGTTCCTGCAGCCAGCGCTTCTCGGTCGGGTCGCTGATGTACATGAACTCAGCGCCGATCGAACGGCAGTAGGTGTCGCGCAGCATGTTCAGGATGTCGCGCAGCGGCGCGGTCTCTTTCCCGAAATAGGTGTTGCTGATGTTGAAGACGGTGTCGAGGTCCGCTTCGGTAAAGCCGTAGAAGCTCGGATCGAGTTCCGGCAGCGGCGGACGTTCCTGGCGCTGCAGCGGGTCGAGGTTGGCCCAGCGCGAGCCGAGGTAGCGGTAGGCGGCGATCAGTTGGGTGACGGCCACGCGCTTGCGGCCCATTTCCGGGTCCGACGAGGCGCTGACGGTGCGGATCGGGCCCTGCTTCGCGCGTTCCGCGAACGAGGCGACGACCGACGAGTGGACCACGTCCGGGCGGCTGGAGCCGTCCACGGCAGGCACGTGCTGCATCTGGTCAAAGTAGGCGCGCCAGTTTTCCGGGACCGAGCCCGGATTGTTCAGGTACGCTTCGTACAACTCTTCCACGTACGGCGCATTACCGCCGAACAGGTACGAGTTCGCATTCTGTTGCTGCATCATTCTTGCTCACCTTTCTTCGCGCTTCGCGAGTATGGGGCGGGTTAGTCTAACCTTCCGCGACACGGCCTGACCGGTTAGCGGATCGCACTTACTACATCAAGTTGTGGGGGAAGGACGAAATTCTGAATTGCAAATACATGACCTAAGGCAAGTATTCTGCCTTTTAGCGCACAACATTGTAACGCATGCGCTAGCGCAAGGCAGAACCTCGGCGCGAAATGTTTTATTTCTATTTGTAAAGTGCTGTAAAAATCACACCCTGCCGTTGACCACGTAAATGATAATCGTTATCATTTGATGATGAACTCAACCGGACCGACCACCACCCCGCAAACGGCCGCCCTCCCGGGTGCAGGCCGCGCCCTCTATCTCAGGCAATTGCACCAGTGGCACTGGATCAGTTCGGCCATCTGCCTGATGGCCATGCTGCTGTTCAGCTTTACCGGATTCACCCTCAACCACGCGGCCCAGATCGAAGCCAAGCCCGAGGTCACGCGCCTGAAGGCCGGCCTGCCCGAGCCGCTGCGCGCCCAGCTGGAAACCTACGCCGCCGGCCATGCCGACGCCGAGCTGCCGCTGCCCAGCGAGATCGCGGACTGGGCCAACGCCGCCTTCCCGGTTGACGTGCGCGGCAAGCGCGCCGAGTGGAGCGAAGAAGACGCCTACATCGCCCTGCCGCGCCCCGGCGGCGACGCCTGGCTGCGCATCGCCGCCGACGGCTCGGCCGAATACGAGGCCACCTCGCGCGGCTGGATCTCCTGGCTCAACGACATGCACAAGGGCCGCAACACCGGCGCCGTCTGGAGCTGGTTCATCGACCTGTTCGCGATCGCCTGCGTGGTGTTCTGCGTCACCGGCTTCCTGATCCTGAAATCGCACGCCGCCAAGCGCCCCTCGACCTGGCCGGTGGTCGGCTTCGGGATCGTGCTGCCGGCCGTGATTGCGCTGCTGTTCGTCCACTAATTCACAAGCTGATCTTCTAGTTACCCTACTATATATAAGGCAACCTAATGAAACTGTCTCACTCGCTGGCGCTCACCCTGCCCTTCGTCTCCGGCTGGGCCGTGGCTGCCGACCTGTCCGTGAAGTTCGAACTGCCGCAGCTGCAGGTGGCGGAGTACCACAAGCCCTACGTGGCGATCTGGATCGAGAAGGGCGACGGGTCGATCGCTTCCAATCTGGCCGTGCTGTACGACGTCAAGAAAAAGGACAATGCCGGCGAGAAGTGGGTCAAGGACCTGCGCACCTGGTGGAGAAAAGCCGGGCGCGACGTCCAGCTGCCGATGGACGGTGTGAGCGGCGCCACCAAGGCGGCCGGCACCCACACCATGAATTTCGCCGGCGCCACCAGCAAGCTGCCGGCCGGCGAGTACAAGCTGGTGGTGGAGGCCGCGCGCGAGGCCGGCGGCCGCGAACTGGTGCGGGTGCCCTTCACGCTGCCCGCCAAGGGCAAGCTGGCGGCGAATGCCAGCGGCAAGGAAGAACTCGGCGCCGTATCAATCACCATCCAGTAACGCTAACCGGAGACCACGATGCACCATCTCGTCAAGAAGACCATCCTGTCGCTGGCCCTGGCCGGCCTGTCCTTCGGCGCCAGCGCCCACCGCGGCTGGATGCTGCCCTCCACCGGCTTCGTCGAGAAGGAAGAAGCCTGGGTCACCATCGACGGCGCCGTCTCGGAAGGCCTGTTCGAGTTCGACCACGTGCCGCTGCGCATGGACGGCGTGACCGTCACCGACCCGAGCGGCGCCACCAGCGCCGCCACCGGCGCCGTGCTGGGGAAGCTGCGCAGCACCCTTGACCTGCGCCTGCCGCAGGACGGCACCTACCGCATCGCGATGGTGTCCAACAACGTGATGGGCAGCTACAAGCTGAACGGCGAAGAAAAGCGCTTCCGCGGTCCTGAACCCAGCGTGGCCAAGGAGATCCCGGCCGGCGCCACCGACGTGCAGAAATCGACCACCCACACCCGCATGGAAACCTTCGTCTCGGCCAACAAGCTGAGCACCGGCGCCTTGAAGCCGAGCGGCGAAGGCCTGGAGCTGGTCCCGGTCACCCACCCGAACGACCTGCGCGCGGGCGAGACCGCGAAGTTCCGCTTCCAGCTCGACGGCAAGCCGCTGGCCAACTTCCCCTTCAGCCTGGTGCCGGCCGGCGTCAAGTTCCGCGGCACCATCAACGAGATCCGCCTGAGCACCGACGCCAAGGGCGAAGCCAGCTTCACCCTGCCGGCCGCGAACCGCTACTGGATGAGCGCCAAGTATCCGGTCGAGCAGCCCAAGGGCCCGGGGGCGCCGGGTTCGCGCCGCTACGCCTATTCGGCCACCTTCGAGATCCTGCCGGAGTAAGCGAGCGGTGCGCGCCGTCCTGGTTCCCCTCGCCATCGACCTGGCGCTGCCGCCCGCGGGAAGCGTCCTGCGCGAGGCGGCGGGGCGCTCGATGGGCACGGGCTGGTCGGCGCGGATGCTGGTCCCGCCCGGCCTGGGCGCCGACCTGGACGCCGCCCTGCAGCGCGAGCTGGGCCAGATCGTCGCCCAGATGAGCCACTGGGACGAGGCTTCCCTGCTCTCGCGCTACAACCGGGCGCCGGGCCCAGGCTGGCATGCGCTGCCGCCGCAGTTCTTCGAGGTGGCCGACTTCGCGCTGCAGGTCCATGCCGACACGGCCGGCGCCTACGACCCGGCCGCCGGCGAACTGGTCGGGCTGTGGGGTTTCGGCCCGCACCGGCGTCACGACGCGCCCGGCTTCCGGGCGCCCGGCGCCGCGGCCGTTGCCGAGGCGCTGGCGCGGCGCGCCGACAGCACCCCGCAGCTCGATCGGGCCGGCCGGCGCCTGCTGCAGCCGGGCGGCGCCGTGCTCGACTTTTCCGCGATCGCCAAGGGGTATGGGGTGGACCGCCTGGCCCTGTGCCTGGAGCGCCACGGCATCCGCCACTATCTGGTGGAAGTCGGCGGCGAGCTGCGCGGCGCCGGCATGAAGCCGGACGGCGAGCCGTGGTGGGTCGAGATCGAAGGGGTGCCGGACGCCGGCTGCGGCCCGCAGGCGGTGGTAGCCCTGCACGGCCTGGCGATTGCCACTTCCGGCGACTACCGCAGCTATTTTCACCATGAGCGGCGGCGCGCCTCGCACACGCTCGACCCGCGCAGCGGCCAGCCGATCGCCAACGGCGTCGCCTCCTGCACCGTGCTGGCGGGCGCCTGCATGACGGCCGATGCGCTGTCCACCGCGCTCACGGTCATGGGCGTGGCGGACGGGCTGGCGTTTGCCGACCGGCGCGGCATCGCGGCGCGCTACCTGGTCCGCCACCCGGGCGGGCTGCGCGAACACACCAGCGCCGCCTGGCAGGAACTACTGCAATGAGAGCGCGGCAATGAGCATGACGATCGACCCCGTACGCTGGGGCAGCGCCCTGGCCCTGTCCGGCGCCTGGCTGACGATGTGCCTGGCCGTCTGGCGCGCGCGCGCCGCGCGCGGCACGCCGGACGCGGGCGCGGCCGACTGGCTGGTGGTGCATGCCAGCCAGACCGGCAGCGCCGAATACCTGGCCGGCCAGACCGCCGCCACGCTGCGCACCGGCGGGCTGGCGGCGCGCGCCGTGTGCATGTCCGACCTGCCCGCGGACGCGCTTGCGCGCGCCGGCCGGGTCCTGTTCATCGCCAGCACCTACGGCGAAGGCGACGCGCCCGACACGGCGGCGCGCTTCGCCGGCGCGACCATGGGCAGCGCGCCCGACCTGTCGCACCTGCACTACGCCGTGCTGGCGCTGGGCGACAGCAGCTACACGAATTATTGCGGCTTCGGCCGCGCCCTGGACGGCTGGCTGGCGGCGCGCGGCGCCACAGCCCTGTTCGAGCGCATCGACGTCGACCGCGGCAACCCAGCTGCGCTGGCCGAATGGCAGCACCATATCGGCCGCCTGGCCGGCACCAGCGACGCGCCCGATTGGGAAGCGCCCGGCTACGGCGACTGGCGCATCGTCGAGCGCGTGCTTGCCAACCCGGGCAGCACCGGCGCGCCGCTCTACCGCATCGCCCTGGCTCCGCTGGACGGCGCGCTGCCGGCCTGGGAAGCGGGCGACCTGGCGCAGCTCAGCGCCCCGGCCGACCCGGAGCATCCGCGCGAATACTCGATCGCCTCGCTGCCCGGCGAAGGCCGGCTGGAACTGATGGTGCGCCTGCAGCGGCGCGAGGACGGCAGCCTGGGCGCGGCCTCGGGCTGGCTGTGCGAGACGGCGGGCGCGCACGACACGGTCCGGCTGCGGGTGCGCGCGCACGGGCGCTTCCGCCTGAACGGCAATGCCGCGCGTCCGCTGATCGCGATCGGCAACGGCAGCGGCCTGGCCGGCCTGCGCGCGCTGCTCAAGGCGCGCATCGCGGCGGGCCATGGCGACAACTGGCTGCTGTTCGGCGAACGCAAGGCCGCCCACGACTTCCTGTGCCGCGACGAGCTGCAGGGATGGCTGGCGGCAGGCAGCCTGGCCCGGCTCGACCTGGCGTTTTCGCGCGATGGGGCAACGCCGCGCTATGTGCAGCATCTGGTTCGCGAACAAGCCGCGGCGCTGCGCGACTGGGTCGGGAAGGGAGCAGCGATCTACGTGTGCGGCAGCCTGCAGGGCATGGCCGGCGGGGTACACGCGGCGCTGATGGAAGTGCTGGGAGCGGACAGGCTGGAGGCGCTCGCGGCCGAGGGCCGCTACCGCAGGGATGTGTATTAGGTCAGGTGGGCGGCGCAGCCGCCCACCTGACGAACGACGTTTGACTTACTTGTCGTTCTTGTGACTCTGCGAACCGGCACGTGCGTGCTGCTCCGGCGAGCCGCCCTGGGTGCCACGGCTGGCCTGATTGCCGCCCTGGTTGCTGCTACCCTGGTTGCCGCCACGGCCGCTCTGCTGGCCGCCACCGCCGCCGCTTTGCTGGCTGCCGCCGCCACCGCCGCCGTGGCTCATCGAGCCGGCACGGCGAGCTTCTTCCGAGGTGAATTCATGGGCATTGCCCGATGCGTGGGCTGCACGGCCGCCTTCCGAAGCGATTTCACGCTGCTTCTGCGGATCCATCGATGCGAAACCGCGGTTGCTGGTGTCGCCGCTCTGCTTGTTGCCGCCGCCCTTGTTGCCGCCTTGGTTGTTCGATGCCATAGTTGCCTCCTATACATTTCTAAAGGACCAGCCGGAAGTGGCTGAGACAGGGTCATCCTAGCTTCGCCGGGTCCGATGGACCACCCAAACACGGCAATGGTCTTGTAGGATTCCATCTTGCGCCGTCCGGCGGCTTGTCTGTCACACGCGGAGAAATTGACTAATTAATATTTTGTGTTTTTGCCATCACTAGAATAGGATCGCTGTTTGCATGCTGCCCATAGAACGGAATGACTTCTTCCCTGTAGTCCTGCACTGACTCGACATTGTGAAATTTTCCATCGGCCACCGGCTGTTTTTCTCGGTCCTGCTCGCCATCCTCGCGGTGGCGGTCGGCGCCGTTTACCTGCTGCGCCAGAACGTGCTGGCCGGTTTCGGCGACTACGCCGTGGGCATCGAACTCGACCGCCTCGACGAGCTGTCGGGCGCGCTGGCGGCGCGCTACCGGGCACACGGAGGCTGGCAGTTCCTGCCCGCCGGCGAGGAGGGCCGCGGCTGGATCGCCCAGGAGCTGCTGCGCTTGCAGGACGAGCGCCGGCGGCGCACGCTGGCGGTGCCGGACGCGCCGCCAGTACCGGCGCCGCCGCCGGCCGTGGCGCCGGCCACGCCGGCAGCACCGCTACGCGTCACGGCGGCGGCCGTCCCTGCCTCAGCCCCCGGGGCGGCGCCGGCCCCGCCGGCACCTCCGGCACCTCCCGCACCTCCCGCGCCACCGGCGCCGCCGGCCTTGCCGCTGCCGCCGCCGCGCCTGGACGCCGCGCCCGCCGAGGGCGTCAGCTACGACCTGCACCGCCGCATCACCCTGCTCGACGCCAAGGGCAACTACCTGGCCGGCCGCCCGCTGCGGGAGCCGGGCGCGCTGCCGCCGGCGCGCCGTCCGATCGAAGTGGACGGCCGCAGCGTCGGCTACCTGACGGTGGCGCGCAGCCACGGGCCGAGCGACGCCATGGCCCTGGCCTTCCTCGACGGCTTGCGCAGCAGCCTGTGGCTGATCGTGGCTGCCGCGGTGGCGTTCAGCGCGCTGGCCGCCGTGCTGCTGGCGCGCCACTTCCGCCAGCCGATCCGCCAGCTGGCCGAAGGCGCCGGCGCCCTCGCCGGCGGCCGCTATGCGGTGCGCCTGCCGGAGGCGCGCAGCGACGAACTGGGCGAGCTGGCGCGCCACTTCAACGCGCTGGCGCAGCAGCTGGAAAGCGCCGAAGGCGCGCGCCGCCAGTGGGTGGCCGACACCTCGCACGAACTGCGCACCCCGCTGGCCGTGCTGCGCGCCCAGCTGGAGGCGCTGCAGGACGGCGTGCGCAGCGCCACGCCCGAGACGGTCGCGGCCATGCTGCGCCAGGTGCTGGCCCTGAACAAGCTGATCGACGAACTGTATGCGCTGGCGCGCGCCGACGTCGGCGCGCTCGACTGCAAGCCGGCGCCGCTCGACCTGTGGCAGTTCGCGGTCGCGCATGCGCAGGGCTTCGGCGCGCGCCTGCAGGCGGCCGGGCTGGCGCTCGCGCTCGGGACGGCCCCGCCGCACAGCCGCGTGCTGGCCGATCCCGACCGCCTGCGCCAGGTGCTCGACAACCTGTTCGAGAACAGCCTGCGCTACACCGCGCCGGGCGGGCGGATTGCCCTGCACGCGCAGGCCGGCGGCGGCCTGCTGCAGCTGGTCATCGACGACAGCGCGCCCGGCGTGCCGGACGCGGCGCTGGCGCGCCTGGGCGAGCGCTTCTACCGCGTCGATGCCTCGCGCAGCCGCGCCCACGGCGGGGCCGGACTCGGCCTGGCGCTGTGCCGCCGCCTACTCGAAGCGCAAGGCGGCGCCCTGGCCTTCGCCCATGCGCCGCTCGGCGGCCTGCGCGTGACCCTGTCCCTGCCGCTGGCGCCGGGCGCCGCCGGAGAGCGCGCATGAGCCAGACCATCATGATCGTGGAAGACGAGCCGGAACTGGCCGCGCTGGTGGCCGACTACGCGCGCGCGGCCGGCTACCGGCCCGCGCTGTTCGGCGACGGCGCCGAGGCCCTGGCCGCGATCCGCGCCGCGCCGCCGGCCCTGGTCGTGCTCGACCTGATGCTGCCCGGGCTCGACGGCCTGGCGCTGTGCCGGGCGCTGCGCGCCGGCGGCACGCCGGACAGCACGCTGCCGGTAATCATGGTGACCGCGCGGGTCGAGGAGATCGACCGCCTGCTCGGCCTGGAAGCGGGCGCCGACGACTACCTGTGCAAGCCCTTCAGCCCGCGCGAACTGATGGCCCGCATCAAGGCCATCCTGCGCCGCGCCGGCGGCGGCGCACCGCAGCCGGCGCCGGTGCTGGCGCTCGACGAGGCGGCCCGGCGCGCCACGCTCCACGGCCGCCCGCTCGACCTGACGCCGAGCGAATTCGCGATCCTGGCCGCGCTGGCGCGCCGTCCCGGCCAGGTGTTCTCGCGCGCCCAGCTGCTCGATTGCGCGCGCGCCGACAGCCTGGACGCCACCGACCGCGCCGTGGACAGCCACATCAAGAACCTGCGGCGCAAGATCGCGCTGGCCGCGCCGGGACTGGAAGCGATCCGGTCGATCTACGGCCTCGGCTACCGCTACGACATCTGACGCGCCCGCAGACACGCCTGCCCGGGTGCAAGCCGACATCGTCATGCGCGCAAGGTTCCATCAATCTCTTTGCGCTACGCCGTCCTGCGCCTCGCGCGCTGTCCTACCTTGGTCGGACGCCATGCAGGACGCATGGAGCGACTGAACTGATCCGCGAACTGGCCGCGCCGGCACCCGTCGGCCAAAGCCGGGCGCCGGTCCAGGCGCCGGGCAAGGCAGCGCGCGCGGCGGCGCGCACCCAGGCCGCGCAAGCTGGCGCACTGCCGGGGACACGATCGGGTGCATGATCGGATGCACTACCGGCTACGCCGGCGGAGGCCTTGCGCGGGGGACAGCCGATCTGCTAGCGGCAGCGGCTCCATGGTTTCTCCACATTTGGCATGCAGGATGCACACATGGCCCGCGCATCCTGCCGCGCGGGCCGCCGCCAAAGGAGACCACCATGAACATCAAGAACAAGGCCATCGTCGCCATCGCCCTGCTGGGCTGCGTGGCCGGCAGCGCCCAGGCCGGCGTCCACCTGCGCTACCAGTGCGACTCGACCGTGAAGGGCAAGTGCCCGCCGCCTCCGGTACCGCCGGTCCCGCCCACGCCGCCTGCCCCGCCTGCCCCGCCGGCGCCCCCGATGGGCCCGGGCGACCACGCCGGGCACGCCACCCCGCCCGCGCCGCCGGCCCTGCCGGCCATGCCGGCGCTCCCGGCGCCGCCGGCGCCGCCGCTGCCGCCCGATCCGCCCGCCATTCCTGAGGTGCCGGCCGCGGCCCATGCGGCCTGCGCCGGCAAGGCCGAGGGCACGCGCCTCACCCACGTGCTGCGCCCGGGCGAGACCATGACCGGCGTGTGCGAGCGCGAAGACGGCGAACCGGTGTTCCAGCTGCGCGAGTACCGCATCCGCGATTGAACGCGAGGCGGCTCGACGCAGGGGTCTAGATCATTTATTCTAGACCCCATGAGCACTCCCGACCTACCCGCCAAGCCGACCCCGTCCGAACTGGAAATGCTGCGCCTGCTGTGGCGGCTGGGCCCTGCCACGGCGCGCCAGGTGCACGCCGCGGCGGTCGAGACGCGGCCCGACATGCCCTATGCCAACGTGTTGCGCCTGCTGCAGATGATGCACGCCAAGGGCCTGCTGAGCCGCGACGAAAGCGCGCGCGCCCATGTGTACGCCCCGGCCCAGCCGCAGGACAGCCACCAGGCCAGCCTCATCAAGGAGCTGATCCACAAGGCCTTCTCCGGCTCCGGCAAGGAGCTGGTGCTGGCCGCCCTGCGCGGCCACGTCAGCAAGAAAGAGCGCGAGGAAATCCAGAACATCCTGAACGGCGAACGGCGCGGGGACTGAGATGCCGATTGCGCGCCCCGTCCCACCCGTGCAGCCCGAACTGGAAGACTGCTGCCGCAGCGGCTGCGTGCCCTGCGTGTTCGACCTCTACGAAGAAGCCCTCGCGCGCTACGAGCGCGAGCTGGCCGCCTGGGAAGCCGCCAACCCGGCCGCGCCGCCTGCCTGAGTTCCTGTCGCGCACGCTTGAAAATCAAATACTTATCGTTTTGATTAGAATGATCCCATCGGTGTTCGACACGGAGGGAATATGTTCGACATGGATCTTCCTTGGTGGGAATTCATCGTACGCGGGCTGGCCGTGTACCTGCTGCTGCTGGTCATGGTGCGCCTGTCCGGCCACCGCACGGTGGGCCAGTTCACGCCCTTCGACCTGCTGGTCGTCATGCTGCTGTCCGAAGCCGTCTCCAACTCGCTGAACGGCGGCGACGATTCGCTGGTCGGCGGCCTGATCGGCGCCGCCACCCTGGTCGCCATCAATTCGCTGGTCGCCCTGTTGAGTTCGCGCAGCGCCCGCTTCGAAAAACTGGTCGACGGCGCCGCCGTGCTGATCGGCCGCGACGGCGTGTTCTTCGACAAGGTCGTGCGCAATTGCCGCCTGTCCGAATCGGACCTCGAAGAAGCCCTGCGCGAGCACGACTGCCCGCGCCCGCAGATGAAGTGCGCCTTCCTGGAGGCCGACGGCCAGATCACCATCATGCGCAAGCCGTAAGCGGCGCCTCCTCCCTTTCTTTTATACCTGTGCCCGAGGTACTTTTATCCCCCGTACGGTGTGGACGGTCCGGAATTGATGCGCTAACTTTTTTCAGCAGTACACCCGCCGGGTGTGCTGTTTGGATTCTTTCCTAATCAGGAGGTTTGCCATGAAAAAAGTACTGACCGCGCTTGCGCTGGTTGCTGGCACAGCGGCCCTCGCACCTGCGGCCCAGGGTGCCGACATCTACCGCGCCGTGTCCAGCGGCCCGAGCGAGTCGCCGCCCAACGGGTCGCCCGGGGCCAGCGTCGCCACCCTCGAGATCGACGGTTCGCTGCTGCGGGCCGAAGTGCCCTTCGACGACCTGCTAGCGGGAACCACGGTGGCCCACATCCACTGCTGCACGACGGAAGCCTTCACGGGCGTCGCGCCGCCGGCGATTTCGCTGGTGGACTTCCCCATGATGGTCACCGCGGGCAGCTACACGCACACCTTCGACCTCGGCGACCCCGCCGTGTATGAGCCGGCCTTCCTGGCCTCGTTCGGCGGCACCGCGTCGGCGGCCAGCGCGGCGCTGCTCGATGCGATGAACGCCAACCAGGCCTACCTCAACATCCACACGAGCGAGTATCCGAACGGCGAAATCCGCGGCTGGATGGTGGCGGCGCCGATTCCCGAACCCGCGACCTGGGGGATGCTGGGCGTCGGGCTGGCCGGATTGGCGCTGATGTCGCGCCGCCGGGCCGGTGCCACCGGCGCGGCCGGCTAGGCCGTCAGGCGATCTCCGCCTGGCGCTCCGCCAGCAGCCGGCTCCAGGCCGGTATCGCCGCGCGCCAGAAGGCCTCGAGCGATGCCGGCCGGTCCAGCTGCAAGCCGAGGAAGCGCGCCGATTGCAGCAGCGCCTCCAGCGCCGCGGTCTCGTCGCCCGGCGCCACGGCCAGCGCACCGGTCTGCTTCGACAGTTTTTCGCCGTTCTCGTTGCGCACGACCGGCACGTGCAGGTAGCGCGGCGTCGGCACCCCGAGCACGCGCTGCAAAAAGATCTGGCGCGGCGTCGAGTCGAGCAGGTCGGCCCCGCGCACCACGTCGGTGACGCCCTGCTCGGCGTCGTCCACGACCACCGCCAGCTGGTAGGCCCAGAAGCCGTCGGCGCGCTTCAGGACGAAGTCGCCCGATTCGGCGTGCAGGCGCTGGGTTACCTCGCCCGCGAAGCGGTCGGTGAAGCCGATCACGTCGTAGCCCGGCTCCGGCACGCGCAGGCGCAGGCTGCGCATGCTGCGCCCCTCGGCCAGGCCATGCCGGCAGGTGCCGGGATAGATGGGGGCGCCGTCGGGCGCGACGCCGAGGCGCGAATCGGCGATCTCGCGCCGGTTGCAGCCGCAGGGATAGGTATGCTCGACGATGCGCTCCGCGGCCGCCTGGTACAGCTGCTTGCGCCGGCTCTGCCAGACCACCTCGCCGTCGGCATGCATGCCGAGCGTGTCGAGCAGCGCCAGGATGCCTTCGGCCGCGCCGGGCACGCTGCGGCCTTCGTCGATGTCCTCGATGCGCACCAGCCAGGTGCCGTGGTGCGCCCTGGCGTCGAGGTAGCTGGCCAGGGCCGCCACCAGCGAGCCGGCGTGCAGCGGGCCGGTCGGGGACGGGGCGAACCGGCCGATGTAGGGAGAATTCAGGGTGGACATCCGGTAATGATACCCGGTGCCTCCTACTTTTTGGCAATGGGATGGACGCCCCCTCCCGAAACGGCATCGATGTGCCAAAGTGGAAGTGTCAACTCACCACGACATCGAGGGGGGCGTCATCATGAAGATTACGACAATCGGCATCGATCTGGCAAAGGA
>NZ_JBFTEF010000008.1:0-222818 GCF_041023745.1 Massilia sp. X63
CCCCCGCCGTTCCGCCCCCCTTGTCTCGCATCAAGCCCCGCCCCGCCCCCTCGCCGTAATGTAGAGCTCCCGGCCTTTCCTTGGCCTCTCTTTGCTGCTTCCCGCATGACACCACAGCGACGCCCCCGCCGGCGTGCTCCGGGCACCACGGTTCTCGTGTTCTCCTTCCTGGGCGGCTATTGCGCCGGCCATGCGGCGGCCGCCTTGCGCCGTGCGCGCTGTGTGCAGCGCATCGTTCGTCCTTTCGACGGGCGGCGCATCATCCACAGCGCCAGCGACGCCATCCTGTCCATCGACGAGCACGCCGTCATCCTGTTCGCCAATCCGGCCGCGGCCCACATGTTCGCCAGCAGCGTCAACGCCATGCAGGGGAGCTCGCTGGCGCGTTTCATCCAGCCGCCGGTGCACGACGCCCGCACGCCCTACGACTATTTTCCGGCCGGCGGCGGCCGCGCCGGACGGCGCGCCACCGACTACGCCGTCACCGGGATCCGCAGCAACGGCCAGCTGTTCCCGATCGAAGGCTCGGTCTCCACCGTCGAGCACGACGGACACGAGGTCTGTACCGTGATCCTGCGCGACGTCTCCGAGCGCCACCTGGTGCAGCAGACGCTGGCGCGCTCGCACGACCAGCTGCGCCAGCTGTCCTCGGCGCTGCAGACCATCCGCGAAGAAGAACGCACCCATATCGCGCGCGAACTGCACGACGACCTCGGCCAGCTGCTGGCCTCGCTGCGCATGGACTTGACCCTACTACAGGGCAACAACCAGCTGCCCGAGCCGAGCCAGCGCCTGATCGAAGGCATGGAAACCAACCTCCTGATGGCGATCGCCTCGCTGCGCCGCATCGCCACCAACCTGCGCCCGCGCGCGCTCGACGAAGGCGGCCTGTATTTCGCGCTGCAGGGCCTGCGCGACGATTTCACCGAGCGCCACGGCATCGCCTGCACCCTGGTGGCCGAAGAAGCCGAGCTGCGCCTCGACGATACCGCCAGCACCGTCATCTTCCGCATCGTGCAGGAAGCCCTGACCAACATCGCGCGCCACGCCGGCGCGACCCAGGTGCTGCTCACGCTGGACCGGGTCGACGGCGAGCTGCTGCTCGCCATCCGCGACGACGGCCGCGGCATCCGCAGCGAAGACATGGAAAAGAAGGAATCGCTGGGCCTGGTGGGCATGCGCGAGCGGGTCTGGGCCATGCAGGGCCAGATCACCATCGGCAGCGACGAGAGCGGCACCAGCATCGACATCGTGCTGCCGCTGGCCGGCCGCGTCATCGGGGAAGAGAGCAGCGGCTGAGCTTCCAGCGCGTGTCATTTCCCTCAGCATTCTCCTCGAGCATTCTCCTCCCGGGCGCCGTTGGCTGTCTGGCATATCAGGATGTCACTAAGCGGAAATATTCGCTCTGTACTATCCGCTTCGATCCGAGTGTTGAATAACTCGACATCCTGTCCAAACCTAAGGAGCTCTACATGAAGTGCAAAACCCTGGCAGCCGCGCTGCTGTCCGCCCTGCCGCTGTTCGCCCACGCCCAGACCAACGTCCAGATCTATGGTGTGATGGATGCAGCAATCGCCGTGGAAGACACCGGCGCACCGGGTGAAGACAGCCGCACCGTGATCAATTCGGGCAACCAGTCGAGCAGCCGCATCGGTTTCCGCGGCACCGAAGACCTGGGCAATGGCCTGAAGGCGCTGTTCAACATCGAAGCCGGCGTCGCCCTGGATACCGGCGCAGCCGACTCGAACCTGTTCGGCCGCCGCGCCGTGGTCGGCCTGCAAGGCAACTTCGGCACCCTGACCGTGGGCCGCGAATACAGCCCGATCGCCGCCGTCGCCGCGGCCAGCGACGTGCTGGGCCAGGGCCTGTACGGCAGCAACCTGTCGGCCTTCGCCAGCAACCGCCTGACCCGCCGCCTGGCCAATTCGGTCAACTACAAGAGCAACGCGATGAGCGGCTTCACCGTCAACGCCGCCTACGCCACCGGCGAGAAGAGCGTGGACCCGTCGGGCGACCTGATGGGCGTGTCGCTGGAATACAAGAACGGCGGCCTGTACCTGGGCGGCGGCTACCATGTGCTCGAGCGCCTGGCTAGCGGCGACGACAAGGAATACGCCTTCGGCGCCGGCTACAGCTTCGGCGCCTTCGAGATCAAGGGCAATTACCTGGTGGCCGACCAGACCGGGGCCAACAACGAGTACAAGAACGCCAACATTGGCGCCGCCTACACCACCGGCCCGAACAAGTTCTTCCTGAACTTCCAGCAGCAGAAGCTGGAATCCGGCGCCAAGGGCAACACCGTGTCGCTGGCCTATACCTACGCACTGTCGAAGCGCACCAACATCTACACCACCTACGCCCAGCTGCGCAACAATGGCCGCGCCGCCTTCGGCATCAGCTCCTCGTCGGTGGCCATCGCCCCGCCGGCAACGGCGCTGGGCGCCGATCCGCGCGTGTTCAACGTGGGCGTGCGCCACAGCTTCTAAGCCGTCCCGCGCGCGCGGCCACTGCCGCGTGCGCATCAGCATGCCGGCCAGCCGGCATGTTCCCCTTCCGGGCACGGCCTTCGCCGGCCGTCCCGCGTCCCTGCATTGTCCCGCTCACCTTCGCCGCTTGCTCGAACGTGGCCAAGTTTTCAAGTTTAATACGTCCCTGCGGCGCTGCGGTGCTTCGCAGGCACGCACACGCATGCACCTCAAAAAAACTGCACACGATTGAAAAAATTAACGATTGCTCAATATTGCTTCCGGTATGATTATCAGCAAATCTGGCAATTTCCGCATTTCGAACTTCCTATTTCCGGCTCGGCCAGAAGGGGTTAGCGCATGACTACAGCGGCACCGAGGCTCGACGGGACCCTGAATGGGGCCATGAATGGATTTGACCTGGCGCAGGGCGAGGAACCGCATGCGCAGCAACTGGACGACTTGCGCGAGGCCATCGAGGAACGCATGGCCGCCCTGCTGGCCGATTCCGGCGACCAGGCCGACTTGCTGGCCGCGGCCATGCGTGCCGGTGCGCTCAGCGCCGGCAAGCGCATGCGGCCGCTGCTGGTGATGCTGGTGGCGCGCGACCTCGGCTGCACCTCGCCGGCCCTGGCCGACGTGGCCTGCGCGGTCGAGATGGTGCATGCGGCTTCGCTGATGCTGGACGACATGCCCTGCATGGACAACGCCCGGCTCCGGCGCGGCAAGCCGGCCATCCACGTGCAGTACGGCGAGGATGTCGCCATCCTGGCCTCGGTGGCCCTGCTCAGCCGCGCCTTCGGGGTGCTGGCGAGCGCCGCCGACATCCCCCCGGTGACCCGCACGCGCCTGGTGGCGCGCCTGGCCGAAACCGTCGGCAGCCAGGGCCTGGTACGCGGCCAATACCAGGACCTGCACGGCGGCGCGCGTACCCCCGACGCCATCGCCACCACCAACGAACTCAAGACCGGGGTGCTGCTCGGCGTCGCCGTCGACATGGCCGCCATCCTTGCCCAGGCCGACGAGCGCGTGGCGCAGTCGCTGCGCGCCTTCGCGCTGGCGGCCGGCCATGCCTTCCAGATCCGCGACGACTTCCTCGACCTGCCGGGCACCGACATCGCGCTCACCGGGGCCGAGAGCGGCAAGGACACCGGCAAGGATCTCGGCAAATCCACCCTGCTCGCCTCGCTCGGTTTCGACGAGGCGCAGCGCCGCCTGGCGCGGCACCTGCACGATGCGCAGCGCCACCTGGAAGACGCGCTCGGCGCCCAGGCCGTCACGCGCCTGTTCGTCGGCGGCCTGTTCGCGCAGGGCCGTGCGCGCCTGCGCTTCGGCGAGGCCGCGCTGCCGGGTGCGGCGTCTCCTGCCGCGCCGGCCGCCGCGCCGGCCGCCGACCAGGTGCGCGGCCGCGAAGTACTCGTGAACTGACCCGGGAACGCACATGGCGCATTTCGGGGTCGTGGCACCCGCCTTCTACAGCCACTACAGCGCCCTGGGCGCGCTCGCCGGCGAACTGGTCGACCGCGGCCACCGCGTCAGCTTCGTGCACCGGCCGGACGCCGCCGCCTATGTCAAGGATCCGCAGCTCGGCTTCCACGCGGTCGGCGCCGCCACCCATCCGCCCGGTTCGCTCGCGGCCGCGCTGGAGCGCGCCGCCAACCCGGGCGGGCCGCTCGGGCTGCGCCGGGTCATCCTCGACATGGCGGCCGGCACCGACATGCTGTGCCGCGAACTGCCGCGCGCCATCGACACCCTCGGGATCGACGCCATCATCGCCGACCAGATGGAAGCGGCGGGCGGACTGGTCGCCGAAAGCCTCGGCCTGCCCTTCGTCTCGGTCGCCTGCGCGCTGCCGGTCAACCGCGAACCCGGCATCCCGCTGCCGGTGATGCCCTTCGACTACCCCGAGGGCGAGCACGAGCGCGAACGCGCGCACAAGATCTACGAGGGCAGCACCCGGGTCTACGACTGGATGATGACGCCGCACCGGCGCGCCATCGCGGCCAATGCGCGCCGCCTGGGCCTGCCCGCGCGCGACGGTCTGCACGAATGCCTGTCGCCGCTGGTCCAGGTCAGCCAGACCGTGGCCGCCTTCGACTTCCCGCGGCGCGCGCTGCCGCCGCACTTCCACCATGTGGGGCCGCTGCGTCCCACCGGCCGGCACGCGGGCGCGGCGGCGCAGCAGTTCGTGCCCGAAGTCGCCGCCGGGCGTCCCTTCGTGTTCGCGTCACTGGGCACCATGCAGGGCGGACGCCTGGCCCTGTTCAAGCGCATCGCGCAGGCCTGCCGGGCGCTCGATGTGCAGTTGCTGGTCGCGCACTGCGGCGGGCTGGATGCGCGCCAGGAAGCCGTGCTGGCGCAGGCCGGCGCCACCTGGGTGTGCGCCTTTGCCGACCAGCAGGCGGTGCTCGAACGGGCCGACGTGGTGGTCTCGCACGCCGGCTCGAACACCGTCATGGATGCGATCGCCGCGCGCACGCCGATCCTGGCCCTGCCGATCGCCTTCGACCAGCCCGGCGCCGCCGCGCGCGTGGTCCATGCGGGCCTGGGTCTGAAGGCATCGGCCCGCTTTACCGGCAGCGCCGGCCTGGCGCGGCTGCTGCGGCGCTTGCTCGACGAGCCCGGCTTCGGCGCGCGCCTGGACGCGCTGTCCGCCAGCCTGGCGCAGGCCGGCGGCACGCGCCGCGCGGCCGACCTCATCGAGGCGGCGCTGCAGACGGGCCGCCGCCCCGATGCCAGCACACTGGACATGGCCCACCTTGGATAAGCCCGCGCTTCACTACGACCTGGTGCTGGCCGGCGGCGGTCTCGCCAACGGCCTGCTGGCCTGGCGCCTGCGCGCGCTGCGCCCGGAGCTGCGCATCCTGCTGCTCGAGGGCGAAGAGCACATCGGCGGCCAGCATACCTGGTCCTTCCACGACAGCGACCTGAGCCCTGGCCAGCGGGCCTGGATCGCGCCGCTGGTGTCGCAGCGCTGGCCGCGCTACGACGTCGCCTTCCCCGAGCTGGCGCGCACGCTGGAGGGCGGCTATGCCAGCATCGCATCGAGCGACTTCGCGCGCGTGATCGAGCCGGCGCTCGGCGCCTCGCTGCTCACCGGCGTGCGGATCGCATCGGTGACGCCGACCACGGTGGTGCTGGCCGACGGCCAGACCGTTCACGCCCGCGCCGTCGTCGACGGCCGCGGCATGCGGCCCACCACCCGCCTCTCGCTCGGCTACCAGACCTTCCTGGGCCAGGAGCTGCGCCTGGCGGCCCCGCACGGCCTGGCGGCCCCGGTGATCATGGATGCGACGGTCGAACAACAGGGCGGCTACCGCTTCGTCTACCTGCTGCCCTTCGGGCCCGACCGGGTGCTGGTCGAGGACACCCATTACGTCGACAGCGCCGCCTGGGAGCCGGAGCGCCTGCGCGCCAACATCGCGGCCTATGCGCAACAGCGCGGCTGGCAGGTCGTCCACGTGGAGCGCGAAGAACAGGGCTCGCTGCCGATCGTGCTGGCCGGCGACTTCGAGGCCTTCTGGGACGACCTGCACGGACAGCCCTGCAGCGGCCTGCGCGCCGGCCTGTTCCATCCGACCACCGGCTATTCGCTGCCGCACGCGGTGCGCCTGGCCGAGCGCGTCGCCGCCCTGGACGATCTCGACGCCACGCGCCTGTTCGCCGCGATCCGCGAAGAAGCCCGGCGCGAATGGCAGGGCCAGCGCTTCTTCCGGCTGCTCAACCGCATGCTGTTCCTGGCCGGCCGGCCCGAGGCGCGCTGGCGCGTGATGCAACGCTTCTACCGCCTGCCGGCGCCCCTGGTCGCCCGCTTCTACGCCGGGCGCCTGCGACTGGGCGACAAGGCGCGCCTGCTCAGCGGCAAACCGCCGGTGCCGGTGGCGCAAGCCCTGGCGGCGGCATGCAAGATCCACCCCGACCAGATCAGGAAACCAGCATGAATTCGCACAATCAGCACAATCAGAAAAAGAACACCGTGGTGATCGGCGCGGGCTTTGGCGGCCTCGCGCTTGCCATCCGGCTGCAGGCCGGCGGCCAGCAGGTCACGCTGCTCGAAAAGCGCGACAAGCCGGGCGGCCGCGCCTACGTCTACGAAGACCAGGGCTTCGTGTTCGACGCCGGACCGACCGTGATCACCGATCCGTCCTGCATCGAAGAACTGTTCGCGGCCGCCGGCAAGCGCATGGCCGACTACGTCGAGATGCTGCCGGTCGCGCCCTTCTACCGCCTGTGCTGGGAGGACGGCAGCCACTTCGACTACGCCAACGACCAGGACGCGCTCGACCGCCAGATCCATGCCCGTAACCCGCAGGACGTGGAAGGCTATCGCCGCTTCCTGGCCTACTCGAAGGCGGTGTTCGACGAGGGCTATCTGAAGCTCGGCGCCGTGCCCTTCCTCTCGTTCCGCGACATGATCGCGGCCGGTCCGCAGCTGGCCCGCCTGCAGGCCTGGCGCAGCGTGTACGGCATGGTGGCGCGCTTCATCCAGGACGAGCAGCTGCGCCAGGCTTTTTCTTTCCATTCGCTGCTGGTGGGCGGCAATCCCTTCGCCACCAGTTCGATCTATACCCTGATCCACGCGCTCGAGCGCCAGTGGGGCGTGTGGTTCCCGCGCGGCGGCACCGGCGCCCTGGTGCGCGCCATGGTGCGCCTGTTCCAGGACATCGGCGGCCGCATCGAAGTCAACGCCCCGGTGGCGCGCATCGAAGCGGCCGGCAATCGCGTGAGCGGCGTGCGCCTGGAAGACGGCCGCCTGTTCCCGGCCGATGCGGTGGCCTCGAACGCCGACGTGGTCCATACCTATGCCAAGCTGCTGGGCCAGCACCCGCGCGGCGCGGCCGAAGGCGAGTCCCTGCGCAAGAAGCGCTTCAGCAATTCGCTGTTCGTGCTCTACTTCGGCCTCGACAAGCACCACGAACAACTGCAGCACCACACGGTCTGCTTCGGCCCGCGCTACCGGGCGCTGATCAAGGACATCTTCCAGGGCCAGCAACTGGCCGACGACTTCTCGCTCTACCTGCACGCGCCCTGCGTCACCGACCCGTCGCTGGCCCCGCCCGGCTGCGGCAGCCACTACGTGCTGGCGCCGGTGCCGCACCTGGGCAATGCGCCGATCGACTGGTCGGTGGAGGGCCCACGCTACCGCGACCGCATCCTCGACTACCTCGAGCAGCGCTACATGCCGGGCCTGCGCAGCCAGCTGGTCACCAGCCGCTTCTTCACCCCGGTGGACTTCCGCGACCAGCTCAACGCCCACCTCGGCTCGGCCTTCTCGCTCGAGCCGATCCTGACCCAGAGCGCCTGGTTCCGCCCGCACAACCGCGACGCCGAGCTGGCCAACCTGTACCTGGTCGGCGCCGGCACCCATCCGGGCGCCGGCGTGCCGGGCGTGATCGGTTCGGCCAAGGCCACCGCCGGCCTGATGTTGAGCGAAGCCGCCGCCTTCCAGGAGGAGGCGCGGGCATGAGCGAAGCGCTGATGGATCACGCGACCCGCACCATCGAGGTCGGGTCGAAAAGCTTTGCCGCCGCCGCGCGCCTGTTCGACCCGGCCACACGGCGCAGCGTGCTGATGCTGTACGCCTGGTGCCGCCACTGCGACGACGTGGTGGACGGCCAGGAACTCGGCTTCCAGGCCACCGCGCCGGCGCCCCACGATGGCGCCGCCGCGCTGGCGCTGCTCGAAGCCGAGACGCGCCGCGCCTATGCCGGCGAGCCGATGCAGGATCCCGCCTTTGCCGCCTTCCAGGAAGTGGCGCTGCGCCACCATATCGACCCGCGCTTCGCCTTCGACCACCTGGCCGGCTTCGCGATGGACGTCGAGGGCGCCCGCTACGAGACCATCGACGACACCCTGCGCTATTGCTACCACGTGGCCGGCGTGGTCGGGCTGATGATGGCGTCGATCATGGGCGCACGCGATCCCCGGGTGCTCGACCGCGCCTGCGACCTGGGCCTGGCCTTCCAGCTTACCAACATCGCGCGCGACATCGTGGCCGATGCCGGCATCGGCCGCTGCTACCTGCCGGCGCAGTGGCTGCGCGAAGCCGGCATTGCGCCGCACGAGCTGGCCGAGCCGCGCCACCGCGCGGCGCTGGCGCAGGTCGCGGCCAGGCTGGTCGACTACGCCGAGCCCTACTACGACTCGGCGCGCGACGGCATCGCCGCCCTGCCCCTGCGCTCGGCCTGGGCGATCGCCAGCGCGCGCAACGTCTATCGGCAGATCGGCATCGAGGTGAAGCGGCGCGGCGCACGCGCCTGGGACGCGCGTGCCGGCACCGGCAAGGCGACCAAGCTGTGGCTGCTGGCAAAGGGGGGAGCGATGGCCCTGGCCTCGCGCCTCAGTGCGCGCGATCCTGCTGCGCGGCCGCGCGATCCGGCGCTGTGGCCGCGTCCGGGCGGCGCGGTGGACGTCCCCCGTGCTGCGCATGCAAGGCCTGCTTGAGCTTGTGCACCGGCGGCGCGTACAGGAAACCGAAGGACACGGCGCCGTCCTTGCCCTCGACCGCGTGGTGCATGCGGTGGGCCTGGTACAGGCGCTTGAGGTAGCCGCTGCGCGGCGTGTAGCGGAAGGGCCAGCGCTGGTGCACCAGGCCGTCGTGGGCGACGAAATACAGGAAGCCGTAGGCGGTCATGCCGGCGCCGATCCACTGCAGCGGCCACGCGCCTTCGGTGCCGAACCAGATCAGGGCGATCGCCACGCCGGCGAACACCACGGCGTAGAGGTCGTTCTTTTCGAACCAGCCGCTGCGCGGCTCGTGGTGCGAGCGGTGCCAGCCCCAGCCGAAGCCGTGCATCACATACTTGTGCGCGACGATGGAAAACACTTCCATCAGTACGACGGTGAGCACGACGATGAGGGCATTGAGCAGCATGGCGCGAAAGCGGTGGACGGAATATCCGGAGCCTACCACAGGCGCCGCCTTGCACGACTGACATGCACCGTCGGGCGCGGTTCAGCGACGGTACAAGCATCATCTTCATCAACGAAAGGACATCCATGCCCCAAGCATGCACCTCGCGGCCTGCCGTACTGAGCGCCGCGCTTTCCTGCGCCCTGCTGCTGGCCGCCCACGTCATCCCCACGCCGGCATCCGCCGCCACCGTCGAAGTCAGGGTCACGAATGTGGCCGGCGGCAAGGGCAAGGTCAACGTCGCCGTGTGCGACCGCGAGCGCTTCCTCAAGCAATGCGCCTACAGCGCCTCGGTGCCGGCCCGCGAAGGCGAGACCGTGGTCAGCTTGAAGGACATCCCGCCCGGCACTTGGGCGGTGCTGGCCTACCAGGACGAGAACGAGAACAAGGAGCTCGACCGCAATTTCCTCGGCATTCCGAAAGAGAACTACGGCTTCAGCCGCGACGCCGCCGGCCGCTTCGGTCCGCCCGGTTTCGACGACGCCGCCATCGAGGTCCGCGACGGGACCACGGTGGCGCCGGTGAAGCTGCACTGAAAGCGTGCCGCCGCGCCCTCCCCCATGGCAAGGCGCCCGAAAAACCATGCTGCGCTGCACTATTCGAGGGCGCCTGTTTCAAGTCAAAAAATAACGATAGGAATCAAGCAAGGCTTCGGGTATCGTTGCAATCCACAAGCGGCCGGGCAGCGTTTCCGGCCATGATCGAACACGAGACTTGCTACGGGGATCACGTAAATGAATGAGTTGGTCAACACCATCAACGGCTATGTCTGGAGCACGGCGCTGATCGCGCTGTGCCTGGGCGCCGGCCTGTATTTTTCCATCCGCTCGCGCTTCCTGCAGTTGCGCCACGTGCGCGAGATGACGCGCCTGATGATGGACGGGAAAAGCTCCGACCAGGGCGTCTCGTCCTTCCAGGCGCTGACCATGACCCTGGCCGGCCGCGTCGGCACCGGCAACATCGCCGGCGTCGCCACCGCCATCACCTTCGGCGGCCCCGGCGCGGTGTTCTGGATGTGGATGGTGGCCTTCCTCGGCGCCAGCTCGGCCTTCGTCGAATCGACCCTGGGCCAGGTATACAAGGAATCGATCAACAGGGAATTCCGCGGCGGCCCGGCCTTCTACATCGAGAAGGGCCTGGGCGTGAAGTGGTACGCGCTGCTGTTCGCGTTCGTGACCATCCTCGCCACCGGCGTGCTGCTGCCGGGCGTGCAGGCCAACTCGATCGCCGAGAGCCTGAAGACCGCCGCCGGCGTCGATACCACGGTGACCGGCGCCGTGCTGGCGATCGCGCTGGCCTTCATCATCTTCGGCGGCGTCAAGCGCATCGCCACCTTCGCCGAATACGTGGTGCCCTTCATGGCGCTCGGCTACGTGGTAGTGGCCTGCATCATCGTGGCCCTGCACATCGACCAGCTGCCGCACGTGCTGAGCCTGATCTTCAGCTCGGCCTTCGGCATGGACGCGGCGTTCGGCGCCATCATCGGCATGGCGATCCAGTGGGGCGTCAAGCGCGGGGTGTACTCCAACGAAGCCGGCCAGGGCACCGGCCCGCACGCGTCGTCGGCGGCGGAGGTCAGCCACCCGGCCAAGCAGGGCCTGGTGCAGGGCTTCTCGGTCTACGTCGACACCCTGTTCGTGTGCTCGGCCACCGCCTTCATGCTCCTGATCACCGGCCAGTACAACGTGCAGGCGCCGAACGGCGCGCCGATGTTCACCGGCGTGCAGGGTGTCGCCGCAGGCCCGGGCTATGTCCAGACCGCGCTGGAGAACATCATGCCGGGCTTCGGCTCGATGTTCGTCGCGATCGCCCTGCTGTTCTTCGCGTTCACGACCATCGTTGCCTATTACTACATCGCCGAAACCAACATCGCCTACATCAACCGTGCTACCAGCCGCCCCTGGATGACCTTCGTGCTGAAGCTGTGCATGATCGCCACCACCTTCTACGGCGCGATCAAGACCGCGGATGCCGCATGGGCCCTGGGCGACCTGGGCGTGGGCCTGATGGCCTGGCTGAACATCGTGGCGATCCTGTTGCTGCGTAACGTGGCCTTCAAGTGCCTGCGCGACTACGAGGCGCAGAAGGCCCAGGGCAAGGACCCGGTCTTCGATCCGATGGCGCTGGGCATCCAGAATGCCGACTACTGGGTGCAGCGCAATGCCCAGGACAAGGCCGCGGGTGCCACCGCGTCGACCGAGACCGTCAGCTAGGCATCGTCCCACGGCGGCCGCGCTGCCCGGCGCGGCCGCTCTCTCCTCTGTTATACTGGGCGCGGGTGTTCGTACCATGGCGGTACGACAGGATGCGCGATGGTCGGGCCGCCACGCGGCTTACTCGCGACCATCATGCACGGCATCCATCCCGCTTCCCTGCTCATCTCCCGTTCCCGTCACGCCGCCCTGGTGGCCGCATGATGCGCATCGAACGCCGCCTCTCCCGGACCTTCAAGGCATTCATCCATTCGAGCAAGGCCGGCGGCATCATGCTGATCGCCTGCACGCTGGTCTCGCTGGCACTCGCCAATTCGACGCTCGGCCCGGCCTGGCTCGGCTTCTGGCATCAGCATGTCGCGGGGCTGAGCATCGAGCACTGGGTCAACGACGCCCTGATGGCGATCTTCTTCCTCCTGATCGGCCTCGAGCTCGAGCGCGAGCTCTACAACGGCGAACTGTCCGACCTGCGCAACGCCATGCTGCCGATCCTGGCCGCTGCCGGGGGCATCGCGGTGCCGGCCCTGATCCACTTCGTCCTGAACGGCGGCACGCCCACCCAGGCCGGGGTCGGCATCCCGATGGCGACCGACATCGCCTTCGCGCTCGGCGTGCTGGCCCTGCTCGGCAGCCGGGTGCCGGCCTCGCTCAAGATCTTCCTGACGGCGCTGGCCGTGATGGACGACCTGGGCGCGATCGTCGTCATCGCCCTGTTCTACACCACTGATTTGTCCTTCCTCTACCTGCTCGGGGCGCTGGCCGTGTTTGCCGGCCTGCTGGCAATGAACCGCGTGCTGCGCGTGATGGCGCTGCTGCCCTACCTGGCAGGAGGCGCGCTGATGTGGTTCCTGATGCTCAAGTCGGGCGTGCATGCGACCATCGCCGGCGTGCTGCTGGCCTTCGCCATTCCCTATTCCGCCAAGGAAGACGATGCGGACTCGCCCTCGCACCGGCTCGAACACGTGCTGCACAAGCCGGTCACCTTCCTGATCCTGCCGGTGTTCGCGCTGGCCAATACGGGGATCGTGATCGGCGCCGGCTGGGCTTCCGAACTCCTGAGCCCGAACAGCCTGGGGATCATCCTCGGCCTGGTGGCCGGCAAGCCGGTCGGCATCTTCCTGTTCAGCTTTGCGGCGGTGGCGCTCGGCCTGTGCCGCCTGCCGCTCGACCTGGCCTGGCGTCACGTCCTGGGCGCAGGCCTGCTGGGCGGGATCGGCTTCACGATGTCGATCTTCATCACCAACCTGGCCTTCACGGGCGCACCGGATGCCATCAACGGATCCAAGATGGCGATCCTGGCGGCATCAACGGTGGCCGGCGTCGCCGGCTTCACCTGGCTGAAGCTGTGGGGCGGGCCGCTGGCGAGCGACCGCGATACCGATACGCTCGACTTCGAGGCGCCCTGAACGTGTGACGCCGGGAGTGCCGATTCAGGTCCGCGCCCGTTGCAGCGCGGTGCGCGCATGGTCGTTGCGCGCATTGGTGGACAGGGCAACGATCGCCGCGCCGGCCGCGACGATCAAGGCATCTTCGATCAGTCCGCTGCGGGTCTGGCCGATCTTCGCCATGGCCTGCTTGCGCCCGGCCAGCGTCAGGTAGGCGAGCGGTACGGCGGTGGCCACCGCGGCCGCGGCGCCTGCCTTTTCCCGCCCATGCGGCGCCAGCGCCGCGCCGGCGATGCCGGCGCTCATCACCCGTGCCAGCAGGCCCAGGAACACGGTGCGGTCGGGCGCCGACTTCATCTTGTCGCCGACCAGCTCCCCGGCGCCCATGGCCAGCGCACCATACTTGAACAGCGGACGGTCGAGCAGGAACAGTTCGCCCGGGGTGTCGCGCTTGGCGAGGCGCGCCGTGGCGATGGTGGCCATCGGCGTCATGGAGCGGGCGCTGGCGACAGCGCCGATCAGGATGGAGGAAAGCAGGCTGCGAAATGGCATGGTGTCAGACTCCTGGACAAAAGTTGAGAACGGTCACTCAACTGTAGTGTCCCTCGCGTCCCCGTGTCGCCACGCAGGACGGGGCTGCGCCTGCCCGCGGCCCTGCGCAGCGCCACAGGCTTACTGCCGGCTGATCCTCACCGTGTCGCCATCCTTGCCCGAGGCCGTCACCGTGACCGTCACGCCGTCGACGCTCACCGACTCGCCGCTGCGCAACGCGGCATCCTCGAAGTTCGGGTCGATCGAGCCCGGGCGGCGCACGGTGCGGTAGCCGCCCTTGAGCGTAGCGAGCGTCATGTCCACCGTATACACCAGCACGCCCTCGTTGCCCGCGGCGATGCGGTCATAACCTTCGTTCTTGCGCGATTCCATCACCAGGATCCTGGTGCCCGACAGCGGCACCATGGCCGCCTTGGTGCCGGCATCCTGGCGCACCAGCGGCGCGAGCGCCACGCTGGTGCCGGCGCTGCTCAGGGTCTCCTTCGGCAGGCAGGCCACCTGCTCCTCCGGCAACCAGCCCAGCAGGTAGCGGTCCCAGCCGACGTTCTCGATCGCGTTACGGCTCCAGTTCATCGCCATGATGCCCCAGTGGCCGAGGGTCTGGGTCCGGTGGTCGAGGTCTTCGTCATGCAGGCCGAAGGCGTGGCCGGTTTCGTGCGCCATCCAGCGCCATTCGTTGCCGGGCTGCAGGTACATGTCGGCGCCGCCGGTGGCGCCGTTGATCACGTAGCCGGTCGAGGTCCAGCTCGGGCCGGTGATGGCCGGGCCGTAGCCCATCTTCGCCATCGGCATCTCCTTCGGCACCAGGATGTAGACCGCGTCGTAGCGACTGAAGTCCACCTGCCCGTCGAGCATCGCGAAGATGTCGTTCCGGTAAGCGCTGAAGTCACCCGAGCCGTTCACCGCAGTGAAGCCATACCTGGACGGGTTGAACGGCAGGCGCACCCAGTTCGGCAGGATGTCGAATTCGAAGGCCAGGCGGCCGTAGGACTGCTTGTAGAAGAAGTCGCGCACCTCGTTGGCGAGCGGCGTGAACAGGCTGCCCGGGTCGCCCTGGCCAGCCACTTCGGGGAAGTCCACCGGAATGATCAGCGAGCGCAGCTGGCCGAAGGACGGCAGGCGGGTGCGCACTTTCGGGAAGCCGGCCGACAGGTCGGTGGCGAAGCTGCGCTGCGGCGCCACGGCGTCCAGCAGCTGGCATTGCGAGGTCGGGCGGAAGCTCGACACCGGACGTTCGGCCAGCAGGCGCAGCGCCTCCTGGCGCAGCTTGACCTCGGCCGTCACGTCGGCCGGCATGCCGACGGTGACGGCGTAGTAGCCGTTCGCATCGGCGTTCTGGTCCTGCAGCACGACCGCGCCGGCGCCCGAGACGCTGGCCTGGTAGCGGCGCCGCTGCAGCGCGCCGCCCTGCGGTTCCACCACGTCGAATTCATAGCTGGCGCCGCTCGCCAGCTGCTGGTACAGGCTGCCGTCGGCGCCGGCGGCGACGAAGTTCCAGGCGCCGTTGGCCGTCACGTTGCGCAGGAAGATGCCGGTCGCGAGGGCGGCGCCGGCGCTGCTGCGCGGGTCGTACAACCACAACTTGAGATTGCTCCCCGCCGGCGCGGCCGCGAGGGTGGCCGGCACCGGCGGCGCGGCCGGCTGCGCGGGCGGACGTGCGACCACCTGGAGCGGCAGGATCACCGGCGCCTTCAGCGTGGCGCTGTTCATGGCGGGCGCCTGCGGCACGATATCCCAGCCCTTGCTGTGCGCGACGGTTGCGGCCAGGCCGGCGATGGTGGTGCGCAGGGTGGCGTTGAAGGCGGCCAGGTCGGTGCCGCCGCCGACCTCGGCCAGCACGCCGCGCACCACCGCGTTGGCTGCCAGGCCGCTGTAGCCCTCCTGCTGCACCGGCATCGCCAGCAGCCCGGTGAAGGCGCCGGCGGCCGAGGTCTTGTTGCCGATGATGGCGACGTCGCTGCCGCCCGCGCCGGACATCAGCTGGATGGCGGCGCTGGCGCGCGTCATCAGCTTGTCGTCGAGGGCCTTGACCCAGAACGCCTTGCCGGCCGGGTCGGCCGCACGGTTGAACAGATTGCGGTACAGCGCGTCGATGAACTGGCCGTTATCGCCCGGGTAGAGGGCGGCCGACTCGGCGCTGGTGCCGAAGCTGTCGATCTCGGCACGCAGCGCGGCGTTGCTGTCGTAGGCGCGCGCGATGCCCGCGATGTCCGTCGGGGCGCCGGCCGCCAGCAGCACCTTCGCATGCCAGTCGAGCCCGCCGACGTCGGCCGGCCGGCCGAAGTAGCCGACATAGATCTGCTGCACCACGCGGTGGTAGTCGGCCGCGAGGGGCGCGACGGCAATGCTGGTCGTCGCGAACGAGCGCGACTGCTGCGCGCCGGTGGTGGTCTGGGTGGAGTCGCCGCATGCAGCGAGCGACAGCAAGGCAAGGGAAGTGACGAGGTGGCGTGGTCGCACGATGGCTCCTGTTGTCGATCAAGCCATCCAGTCTACCAAAGATTATTGCCAATCAGAAAATATTTCTTTTGCGTCAATACTGGCAGCGTAAACATCCAATCAGCCTGCCGGCCGGCGCCGGGAAAGCGCCGATCGGCCCTGCGACGCCGGGGCTCAGCGCTTTTCCTTGTTAATCATCTGCAGCAGCTGGAAGGCCTCGCGCTCGATCGCCGGCTGCGCATCCGCGAGCTCCTTGCTCGCCTTGACGTAGGCAGCGCGCTTGCGTTCCTTCTTTTCTTCCGGCGCAAGCACCGGCTTCATGCCCGACATCACGATTTGCGGCGCGCTGTCGTACTTCTGCGCGATGAGCTGCTTGCCGTAGGGAGTCTGGTAGAAGCGGGTCATCTCGGTCGCGGTCTCGGCGGAGATGACCTGTGCCAGCGGTCCGGCCAGGCGGCGCTGCACTTCCGCCGGCGGCGTCTTGTCGAGCTTGGCAAACACCGCCTGGCGCTGCGCCGCGCTCTGGTAGCGGCTGCGGCCGGCAACGCCGCGTAGCAGCTTTTCGACCTGCATCGCGCCGAGCAGGTCCTGCACGGCTTTCACGTGGGCGGCGCTGGGCGCCACGGCCGCTGCCGGTGCCGCAACTGGCGCGGGGGCCGCCGCGGGCGCGGCAAATGCGGGAGCGGCGAGGACCAGGGACAGACCCAATACGGTATGGACGGCAAATTTCATGCAATTCCCTTCGGATAAAAATTGATGACTGTTCTGGTCGAGCAGGATAAGCAATTCCGAACGAGCGTGTAGCATGCGAGGACCTCGCCGGCTGTCTTACTTCAGCCTGCAGGTCAGCGCCCAGCAGCTGTCCCAGCGCCCGATCTTGATCTCGCGTACCGCCGTGCCCAGGCGCTTGCGCAGCGCGCTGTCGGTCGGGTAGTTCTTGGGCAGCTCGTGGCGCTTGCCGTCGGCATCGACGAACTGGGCCCAGGTGTTGCCCTGCAGGTCGGTGCGCGCGATCGTCGGGCTGGCGCCTTCGACGTACTCGTCGTCGATCAGCACCAGCAGCGCGTTGGCGCCGATGCGGGCGCGCAGGCCGGCCAGGAAGGCATCCTGCTCTTCCTTCCTGAAATGCGACCACAGGAAGCCGGCGAACACGGCGCTGAACTTGCCCAGGTCGGTGGGGAGATCGAGCGCATCGACCACACGGTACGCGACGTTCTCCAGGCCCTCGCCGTGTTCGCGCGCCACGTTCAGCATGGCTTCGCTGATGTCGGTCGCCAGTACCGATTTGGCGGTCTCGGCGATGACGTCGGTAAAGTAGCCGGTGCCGCAGCCCAGCTCGAGCACGGTGTGGCCGCGCATCAGCTCGGCCACCTGCTCGGCCACGTCGTCGAGGTCGTCCTGGCGGTCTTCGTCGCTCTCGTCATGGAACTGCGCGTCGTAATGCTCGGCGATCGCAGTATAGAAGTCGGCGACATCGTTGTTTCCAGGGATAGTGCTCATGGTATTTCCTTGATTCTTACAGTTCGTAGTTTTCGCCACCGCGCATTGCCGACTCGACCATCTTGCGGTTGAGCGTCGGGGCGAGCAGTTCGATGAAGGTATAAATATAGCTGCGCAGGTAGGCGCCCTGCTTCACCGCCACCCGCGAGGTGTTCATGCCGAACAGGTGGCCGACGGGGATGGCGCGCAGGTTGCGGTCGCGCTCCGGGTCGAAGGCCATGCCGGCGATGATGCCGACGCCCATGCCCAGTTCGACATAGGTCTTGATGACGTCGGCATCGATGGCTTCCAGCAGCACGTCCGGCTTCAGGCTGCGCAGGCCGAAGGCGTGGTCGATCTTGCTGCGGCCGGCGAAGGCGGCATCGTAGGTGATTACCGGGTAGCCGGCGATTTCCTCCAGCGACACTGCCTTGGAGCGCAGCAACGGGTGTTCGGGCGGCACCACCAGCACGTGTTCCCACTGGTAGCACGGCAGCGTGATCAGGCCGTCGATGGCGGCGATGGATTCGGTGGCGATGGCCAGGTCGGCCTGGTCGTTCTTGACCATGTCGGCGATCTGGCGCGGGTTGCCTTGCAACAGGGACAGGCGCACCTTCGGGTACTTCTGCATGAAGCCCTGCACCACCTTGGGCAGCATGTAGCGCGCCTGGGTGTGGGTGGTGGCGATGGTGAAGCTGCCGCTGTCGTGGGCCGCGTATTCCTTGCCGATGCGCTTGAGGCTGTCGATCTCCTGCATGATCAGCTCGACCGACTGCAGCACCAGCCGGCCGGGCTCGGTCAACCCGCGGATGCGCTTGCCATGACGTGTGAAAATGTCAACACCGAGCTCCTCCTCGAGTTCGATGATGGCTTTCGAGACCCCGGGCTGGGAGGTGAACAGCGCCTTGGCCGCATCGGTCAGGTTGTAGTTCTGGCGAACGGCTTCGCGCACGAAGCGCAGCTGGTGAAGATTCATGAAGGGTGCGTTTTTGTTGAAAGAGTGGCAGCAGATGACATTTTAAGATGCTTATTCAAGTTACGCATATAAGCAAATGAAATCTCGGTAGTTTGGAATATAAAGACTGGTCCGTACACTTGGCCGTACATTTAACGGGTGGACAATGTTTGTACAGGTCTACCCATAAGGACGAGACCATGTACCGCTACGACCACTACGACCATCTCATCGTGCGCGAACGCATTGCGCAGTACCGCAGCCAGGTGGAACGCCGCCTGTCCGGTGAGCTGCTTGAAGAAGAATTCCTGCCGCTGCGCCTGCAGAACGGCCTCTACATGCAGCGCCACGCCTACATGCTGCGCGTGGCCGTGCCCTATGGTCTGCTGGCCTCGAAGCAGATGCGCATGTTCGCCCATATTGCTCGCAAGTACGATCGCGGATACGGCCACTTCACCACCCGCCAGAACATCCAGTACAACTGGATCGAGCTGGAGCATACCCCGCAGATCCTGGAAGACCTGGCCTCGGTCGAGATGCACGCGATCCAGACCTCGGGCAACTGCATCCGCAACATCACCACCGACGAGTTCGCCGGTGTGGCGGCCGACGAGATCATCGATCCGCGTCCCTTCGCCGAGATCCTGCGCCAGTGGAGCACCTTCCACCCCGAGTTCATCGCCCTGCCGCGCAAGTTCAAGGTGGCGATCAACGGCGCCGTCGAAGACCGCGCCGCGATCGCCATCCACGACATCGGCCTGACCCTGGTCAAGAACGAGGCGGGCGAGGTCGGCTTCAAGTTCATGGCCGGCGGCGGCATGGGCCGCACCCCGATCCTGGGCTCGGTGATCCGCGACTTCCTGCCCTGGCAGCACCTGCTGACCTATACCGAAGCCGTGATGCGCGTGTACAACCAGCACGGCCGCCGCGACAACAAGTACAAGGCCCGCATCAAGATCCTGCTGAAGGCGCTCGGCGTCGAGGAATTCACGCGCCAGGTGGAAGAAGAGTGGGAAGACCTGAAGGATGGTCCGGAAACGCTCACCCAGGAAGAATTCGACCGCGTCGCCCAGTGGTTCCAGCCGCACGGCTATGCCACGCTCGACGACATCGACCCGACTGCCGCACACCCGGACAACCGGGCCTTCGCCAACTGGCTCAACCGCAACGTCAAGCCGCACAAGGTGCCGGGCTATGCCGCCGTGGTGCTGTCGCTCAAGAAGACCGGCGTGCCGCCGGGCGACGCGACCGCCGAGCAGATGGACTTCGTGGCCGACCTGGCCGACAAATACAGCTTCGGCGAGCTGCGCGTGACGCACGAGCAGAACCTGGTGCTGGCCGACGTCGAGCAATCGAAGCTGTTCGAACTGTGGCAGCTGGCCAAGGCCAGGGGTCTCGCCACGCCGAACATCGGCCTGCTGACCGACATCATCGCCTGCCCGGGCGGCGATTTCTGCTCGCTGGCGAATGCCAAGTCGATCCCGATCGCGGCCGCCATCGCCGAGCGTTTCGACAACCTCGACTTCCAGCACGACATCGGCGACATCGAACTGAACATCTCGGGCTGCATCAACGCC
The DNA here is from genome assembly GCF_041023745.1 of Massilia sp. X63. Lineage (NCBI taxonomy): Bacteria > Pseudomonadati > Pseudomonadota > Betaproteobacteria > Burkholderiales > Oxalobacteraceae > Massilia > Massilia sp. X63. The sequence continues at coordinate 19,979 of NZ_JBFTEF010000008.1, forward strand.
TGCGGCCACCACCACGTGGGCGCCATCGGCATCCTCGGCGTCGACAAGGACGGCAGCGAGTGGTACCAGGTGTCGATCGGCGGCTCGCAAGGAAACAACTCGGCGATCGGCAAGATCATCGGCCCCTCGTTCTCGGCCCAGCAGATGCCGGAAGTGGTCGGCCGCCTGCTGGAAGTCTACGTGCGCGAGCGCTTCGAAGGCGAACGCTTCGTGGACACCGCCCAGCGCCTGGGCGTCGCGCCGTTCAAGGAATACGTGTATGCCACGCCGATCGCGGCGGGCGAACTGGTTGGAGAGGACCACTATGCCTAATCTCGTCCTGCACAAGCAGATCATCAAGCACCGCGACGTGGTCGAGGACGACTGGACCGTGCTGCGCCTCGCCGAGGGCGAGACCGCGGAAACCGTCGTGGTCCCGGACGGCAAGTTCATCGTGCCACTCGGCGTGTGGCAGGCGCAGCGCCCGGCGCTGTCCGGCCGCACCGAGATCGGCGTCTGGCTGGCGCCGGACGAAGCCGCCGCCGCCATCAAGGACGACCTGTCCCGCTTCGGCGTCGTGGCCGTGGACTTCCCGAAGTTCTCGGACGGCCGCGGCTACTCGACCGCTTTCAACCTGCGCCGCCGCCTGGCCTATACCGGCGAATTGCGCGCCATCGGCGACGTGCTGCGCGACCAGCTGTGGCCCCTGTCGCGCGTCGGCTTCGATGCCTTCGCCACCCGCCAGGACCGCAGCATCACCGATGCGCTCAAGGGCCTGAGCGTGTTCTCGGAAACCTACCAGGCATCAAGCGACCAGCCGCTGCCGCTGTTCCGCCGCGTGCCGCGCGGGACCCCGCCGGAACTCACCGACGTCGGCGCCGGCATTTAAGGAAGCGAACATGAGCGACCTCCATCGCCGCGTCGAGGAAACGCAAGCCATCCTGGCGCGCATCGCCCGCGATTTTTCGCCGGCCGTGTTCGCATCCAGCCTGGCGGCCGAGGACATGGTCCTGACCGACCTGATTCTGAAGGCCGGGCTGCCGATCGGGATCTTCTCGCTCGAGACCGGCCGCCTGCATGCCGAAACCCTCGACATGCTGGAGCGCGTGCGCGCGACCTATGGTCACGAGATCGCGCTGTTCAAGCCGCAGCCGGAAGCGGTGCAGGCCTACGTGGCGCAAAACGGCCTGAACGCCTTCTACGACAGCGTCGAGATGCGCAAGGAATGCTGCCGCGTGCGCAAGGTCGAGCCGCTCGGCCGTGCGCTTGCCGGCAAGCAGGCCTGGGTCACCGGCCAGCGCCGCGCGCAATCGACGACGCGCACCGAACTCGCGGTGCAGGAAGACGATGCCGCGCACGGCATGCAGAAGTTCAACCCGCTGGCCGACTGGTCGGAGCAAGACGTCTGGGACTACCTGCGCGCCAACCAGGTCCCTTACAACGCCCTGCACGACCGCGGCTACCCGTCGATCGGCTGCGAGCCCTGCACCCGCGCGATCCAGCCGGGCGAGGACCTGCGCGCCGGCCGCTGGTGGTGGGAGAACCCCGAATCGAAGGAATGCGGCCTGCACGTGGTCGACGGCAAACTCATTCGCATCAAATCCGTGGCGGCCTGAGCCGTTCACCCAAAGGCAAAACAACATGACGACAGTATTCGACAACCCCGCCTCGCTCACCGACGTGCTCGGTGATGTCAACGCGCGCCACCTCGACGCCCTCGAATCCGAGGCCATCCACATCCTGCGCGAAGTGGCGGCCGAGTGCAGCAAGCCTGCCCTGCTGTTCTCGGGCGGCAAGGATTCGGTTGTCCTGCTGCGCCTGGCCGAAAAGGCCTTCCGCCCGGGCAAATTTCCCTTCCCACTGGTGCACATCGACACCGGCCACAACTTCGACGAAGTGATCGCCTTCCGCGATGCCCGCGTGGCGGAACTGGGCGAGCGCCTGATCGTCGGTTCGGTGGAGGACTCGATCAAGCGCGGCACCGTGCGCCTGCGCAACCCCGCCACCGATTCGCGCAACGCGGCCCAGGCCGTGACCCTGCTGGAAACCATCGCCGAACACGGCTTCGATGCCTGCATCGGCGGGGCGCGCCGCGACGAAGAAAAGGCGCGCGCCAAGGAGCGCATCTTCTCCTTCCGCGACGAGTTCGGCCAGTGGGACCCGAAGGCCCAGCGCCCGGAACTGTGGGACCTGTATAACACCCGCGTCCACCCGGGCGAGAACATGCGCGTGTTCCCGATCTCGAACTGGACCGAGCTGGACGTGTGGCAGTACATCGCCCGCGAAAAGCTGGCCCTGCCCCCGATCTACTTCGCGCACGAGCGCCAGGTGATCCCGCGTAACGGCCTGTTGGTGCCGCTCACGCCGCTGACGCCGGCCCGCGAAGGCGAACAGGTCGAGACCCGCACCGTGCGCTTCCGCACCGTGGGCGACATCTCGTGCACCTGCCCGGTGGCCTCCAGCGCCGCCACGGTCGAGCAGATCATCGCCGAGACGGCCGTCACCGAAGTGACCGAACGCGGCGCCACCCGGATGGACGACCAGACCTCCGAAGCCTCGATGGAAAAACGCAAGAAGCAAGGATATTTCTGATGAACGCCCGCATTGACAACTTCGCCGATAAGCTCCACCAAAGCGGCCTGCTGCGCTTTATCACCGCGGGTTCCGTCGACGACGGCAAGAGCACCCTGATCGGCCGCCTGCTGTACGACAGCAAGGGCATCTTCGCCGACCAGCTGGCCGCCGTCTCGCGCTCCAAGCACAAGCGCACCGTGGGCGACACCATCGACCTGTCGCTGCTGACCGACGGCCTGGAAGCCGAGCGCGAACAAGGCATCACCATCGACGTGGCCTACCGCTACTTCGCCACCCCGAAGCGCAAGTTCATCATCGCCGACACCCCGGGCCACGAGCAGTACACCCGCAACATGGTCACCGGCGCCTCGACCGCCGACGCCGTGATCATCCTGGTCGACGTCTCGAAGGTGAAACTGGGCGACGATGGCTCGGTCGCGCTGCTCACGCAAACCAAGCGCCATTCGACCATCGCCAAGCTGCTGCAGATCGAGCACGTGATCGTCGCGGTCAACAAGATGGACCTGGTGAACTACGACCAGGCGGTCTATGATCGCATCGTGGCCGCCTACCGCAGCTTCGCCGACTCGCTGGGGCTGAAGGACGTGACCGCGATCCCGCTGTCGGCCCTCGCCGGCGACAACGTGGTGACGGAATCGAAGAACATGTCCTGGTACACCGGCCCGACCCTGATCGAGCTGCTCGAAGGCCTGTCGGTATACGACGAGGCGCACGCCGCCCCCTTCCGCTTCCCGGTGCAGCTGGTGGCGCGCCACAACGGCCACGAAGCGAACGACTTCCGCGGCTACATGGGCCGGATCGAGTCGGGCCAGGTCTCGGTCGGCGACAGGCTGGTGGTACAGCCTTCGGGCCAGCAGGCCACCGTCAAGGAGATCCTCACCTTCGACGGCCCGCTTGCCACTGCGGTGGCCGGGCAGTCGGTCACCCTGTTGCTGAACGAATACCTGGACATCTCGCGCGGCGACCTGCTGGCCAATGCCGACCAGCCGGCCACCCAGCTCAAGCAGGTGGTGGCGGACCTGTGCTGGATGTCGGACGAAGCGCTCGACATGCGCCGCAAGTACTGGATCAAGCACGGCACCCGCCAGACCGCGGCCAAGGTCAAGCAGGTCGACAGCATCCTCGACGTCAACACCCAGCAGCGCTCGGTTGGCTCCCCTTCGGCCGAGGGCTTGAAGCTGAACGACATCGCCACCGTACAGCTGAGCGTGCAGCAGCCGCTGGCGGCCGATGCCTATTGCGACAACCGCGCAACGGGCGCCTTCATCCTGATCGACGAAGTCACCCACCAGACCGTGGCGGCAGGTATGATCCGACTGGATCAATAACGAAGGGGTTCCATGGGGGCACTGGGCAAAGTCTATCTGGTAGGAGCCGGACCGGGTGCCGCCGATCTCATCACCGTACGCGGCGCGCGCTTGCTGGCGCAGGCCGACGTCGTGCTCTACGACGCCCTGGTCACGCCCGAGATGCTGGACCTGTGCCGCCAGGCCGAGCTGATCTCGGTCGGCAAGCGCTCGGGCCAGCGCTCCACGGCGCAACAGCACATCAACCAGCAACTGGTCGACTGCGCCGGTAAGTTCAGGCGCATCGTGCGCCTGAAGGGCGGCGACCCGATGCTGTTCGGGCGCGCCGACGAGGAATTGCGCGCGCTGGAGGCGGCCGGCATCGAGGTCGAGGTCGTCCCCGGCATCACCACCGCGGTGGCTGCCGCCGCGGCGACCAAGCAACCATTGACCAAGCGCGGCGTGGCGCGCAGCGTCGCCTTCTTCACCTCGAGCACCGCCCCCGACCAGCCGGATCACCCGGCCTTGCCCGAAACCGATACCCTGGTCCAGTACATGGGTGGACGCGAAGCTGCGGCCACCGCCGAGCGCCTGCTGGCGCAAGGACGGCGGTCGGAGCTGCCTGTCGTTGTCGTGGAAAACTGCAGCCGGGCGGACGAGCGCATCCTGCGGCTGACGCTGGCGGACCTGGCGCGCGGGCTGGAACCGGGGCATGGGCCAGTATTGGTCATGCTGGGCGAGGCGCTCGCCAAGCGCGAACACCAACCGTGACCGCCGCCGCAGGTATCACCCCCAGGGCGTGAACTCGATCCCGTCCTGGATCACCCCGATCACCTGGGACTGGTTCTCGGCGCTCTCGCTGAAGTAAGCCAGTACCTGCTCGCGCGGGGTGTGCAGCTCGCCCAGTGCCTTGATCCAGTAATCGCGCCCGCCGCCTTCGGCGCTCCGGTGCAGCACGTTGTTATACAGGAGTTCGACGAACTGCGCGTCGCTCGCATTGGCGCCGTACAGGTCCTTGAACTCGGCGCTGCCGGTGAAGCCGGCCGCCACCTGCTCCAGCGTCACGCCGGCATCCATCATCTTGATCCAGTAGCCGACGCCGGCCTTGTCCGGGGCGCGGTTGAAGGCGGCCGTGTACAGGCGGTAGGCCTGGCCGGCGACGCCGTCGACGTCCAGCGCCACCGACACGTCGGCGAACTTCAGGCGCTCGACGTTGACCAGCGTATCGATGCCGGCGCTGCCAACGCGGTCGGCGACGGTCACGCCGGCCGCCGTGCGCGTGATCTCGAACGTGCCCTTGCTGCTGCCGTATTCGATCGTATCGATACCGCTGAGGCCGTCGATCTTCTGGCTGCCCGCCGCCGCCTTGAACAGGTCGGCGCCATTGGACCCGTTCACGTTGGGGGCGGTCGCGGAACCGCTGCCGGCGCTCGTGCCGGTGCCCGTGCTGCCGGGCAGCACGCGCGCCTCGACCTGCACCGTCCCGTCGTCCTGGGTGTCGATCCAGGCGGCGGCGAATCCGCCATCGGCCAGGGCGGTGAGCACCGGGTTGGCCTGGTCGCCCTGCCGCATTTCATTGATCCCGAACTCGCGCGCGTCGAGGGCGGCGCCGTCCGCGCCGAAGCGCCGGCCGAACACGCCGCTGTGATCGAAGTCGCCGCTGTCGCTCTGCCATGCGACCAGAAAGCCGCCGTCGGCCAGGGCGATCGCGGTCGATTCGAAACGACCGCCGCCGCCATCGAGGTTCGCCTGCGTCATGCCGCCGATCCGGTTGCCGGCAGCGTCGTAGCGCTGGAAGAAAATGTCGCTGCTCGCAAAGCCCCAGGGCGAGTTGGCGTAGCTGTCCCAAGTCACCACGAAGCCGCCCCCGGCCAGCACGGCGATGGATGGCTGCGGCGCCGCCGTGGCGCGGCTGGCGGCCAGGCCATCCCCGCTCACCAGGATGGCCGCCTCGCCGTTGCGGGCGGCGTAGACGTTGCCGTCGCCGAGTTCGCCCCAGGCGAGCACGTAGCCGGTGTCGGTGGCGGCGATGCTCGGACTGAAAGCGCTTCCCAGCACGCCGTAGACCTGCTCGGCGCCGGTCGGGTTGCCGTTGGCGTCGGCAGTACGCACATGCACCTGGCCGCCGCTGCGCCAGGCCAGGGCGAAGGAGCCGTCGCGCAGGGCCACCACGTCCGGCATCGCAGTGTCCGCGCCGGCGGCGCCGACGACCACTTCGGCGCCCGGCGTGCCCTTGGCGTCGACGATGCGGTAGGCGATGCGGGTGCCTGTGGCGTCGCTGCTGGTGTAGGCCACCACCGAGCGTCCGCCGGCCAGCGCCGCCAGCGCCGGCGCCCCTTCGGTGGCGGCGTCGGCGGTCGAACTGATGGCGAATACCGCGCCCTGCGCGGCCCCACCGGCGGTGCTCACCTGCCCCACGATGCTGCCGCCTGCCGCCTGCCAGACCGTCATGAAGGCGCCGCTCGACAGGGTCGCCATGCCGGGATTGGCGGATGCCGCCCCCGCGCCCAACACCAGTTCGCTGCCGAATCCGTCCAGGTCGCGCGAGCTGCCCGCTTCGACGGTGTAGACCAGGGTTTCGGCGACCCCATAGCCCGGCAGCGGATTACCGTTGCCGTCGAGCTGGTAGCGGTCGTAATAATGCGCGGTGACGCTCAGGGCCGACCCGGCGGCCGGCAACAGGGCCGCGTTGGCGACCACCAGGCGCGCCGTGGTGTCGGTGGCGGGATTGTATGAAATCGAGAACAGGCCCGGCACCGACTGGGCATCGATGACCCAGCGCCCGCCGCTGGGCAGTCCCCAGTCGATCGGGATCAGGGTCGCGGCGACGTCGCCGTTGCGGAGGGTCGTGAACAGGACATCGCGGTCATCGACGATGCCGACGGGCGCGTAATCAGTGGTATCGGTGCTCATGGGGCAGCTTGCTGGTGGGTGGCCGCGGCGGACGCGGAACGAGACAGCAGCAATAATGCCCTACAGAAATACCTAGTTAAAGACGGAAATTAAATTCCATGCGGCAATATGGCGCGAAACCAACGTAATATTGCCTGCTTTGCCAAGGGTGTTAACGCTTCGCCAGCAAAACACTGGACGGGCAGGCAACGGACGCCTACCCGAGCGAGCGGATGCAGTAATCGGTCATGGCCGCCTGCACGCCGGGATCTTCGCCGATGGCGCCGGCAAGCTGCAGGCGCAGGCCGGGATGGGCGGCGCGGATGCCGTCCGCCAGTTGCGGCAGGTCGCGCAGGAGGTGGCCGCCCTGCCCCAGGAAGACCGGCACCACCGTGATGTCGTCGACGCCCTCGCGCACCAGCGCGTCGATCGCGGCCGGCAGGCGCGGCTCCATCAGCTCGAGGAAGGCCAGCGTGACGGGCAGCTCGGGTTCATGCGCCTGCGTCTGCGCTTTTACCTGATCCCGCAGACGTTCGAAGGGAGCGGCCCAGCTCTGCGCGCGGGCGCCGTGGGCAAACAGGACGAGTGCGCGTTTCATCAGTGTCTCTCCACCCACCACAGGGCGCCGATCGCCAGCAGCAGGAACAGCAGGCTGGGCGCGGCCGCCGTCATGAAGGCCGGCAGCGCGGTCAGCACACCCAGGTGCGAGAACAGGGCATTCAGCAGCAGGAAGCTCACGCCGATCATAATGCCCACGAAGATCTTCAGGCTGACGCCGCCACTGCGGGTATGCAGGTAGGCAAAGGGCAAGGCCAGCGCCATCAGGACCATGATCGACAGCGGATCGATGATCTTCTTCCAGAACGCCACCTTGAAGCGCTCGGTCTCCTGGCGGTTTTCCGCCAGGTGGCGGGTGTAGACCGCCAGCTCGTTGGCCGACATGCGCTCGGGGTCGGAACGCGACACCGACAGGATCTTGGGCGTGATTTCCGACGCCAGGTCGAGCGTCTCCAGCTTGCGGGTGGCGACCGCCGAGGTGTCCTGGCCGAAGGTGGCGGCAATCGACTGCCCCTGCGGCACCGGGCTGCCCGGCGCGGGCAGCGTGCGGCTGTTCGAGAACATGGTTTCGCTGACGCCGGTAAGGCGCCAGGTATTGTTGCCGCGGTAGGTGGCGCCGGCGGCGGTGATCAGGGCGCGCATGCGCATGTTGGCGTCGAACTCGTACAGGCGCACGTCGACCAGCTGGCCGTCGGCGCCGATCTGGCGCACGTTGAAGAAGCGCGTGCCCACCACCGGGCCCTTGACGCCCTCGGTGTGGATGCTGTCCTTGGTCCACATCCCCGAGCGGAACTCGGCCGACAGGGTCGAGCCCTTGGCGGCCAGGCGCACGCGCTCGGCCAGCGGGGCGGTGCGCGGGGTGATCAGTTCGCCGAACACGAAGGTGATCAGGACGAACACGACGCCGACCTTGAACAGCATCCAGCCGGCCATGCGGGTCGACATCATCGATGCGCGCATGATGGTGAATTCGGAGGTGGATGCGAACTGCGCCATGGTGTAGATGGTGCCGATCAGCGCCGCCACCGGCATCACCTGGTACACGTTGCCGGGCACCAGCAGCAGCACGTAGATGAGGGCATGCTGGAATTCGTAGCCGCCCTTGCCGACCGCCGGCAGCTCGCTGGTCAGGTCCATGAAGGAGATCAGGGCGAGGAAGGCGACCAGCACGAAGCTGACCGCCTGCGCGATGCTGACCGCGAAGTAGCGTTGCAGGACCGTCATTCCGCCTCCGCCCTGGCCGGCAGCGCATCGGCCTTGCCGTGCGCCTGCAGTGTGTTCTTGCGCCGCTTCCAGGCGCCGATCAGCGCCAGCGGGTGCCAGCGGTGGTTGACGTTCAGGCGCCAGGCGAACAGGCCGGCGACCACCAGCGCGGCCGCCAGGTGCAGCGGCCACCAGGCGACGTCGAAATCGAGCTTGGCGCGCTTGACGCTGTTTTCCATCAGTTTGTTCAGGTTCAGGTAGGTGAAGAAGATCAGCAGCGCCAGGATCATGTTGGCCGAACTGCCGGCGCGCGGGTTGACGAAGCCGAGCGGGATCGCCAGCAGCATCAGCACCAGGCAGATGATCGGCGCCGAGATCCGGTCGAGCAGTTCGGCGCGCGTGTACTGGTTCTCGACCTGCAGCAGGACCGAGGTGGGCAGCGCGTTGCTGGGCGTGTCGGTGCCGAGCACCGGGCTGCGGGTCGCGACCCGCATCTTGTAGCGCTCGAATTCCATCGACTGGAAGTCGGCTTGCCCCGGCGTGCCCTGGTAGCGCCGTCCGTTGCTGAGCACCAGGTACTGGCCGCCCTTGGCGTCGGTTTCGATCACGCCTTCCTTGGCGACCACGATCGAGGTGCCGTTCTTGTCCTGCGAATTGACGAACACGTTCTGCACCACGGTAGCGCCGGTGGTGGAGCGTTCGACGAAGAACACGCGGTCGGCCGAGGACGATTCGCGGAACTGGCCGGGGGCCACGCGCTTGAGGTCTTCGCGCTTCTGGAAGCGCTCGACGAACTCGACGCGCTTGAGCGCGGCCCACGGGGCCACCACCAGCGACAGCGCGGCGACCAGCGCCACGATCGGCAGGCCGAAGGTGAGCACCGGGGCGATCCAGCGCCGCAGCGACATGCCGGAGGCGAACCAGACCACCATCTCGGAATCGCGGTAGCTGCGCGTGACCGCGGCCAGCACCGAAATAAAGGTGGTGAGGGTCAGGATGGTTGGCAGATAATTCAGGATTGCAAAACCGATCAGGGCGAGCGCGTCGCCCGAGTCGACCTTGCCCCCGGCGGCCTTGCCCAGGACGGTAATCAGGGTCCAGGTGACCAGGATCGTGAACAGCACCGTAAAGGTGGCGCCGGCCGAACTGGCCAATTCACGTTGCAGGGCGCGTCGAAAGATCATTCAATAAGTAGCTATAATTGCAGGTTAGGCACAACGGTATATCGATCAGCAATACCGTGGCGCCGCGAAAAACAAACCGGAGAACCAAAAATGGACTTTAGCATAAAAGCATTCGACACCAAGAACACCCTGGCCGCTGCGAAAGCCGGCGTGGTTGCCGTTGCCGTGTTCGAAAACAAGAAACTGTCGCAGGCTGCCAAGGCGCTGGACGTCAACGGCGACATCACCGCAGCGCTCAAGTCCGGCGACATCAGCGGCAAGGCCGGTTCGACCCTGCTGCTGCGCGGCGTGACCGGTGTCGCCGCAGCGCGCGTGCTGCTGGTGGGCATGGGCACCGACGAGGCAGTGAGCGAAAAGAGCTACACCAGCGCGGTCGGCGCAGCCCTGAAAGTGTTCGGCACCCTCGGCGCGGCAGATGCCATTATCGCATTCCCGCTGGCAGATGTGAAAGACCGCGACATCAACTGGGCGCTGCGTGCACTGGTGATCGCGGCCAATGAGACCGAACACAGGACTGATACCCAAAAGAGCAAGAAGGATCCGGCAGCAAGCGGCGTGCGCAAGATCGTCATCGCCGCCGATGCCGCGAATGCCGCCACCCAGCTCAAGGGCACCCTGGCCCAGGCGGTCGCGATCTCGAACGGCATGGCGCTGACCAAGGAACTGGGCAACCTGTCGCCGAACGTCTGCACCCCGACCTACCTCGCGAATACCGCGCGCCAGCTGGCCGACCAGTTCGGCTTCGACATCGAAGTCCTGGAGCGCAAGCAGCTCGAAGCCCTGAAGATGGGCAGCTTCCTGTCGGTGGCCAAGGGCAGCGACGAAGCGCCGAAGTTCATCGTCCTGAAGCACATGGGCGGCAACAAGAAAGATGCGCCGGTGGTCCTGGTCGGCAAGGGCATCACCTTCGATACCGGCGGCATCTCGATCAAGGCCGGTCCCGGCATGGACGAGATGAAGTACGACATGTGCGGCGCCGGCTCGGTGCTGGGCACCTTCCGCGCCATCGGCGAGATGGGCCTGAAGCTGAACGTGATCGGCATCGTGGCGGCCTGCGAAAACATGCCGTCGGGCCGCGCCAGCAAGCCGGGCGACATCGTGACCTCGATGAACGGCCTGACCATCGAAATCCTGAACACCGACGCCGAAGGCCGCCTGATCCTGTGCGACGCCCTCACCTACGCCGAGCGCTTCAAGCCGGCCGCCGTGGTGGATATCGCCACGCTCACCGGCGCCTGCATCGTGGCCCTGGGCCACCACACCAGCGGCCTGTTCACCCGCCACGACGACGCGCACGACGGCCTGGCGCAGGAACTGCTGGACGCCGGCAAGCAGGCCGGCGACGTGGCATGGCGCTTCCCGCTGGGCGAGAACTACAACGAGCAGCTGAAGTCGAACTTCGCCGACCTGGCCAACATCGGCACCCCGGGCGCAGCCTCGATCACCGCGGCCTGCTTCCTGGAGAACTTCACCCGCAAGTACACCTGGGCCCACCTGGACATCGCCGGCACCGCCTGGAAGTCGGGTGCGAACAAGGGCGCCACCGGCCGTCCGGTGCCGCTGCTGACCACCTTCCTGATGAACCGCGTGTAATCGTTGCCGACGCGCCGGGTGAAATATTCTTTCGTCCCGGCGCTGTAGTGAAATATTATTTCACGAATAAAAACAGCCCCGCTTGCGGGGCTGTTGTTGTTTCGAGCGCGTTCAAAACACCGCGGATTCCACCCGCTGCGCCGCCGCCAGTTCTTCGCGCGGCTGCACCGGCTCCATCAGCACCGTCAGGTTGGCCGGGTACGAAAAACCCGCCCCCGTATAGCGGTCGACCAGGTGCCCGATGCCGGCGCTGATGACCACATTGCCCATCAAACCGGCAAGGTCCGCACGCGCGCCATAGCTTTCCCGGGCCATGCCCGTCCCGTCCTTTTTACAGCTCACCTGCAGGGGCCGGGTGCTGCGCGTGACCGTCACCCGGCCCGGCGCGACCACAAACCAGCGCCCCATGTCATTGCTCAGGATGCAGCCCACCCCGCCGACTTCCTTGTAGTCGAGCACGGCATGCAGTTCGAGCTGCTGCTGAGGAGAATCGGACACGGTGGCGCAGCCGCCCAGCACGAGCGGAACGGCCGCCAGCACGGCGGACAGATAGGGGGAAAGGCGCGGCATGGGACCCATCAGGCTAAGCTTCATGCTGCCATTAACGGCAGGCAGGGGCAAATGCTGAAGGGTGGCGCTTACTGATCGCCCTGCGCGGCTGGCGCGGCGGACGATTCGGGGATGGCGGCAAAGCGCGGCACGGCCGCGCCGCCGACGCTGACGGTCTCGAAGAACGCGGCCCGCGGACGCACCCAGACGGCGCCGTCCTCGCCGCGATAGACCATCACGGGCGTGCGGTCCGCTTCCAGGACGGCTTCGCAGACCAGCTCGTAGATGCCGCCCTTGTAGTGGCGGTAGCGCTTGCTGGCGGGCACTCAGGCCTTGCTGTCGGCCAGGGCGTTCTGCTTTTTCTTCAGGCCCTGGATGACCTTCAGCACGCCTTCCATGCCGGCCGCTTCGTCCAGCTCGCTGAAAGCGTCGAGCACTTCGTTGAGCACACGGTTGCGCACCGCAGCCTCGTCCTGCGTCACCGCAGGCTTCTGCTCGGCTTCCTTGGCGAACTTCGACGGCGCCTCGGCCGCGGCCTTGGCGCCGTGCGTCAGGGCCGCCTGCCAGATGACCCAGCGGCGCTGGGTTTCGTAGACGAGGTATTCCTCGGGCTTGTCCTCGCGGCGGCGTACGATATGGCCTTCGCGTTGGGCCCACGCTTCGAATGCAGTGCGCATTTCATTCCTTTGTAAATCAGCGTTCGGGTTCATTTGCTATCGAAAACACAAGATTCCGAATAGTACCATTTTGCACCGCCCCCACATGCCTGCACGATTGGGCAAGCATCAGGCGACCGAACTGGTTTCTCACTCTGTAAATAGTACAAGGTTAGTTGCTTCAGCGCAATTACTTTGTTCCCGCACGGAAACAGTGTTACATGTGCAGACCTTAGTTTAATGCTTTTGCGAAGCTTTTTACAGCGTGCTCCGCATAAAACCCCGTGTTTATTTATTATTCTATTAATTTATTCTAGCATATCCAATTATGCCCTACACAATGTTGTAGGGTCTTTAACAATAATTGCTGTGCGTTCAGCATAAATACAACTGTCACATCAATACAGTTTATTCAAGCCGAATGCCGAAACGCGCCTCCATGCCAATCTCGCCCCGCTGTTGGCAAAACGGTTATCATGCCGCCTTTGCCCCATCTCGCTCTTTGCTCGCATGAAAATCGCCACCTGGAACGTCAACTCGCTGAAAGTCCGCCTCCAGCACCTGCTCACCTGGCTGGAAGCCAATCCGGTCGACGTCCTGTGTCTGCAGGAGACCAAGCTCACCGACGACAAATTCCCGCTGGCCGAGATCGAGGCCGTCGGCTACCGGGTGGCCTTCAGCGGCCAGAAGACCTATAACGGCGTGGCGATCCTGTCGAAGCACCCGATCGAGGACGTCCAGAAGAACAACCCGCGCTTCGCGGACGAGCAGCAGCGCATCCTGGCGGCGACCATCGCCGGCATGCGCATCGTGTGCGCCTACATGCCGAACGGGCAGGAGATCGGCAGCGACAAGTTCGCCTACAAGATGGCCTGGCTGGATGCGCTGCGCGACTGGATCGCGGCCGAGATGGGCGCGCATCCGCAACTGGCCCTGCTGGGCGACTACAACATCGCGCCGGAAGAACGCGACGTGCACGACCCGGCCGAATGGGAGAACCACATCCACTTCACGCCGCCGGAACGCGCGCAGATGCAGGCCCTGATGGACCTGGGGCTGCGGGATGCCTTCCGCCTGTTCGAACAGCCGGAAAAACAGTACAGCTGGTGGGACTACCGCCAGATGGCCTTCCGCCGCAACCGCGGGCTGCGCATCGACCACATCCTGCTGAGCGAGGCGCTGGCCAGGCGCTGCACGGCCTGCCACATCGACCGCGAGACCCGCAAGTGGGAACAGCCGTCGGACCACGCGCCGGTGGTGGCGACGCTCGCGGACTGATCGTTGCAGGGTGGTCGGCTTGCCGACCACCCTGCTGCTTCATCATTTCAGTACCGCACCCGCCAGCAGCCGCGCCGCCTCCCCGGCCGGCAGCGGCCGCGCGAACAGGTAACCCTGCGCGAACTGGCAGCCGTAGCCGCCCAGCAGCGCGTACTGCCCTTCGGTCTCGACGCCTTCGGCCACCACCGACAATCCCAGGCTGTTCGCCAGCGCCATCACGGCCGCCACGATGGCGCGGTCTTCGGCGCTGGCTTCGAGCTCGCGCACGAAGGCGCGGTCGATCTTGATCTTGCGCACCGGGAAGCGCTTCAGGTAGGCCAGGCTCGAATAGCCGGTGCCGAAGTCGTCGATCGACAGGCGCATGCCCATGTCGTTGATCTGGCGCAGGATCTCGAGGGTCTGGCCGCCGTGCTGCATCAGCGCGGTCTCGGTAAGTTCGAATTCCACCAGCGACGGATCGATGCCGGTCGCGCCGACGATGCGGCGGATCGAGTTCACCAGGCCGTCGTGCATGAACTGGCGCGCCGACAGGTTGATCGCCAGCGGCACCGCGCTCAAGCCCTGGCGCTGCCAGGCCATGCTCTGCTCGCAGGCGCTGCGGATCACCCACTCGCCCACCGGCACGATCATCCCGTTTTCTTCCAGGATCGGGATGAATTCGTCCGGGCCCACCAGCACGGTCTCGCCGCCCGTGCCGCCGGTGCCGCGGCGCCAGCGCAGCAGCACCTCGAGCGCGTGCAGGCGGCGGGTGGCGGTATCGATGATCGGCTGGTAGTGCAGTTCGAATTCCTCGCGCAGCAGCGCCCCGCGCAGGTGCGATTCCAGCTCGAAGCGGCGCGCCGCCGCCTGGTTCATGCGCTGGTCGAAGAACTGGTAGTTGTTGCGCCCGGCCGCCTTGGCGTGGTACATCGCCGCGTCGGCGTGGCGCATCAGGGTCTCGACGTCCTTGCCGTCGTCCGGGCACAGGCAGATGCCGATCGAGGGCGAGATGTGCAGGCTGTGGCCCTCGAAGGGAAAGGGCGTGGCCAGCGCGTCGATGATCTTGTCGCCCACCAGCGCGCACTCGGGGGCGCCGTCGACGTCGGGCAGCAGCACCACGAACTCGTCGCCGCCCAGGCGCGCCACGGTGTCGCTGTCACGCACCGCCGCGCACAGGCGCTTCGCCACCTCGCGCAGCAGGTGGTCGCCGGTGGCGTGGCCGAGCGAATCGTTGATGGTCTTGAAGCGGTCGAGGTCGAGGAACATCACCGCCAGCCGCCCTTTGCCGTCGCGCGCGTCCCTGGCGTTGCGGTGCGCCGTGCGCAGCGCGCAGTCGAGCCGGTCGGCCAGCAGCGCGCGGTTCGGCAGCCCGGTCAGGCTGTCGTGGTAGGCCATGTGGTGCACGCGCGCCTCGGCCTGGCGGCGCTCGACGATCTCTTCCTGCAGCAGCCGGTTGGCGCCGGCCAGCTCGGCGGTGCGCTCGGCCACGCGGATCTCGAGTTCGTCGCGCGCGCGCCGGACCGCGTCGGCCGCCTCGCGCTGGGCGGTGACGTCGTCCAGCAGCCAGACGCTGCGTCCGCCCTGCTCCGCCAGGTCGAACAGGCGTCCCGACAGGCGCGCCCAGAACAGCGTGCCGTCGCGCCGGACCATCCGGTACTCGGCCGAGTGCACCTGCCCTGCCCTGAAGCTGCGCGCGGTGTCCTGGCGCGCCATGCGCCAGGTGGCGTCGTCCGGGTACAGGGCGCGCACCCGGGCGCCGTCCATGCCGCCGGCCGGACTGCCGAACAGCTCTTCCATCTTGCTGTTGCAGTGGACGGTGGCGCCGTTCTCCACCACCGCGATGCCGAGCACCGCGTTGTCGAGGATCGCGCGGTTTTCCATCAGCGCGTTGCGCAGCTGGACTTCGTCCTGCTTCTCGCGGGTGCGGTCCTCGTACATCCACACGGTGCCGAGGTCCGGATCGTCCGGATTGAACAGGTAGCCGTTGACCTGCACCCAGATCGGCTCGCCGTCCTTGCGCACCAGTTCCAGTTCGACGCGGTAAGGCAGGCCGCGCGCCAGCTTCGAATAGGAGCGCGCGCCGCCCTCGACGAAACTGTCGTCGTCCGGGTACAGGATACGGGTGGAACGCCCCAGCGCTTCGCCGTCGCGCCAGCCGAACATGGCCGCGAACGCCGGGTTGTAGCGCTGGATCACGCGGTTGCGGGAGAACATGATGCCGACCGTGGCATTGGTCATGATGGCCTGGACCTCGATCATGGTCTGGCGCGTTTCCGTCACGTCCTCGACGATCCAGATGGTGCCCGCTTCGCGCGCGCTCGGGTCGACCGCGCGGCCGCGCAGGCGCGCCCAGATGACCGACCCGTCGCGCCGGCGGAACGGATGCTCGCCCTTCTCGTACAGGCCGCCGGCGGCCAGCACCGGATAGGCTTCGGCGGTCAGCGCCTGGTAGTCCGCCGGCGAGCCGAACACCTGGGCCGGATGCAGGCGGCTCAGCTCGGCATAGGAATAGTCCAGCATCTCGCAGATGCGCGGATTGCAGGACTTGAACTGCCCCGGCAGCGTGAATACGATGCCGACCGGCGCATTCTCCAGGATGGCGCGCTGCTCGCGCAGGGCGACGCGCAGCATCTCGTGTTCAAGATCGCCGTCGGCCGGCGGAGGCAGTTCCGCAAGGGCGATGCCGGCTGCGAGCGGAAACTCGGCGGAGTGTCGGTCCATGGTGGTTATTGATTGTCCCTCGGCTAACTTGCCTTTTAGAAATCATAAACCACAAACCGATGATGTTCCAAAACTAAGAAGCATGAAAAATGGGCCGTGTTGTTACGGCCCATCAAAATGCCGCATGGGACAGCAGTTTCTTAGAAACAATCGCCCGGGACGCGGACCCAGCCTTCCATCAGCACCCGGGCGCTGCGGCTCATGATCGCCTTGGCCACGCTCCACTCGCCGTTCACCTGCACCGCCTCGGCGCCGACCCGCAGGGTGCCCGACGGGTGGCCGAAGCGCACCGCGCTGCGCTTGCCTTCCCCGCCGTCGCCGCCGGCCGCGAGGTTGACCAGGGTGCCCGGGATGGCGGCGGCGGTACCGATCGCCACCGCCGCCGTGCCCATCATCGCGTGGTGCAGCTTGCCCATCGACAGCGCGCGCACCAGGAGGTCGACGTCGGCGGCCTTGACCTGCTTGCCGCTGGAAGCGACATAGCTGGCCGGCCTGGCCACGAAGGCCACCTTCGGCGTGTGCTGGCGCTTGGCCGCCTCCTCGATGCTGGAGATCAGGCCCATGCGCAGCGCGCCGTGGGCGCGGATGGTCTCGAACATGGCAAGCGCGCGCGGGTCGCCGTTGATGGCCTCCTGCAGCTCGGTGCCGTCGTAGCCGATCGCCTCCGCGTTCACGAAGATGGTCGGGATGCCGGCGTTGATCATGGTGGCCTTCAGCAGGCCGACGCCCGGGACTTCCAGTTCGTCGACCAGGTTCCCGGTCGGGAACATCGAACTTGCCGCACCCGCGCCGGCGCCCTCTTCCTCGGCCGCCGGGTCGAGGAATTCGAGCTGCACTTCGGCCGCCGGGAAGGTCACGCCGTCGAGTTCGAAGTCGCCGGTCTCCTGCACCGCGCCGTCGGCCACCGGGACGTGGGCGATGATGGTCTTGCCGATGTTGGCTTGCCAGATGCGTACGGTAGCCATGCCGTCCTGCGGCACGCGTTCGCGGTCGACCAGGCCGCTCGCGATCGCAAACGACCCGACCGCCGAGGACAGGTTGCCGCAATTGCCGCTCCAGTCCACGAAAGGCTTGTCGATCGAGACCTGGCCGAACAGGTAGTCGACGTCGTGGTCCGGGCGGCTGCTGCGGTCGACGATCACGGCCTTGCTGGTGCTCGAGGTGGCGCCGCCCATGCCGTCGATCTGCTTGCCATAGGGGTCCGGGCTGCCGATCACGCGCAGCAGGAGCGCGTCGCGCGCCGCGCCGGGGACCTGGGCGGCCGCGGGCAGGTCTTGCAGGCGGAAGAAGACGCCTTTGCTGGTGCCGCCACGCATGTAGGTGGCGGGGATTTTGATTTGGGGAGTATGTGGCATAGAAATCCTTGACGGATGTTCAAATGATGATTGAACGCGTGGGCGGGAGACCCGCCCACCCTACGGTGATCGATATTCGTAGCGTGGGCGTTCAAATCACGTTCGCGATTACGCGGCGGCCTTGGGAGCCGACGACTCGAGGAAATCCTGCGCGAAGCGCTGCAGCACTCCGCCCGCCTCGTAGATCGCCACTTCCTCGGCGGTGTCGAGGCGGCAGGTCACCGGCACGTCCACGCGCTCGCCGTTCTTGCGGTGGATCACCAGGGTCAAGTCGGTGCGCGGGGTGCGCTCGCCGATCACGTCGAAAGTCTCGGTGCCGTCGATGCCGAGCGTCAGGCGGTTCACGCCCGGCTTGAATTCGAGCGGCAGCACGCCCATGCCGACCAGGTTGGTGCGGTGGATGCGCTCGAAGCCTTCGGCCACGATGGCTTCCACGCCCGCCAGGCGCACGCCCTTGGCCGCCCAGTCGCGCGAGGAGCCCTGGCCGTAGTCGGCGCCGGCGATCACGATCAGCGGCTGCTTGCGCTCCATGTAGGTCTCGATGGCTTCCCACATGCGGGTGACCTGGCCGTCCGGCTCGATGCGCGCCAAAGATCCAGCTTTGACTGCGCCGGCCTGATCACGCACCATCTCGTTCTTCAGGGTCGGGTTGGCGAAGGTGGCGCGCTGCGCGGTCAGGTGGTCGCCGCGGTGGGTCGCGTAGGAGTTGAAGTCTTCTTCCGGCAGGCCCATCTTGGCCAGGTATTCGCCGGCGGCCGAATCGAGCAGGATCGCGTTGGACGGCGACAGGTGGTCGGTGGTGATGTTGTCGCCCAGGACCGCCAGCGGCCGCATGCCCGCCAGGGTGCGCTCGCCGGCCAGCGCGCCTTCCCAGTAGGGCGGACGGCGGATGTAGGTGCTCTGCGGACGCCAGTCGTACAGCGGGCTGACCTTCTCGCCATCGTCGGCCACGCGCGCGAACATCGGCGTGTAGACCTTGCGGAACTGCTCCGGCTTGACGCTGCTTGCCACCACGGCGTCGATTTCTTCGTCGCTCGGCCACAGGTCGGCCAGGCGGATGGGCGCGCCGGAAGCGTCCGTGCCCAGCACGTCCTTCTCGATGTCGAAGCGGATGGTACCGGCGATCGCATAGGCCACCACCAGCGCCGGCGAGGCCAGGAAGGCCTGCTTGGCGTAGGGGTGGATGCGGCCGTCGAAGTTGCGGTTGCCCGACAGGACGGCGGTCGCGTACAGGTCGCGCTCGATGATCTCCTGCTGGATGCTCGGATCGAGCGCGCCGCTCATGCCGTTGCAGGTGGTGCAGGCAAAGGCCACCACGCCGAAGCCCAGCTTTTCCAGCTCCGGCATCAGGCCGGCTTCTTCCAGGTAGAGGGCGACGGCCTTGGAGCCCGGCGCGAGCGAGCTCTTGACCCAGGGCTTGCGGGTCAAGCCGGCGCGGTTGGCGTTACGGGCGATCAGGCCGGCCGCGATCATGTTGCGCGGGTTGTTGGTGTTGGTGCAGCTGGTGATCGCCGCGATGATCACGGCGCCGTCCGGCATCAGGCCCGGTTCGTTTTCCACCTTGCCGGCGATGCCGCGTTCAAGCAGTTCGGAAGTCGGCACGCGCTTGTGCGGGTTCGACGGCCCGGCGATGTTGCGCACCACGCTCGACAGGTCGAAGCTCAGCACGCGCTCGTACTGGGCGGACTTCAGGCTGTCGGCCCACAGGCCGGCTTCCTTCGCGTAGGCTTCGACCAGCTGCACGGTCTCTTCCTCGCGGCCGGTCAGGCGCAGGTACTTGATGGTCTGCTCGTCGATGTAGAACATCGCGGCGGTGGCGCCGAATTCCGGGGCCATGTTGGAAATCGTCGCGCGGTCGCCCAGCGTCAGTGCCGAGGCGCCTTCGCCGTAGAACTCGAGGTAGGCCGAGACCACTTTCGACTTGCGCAGGAACTCGGTCAGCGCCAGCACGATGTCGGTGGCGGTGATGCCGGGCTGCGGCTTGCCCGTCAGCTCGACGCCGACGATGTCCGGCAGGCGCATGTACGAGGCGCGGCCCAGCATGACGCTTTCGGCTTCCAGGCCGCCCACGCCGATCGCGATCACGCCCAGGGCGTCGACCATCGGGGTGTGCGAGTCGGTGCCGACCAGGGTGTCCGGATAGGCCACGCCCTGCTCTTGCTGGATCACCGGCGACATGCGTTCCAGGTTGATCTGGTGCAGGATGCCGTTACCCGGCGGGATCACGTCGACGTTCTGGAAGGCCTTCTTGGTCCACTCGATGAAGTGGAAGCGGTCTTCGTTGCGGCGATCCTCGATGGCGCGGTTCTTGGCGAAGGCGTCCGGGTCGAAACCGCCGCACTCGACGGCCAGCGAGTGGTCCACCACCAGCTGGGTCGGGACCACCGGGTTGACCAGGGCCGGGTCGCCGCCCTGCAGCGCGATGGCGTCGCGCAGGCCGGCCAGGTCGACCAGCGCGGTCTGGCCCAGGATGTCGTGGCAGACCACGCGCGCCGGGAACCACGGGAAGTCGAGTTCGCGCTTGCGCTCGATGATCTGCCTGAGCGCGTCGGTCATGCTGGCCGGGTCGCAGCGGCGGACCAGGTTCTCGGCCAGCACGCGCGAGGTGTAGGGCAGCGTGTCGTAGGCGCCGGGCTGGATGGCCTCGACCGCGGCGCGCGTGTCGAAGTAGTCCAGCGAGGTGCCCGGGAGGGGTTTGCGGTGATTGGTATTCATGATTGCTTGATTACTTCCGATCTGCGATCGGCACGAACTGCAGGTCTTCGGGACCGACGTAGTTCGCGCTCGGGCGGATGATCTTGTTGTCGATGCGCTGTTCGATGATGTGCGCGGCCCAGCCCGAGGTGCGCGAGATGACGAACAGCGGGGTGAACATGGCGGTCGGCACGCCCATCATGTGGTAGGACACGGCCGAGAACCAGTCCAGGTTCGGGAACATCTTCTTGACTTCCCACATCACCGACTCGAGGCGCTCGGCGATGTCGAACATCTTCATCGAACCGGCTTCCTGCGACAGGGCGCGCGCCACTTCCTTGATGACCACGTTGCGCGGATCGCTGATGGTGTAGACCGGGTGGCCGAAGCCGATCACGACTTCCTTGTTGGCCACGCGGTTGCGGATGTCGGCTTCGGCTTCGTCGGCGTTCTCGTAGCGCTTCTGGATGTCCAGCGCCACTTCGTTGGCGCCGCCGTGCTTCGGACCGCGCAGCGCGCCGATCGCGCCGGTGATGGCCGAGTGGATGTCGGAACCGGTGCCGGCGATCACGCGGCTGGTGAAGGTCGAGGCGTTGAACTCGTGCTCGGCGTACAGGATCAGCGAGGTGTGCATCGCGCGCACCCAGGACTCGCGCGGCTTTTCGCCATGCAGCAGGTGCAGGAAGTGGCCGCCGATCGAATCGTCGTCGGTCTCGACCTCGATGCGCTTGCCGTTGTGGCTGAAGTGGTACCAGTACAGCAGCATCGAGCCGAACGAGGCCATCAGGCGGTCGGCGATGTCGCGCGCGCCGGCGATGTTGTGGTCGTCCTTCTCCGGCAGCACGCAGCCGAGGGTCGAGACGCCGGTGCGCATCACGTCCATCGGGTGGGCGCCGGCCGGCAGCGCTTCGAGGGCGCTCTTGACGGCCTGCGGCAGGCCGCGCAGCATTTTCAGCTTGGCCTTGTAGCCCTTCAGTTCTGCCTGGGTCGGCAGCTTGCCGTGCACCAGCAGGTAGGCGATTTCCTCGAACTCGCAGGACGTGGCGACGTCGAGGATGTCGTAGCCGCGGTAGTGCAAGTCGTTGCCCGACTTGCCGACCGAGCACAGCGCGGTATTGCCGGCGGCGACGCCGGACAGGGCCACCGATTTCTTCGGCTTGAACGTTGGGGTGTCGTTGTTCTGGGTGCTCATGCGTGGTTCTCCTGTGTTCTCGAATGGCTTACTTGGTCTTCTTCTGTGCGAACAGCGCGTCGAGCTTCTGCTCGTAGCTGTGGTAGTCGATGCGGTCGTACAGTTCGGCGCGGGTCTGCATCGTGTCGAGCACGTTCTTCTGGGTGCCGTCGCGGCGGATCGCGTTGTAGACGTTCTCGGCCGCCTTGTTCATGGCGCGGAAGGCCGACAGCGGGTACAGGGCGATGGCGACGTTGGCGCTGCGCAGTTCGTCGAGCGTGAACAGCGGGGTCGAGCCGAACTCGGTAATGTTGGCCAGCACCGGCACCTTGACGGCGTCGGCGAACTGTTTATACATCTCCAGGCTGGTCATCGCTTCCGGGAAGATCATGTCGGCGCCGGCTTCCACGCAGGCAACCGCGCGCTCGATGGCGGCATCCAGCCCTTCCACGGCCAGCGCGTCGGTGCGCGCCATGATCACGAACTGCTCGTCGGTGCGGGCGTCGGCGGCGGCCTTGACGCGGTCCACCATTTCGTCCTTGCTGACGATCTCCTTGCCCGGACGGTGGCCGCAGCGCTTGGCGCCGACCTGGTCTTCGATGTGGCAGGCGGCGGCGCCGGCCTTTTCCAGCGAGCGCACGGTGCGTGCGACGTTGAAGGCGGACGCGCCGAAGCCGGTGTCGATGTCGACCAGCAGCGGCAGGTCGCACACGTCGGTGATGCGGCGCACGTCGATCAGCACGTCTTCCAGGCTCGAGATGCCCAGGTCCGGCAGGCCCAGCGAACCGGCGGCCACGCCGCCGCCCGACAGGTAGATCGCACGGTAGCCGGCGCGCTTGGCCAGCAGCGCGTGGTTGGCATTGATGGCGCCGATGACCTGCAGCGGGGATTCTTCCTGGACGGCCTGGCGGAATGCGGCGCCGGCGGAGTAGTGGCTCATGCTTTACCTTTCGAATGATGCGTTGGTCGGATACGGGGTAATCCTATGCAAGGGGCGTGCCAGTTCCCTGTTCCGCGCCTTTTGCCGCAATTTCAAGGACTTGCGCGCGCATACGGCGAGCGGCGAGCGATTTCGACGACTCATGTGTTTCAACATCCTGAAACATGAAACACAAATGGAACATGATACCAATAAAAAACCCCGCCGTAGCGGGGTTCAAACGAAAGCCCAGGATTTTTAGTGGGCGCTGGCTGCGGCGGCGCCGATACCGGTTTCCGAACGCACTTCCTGCGCCTCGAAGCCGGCCTTGTCGATCGCGGCGCGCGGGCTCTTGTCGGTCACCGAGAAGAACCAGATGCCGATGAAGCCCACCGCCATCGAGAAGATCGCCGGCGAGGTGTAGGGGAAGATCGGTGCGGCATGGCCGAGCACGTCGACCCACACCGACTTCGACACCACGGTGAGCGCGACCGCGGTGGCCAGGCCCAGGAAGCCGCCGACGGTGGCGCCGCGGGTGGTGCAGTTTTTCCAGAGCACCGACATGAACAGCACCGGGAAGTTGGCCGAGGCGGCAATGGCAAAGGCCAGCGACACCATGAAGGCGACGTTCTGCTTCTCGAAGGCGATGCCGAGGATCACGGCCACGATGCCCAGCACGATGGTGGTGATCTTCGAGACCTTCAGTTCGTCGGCGCTGTTGGCCTTGCCCTTCTTGAACACGGTGGCGTACAGGTCGTGCGACACGGCCGAGGCGCCCGACAGGGTCAGGCCGGCCACCACGGCCAGGATGGTCGCGAACGCCACCGCCGAGATGAAGCCCAGGAAGATGTCGCCGCCCACGGCCTTGGCCAGGTGCACCGCCGCCATGTTGTTACCGCCCAGCAGCTTGCCGGCCGCATCCTTGAAGTCCGGATTGGTGCCCACCAGCACGATTGCGCCGAAGCCGATGATGAAGGTGAGGATGTAGAAGTAGCCGATCCAGGTGGTGGCCCACAGCACCGACTTGCGCGCCTCTTTCGCGCTCGGGACGGTGAAGAAGCGCATCAGGATGTGCGGCAGGCCGGCGGTACCGAACATCAGCGCCATGCCGAAGGAAATCGCCGAGATCGGGTCTTTCAGGAAGGTGCCCGGGCCCATGATCGAATTGCCCTTGGTATGCACGTCGGTGGCGGCCGAGAATAGCTGTTCCGGGCTGAAGTTGTATTGCGCCAGCACCGAGAAGGCCATGAACGAGGCGCCCGACAGCAGCAGGACGGCCTTGATGATCTGCACCCAGGTGGTCGCGGTCATGCCGCCGAACAGCACGTAGACCATCATCAGCAGGCCGACGATCACCACCGCGATCCAGTATTCCAGGCCGAACAGCAGCTTGATCAGCTGGCCGGCGCCGACCATCTGCGCGATCAGGTAGAAGGCCACCACCACCAGGGTGCCGGAGGCCGCGAACACGCGGATCGGCTTCTGGTGGAAGCGGTAGGCGGCAACGTCGGCGAAGGTGAAGCGGCCCAGGTTGCGCAGGCGCTCGGCCATCAGGAAGGTGATCACCGGCCAGCCGACCAGGAAGCCGATCGCGTAGATCAGGCCGTCGAAGCCGTCGAGGAAGACGGCGGCGGAAATGCCCAGGAAGGACGCGGCCGACATGAAGTCGCCGGCGATCGCCAGGCCGTTCTGGAAGCCGGAAATGCCGCCGCCGGCGGTGTAGAAGTCGGAGGCCGAACGGGTCTTGGCGGCGGCCCACTTGGTGATGAACAGGGTCAGCACGACGAAGATCGCGAACATGCTGATCGCGGTCCAGTTGGTCGGCTGCTTGGTGGCCTGGCCGAGGTCGGGCGCGGCCATGGCGGCGGCGCTCGCCGCCAGCAGGGCGCATGCGATGGCGCTACGGTGCAGGGCCTTCATGCTGCCACCTTCTTGCCGCCGCCGGCGACGTTGGCCTTGATGGCCTCGGTCAGCTGGTCGTACTCGCTGTTGGCGCGGCGCACGTAGACGGCGGTCACGACCACGGTGAACAGGATGACGAACAGGCCCAGGGGGATGCCCCAGGTCATGACGCCGGCGCCGATGCGGCTGCCCATGAATTCCTTGTCGAAGGCGCAGAGCAAGGTGAAGCCGTAGTACACGACCATCATGCTCCAGGTAAGCGTCCAGCCAAAACGCGAGCGTTTCGTGACCAGCTTGCGGTAATTGGGGTCGGCCTTGACCCGCTGTACGATGTCTTGTTCCACTTTTGTCTCCTAGTATTTATCGTGATGCCTTCGGACGATGCAAATCTGCCAGGCTGACTTCATCCTACGGGCCTGCCCTTACCGCATTCTTACGGCTGCTGATTACGGCTGCCTGTGCACGGCCGGCAGGCGCATGCGTTTCAAAATGAAACATGACCCGGAGAATGGGCTACACTTGAAACATGAGTTACGCCGTACCCAACCCCGCCCGCAGCGCCGCCCCCGGGGACAAGGACGACAGGCCGGTCATCTGGACCGTGTCGGTGTCGCGCCTGTCCGACCTGTTCCGCGACATCACCCTCGAGTACGACCACCTGGCCTCGATCGAACCGCTGCACCTCGGCTTCGACGAAGCCGCGCGCACGCTGCGCGAGCGCCTCGCCACCGAGCACTGCGACGTGGTGATCGCCGCCGGCTCCAACGCCGCCTACCTGAAGGGCCGGATCTCGGTGCCGGTGGTGGTGGCCAAGGCCAGCGGCTTCGACGTGATGCAGGCGCTGGCGCGCGCGCGCCGGGTGTCGCCCCGCATCGGCGTGATCACCTACCAGGCGCCGCTGCGCGAGCTGGCCGAGTTCGCCGACACCTTCGGCATCGCCATCGCGCAGCGCACCTACGTCACCGAGGAAGACGCGCGCGCCGGCATGAACGAGCTCAAGGCGGCGGGCATCGAGGTGATCGTCGGCGCCGGCCTGATCACCGACCTGGCCGAGGAAGCCGGCCTGACCGGCGTGTTCCTGTACTCGGCGGCGTCGATCCGCCAGGCCTTCGACGACGCCCTCGAGATGGCGCGCCTGACCCGGCTGGAGGCCGCCCGCGGGCGCAGGAACGGCAGCGGCGCCGGCGCCGACACCCGGCGCGCGCGCCGCGGCCTGCATGACCTGCGCGGCGAGTCGGCCGCGATGGAACGGCTGCGCCAGACCGTGGTGCTGTACGCGCGCTCGCCGGCCACCGTGCTGATCCAGGGCGAGACCGGCAGCGGCAAGGAACTGGTGGCGCAGGCAATCCACCGCGAAGGCGCGCACCGCGCCGCCAACCGGCCCTTCGTGGCGGTGAACTGCGGCGCGATCGCCGAATCGCTGCTCGAATCCGAACTGTTCGGCCACGAGGAAGGCGCCTTCACCGGCGCGCGCCGCGGCGGCCACGCCGGCCTGTTCGAGGCCGCCAACGGCGGCACCCTGTTCCTCGACGAGATCGGCGAAATGCCGCTCGGCCTGCAGACCCGCCTGCTGCGCGTGCTGGAAGAGCGCGAAGTGATGCGGGTGGGCGGCACCCGGCCGGTGCCGATCGAGGTGCGCGTGATCAGCGCCACCCACTGCGACCTGGAGGCGCGCGTGCGCGAGGGGCGCTTCCGCGCCGACCTGTTCTACCGGCTGGCGGTGCTGCGCCTGGCGCTGCCGCCGCTGCGCGCGCGCGTGGCCGACATCGTCCCCTTGAGCGAATGGTCGCTCAAGAACGCGCTGGCGGCGCTCGGCGCCAAGCCGCATCCGAACCTGCATGCCGAGATCAAGGCCTGCGCCGCGCTGCTCGAGGGCTATGGCTGGCCGGGCAACGTGCGCGAACTGCGCAACCTGATGGAGCGGCTGGCGCTGTTCCTGGCGGCCGAACCGCTGCAGGCGCTGACCCCGAGTTTCTTGGTATCGATTGCCCCGGAGCTAGCAAAGGGGGCCGACAAAGCGCCCGCATTGCCTGCGCCCACAGCGGAATCGGAAAGCATTGCCGAGGTGCTGGCACGCTTCGGCGGGCAGCGCGACGCGGCGGCCAGGCACCTGGGGATCAGCCGCACCACCCTGTGGCGGCGACTGAAGAATCCATAGGGCGCCTGGCACCATGTTTCGTCAACACGATGTTGAATTATCGCCGTATCATGTCTTTTTTACATGGCCTGGCGCCCATCCAACCCCAAGCAAGCGCCAGCTCTTCGACTAGCGTCCACCCATGAAGTGGCGCACCGCCCGGGCCCCTGCCCGGCCTGACGGAGGCACTATGCAACACGCGTCGCAAGCTGCATTGTTTTCCCTGATCGGTGACACTCCCCTGATCGAAGTCACCCGCATCGACACCGGTCCCTGCCAGCTGTTCCTGAAGCTCGAATCGCAGAATCCCGGCGGCTCCATCAAGGACCGCATCGGCCGCGCCATGATCGAGCAGGCCGAGCACGACGGCCTGCTGGAGCCCGGCGGCACCGTGGTCGAAGCCACCGCCGGCAATACCGGTCTGGGCCTGGCGCTGGTGGCCCGCATCAAGGGCTACCGCGTGGTGCTGGTGGTGCCCGACAAGATGGCGGCCGAGAAGATCCTGCACCTGAAGGCGCTCGGCGCCGAAATCCACCTGACGCGCTCCGACGTCGGCAAGGGCCACCCCGAGTACTACCAGGATTACGCGGCGCGCCTGGCGAAAGAGATTCCCGGGGCCTGGTTCGCCGACCAGTTCAACAACCCGGCCAACCCGCGCGCCCACGAAACCAGCACCGGCCCCGAGATCTGGGACCAGGTCAACCACCGGCTGGACGCGATCGTGGTCGGCGTCGGCTCCTCGGGCACGCTCACCGGCCTGTCGCGCTATTTCAAGAAGACCCAGCCCCTGCTCGAATTCGTGCTGGCCGACCCGAAGGGCTCGATCCTGGCCGACTACATCAACACCGGCGTGCTGCGCACCGATGCCGGCGCGTGGGCGGTGGAAGGCATCGGCGAAGACTTCATTCCCGGCATCGCCGACCTGTCGCGCGTGAAGAAGGCCTACACCATCCCCGACGAGGAAAGCTTCAACACCGCGCGCCTGCTGCTGCAGCAGGAAGGCATCCTGGGGGGCTCCTCGACCGGCACCCTGCTGGCGGCCGCGCTGCGCTACTGCCGCGAGCAGACCCGTCCGAAGCGCGTGGTCAGCTTCGTGTGCGACACCGGCACCCGCTACCTGAGCAAGGTCTACAGCGACGGCTGGATGGTCGACCAGGGCCTGATCACGCGCCCGAAGACGGGCGACCTGCGCGACCTGATCGGCCGCCGCTACGACCAGGGCGAAGTGGTCACCGCGGCGCCGACCGACACCCTGCTGACCGCCTTCAACCGCATGCGCAACGCCGACCTGCAGCAGCTGCCGGTCGTCGACAAGGAAGGCCGCCTGGTCGGCCTGATCGACGAGTCCGACCTACTGCTGCACGTGACGGCCGAGCCCAAGCACTTCAGCGCGCCGGTTTCAAGCACCATGAGCTCCTCGCTCCAGACCCTGCTGCCCGGCGCCAGCATGGGCCACCTGCGCGAGATCCTCGACCGCGGACTGACCGCCGTGATCGCCGACGGCGCGCATTTCTATGGCCTGATCACCCGCTACGACCTGCTCAACCACCTGCGAAGGACGCTCTCATGACGGACACGAAAAAACAGCTTGCGACCCGCGTGATCCACGGCGGCCAGGCGCCGGAGCCGGGCACTGGCGCCGTGATGCCGCCGATCTTCGCCACCTCGACCTTCCGCCAGGAGAGCCCGGGCGTGCACAAGGGCCTGGACTACGGCCGCTCGCACAACCCGACCCGCTGGGCGCTGGAGCGCTGCGTGGCCGACATCGAAAGCGGCAGCGCGGCGTTCGCCTTCGCCTCGGGCCTGGCGGCGATCGCGGCGGTGCTGGAGCTGCTGCCGGCCAACTCGCACATCGTGGCCGGCGACGACATGTACGGCGGCACCTTCCGCCTGTTCGAGCGGGTGCGCCGCAAGAGCGCCGGCCATGCGTTCAGCTATGCCGACCTGACCGATCCGGACGCGCTGGCCAGGGCCCTGAGGCCGGAAACCAGGCTGGTATGGGTGGAGACGCCGACCAACCCGATGCTGAAGCTGGCCGACCTGGCGGCGATCGCCCAGCTGTGCCGTGCGCGCGGCATCGTCACCGTGTGCGACAACACCTTCGCCAGCCCGGTCAACCAGCGCCCGCTGGAACTGGGCTTCGACATCGTGGTGCACTCGACCACCAAGTACATGAACGGCCACTCCGACGTGATCGGCGGCGTGGCGGTGGTGGGCACGGACGAACGCCACGCCGCGCTGGCCGAGCAGCTCGGCTTCATCCAGAACGCGGTGGGCGCGATCCAGGGGCCCTTCGACAGCTTCCTGGTGCTGCGCGGGATCAAGACGCTGGCCCTGCGCGTGGAACGCAGCAGCGCCAACGCGCTGGCCCTGGCCCAGTGGCTGGAACGCGAGCCCAAGGTACGCAAGGTGTTCTATCCGGGGCTGGAGTCGCATCCGCAGCATGCGCTGGCGCGGCGCCAGATGAGCGCTTTCGGGGGCATCGTGTCGATCGACCTGGCAACCGACCTGGCCGGAAGCAGGCGCTTCCTGGAAGCCTGCGAGGTGTTCACCCTGGCCGAGAGCCTGGGCGGGGTCGAGAGCCTGATCGAGCACCCGGCCCTGATGACCCACGCCAGCATCCCGCCCGAGCAGCGCGCCCAGCTGGGCATCGGCGACGGCCTGATCCGCCTGTCGGTCGGCATCGAGCACCTGGAAGACCAGCGCGACGACCTGCGCCGCGCGCTGGCCGCGATCTGATCACGCCGCGACGCTGGTGGCGCGCACCCCATTGCGCCCACCGCGCTTGACCGCGTACAGCTGGGCGTCGGCGGCGTCGACCAGGGTTTCGTAGCGCGCGGGCGGATGGGGCGTCCGCTCGGGCACGGTGGCGATGCCGAAGCTGGCGGTGGCAAGCATCGCTCTGCCATCCACCGCCGGCGTTGCGCTGGCGGCGAACGCGGCGCGGATGCGTTCGGCCAGCGCCTGCGCGCCCGCCAGGTCGGTCTGCGGCAGCACCACCAGGAATTCCTCTCCTCCATAGCGGATGACGCTGTCGATCGAGGCGCGCGTCATCGCCTTCAGCAAGCCGGCGAACTTGTCCAGCACCACGTCGCCGGATGCATGCCCATGGGTGTCGTTGATGCGCTTGAAATGGTCGATGTCGCACAGGATCACCGACAAGGCCGTGCCCTTGCGGCGCGCCTGTGCCAGTTCGGCATCCAGCAAGCCGCGCTGCAAGACCCGGCGGTTGTAGCAGCCAGTCAGCGCATCGCGCTCGGCCAGCTGTTGCAGCAAGACCGTGGCATGGAACTGCTCGCGCTGGGCGACGTGGTAGCGGCGCGCCGCGATATAGCCGATGGCGTTGCCGCAGACCAGCAGCAAGACCAGGGTCAGCAGGTCGTCCGTCTTCAGCGGGAAGTGGGAGAACAGCATGGCCGCGAAGAAGATGCTGGAGCCGATCCCCATGGCCAGGGCATACACGAAGCGATTCGGGAAAATGACGTAGATCACCATCAGCAACAGCGCATGCGACATCGTATTCCATGGCATCGCGCTGGGCTGGAACCAGGCCACCGCCATGAACACGGCAAGCGCCGCCACCAGCGCGGAACAGGCTGCCAGCTCCGAGACCCGTGCCGAACGGGGATGGCGCGAGACGGCGGCATGGCCGGCCAGCGCCACCAGCGCAACACCCGCGCGCAGCCCCAGCAGCATCCAGGCAGTCGGGCCCAGGCCCAGGGTAGCGATGTCGGTGACGCCGAACAGGACGTAGCAGAACGCGGCGAACAGCAGGCTTGCCTTCAGCTGGGCGTTGCGCTCCGGCATGACATGGTGCAGGAAGCGCTGTTCCAGTGCCGCGTCAGCGAATTCGGCGCGCCACGGATGGATGGTGGGGCGGATGAACGATGGATCTTGGTACGGCACGGGATACCCAGGAATGGAATACGGATGCGTGGCGTTTGCAGATGTAGCCCAGCAAGACAAACGGCGATTGTACCTCGGAAGCAAAGATTAATGTTCATTTGGAAATAAAACAGAGCCCCGAAGAATTTCATTCAGACAACTTTCGAGTGGCTGCGTGCGCGCGCCGCAGGGTGCCGACGCGCCAGGCTGTCTACAACTGGCACAGGCGCCCGCCGTCGACCAGCAGCGAGGCGCCCTGGACGAAGGCGGCTTCGCCGGAGGCCAGGAAGGCGATCGCGGCGGCGACGTCGCCGGGCCGCCCCACCTCGGCCTGGTCGATGCGCTCGACCCCGGACTGCACCTGGGGGTTATTCCACAGCATCGGGGTGTCGATGGCGCCGGGCAGGACGGCGTTGACGCGGATGCCTTTGGGCCCGCCCTCCAGCGCCGCCGAGCGCGTCAGCGACAGCAAGGCGGCCTTGGCCGCCGCATAGGGCGCCACATGGACTTCGGTTTCCAGCGCGTGCACGCTGGACACGTTGACCACCGCACCGCCCTGCTCCATGTGCAGGAAGGCCTGCTTGATGAAGAAGAAGGCGCCGAGCAGGTCGACCTGCAGCACCTTCAGCCAGTCGGCGGCGTCGAGCTCGACGATGGGCTTGAACACCATCAGCCCGGCATTGTTGACGACCACGTCCAGCCGGCCGAAGCGCGCCATGGCCTGGCCGACGGCGGCGGCGACCTCCTGTTCCACGCCGACGTCGCACACCACCTGCAGCGCCTCGGCCTGCGCCGGTCCGCGCAGCGCGGCGGCGGCCGCCGGCAGGGCCGCGGCGTCGCGGTCGGCCAGCACCAGGCGCGCGCCCTCGGCCGCAAAACGCAGCGCCGTCGCCAGGCCGATGCCGCCGGCCGCGCCGGTGACGAGCACGACCTTGTCGGTGAAACGCATGCCGTCCTCCCTCACTCGGTGTTCCTGGGGGCGCCGGTCGCCGCCGAGCTATCCTGCGCCGGCCGCTGCAGGGCCGCGCCGAAGGCCGGATAGTCGTCATCGAGCGCCAGCGGCACCTGCAGGCACACGCTCTGCGTCGGCAGCACTTCGGTCCAGTCGCGGATCAGGTCGCGGTAGGCCTGCCCGACCGGACGCAGGCGGCGCTCGAGGTCGGCCAGGCCCAGGGCGTTGACGTGGCCGTTGTTCTCGCGCAGGCCGGTGTCCCAGTCCACCTGGTCGGTGAGCGAATACCAGGTGAAGCCGACCAGGGGCACGCCGTTGTTACGGACCCGCAGTACGTTGGCCCACTCCTTGCGCAGCCACTTCACCGCTTCGTCGCCGCCGGGCCCTTGGCACAGGTTGGTCTCGGTATGCATCACGGGCAGCCGGTAGCGGTTGTAGTACTGGTGCGTGATCACCGCATAGCCGAAGATCTCGCCGGACGCGGTGCTGGCGCCGTCCGCCGTCACCAGGTGCTCGTTGGTCTGGTAATAATCGTTGCCCATGATGCAGTGGTGCTTCAGGTTGTTATTCAGGAAGAAGTGGTATTCCTCGCGCGTCATCCCGTTGTCGAGCAGGTACTCGTACATGGTGGAGTCGACGCGGCGGCCGTAGTTCAGGTCGAGCGACAGGAAACGGCGCGCATTCATGGTCTCGGCCGGGCCGATCGCGGCCGGCGACTTGGCGTGGAAATACTCCGACGATTCGCTCTGCACGAACAGGGCATCCGGGCGCACGTCCAGGATGGCGCGCATGGCCAGCAGGTTGGCCTTGACCAGGTGCTTGAGCGCCGTCACGAAGGCCCGGTCGCTGCGCAGCTGCTCGTTCCACCAGCCGTACAGGGCCGAGAACAGCGCGCTGATCGACATCTCGTTGACCGGCGTGTACAGCTGGACCCAGGGGTAGCGCTGGGCAAACGCGCGCGCATAGGCGGCGAAGATGGCGGGGAAATCCGGGTTCTGGAAATTGCCGAGGAAATCGGGCAAGCCGAAGTGGCACAGGTCGACGATCGGGACCAGGCTGCGGCGCCGCAGGTCGGGAAAGGTCTCGTCGGCAAACGACCAGTCGTAGCGCTGCGGGCCGACCAGCGTCGTGTGCAGCGGCGGCCCGTAGCGCAGGAAGCGGATGCCGATTTCCTGCACCAGGTCGAAATCGCGCCGCCAGTGGCGATAGTGGCCGCATTTGTCCATCTCGTCCATGCGCACCCGGCCGCCGGCGATGGTCGGGATGCTGTTCTCGATGCCGGTGGCAAAGAGAAATCCGGGCTGGTTCGCTACCATGGGCTGTCCTGGTTGACTTGCCGGTATTCAAGGGGGGCGGCGGACTGCGCGGCGCCTTCTCAGACTGTAGACCATGAAGGCGACAATCGCCAGGTTAAGCGCCAGCAAACCGATGCTGAGCAGGCCCGGGCGGCGCAGCAGTTCGTCCAGCTCGAAAGGCAGGTAGATGGCGCCGCTGAGCGCGGCAAAGGCTTCGCCCCACGCGCGGCCATGCCACAGGCCATAGGCCTCGACCAGGCGCACGGCCGAGTAGGCCAGCGCCGCGGCGGCCAGCTGCATCAGGCGCGCATCGTCCAGCCGGCCGGCGTAGTCGATGAACACGCGCGGCGTATGGGAAGCGGGATTCAGGTGCGCGTGTCGCACCAGCGCCTCGGCGAAGCGCTGGACGTCCTGGTGCAGCAGCGCGAACAGGCCGAAGCCGGTCAGCAAGACCACGGCGCCTTTTGCCGCCTCGAGCACGGCCACGGTACGAAGTCCCTGCGCCAGGTGCATGGCTTTCTCCTGTGGGCAGCCTGCTGCCGTTGTCTTGACCAGACTGCAATGTATACTGCGGCAGGCCCACCCCTCAACACATCACGAAGGATTACCTTGAAACAGCTGCTCTCCCACTGCATCCTCGGCTTGACCCTGGCCCTGGCCGCCACCGGCTGCAAGCGCGCCGAAGCCCCGCAATCCGTGCAGGCCGACAGCGTCGCCCTGCAGAAGATCGATACCGTGACCGGCACCGGCAAGGAAGCGACCAAGGGCACGACCGTGGTCGTCCACTATACCGGCTGGTTGTACGAACCGAATACGGAATCGAAGCG
Organism: Massilia sp. X63; assembly: GCF_041023745.1. Lineage (NCBI taxonomy): Bacteria > Pseudomonadati > Pseudomonadota > Betaproteobacteria > Burkholderiales > Oxalobacteraceae > Massilia > Massilia sp. X63. The sequence continues at coordinate 53,589 of NZ_JBFTEF010000008.1, forward strand.
CGGCGCCCAGTTCGACTCTTCCAGCGGACGCGAGCCGTTCAGCTTCGCGCTCGGCGGCGGCCAGGTGATCCCGGGCTGGGACGAAGGCGTGGCCGGCATGAAGGTCGGCGGCAAGCGCACCCTGATCATCCCGGCCAGCCTCGGTTACGGCAGCTCGGGCGCCGGTCCGATCCCGCCGAACGCCAACCTGGTCTTCGATGTCGAACTGCTGGAAGTGCGCTGATCCGTTCGGCGACCTGCCTCAGCGCGGATAGGTGAAGCCGGTGCGGATGTCCATCGGCGCCAGGCGGCCGCCCGCGCGGACCATCAGGCGCTGGGGCGGCTCCTCGCCGGCCAGCACGCGCCGCGTGATCGGCAAGCCTTCGGCCTTGCGCACCAGCTCGTCGGCGCGCTCGTAGACGTTGGGACAGCCGGTGGCCTTGATCAGCGCCTGCACGGCCGGCACCTTCCACAGGTCGACCCCGGCGGCGTTGAACTGGCAGACCAGGTAGCCGCCAGGGCCGCCGTAGCCGTGCACCAGCAGGCCCGGCAGGCCATCCTGTTCGCCGTCGACCAGCTGCACCAGCGCCTGCGGATCGGCGTCCGCATTGCTGGCGCGCCTCTCCACGGCAGCCTGGACCCGCCGCTTGATCAGCGCGTGGTCGACCGGCTCGTCTTCGCGCAGGGTCCAGACCCGCGCGGCAATCTGCGATTTGGCGTTATAGGCGGCGCGCGCCAGGAATTTGCGCGACGAGGATTGCACGATCGCGGTCGCGCCCTGCTTGTTGCGTTCGGATGGCTTGCCGTCGACCTTGTCGATGGCGGAGAGGTAGATCCAGGGGTCGCCGGCCAGCAGGCCGGCTTCCTTGCCCTGTTTGATGGTGATGGTGAGCATGTGCGGCTTTCGTTTCCAGGTGCGGGATGATACAGCAAGCCCGGCTCCCCGTTCGCCGCATGTTTGGCAGCATGCGCGCCTGCTCAGGCGGCCGCCAGGGCGCGCGGCGCGCCGGCGCCCGCTGCCGCCGGCGCGCGCAGCCTGAAGGTGGCCACCAGTTCCGACAGCTCGGCCGCCTGGCGGCGCATCGACGCGGCCGCGCTGGCGGCCTGCTCGACCATCACCGCGTTCTGCCGGGTCGACTCGTCCATCTCGGCGATCGCCTGGCCGACCCGCGCCACCCCGCCGGCCTGCTCGGCGCTGGCGGTGTGGATGGTGTCGAGCAGGCCGGCCACGTCGTGCACGTGGGCCAGCACGGCGCGCATGGTCTCGCCGGCGGCGCCGGCAATGCCGGTGCCGGCCACGATTTCCTCGCTCGATTCCTTGAGCAGTTTCTTGATCTCACGGGCCGCCGTCGCCGAGTGCTGGGCCAGGTTGCGCACCTCGGCCGCCACCACCGCGAAGCCGCGCCCCTCGGCGCCGGCGCGCGCCGCTTCCACCGCCGCGTTCAGCGCCAGGATGTTGGTCTGGAAGGCGATGCTGTCGATCATGCCGGTGATGTCGACGATCCGGTCGGCCGAGGCCTTGATCGCGCCCATGCGCGCCACCACCTGCTCGACCGCCTGCGCGCTGCGGGTGGCGACGCTCGACGCCGACTGGGCCAGGGCATGGGCGGACCTGGCGCTGGCGTTGTTGCGGGCGATCGCCTCGCTCAATTCTTCCATCGCGCCGACGGTCTGGCGCAGGCTCGCTGCCTGGCGCTCGGTGCGGCGCGACAGGTCCTGGTTGCCGTCGGCGATCTCGCCCGAGACCGCATCGATGGCCTGGGCGCCGTCCAGCACCTGGGACACGGTGGCGGATACGCCGCCGGTCATGCCGTTGAGGGCGTCGAACAAGCGGCCGATCTCGTCCGTGCGCTGGTGGCGGATCACCGGGCGCAGGTCGCCCTTGGCCACCTGCTCGGCCAGCCGGACCGCCTGCTGCAGCGGACCGACCAGCTTGCGGGTCAGGACCCAGGCCAGCAGCGCGCCGATGGCCAGCGCCCCCACGCCCAGCGCCAGCAGCAGGGCCTTGCCGAAGGACGATGCGGCGTTCGACTCCTGCGCCAGCCGGCGCGCTTCCTCGCTTTCATGCGCCAGCAGGGCTTCCAGCGCAGTGACGCGGGCCTGGTAGGCCTGTTCCCAGCTGCCGTCGACGAGCTGCTCGACGGTCTGGGTCTGGCCGAATTCCTTGGCCTGGAACAGCGCGGCCTCGATCTTCGCCAGCGCCGCCTTGTGCTTGTCGGCCTCGGCGATCAGGGCGGCTTCGCGCGCCGAGCGCGGCAGCTTGCCCAGCTGCGCTTCCAGCGCCAGCACGCCCTGCTTGCCGCTGGCCAGCTGGGCGCCGAAATAATCGGCCAGTTCGAGGCTGTCGCTGCGCGCGATGGCGAGCGTGCGCGAGCCGTTCAGGCGCTCGATCCCGAGCAGGTCGGAGCTCAGCTGCTGCTTGGCCAGCTTGTCGTAGACGAGGTCGGCCGTGAGGCTGTCGTTGGCCTGCATGCGCCACAAGGCCACCGCCGACAGCAGGACGATCAGGAGGGAGACGATGCCGAAGGAGCCGAGGATCCTGGTGCCGGTCTGGAGCTGGAAGGGGCGCATTGCAAGTATCGGAGTGATCGAATACTTGCAGTTTAGAAATTGAATGTGACAGGACGATGAAATGGATGACATCGCCGCCGTGGGTCTTCAAGCCGGGTGGACGGACCTGCCGCCCACCCGACCGGCCTGCTTACTGCGCGGCGCGCTTCAGCGCCGGGATCGCCGCCGGTTTCCACGGCATGACCGGCTGTTCCTTCATCTTCTTCTCGAGCAGTTCGATCGCCACTTCCAGCTGGCGGTCGCGGCCCTCGAAGGTCTCGTGCGGCAGGTTGTCGACTTCGACGTCCGGCGTCACGCCCACGCCTTCGATCAGCCAGTCGCCGTCGGCCGCGAACTGGCCGAACTCCGCCACGCGCGCCATGCCGTTGTCCGCCAGGACGTTGCCGTCGCTGAGCCAGACGCCGGCGCCGGCGCTGCGCTTGCCGACCAGCGGGCCGAGTTTCAGGGCCTTGACGCCGGCCGCGAAGGTCTCGCCGTCCGAATAGGTCAGCTCGTCCATCAGCACCACCAGGTGGCCGCGGAAGGTGTTCTGCATGTTCGACTGCGGCAGCTTGCCGTTCGAGCTCCAGAAGGCCCAGGAGCGGCGCAGCAGCTTCTCGATGATCCAGCTGTCGATGTTGCCGCCGTTATTGCGGCGCACGTCGATGATCAGGCCTTCCTTGTTGATGTTGGCATAGAAGTCGCGCGCAAACGCATTGATGTCGCGCGCCGTCATCGCGCGCAGGTGCAGGTAGCCGATCCTGCCTTTGGAAGCCTGGTCGGCCTGCTGCGCCCTGCTCTGCTCCCAGTCGGCGTAGCGCAGGCTGGCATGGCGCGCCATGTTGACGGGGGTGACGATCACCAGGCGGGGTTTGCTCATCTGCTTGCCCTCGGGGCTCTTCACCTGCAGCAGCACCTGCTTGTCGGCCTGGTCCAGCAGCAGGTCGGCGATGTCGCGCGCCTCCACCAGCGACTTGCCGTTGACGGCGGTGATGACGTCGCCTTCCTTGACGCCGACGTCCGGCGCCGCCAGCGGGCCGCGCTCGGAGGGCAGTTCCGGTTCGCTCCGGTAGACGCGGTCGACGCGGAAGCCGTCGGCGACCCGCGACAGCACCGCGCCCAGGCTCGAGGGCACGCCTTCGCCGCTCGCCCTGCGCACGTCGCCCGGACGGATCTGCGAGTGCAGCGCGCCGACTTCGCCCACCATCATGCCCAGCACGTCGTCCAGCTCGGCACGGTCGGTCACGCGCTCGACCAGCGGCGCATACCGGTTGCGCACGGCCACCCAGTCGACCCCGCGCATGTTCGCGTCGTACAGGAAGTCGCGGTGCATGCGCCAGGCGTCGTTGAACATCTGCTTCCACTCCAGGCGCGGATTGGTGCTCACCGCCCAGTCGTCGATCTTGATGCGCGCCTTGCTGACGTCGGCCGGGGCCTTGGCGCCGGCGGCAACGATCAGCATCTCGCCCGGACCGCTGGCATTGAACGTGCGGTAGAACACGTGCTTGCGGTCGGTGCTCAGGCCGAACTCGCGCACGTTGTTCACGAAGACTTCCGGCTGCGGGCTGCTGCGCGAGATCTCCAGGGTCTTCAGCGCGCCGCTGCGGCCGTTGTCGGACTCCAGGATGTACAGGCGCTTCTCGTCGATCGCCAGCGCGCGGTAGTTGCCGGGCGCAATCGGCACCTCGTACAGGCGCTCGCGCAGGCCGGCGTAGTCGATGGCCGGGGTCGGCGCCGCCTTGGCCTTCGGGTCTGCCGCGCTGGCGGCGGCGGTGGCCGCCGCGGCCGCAGCCACGGCGGCGGTCTTGTCGGCTTCTTCCTTGCCCGGGGTCTGGACCGCGGCGCGTGCCGCGGCTTCCGGCGATTTTTCTTCCGGCTTGGTCAGCTCGTCCTCGGGCTTGAACGGGAAGCGCACGCCCGGCTGCAGGGCCAGGGCGTAGATGCCGACCCGGCGGTCGAATACCGGGCCCATGTTGCGGTCGCCCCAGGGGCCGGCATTGCCGACGTTGAAGTGGCGCGAGGACAGGAAGTACAGCCACTTCCCGTCGGGCGAGAAGACCGGCGAGTCGGCCGTGTAGCGGTCGGTGGTGACGAAGCTCAGGCTTTTCGAAGCCAGGTTGACCATGCCGATCTGGTTGCGTTGCTCGCTTGAGCCGACGCGGACGAACGCCAGGTTGCGGCTGTCCGGCGACCACACGACCTGGTCCGGACGGTCGACGCCGGCCTGCTGGGCGTCGTCGATGATGACATTGGTTTTCGACTGCAGGTCGAGCAGCCAGGTGCGGCCCTTCTTGTCGGTATGGGCCAGATACCTGCCGTCCGGCGACGGATAGATGCCGGAGCGATGGCTGGCGCCGTCGATGGTCAGGCGCTCGCCCTTGCCCGAGCCGTCGGCGGCGTAGCGCCAGATTTCGTTCTCGCCGGTGGTGTCGACAAAGGCATACACCCACTTGTCGTCGTGGCTGAACACGGCGCCGCGTGCGCGTGCGCCTTCCGGCACGGCGATCTCGACGCGACGATAACTGCCGGTGCCGGCGATGGTCACCTTGCCGCGCGCGGTCAGCACGATGCGTTCGACCTTGTTGGCCACGTCGATATTGGTCAGCGCATCGAGCGGCGAACGCACGCGGCGGGTACGCTGCTGGTCGAAGTCCGAGACCAGGCTGGCCTGGACCCGGGTGTCGCTGCCGGCCGCGATGTCGAACACGCGCAGGTCGGCGCCCAGCTGGTAGGCGATGCGGCCGTCGCCGAGCGAGGCGGTGCGCACGTCCCATTCCGTATGCCGGGTGTGCTGCTTGCGGTCGCTGCCGTCCGGGCGCGCGGACCAGATATTGTCGGCGCCGCCGGCGTCGCTGATGAAGTAGATGCGGCCCTGCCACCACATGGCGCGCCGATTGTTGGCCATGTCGTCCTTGAACAGGCGCACCGCCTCGCCCTTCGATCCCAGCTCGTAGCGCCACAGCTGGGCATGGGCGCCGCCGCGGTAGGCCTTGACGTTATCGTTGGTCATGGACAGGCCCATGCGCGTGAAGAACACGCTGCGGCCGTCGTCGCTGAGCACGGCGTCGTTGGCGTCGGCCAGCGGCAGCACGCGGCGCGTCATCCTGACCGGGTCGAGCGCGGCGACGATACGGTGTTTCGACGGTCCCACCGAATTTTCGGTGCTCACCAGGACCTCGCCCTGCGCGGTCCAGCCCAGCACCGTCACGCCGCCATTTTCAAAGGTGATGCGCTTGGGCAGGCCACCCTCGAGCGGCATCACATAGGCCTCCTGGGCGCCTTCGTAGGAAGCGGCGAAGGCGACCAACTTGCCGTCATGCGAGATCGCCGCCTGGGTTTCGCTGGCGGGATGCGTGGTCAGGCGGGTGGCCTTGCCGCCGGCCGGCGTGGTGCGCCACAGGTCGCCCTCGGCAGTGAACACGATGCTGTCGCCGCGGATGGCGGGGAAACGGAAGTAGGGATCGGCGGCGGCGGCCTGGCTGCCGATGAGCGCCAGCGACAGGGCTAGGATGGTGCGGGACACGGTCATGTTTACGCGGGGCAAAGTTTACTCGAGAGGAAGAGTTTGCCATACGTGTGCCCGTGCGCGACGTGCATACATGCAAAAAAACCGCGCTCGAGGCGCGGTTTTGTTGGGAGACCGAGGCTTATTCGATCTCGACCGTCTCGGCCGGGGCCGGCGGCGGCAGTGCGTCGCCTTCCGGGAACTCGAGGACGACGTCGTCCTTCTCGTTCAGGTCCACCGTCACGCGGCCGCCGTTGACCAGGCGGCCGAACAGCAGCTCGTCGGCCAGCGCCTTGCGGATCATGTCCTGGATCAGGCGCGACATCGGACGGGCGCCCATCAGCGGGTCGAAGCCCTTCTTGCCGAGGAACTTGCGCAGCTTCTCGGTGAAGACGGCTTCCACCTTCTTCTCGTGCAGCTGCTCTTCCAGCTGCATCAGGAACTTGTCCACGACGCGCAGGATGATGTCTTCGTCGAGTGCGCGGAAGCTGATGATCGCGTCCAGGCGGTTGCGGAACTCCGGCGTGAACATGCGCTTGATGTCGGCCATCTCGTCGCCTGCCGCCTTGCTGTCCACGAAGCCCACCGAGCGCTTGGTCAGGCTCTCGGCGCCCGCATTGGTGGTCATGATGATGATCACGTTGCGGAAGTCGGCCTTGCGTCCGTTGTTGTCGGTCAGCGTGCCGTGGTCCATCACCTGCAGCAGGATGTTGAAGATGTCCGGGTGGGCCTTCTCGATCTCGTCCAGCAGCAGCACCGCGTGCGGCTTCTTGGTGATGGCCTCGGTCAGCAGGCCGCCCTGGTCGAAGCCGACGTAGCCCGGCGGCGCGCCGATCAGGCGCGACACCGCGTGGCGCTCCATGTACTCGGACATGTCGAAGCGCACCAGCTCGATGCCCAGGATGAAGGCCAGCTGCTTGGCGACCTCGGTCTTGCCGACCCCGGTCGGACCCGAGAACAGGAAGGAGCCGATCGGCTTGTCCTGCTTGCCCAGGCCGGCGCGCGCCATCTTGATCGCCGCCGACAGGGCTTCGATGGCGGGATCCTGGCCGAACACCACGTTGCGCAGGTCGCGGTCGATGGTCTGCAGCTTGCTGCGGTCGTCCTGGTTGACGGTCTGCGGAGGGATCCGCGCGATCTTCGCGATGATGTCCTCGATCTCGGTCTTGCCGATGGTCTTCTTCTGCTTCGACTTCGGCAGGATGCGCTGCGCCGCGCCCGCTTCGTCGATGACGTCGATGGCTTTGTCGGGCAGGTGGCGGTCGTTGATGAAGCGCGCCGCCAGCTCGGCCGCGGTCGACAGCGCCGAGGCCGAATACTTCACGCCGTGGTGCTCTTCGAAGCGCGACTTCAGGCCGCGCAGGATCGCCACGGTCTGCTCGACCGACGGTTCGTTCACATCCACCTTCTGGAAGCGGCGGCTCAGTGCGTGGTCTTTCTCGAACACGCCGCGGAATTCCGTGAACGTGGTCGCGCCGATGCACTTGAGCTGGCCGTTGGCCAGGGCCGGCTTCAGCAGGTTGGATGCGTCGAGCGTGCCGCCCGATGCCGAGCCGGCGCCGATGATCGTGTGGATCTCGTCGATGAACAGGATGCCGTTCGGGGTGTCCTTGAGCTGCTTGAGCACGGCCTTCAGGCGCTGCTCGAAATCGCCGCGGTACTTGGTGCCGGCCAGCAGCGCGCCCATGTCGAGCGAATACACGACGGCGTTCTGCAGGATCTCGGGCACGTCTTCCTGGACGATGCGCCATGCCAGGCCTTCGGCGATGGCGGTCTTGCCGACACCGGCCTCGCCCACCAGCAGCGGATTGTTCTTGCGACGGCGGCACAGGATCTGGATCACGCGGTCGACTTCTTCCTCGCGCCCGATCAGCGGATCGATCTTGCCGTCGGCAGCCGACTTGTTCAGGTTCTGGGTGAACTGGTCGAGCGGGCTTTCCTTGGCCTGGCCTTCGACCTGCGCTTCTTCCACGCCTTCCGACGCCTTGCTGGTGTCGAGCTGCTGGTCCTTGCGCACGCCGTGCGAGATGAAGTTGACCACGTCCAGGCGGGTCACGCCCTGCTGGTGCAGGTAGTAGACGGCATGCGAGTCCTTCTCGCCGAAGATCGCCACCAGCACGTTCGCGCCGGTGACTTCCTTCTTGCCGTTCGAGGCCGACTGCACGTGCATGATGGCGCGCTGGATCACGCGCTGGAAACCGAGCGTCGGCTGGGTGTCGACCTCGCCCGTGCCCGGCACGGTCGGGGTGTTATCACCGATAAAATTCGTCAAGGTCTTGCGCAGGTCTTCGATATTGACCGCGCACGCACGCAGGACTTCGGCGGCTGATGGATTGTCGAGCAGGGCCAGCAGCAGGTGTTCCACGGTGATGAATTCGTGGCGGGCCTGGCGGGCTTCGACAAAGGCCATGTGTAGGGATACTTCAAGTTCCTGCGCAATCATACTTCCTCCATCACGCATTGCAGGGGATGCCCTGCCTTACGCGCATGCGTTAAGACAAACTCCACTTTGGTACACGCTATATCTTTGGAAAACACCCCACAGACGCCCTTGCCATGCCGATGCACGGAAAGCATGATCTGGGTCGCCGTTTCGCGATCCTTGTTGAAGTACTCCTGGATGATCGCAACCACGAATTCCATCGGCGTGTAGTCGTCGTTCAGCAACGCCACCTGGTATAACGGTGGCGGTTTTACGGTCTGCCGCTCCAGCAGCTGTTCGGTGTCATGCTTCGTAGCCATGGGCGTATTTTAATGCTTTCAAAGTCTGTGCCAAGCGTAAACATCAGCTTGTTCTCATGTGCTTCCATGTTACGCGATTCCCGTTGAATACGCAGATGGCGATCCAATTGACGAAATCAAGAGCCGCGTTAGCTCTGCTGTGGAAAATTTGGCAAAGGGTCCCCAAAACCGCTTGACTTCAAAGATTGTTCCGCCAACAATGCAGTTATTGACATGTACTTATGTACTTGTTGATAAGAAGTGAGCAGGCTGAGGAGGGGGCAAGAAGCTTCTTGCTTTTATGGCTCGTGTGATTAGTTAAAATTTGAAAGTTCTTTTATGGCAACTGGTACTGTTAAGTGGTTCAATGATTCCAAAGGCTTTGGCTTCATCACTCCTGATGACGGCGGCGAGGATCTGTTCGCACACTTCTCCGCAATCAATATGAACGGTTTTAAGACCCTCAAAGAAGGTCAAAAAGTCCAATTCGAAGTCACGCAAGGCCCGAAAGGCAAGCAAGCTTCCAACATCCAGGGCATGTAATCATTCCCCTCCCGGAAGCGAAGACCCCGCCCAGGCGGGGTTTTTTTTCGCCTGCCCGCGCCTAGCCTTCGCTGCCGCCTTCCCACTGGGCCCCTTGGGTACGAGCATAAGCCAGTTCCGCCGCGAAGTCGCGGGTATCTTTCAATAGTGCGGCGATGCGCGCATCGCTGACCGAGTCGGCGCGCTCGAGCCGGGCATCGTCCTGCCAGTCGCCCAGCACGGCGTCGAAGCGCTGCGCCAGCATGGCGCCGCGGGCGACCAGCCCCGCCGGCAGGATTCCCTCGCCTCCCAGCTTGCGCAGCGACTCGGGATTGGCGAAACGGTGGAAGCCGTAGATGAAACGGGCGATGCGCTCGTAGTCTGCCATCGCTGCCTCCAGAATCAAAAAGCCCCGGCGCCGGCGCGCACGCGGCTTTCATCATAGCCGAAGCGGTGCTGCGGCCTCTTACATCTGCTCGATCATCACTTCGCCGAAGCCCGAGCAGGACACTTGCGTGGCCCCTTCCATCAGGCGCGCGAAGTCGTAGGTGACCTTTTTTGAGGTGATCGCGCGCTCCATGGCGCCGATGATGAGATCGGCCGCTTCCGTCCATCCCATATGGCGGAGCATCATCTCTGCCGAAAGGATGAGCGAACCCGGGTTCACGTAGTCCTTGCCGGCGTATTTCGGGGCGGTGCCGTGGGTGGCTTCGAACATCGCCACCGAGTCCGACATGTTGGCGCCCGGCGCGATGCCGATGCCGCCCACCTGGGCCGCCAGCGCGTCGGAGATGTAGTCGCCGTTCAGGTTCAGGGTGGCGATCACGCTGTACTCGGCCGGGCGCAGCAGGATCTGCTGCAGGAAGGCGTCGGCGATCGAATCCTTGATGGTGATCTCGCGGCCGCTCTTCGGATTCTTGAACTTGCACCATGGGCCGCCGTCGATCAGCTCGGCGCCGAACTCCTTCTGCGCCAGCGCGTAGCCCCAGTCGCGAAAGCCCCCTTCGGTGTACTTCATGATGTTGCCCTTGTGGACCAGGGTCACCGAAGGCTTGTCGTTGTCGATCGCATACTGGATCGCCTTGCGCACCAGGCGCTCGGTGCCTTCGCGCGAGACCGGCTTGATGCCCAGGCCCGAGCTCTCCGGGAAGCGGATCTTCCTGACGCCCATCTCTTCGGTCAGGAACTTGATGACCTTCTTGACCTCGGCCGAGCCTTCGGCCCATTCGATGCCGGCATAGATGTCTTCCGAGTTCTCGCGGAAGATCACCATGTCGGTCTTTTCCGGCTGCTTCAGCGGCGAAGGCACGCCGGCGAAATAGCGCACCGGGCGCAGGCAGACATACAGGTCGAGTTCCTGGCGCAACGCGACGTTGAGCGAACGGATGCCGCCGCCCACCGGGGTCGTCAGCGGGCCCTTGATCGACACCACGTAGTCCTTCAGCACCTCCAGGGTTTCCGAGGGCAGCCACACGTCCGGGCCATAGACCTTGGTCGACTTCTCGCCGGCATAGATTTCCATCCAGCTGATCTTGCGGCTGCCGCCGTAGGCCTTGGCCACGGCCGCGTCGACGACCTTGATCATCACGGGCGTGATGTCGACGCCGGTGCCGTCACCCTCGATGTAGGGGATGACCGGATTGTCCGGCACGCTCAGCGAAAAGTCGGCGTTGACGGTGATCTTCTGGCCGTCGGCCGGGACCTTGATATGTTGGACCATCGTGTTCTCCCATGTGTTCGCCCGGCAGGCTGCTTCGCGGCCCCGGGGCGCTCCGGCCAGGCCTGGCCTGCATTTCATCTACAATGTGGAATACGGCTGCAAGTCTTGTATAAGACCCCTTCCTAGCATCTTGCATTATGCACCAGTATTTTCCGAGGCGCTACGCAGCACCCTTTATGTACCCATTCGCCATCCATGCCTCTGATCCTCTTCAATAAACCGTTCCAGGTCCTGTGCCAGTTCTCCGGCGAGGGCGGGCGCGAAACGCTCGCCGATTACCTGGACATTCCCAACATCTACCCTGCCGGCCGCCTGGACGCCGACAGCGAAGGCCTGATGCTGCTCACCGACGACGGCAAGCTGCAGCACAAGATCGCCCACCCCGACCACAAGGAAGCCAAGACCTACCTGGTGCAGGTGGACGGCGTGGCCGATGCCGCCGCCCTGGCGCGCCTGCAGGCGCCGCTCGACCTGGGCGACTTCGTGACCAAGCCGTGCAAGGCGGTGCGGATCGCCGAACCCGCCTGGCTGTGGCCGCGCAACCCGCCGATCCGCAGCCGCCAGGACAAGCCGACCAGCTGGATCGCGATCACGCTGGAGGAAGGCAAGAACCGCCAGGTGCGGCGGATGACGGCGGCGGTAGGCTTGCCGACCCTGCGCCTGGTACGCTCGAGCATCGGGCCGTTTTCGCTGGCGACGCATCCCCTGATGCCGGGCGAATTCATCGAAGTGCGTTATCCGTAACGTCGCAACGCGAAAAAAAACGCCGACCCGCAGGTCGGCGTTTTCATGTGGAGCGGATCAGGCTCAGGCTGCGAACGACTCCAGCGCCGCATTGAAGGTCGCGCTCGGACGCATCACGGCTTTCACCTTGGCCTCGTCGGCCTTGTAGTAGCCGCCGATGTCGACCGGCTTGCCCTGCACTTCCAGCAGCTCGGCAACGATCTTGGCTTCGTTCTCGGCCAGTTGCTTGGCCAGCGGCGCGAACTTGGCCGCCAGTTCGGCGTCCTCGGTCTGCGCGGCCAGTTCCTGCGCCCAGTACATCGACAGGTAGAACTGGCTGCCGCGGTTGTCGAGCTCACCGGTCTTCGGCGACGGGCCCTTGCGGTTGTCCAGCAGGCGGCCGGTGGCGGCGTCCAGGGTCTTGGCCAGCACCTTGGCCTTGCTGTTGCCGGTCTTCAGGCCCAGGTCTTCCAGCGACACGGCCAGCGCCAGGAACTCGCCCAGCGAATCCCAGCGCAGGTGGTTTTCTTCGACCAGCTGCTGCACGTGCTTCGGCGCCGAGCCACCCGCGCCGGTTTCGTACATGCCGCCGCCTGCCATCAGCGGGACGATCGACAGCATCTTGGCCGAAGTGCCCAGTTCCAGGATCGGGAACAGGTCGGTCAGGTAGTCGCGCAGGATGTTGCCGGTCACCGAGATGGTGTCCAGGCCGCGCGAGACGCGTTCCAGGGTGAAGCGCATCGCACGCACCTGCGACATGATCTGGATGTCCAGGCCGCTCGTGTCGTGATCCTTCAGGTAGGTCTTGACCTTCTTGATCAGCTCGTTCTCGTGCGGACGGTACGGGTCCAGCCAGAACACGGCCGGCATGCCCGAGTTGCGCGCGCGGGTGACCGCCAGCTTGACCCAGTCGCGGATCGGCGCGTCCTTCACCTGGCACATGCGCCAGATGTCGCCGGTCTCGACGTTCTGGCTCATCAGCACTTCGCCGGTGGCGAGGTCGGTGATGTTGGCCACGCCGTCTTCCTGGATTTCGAAGGTCTTGTCGTGCGAGCCGTATTCCTCGGCCTGCTGCGCCATCAGGCCCACGTTCGGGACGGTGCCCATGGTCTTCGGATCGAAGGCGCCGTGCCATTTGCAGAAGTTGATGACTTCCTGGTAGATGCGGGCGAAGGTCGATTCCGGAATGACTGCCTTGACTTCCTTCAGGCGGCCGTCGGCGCCGTACATCTTGCCGCCGGCGCGGATCATGGCCGGCATCGATGCGTCGACGATCACGTCGTTCGGCGAGTGGAAGTTGGTGATGCCCTTGGCCGAGTCGACCATGGCCAGCGCCGGACGGTGCTCCTGGCAGGCGTGCAGGTCGCGCTCGATCTCTTCGCGCTGCGAGGCCGGCAGGTCGGCGATCTTGTTGTACAGGTCGGCCATGCCGTTGTTGACGTTGATGCCGAGGCTGTCGAACAGGGCGCCGTGCTTTTCGAACGCTTCCTTGTAGAACATGCGCACGCAGTGGCCGAACACGATCGGGTGCGAGACCTTCATCATGGTCGCCTTGACGTGCAGCGAGAACAGCACGCCGGTGTCCTTGGCGTCTTCGATCTGCTTCTCGTAGAAGGCCAGCAGGGCCTTGCGGCTCATGAACATCGAGTCGATGATCTCGCCGGCCTGCAGCGCGACCTTCGGCTTCAGCACGATGGTCTTGCCAGACTTGGTGATCAGTTCCATCTTGACGTCGCGGGCGGCGTCCAGGGTCATCGACTTTTCGCCGTGGTAGAAGTCGCCGTGGGTCATGTGCGACACGTGGGTGCGCGATGCCTGCGACCATTCACCCATCGAGTGCGGGTTCTTGCGTGCGTATTCCTTGACCGCCTTCGGTGCGCGGCGGTCGGAGTTACCTTCGCGCAGGACCGGGTTCACGGACGAGCCGATGCACTTGGCGTACTTCGCCTTGATGGCCTTCTCTTCGTCGGTCTTCGGGTCGGCCGGGTAGTCGGGGAGGTTGTAGCCCTTGCCCTGCAGTTCCTTGATGGCGGCGACCAGCTGGCCCACCGAGGCCGAGATGTTCGGCAGCTTGATGATGTTGGCGTCCGGTTCCAGGGTCTTCTTGCCCAGCTCGGTAAGTGCATCCGGCACGCGCTGTTCCGGGCTCAGGTTTTCCGGGAACTGGGCCAGGATACGGGCGGCGACCGAGATGTCGCTCTGCTCGACCTTGATGCCGGCCGGCTTGGTGAAGGTGCTGACGACTGGCAGGAAGGCGTGCGTCGCCAGCAGCGGTGCCTCGTCGGTCAGGGTGTAGATGATGGTCGGATCACTGCTCATACGCTTTTTCCTCGATGCTCGCGCTTTGGCGCGATGTCAAAAAACAGGTGGTAACGCCCGGGTCTTCATGTGGACGACTTGGTAAGTCTTCTATAAGACATAAGACGGCGTTTCACATTATGCACCAGTATTTTACTGTGCGCCACGGTTTTAACGCTCCACCCTCCCCGCCCGCATGCCCGCGCGCCACACGGATTCGAAGCAGGCTGAAGTGTATGCAGCAAACAGAAAAACCCGCCAGGACCGAAGTCGGGCGGGTCTTTCTCTGCACAGAACTGCCTGCGCGGCCTGGGGCCGCACGCACCTCGCTAATTAAGCGGACAGTGCCTTCAGGGCAGCGGCCAGGCGGCTCTTGTGGCGGGCTGCCTTGTTCTTGTGGATGATCTTCTTGTCAGCGATGCTGTCGATGGTCGACACGGACTGCTGGAAGATGGTGGTTGCAGCGGCCTTGTCGCCAGCCTGGATGGCCTTGCGGACTGCCTTGATTGCGGTACGCAGGGTCGAACGCTGTGCCGAGTTGTGCGCGTTTTGCTTAACTGCTTGACGAGCGCGTTTGCGCGCTTGTGCGGTATTTGCCATGAAATTTCCTAAATCGGGGTCAAGTTGCGTTTGCAAACATTAGCGAGTGAAACCGGCGCCGCATGTAGTCGGCTGGTGCCTGCCCAACGATTAGTGTCTGCTAACAGAATTCAGTACAGCCCACGATTATAGCGATAGAAAGCGATCAGGGCAATTCATAAATGCATAATTGTCTCGCCGATCCGATAGGCCGGACGAATAATTCTTGCGTTTCCCGGGCGTGCGCGGCTTCCGGCCAGTGTTGCCCACGTATAATCCCGGGCCATGAACCTGCTCCGTACCCTCGCCGCCATTTCCAGCATGACCATGGTGTCCCGCGTCACCGGTTTGCTGCGCGACAGCCTGTTTGCCGCCACCTTCGGCGCCTCGAATTTCACCGATGCCTTCAACATCGCCTTCCGCCTGCCCAACCTGCTGCGCCGGCTGTTCGCGGAGGGCGCCTTCTCGCAGGCCTTCGTCCCGATCCTGACCGAATACAAGACCAGGAACGGACCGGAAGCCACCAAGACCCTGGTCGACCACGTGGCCACGGTGCTGATCTGGGCCACGGTGCTGACCAGCATCGTCGGCATACTCGCCGCCCCGGTACTGATCTACCTGATCGGCGGCGGCCTGCAACGCGAGCCGGCCGCCTTCGACGCGGCGGTGGTCATGACGCGCATGATGTTCCCCTACATCGCCTGCATGGCCTTCGTGGCCCTGGCCAGCGGCGTGCTCAATACCTGGCGCCAATTCAAGATTCCCGCCTTCACGCCGGTGCTGCTGAACATCTCCTTCATCGTCTCGGCGCTGGTGCTGGCCGACTGGTTCGAGCAGCCGATCTATGCGATGGCGGTGGGCGTCTGCGTCGGCGGCCTGGCCCAGGTGGCGGTCCAGATTCCTTCGCTGGTCAAGCTCGGCATGCTGCCGCGCCTGTCGCTCAATCCGCTCACCGGCCTGCGCGACAGCGGCGTGCGCCGCATGCTCGGCAAGATGGGGCCGGCCGTGTTCGCGGTGTCGGCGGCCCAGATCAGCCTCCTGATCAACACCACCATCGCGGCCAGCCTGGCCGCCGGCGCCGTCACGGCGCTGCAGTACGCCGACCGCCTGATGGAGTTCCCGACCGCCCTACTGGGCGTGGCGCTCGGCACCATCCTGCTGCCGAGCCTGGCCAAGGCCAACACCGAGGGCGACACCCAGGAATACTCCTCGCTGCTGGACTGGGGCCTGCGCCTGACCTTCCTGCTGGCCTTGCCGTCCTCGGTCGGCATGGCGGCGCTGGCGGTGCCGATGATCGCCACCCTGTTCCACTACGGCGTGTTCGACGCCGCCGACGTGCACGCCTCCTCGCTGCCGCTGATGGCCTATAGCGCCGGCCTGCTCGGCTTCATCCTGGTCAAGACCCTGGCGCCGGCCTTCTACGCGCGCCAGGAAGTGCGCACCCCGGTCAAGATCGCGATGGGGGTGCTGGTCGTGACCCAATTACTGAACGTGCTGTTCGTGTGGGGACTGGGCTTCGGCGTGGCCGGCCTGGCGCTGTCGATCGGTCTGGGCGCCTGCATCAACGCCGGCTTTCTCTACAGCGGCCTGCGGCGCCGCCGGATCTACGTGCCGCAGCCGGGCTGGGGCGCCTTCTTCTTCAAGCTGCTGGTGGCGGTGAGCGTGATGGGTGCGGTCGCGTGGTTCGGCCAGCTGCAGTTCGACTGGATCGCGCTGCGCGCCACCCCGCTGTTGCGCGCCGGCGCGCTGGCGGCGATCATCGCCGGCGCCGCCCTCGCCTATTTTGCCGTGCTGATGCTGCTGGGCTTCCGCCCACGCGACTTCAAGCGCCGCGCAAAGTAGGCAGCGGCGGCGCGTAGCCGATGCACTCGTAATACAGCCCGGCGGCCTCCAGCGCCGCCGGATCGTACATGTTGCGGCCGTCGAACACGGCTTTCATGGCCAGCGCCTCGGCCAGGAAGCCGAGATCGGGCCGGCGGAATTCTTCCCATTCGGTGACGACCACCAGCACGTCGGCGCCGACCACCGCCGCGCTTGCCGAGTCGGCGAAGCGCAGCCGTCCGCCGCATGCCGGCCCGCCGTGCACCGCGGCCAGGACGCGCCCGGCCTCGGCGTTCGCCACCGGGTCGTAGGCCACCACCCCGGCCCCGGCGGCCAGCAGCGCCGCGATCAGCCGGCGGCTGGGCGCATCGCGCATGTCGTCGGTGAGCGGCTTGAACGCCAGTCCCCACAGCGCGATCGTCCTGCCGGCCAGCGCACGGCCGCCGTCGAAGAAGCGGACCAGCTTGGCGTACAGGACGTCTTTCTGCGCTTCGTTGACTGCCTCGACCGCGTCCAGCAGGCGCAGCGGGCAGGCATGCTCGGTTGCGCTCCGGATCAGCGCCTTCACGTCCTTCGACAGGCAGGAGCCGCCATAGCCGGCGCCGGGGCACAGGTAGCGGCGTCCGATGCGCGGGTCCATGCCGATCGCCAGGCGCACGGCGTCGATGTCGGCGCCGGTCCGTTCCGCCAGGTTGGCCAGTTCGTTGATGAAGCTGATCCGGGTCGCCAGCATGGCGTTGGCCGCGTATTTCGCCATCTCGGCGCTGCGCAGGTCCATTTCGAGGATGCGTTCCGGATCGCGGCAGAACGGCGCGTACAGCCGGCGCAGCAGCGCGCCCGCCTCGGCGCGCTCGCGGCCGATGACGACCCGCAGCGGGCGCATGAAGTCCGCACAGGCCGGTCCACAGGCGCGCCTGCCATTCGCCCAGGCCGAACAGCCCGAAGGTCAGCGCCGTCATCCAGGTCTGCAGGGGCGGCTTCTCGACATAGACGATGCCGTTCAACCGCGGCGTGATCCAGTCGCCGCTGGCGAGCATCTCGCGCGCCAGCTCGGCGTAGCGCCCTTCGTCGGGCGGCACCAGGGTGCGCACGCCGAGCACGCCGAGCGAGACCAGGATGAAGCCTGCCGACAGCACCCACAGCAGATAGTGCCGGGTGCGCGAACGCGTCGGCAGCGCAAGGGTGCTCGGGGGAAGGAAAGGATGCATCGCGCGGTCTCCGCAAGTGGGGGCGGCATCCATTGTCCCGGCCCCGGCCTGCGCGGGCTTGCGCTGCCTCTATCGTCGCGCCGACTAGCGGCCCGCGTCCTGCGCCTGGCCGGGCGGGCCCTGGACCGGAGCGGCCGGCGCCTCGGGCTCTTCGCGCTCAGGCTGCTCCGGCTCCGGCGGCGGCTCGCTCGGCGGCTCGGCGGGTGGTTCGGCGGGTGGCGCGCTCGGCGGCTCGGCGGGCGCGGCCGTGCCCGGGGGCGCGGGCGCAGGATCGGCCGGCACGACACCCGGCGCTACAGGCACCCGGGGTGCGGGCGACGCCTGCGGCGCCCCGGCGCTGCCGCCCTCGGCCATGAACTTCCAGTCGGCAATGTGTTCGCGGTTCTCGAATCCCGGGAAGCGCTTGTCAAAATTGCCTAGCTTCAGCGGCGCCGCCTGCGACAGGCTGTGCACGCCCAGGATGCGCCCGCCCTCGCCGGCCCGCACCAGCCCCCATTCGGCCTTGCCGCCGACCGGATCGACGAAGATCTTGCGCAGGTGCCGGCGCGGAGTCGGGAAGCGCGTATCGCGCAGCAGTTCCTGCAGGCTCATCGGCTGCGGCGGCTGGCCGCGCGGGGTGGCGTCGGCATAGCTTTTCAGGGCGGCGCTGAACTGAAAGCCGATTTCCAGCAGTTCCTGTTCGGCGTGGGCGCGCTGCAGCAGCGAACCGATCTTCAGGGTGGCGGCGCCGACCATGCCGAGGATGAACACGAAGATGACCAGGCCGAGGTAGGTGAAGCCGGCCTGCCGCGAGCGGATGGGCGCGCCCACGCTACCACTCCGCGTAGGCCGTGCCCTTGCGGCCCGTGCCCGGCGCGCCGCTGCGGATGTTGCCGACCTCGCCCTGCTCGCCTTCGGGCGGCGGCTCCACCACCCAGGACGCGCGCGACTCGAGGATCGGGTCCATCGGCAGCTCGCGCAGGTACTTTTTTTCCACCAGTTGCTCGAGCGAGTCCGGATAGCGTCCGGTGTCGGAGCGGAACTGGTCGATCACGGCGCGCGTGTTGCGCAGGTTCTCTTCGAGGATGGTTTCGCGGGTAGCGTCGATGCTCGGGAAGAAGCGCGGCACCGCCAGCGTGAGCAGCAGGGCCACGATGCCCAGCACCACCAGCAGTTCGATCAGGGTAAACGCGCGCAGGCGCAGGCGCTCGGGCTTCATGCTCACCATTTGTTGTAGGGGACGCCGTTCAGGCCGGGCCGCTCGGACAGCGAGTACACGTCGTAGACGTCTTCGCCCTCTTTCGGCTCGTCCGGCTCGCTGGCGTAGCTGCGCTTGCCCCAGGTGTCGGCATTCGGGGCCTGGGGATCGGCGTGGAAGGGATCGCGCGGCAGCCGGCGCATGAAATAGATCTTCGCCTGCTTCGGGCTGCGCAGGTCGCGCACGCCCTCGACCAGCATCTCGAGGCGCGGCGGATAGCCCGAGCTGCCGGCAGCCTTGGCCACGCGGCCTTCGTCGCTGGCCTTCTTGTAGGCGTCGATGCCGGCACGGATCTCGCGCAGGGCGCGGCGCAGTTCCACTTCGTCGCGGCGCTGGGCCGTGACCTGGGCCACCGGCAGCACCAGCGTTCCCAGCAGCCCCAAGATCGCCAGCGTCACCAGCAGCTCGATGAGCGTGAAACCGCGCCTGCACATCACTGCCGGGGGGCCTGGGGGGCCTGGGGGGCGGGCGGCGGTGCCACCGGCACCACCTGGATTGCCGGCGCAGGCGCCGCCGGCGGCGGGCCGGATGGTGGCGAACCGGTCTGCGGCGTCACCGGCAGCTGCGACGGCGGCACCGACAGCGGGGCCGGGGCCGGCGCCGCCGGGGCGCCATTCGCCGGCACGGGCGCCGTTCCCGGCGCCGTGCCCGCCGCCCGCGCGGCAGCGGCCGCGGCCGCGCCATTGGCGGTCACCGGCAACTGCACCGGCGCGCGCGCCGTGCTGTCCGGACGGCGGCGGAAGCTGGCCTCGGTGCCGGCGCCGAATTCGGAGCTGGCCGCCGGCGGGCGCTGCACGGTGCGCAACAGGCGCGGCGTGATCGACAGCACGATCTCGGTGCGGTCGTTGGAATCGCGCTGGCTGCCGAACAGGCGGCCGACCAGCGGCAGGTCGCCGATGCCCGGCACCTTGCTGGCGCCGGAACGGTCCTCGTTGCTGATCAGGCCCGCCAGCACCTGGTTCTCGCCGTCCTTCAGCTGCAGGAAGGTGGTGGCCGAACGGGTGCCGATGCGGTAGGCCACGGTGCCGGAACGGGTGGTGACCGATTCGCCCAGCGTGCTCACCTCGAGCGAGATGCGGATGCCGACCTCGTTGTTCAGGTAGATGGTCGGCTCGACGTTCAGGGTCAGGCCCACGTCCACGTAGTTCACCGACTCGGAGGCGAATCCGCCCACGCCCGACGAGATCGTGGTCGAGATGTTCGGGATCTTGTCGCCGATGACGACCTTGGCCTTTTCCTTGTTGCGCACCCGGATGCGCGGGTTGGCCAGGGTGTTGGAATCGCCGTCGGTCTTGTTGGCGTTGATGGTGGCCGCCAGTTCGGTGACGGTGCCGACGTTGCGGCTGTTCAGGCCGCGCAGCTCGTCGATCGTGACCGGGACCCCGTCGAGCGTGGCCAGGGGCGAGAAGGATACCGCGCCCGGCCAGCGGATGCCGAGGTCGGTGACGCGGCTGCGCTTGATCTCCAGCACCTCGACCTCGAGCATGACTTCCGGCTCGGGCACATCCTGCAGCGCCACCAGCTGGGTCGCCACGCGCACCGCTTCCGGACTGTCGCGCAGGATCACCAGGTTGAGCTTCTCGTCCACCACCACGTCGCGCGACTTGAGGATGGTCTTGAAGGTGTTGGCGATGTTCTTGGCCTCGGCATTGGCCAGGAAGAAGGTCTTGACCGTCATCTCCTGGTATTCCTTCAGCTTGGCCGCCACGTTCGGGTAGATCAGGATGGTGTTGCCGTCCATGACCTGGCGTTCGAGCTGGTTGGTCATCAAGAGGTAATACACCGCCGCCTCGACCGTGCTGTTCTTCAGGAAGATCGAACTGCGCTGGTCGGACTTGACGTCCTTGTCGAACACGAAGTTCAGGCCGGCATGGCGCGAGATGACCTCGAACACCTGCTTCAGCGGCGCATCCCTGAACTCGAGGCTGATCGGCTTGCGGAAGGCCGCGGCCAGCGCCGCCTCGCCGGCAGGCGCCGCCGCGGCCCTCTCGTCGACCTCGAGCATCAGGAGGCGCGCCGCTTCGTGGGCCGGGCGCTCGGTGAGGATCGCGCCCAGCTTCTGGCGCGCCGTATCGGTGTCGCCCTTGTCGAAGGCCGCGCGGGCCGCCTCCAGCATGCCGGCGTGGCGGCGGTCGGCCTCGACCTGGCGCAGGCCGGACCGGGCGCGCTCGTTGGCCGGATCGAACGCCAGCACGCGGCGGTAGTCCTGCGCGGCCAGCTCCGGCTGCCCGTCCGCCAGCGCGGCCTCGGCCTGCTGGACCAGGCGGGTCGCCGCACCGTCGCGCGCGCGCAGGTAGGCCGCGCGGTACTCGGGGTTGGTCGGGTCGGCGCTCACCGCTTCCTGGTATTTCACCAGCCCGGCCGCGACCTGGTCGCGTGCGACCAGCGCATTGCCTTCCTGGTAGGCGCGCTGGCCGGCGCAGCCGGCCAGCAGCACCGCCCCCAGGCCGGCGGCCAGCACGAGTTTGCGGATACGAACCATCAGTCGAATACTCCAATATTGAGCTGCTGAACCTGGTTCAGCGGCAGGTAGGTCAGGGTCAGCACCGGCGGCCTGATCGCATCGACGCGGTAGACGCCGTCGATGACCGTGTTCTCGCGCACCAGGTGGGTGCGCTCGCCGCGCGCCAGGTAGATTTCCCAGACCCCGTCCTGCAGCGACTTGCCGATGAAGGTAAAGGGCAGCGGCGGCGCGCTGGGCGGCGGCGGCGGCGCCGCCGGTTCGGGCGGCGGTGGCGGCGGAGTCCAGTCCTGGCGCGCGAACACGCCCTGTTCGCCCTGGTTGAAACGCTCGCCGCCGTCGCCGATCAGTACTTCGCGATCGACCTGGCGCAGGATGGCCGGGGCCTTGTCCTTGCCCTGGTCGCCGTGGTGGTCCGGCGCGGCGCCGCGCTGCGCGGCCGGCGCCGCCGGCGCGCGCTCGACCGCTTCGGCCACCGCGTCCTCGGGCGTCTTGTCCCCGAAAACCACCAGCCCGGCGGCAGCGGCCAACGCGACGCCCATCGCGATATGGCGCGGCTTCATCGCGGCGCCCCCGGCGCGGCCGCCAGGTACAGGGTCAGGCGCAGGCGCGCCTCGACGGTCTCGCTGCCGATCGCATCGCGCCGGAAGGCCACGTCGTCGAGCGAGGCATGCGGCAATGCGCGCAGGGCGTCGAAAGCGAACTGCCAGATCGCCCCATAGCGGCCGCTGACCGGCAGGGTGATCTGGTAGGTGAGGAAGCGCCCGGCGCGGTCCTGGCTGCTGCGGTATTCGCCCTGGCGGAGCAGCAGGCCGTTCTTCTCGGCCAGCCCGAACAGGGTCTTGAGCTGGCGGTCGACCTTGCCGCGCTCGCCCAGCGCGGCATAGAAGTGGGCCAGGTTCTGGTCGGCGCTCGGCGGCGGCGCCGGCAGCGCTGCCGGCGCCGGCGGCGGGGCGGCGGCCTGGCGGCGGGCCGCCGCGTACTCCTCGTCGAGGTCGGCCAGCGCCGCCAGCACCAGGACGATCGCCACGACCACGGCCACGGCCAGTGCGAACACGCCGGCGACGATGGGGTTGGTCCGGCGCAGGGACAGCACCATGCGCAGCCACGGCGCGGACAGGTTGACGTCCCTCATTGGCCGCCCCACTGCGCACTGAGCTGGAAACGCAGCGGCCGGTTCGGCTCCTGTTCCGCGATCTCGTGGCGCACCAGGGCCACCGACGCGAACCAGCCCTGCTCCTGCATCCTGGCCACGTAGGCCAGCATGTCGTCGCTGTTGCGCGCCTCGGCGGTGATGCGCAGGCTGCGGCGCCTGGCGTCCGGCTCGAGCGCCAGCAAGGCCACGTTCGAGGGCGTGGCCGCGCTCACCGCCTCGACCAGGTCGCGCCACGGCAGGTTGAGCTGCATGACGGCGTCGTTGACGGCCTGGGCCTGGGCCTCGGGCACCGTGAACGCCGGCTGCGCCGCCACCGGCAAGGGCCGCATCGCGTTCGCGCGCATCGCGATGGCGGCCTGCAGCGCCGCCAGCTGCGCGCGCTCCTCCTGGTAGCCGAGCAGCTGCGCGAGCAGCACGAAGCACAGGCCGGCGGTGGCCAGCACGAATCCGGCAAAGCGCGGCGGCACCCGGAACAGCGTGCGCCGCAGGGTGCGCGGGGCGAAGTCGATGTGGGTGCGCTTCATGATCCGATTCCGGTGCGCGCCAGCAGCACAGGCAGCGGCCAGTCGGCGCTGTCGTCTTCCAGCAGGGTGCAGGCGAATTGCGGCTGGCCGGCCGCGATGGCCCAGCCGGCCGGGGCGGCGCCGCACAGCTGCAGGCGCTGCGGCCGCCCTACCCCCACGCGCAAGGCCTCGCGCGCGACGTGGGCGTCGAGCCAGTCGCGGCCGGCGCCGGGCGGAATCGGGGCGGTGCGCAGCGCGGCCAGCGTCCTGCCCTCGTAGGCGGCGAGCGACAGTACGCCGCCGTGTACCAGGCCGAACCAGGCCCCGGGCCGGCGCGCACGGCGCCAGGCGTTCAGCGCCATGACGAACTGCGGCGCCACCTCGACCAGGTGAAAACGGTGCCGGCGCGCCAAGGATTCGAGCAGGGCCAGCAGCGCCTCGGGCGCGGCGGCGGCCAGGAAGGGACGCGCGGCGTCCCAGTCGGCGCTGATGCGCCACGCCTGCGGCGGCGCCCCGAACAGGCTCTGGTGGCGCAGCGCCGCGGCGGCCTGCAGGTCACTGAAGCGGGCGGCGCCCGGCGGCGGCGCCACCTGCCACAGGCGCACCAGCTCGTCGGCCAGCACCACCGTCAGCGGCCAGCCGCGCGGATTCGCTTCGCCCAGCAGCGCGCGCAGGCCGTTCTCGAGGGCCTCGGGCGCGCCGGCTTCGACCGGCGCGGTGGCCAGCACCTCGGCGCGGGCACGCGGCCAGCCGCCCACGCGCAGCAGGGCCAGGCCGTCGGCGGCGACGCCGAGGCGCAGGGACTGTCCGAAGCGTCTACGCATGGAGGGTCACCCGCTTGATCTCGTCGAGGGTGGTGGCGCCGCGCCTGACCAGGTCGAGGGCGGCCAGGCGCAGGCTGCGGGTGCCGTTGGCGTGCGCCGCGGCCTTGATGCGGCGGATCGGCTGCTTGTCGACGATCAGTTCGCGGATCTCGTCGTTCAGGGTCAGGATCTCGGCGATCGAGCGGCGCCCGCGGTAGCCGGTGCCCCGGCAGTCGCCGCAGCCCTTGCCGCGCATGAACACGTACTCCTGCGCGTCCTCGCGCGCCAGGTGCACCGAGGCGAGCTCGAGCACGTCCGGCTCGTAGCGTTCGGCGCAGTGCGGGCAGTTCATGCGGATCAGGCGCTGGGCCCAGATGCCGTTCAGGGCCGACACGAAGGCATACGGATCGATGCCCATGTGGGTGAAGCGGCCGAACACGTCGAACACGTTGTTGGCGTGGACGGTCGTCAGCACCAGGTGGCCGGTCAGGGCCGACTGCACCGCGATCTCGGCGGTCTCGCGGTCGCGGATCTCGCCGACCATGATCTTGTCCGGATCGTGGCGCAGGATCGAGCGCAGGCCCTTGGCGAACGTCAGGCCCTTCTTTTCGTTGACCGGAATCTGCAGGATGCCCGGCAGCTGGTACTCGACCGGATCCTCGATGGTGATGATCTTCTCGCGCCCGTTATGGATCTCGGTGAGCGCCGCGTACAGGGTGGTGGTCTTGCCGGAACCGGTCGGCCCGGTCACCAGCAGCATGCCGTAGGCCTCCTGGGCCAGGCTGCGCAGGGTGACCAGCGAAGGCGCGTCGAAGCCCAGCGCTTCCAGCGTCAGGGCGCCATAGGCTTCGATCATGGCGCGCTTGTCGAGGATACGGATCACCGCGTCCTCGCCGTGAATGCTGGGCATGATCGAGACCCGCAGGTCGATGTCGCGCCCGCCGGAGGCGACCCGGAAGCTGCCGTCCTGCGGGATGCGGCGCTCGGCGATGTCGAGTTCGGCCAGCACCTTCAGGCGCGAGATGATGTGCTCGGCCAGTTCGATGCCGCCCACCGTGGCCGCGTGGTCGAGCACCCCGTCGATGCGGTACTTCACGGCCAGGCCGGTGGCGGTGCTTTCCAGGTGGATGTCGGAGGCGCCGGCCTTGAGCGCATCGTACAGGGTGGAATTGACCAGCTTGACGGCTGGGCTGGCGCCTTCCGACACCGAGGCGAAGGACAGCACCTGGGCGGTCTTGCCGTCGCGCCGGGCTTCGCCGTCGGCGCCCACCAGGTTGTCGACGGCGCGCGCCGATTCCTCCTGCTTGGAGAGATAGGCCTGGATGTCGGACTGCAGCGCCAGGCACAGCGCGAGCGGGCTTCTTGCGGTGGCGCGCGCCTGCGCGCCCAGCCAGGTCTGCAGGTCGAGGTCGAACGGATCGGACAGCACACCGGTGAGGCGGCCGCCCGCATCGCGCAGCAGCACGCAATGGCGCGCCATGGCCTGGGCCAGCGGCAGCAGGTCGAAGGCGGGCACCTGGGCCAGCATGGCGGCGGTTTCCATCACCGGCAGGCCGAAGGGCGCGGCCAGTTCGCGCACGATGTGGCGCGGCTCCATGCCGGTGAGTCCTTCGAGCTCGGCCACCAGGCCGCGCCGCGATTGCGCCGCCTGCGCGCGCGCGCGGGCCAGCAGCGCCGGATCCAGGAGATTGACGATGCCGGCAGCGGTCAAGACATATCTCCGGCCAGGTCGAAAATCGGCATGTAGAGCAGCACCACGATGGCGCCCACCACCAGGCCAATGGCGGCCATCAGCAGAGGCTCGAAGGTCCGGGTGAAGCGGTCGATCCAGCGCGTGATCTCGCCGT
The DNA here is from genome assembly GCF_041023745.1 of Massilia sp. X63. NCBI lineage: Bacteria > Pseudomonadati > Pseudomonadota > Betaproteobacteria > Burkholderiales > Oxalobacteraceae > Massilia > Massilia sp. X63. The sequence goes on from NZ_JBFTEF010000008.1 coordinate 79,222, forward strand.
CGTAGAAGGCCGCCGACTGGGTCAGCATCGGTCCCATGTCGCCGGTGCGCTCGCCGACCCGCAGCATGCGCAGCGAGATCGGCGTGGTCAGCCCGTTCGCTTCGAAGGCATCGGACAGCGGCTGGCCCGATTCGATGGCGGCGCGCGCCTGCAGCAGGCCCTTGCGCACGGAGCCGGACACCATCGGCTGCACGGTCTCGATGGCGCCGACGATGGTAATGCCGCCCTCGGTCAGCATGCCGAGCGTGAGGTAGAGGCGCGACAGTTCGTAGATGCGGGCGCGCTCGCCGATGCCGGGCAGGCGCACCAGCAGGCGGTTGATGCCGCCGCTGCGCAGCAAGTGGCGCACTCCGGCCACCGCGCCGACAATGGCCAGCAGCGCGGTCACGAGGATCGCGCTGCCGTGCCTGGCGGCGAACTGGCCCCAGTCGAGCAGCAGCTGCGACATCCAGGGCAGCGAGCGCCCTGCCCCCTGGTAGACCTCGGCGAACTTCGGCACCACATAACCGATCAGGAAGGCGCTCACGCCGCCACCGACCAGCAGCAGGATCACCGGATAGATCGAGGCGCTGACGATCTTGGCGCGCACCAGGTCGATGCGCTGCTGGTAGTCGATGTAGCGCGACAGTGCGCGCGGCAGGTCGCTGGTGCCTTCGGCGGCGCGCACGATGCCGACGTAGAGCGGCGGGAACAGGTCGGGCTGGGCGGCCAGCACGCTGGAAAAGCGCTTGCCCTCGCGCAGGCCGCCGAGCAGGCGTTCGAGCACGCCGCGCGCACCGGGACTGGCTTCTTTTTCCAGCAGCGCTTCCAGGCCTTCGACGATGCCGAGGCCGGCGTTAAGCAGGGCCAGCAGCTCCTGGCTGAACAGCACCAGCGAGAGCCTGGCGCCGCCTGTACGGCGCAGGCCGCCGAACAGGGCCAGCGGCGAGGAACGGGCCGGCTCGACGGCGCTGACGAACAGCCCGCGCGCCTCGACCTGGCGGCGCGCATCGAGCGCGTCGGCGGCGTCGACGACGAGGTTCGAGATCGACATGTCGGGCGCGAGGGTGCGAACGGCGAACTGCATGAAGGCGGCCCCGGCTGTGTTAACGCTGGCGTGTCAGGTGGCGCTGTCGCAAGCGTTCAATTCGACGAAATGTCGGCATTGTCGCCGCTGCCGCCCGGCTGGCCATCCTTGCCGAGGGACAGGATTTCGTACTCGGCCTTGCTGCCGGGCGCACGGTACTGGTAGGGACGGCCCCAGGGATCCTGCGGCACGCCTTTCTTCAGGTAGGGACCGTTCCACTTGGCGCCGGCGCTGGGCGGGGCGGCCATCAGGGCGTTCAGTCCTTCTTCGCTGCTCGGGTAGCGGCCGACGTCGAGGCGGTAGGTATCGAGCGACTTGTCGAAGGCTTCGATCTGCGCCTTCGCCACCGTCACTTCGGACTTGCCCAGCTGCGAGAAATACTTGGGACCGACGTAAGCGGCGAGCAGGCCGATGATCACGATCACCACCAGCAGTTCGAGCAGGGTGAAGCCCAGGGCGGGGCGCCGGGCAGGACGCACGCCGCCACGCTGTTCCCGCTGTTCCAATACTGAATGCATCGACCGACTCCTCATTGCACATACAAGAAACTCAGCATCGAAGGCTACCACGGCGCTCGATGCCAAGACAACATTTCTTTATTTTTTGCCATCGTGCTTGCAGTATCGCAGCCGCCTGTCCTGTCCGGCTTGCGCCGGCGCACAACGGCTGCGCCCGCAGCAGAGCGGAACAGGGCCTCAGCGCGCGACCGGCGGCGCCGATGGCGAGGATGCACCGAGCTGGCAGCTGCCGCTGCTGCAGACCGCGCCCGGATCGGGCAGGTAGCGGCAGGTGGACACCAGGCCGCTGGCCTTGATCTCGGCTTGCCGCTCGGCCTTGAACTGCTCGGCCAGCGCGCGCAGCGCCTTCTCGTCGGTGCCCGATTCGGAATACGGCAGGTAGGCCTGCGGGCCGCCACAGGCCAGTGCCCCGACCGGCAGGCTACGGCACTGGCCGGAATGGGTACACGAGGCCTCGCCGATCAGCGCACGGATGCGGGCCAGCGTAGCGCCGCCCTGCGCTGCCGCCGCGCCCGCTGCCGGCGTGCCGGCGGACGCTCCCTTGCGGCCCGGGTCCTGGGCTTGGGTGGTGCAGGCGCTGCACCCGAGCAGGAGGATAAGGAAGAGTTTTCGCATGACTCCATCTTCCCTGCTTGCCCGTACGTGGTCAAGCGAATCACGGCATGCATGACCGGACTTGCCGAGGCATTCGGAATAGAGCCCGACGCGTCGCCAAACGGCAACGAACCCTGTTGCCGTAGCGCATCAATTGCCCTAAAGAATTTTTATTCCCTTAAAAGCAGATGCGCCAATTTCTTCTAAAACTCATCAACGTCGGGTATTTTTATTTCTAAATCTTAATATTTTCTGTTCGATAACGAAAATAATTGAGCATCGGAAAAATTTACTCACTACAATAGGCTTCGTTACCGACGAGCTTGCTCAACAGACCGATCATGAACATCTCCTTCCGTACTTTCGCCGCCATCGCCCTGACCACCCTCCTGACCGCCTGCGGCGCAGGCCAGCAGGACACGCAAATGCCGAAGACCCTTGGCTCGGCAGTGCAGAGCGACCTGAGCGTCGCGGCAGGCGCTCCCGCCGCCGCAGTCGCCGCGCCGGCGGCCGCGACCGGCCCGGCCGTCGCCGCTGCCACCGGCCCGAACAATCCGGTCCCGGACTGCGCCGCCGAAGGCTGCGCCAGCCTGCGCATCATCGACGGCAATGCCGAAGCCTACCGCGTGGACGCGATGCGCCGCGCCGCAGCCGACACCGACACCGACGGCATCACCCGGTCGTAATCCCCCTCCCGACGCATCCGTCACGGCGCCTTTCGGCGCCGTTGCTTTTTTGCTCCCAAGCTTCGGCGTCCTGCGCCAGCCCCATAAGGCGGGCCGGGCAGCGCTGCCGCGACGCGTCCCACACTGAACAGTAATTGCGCCAAAAAAAACACCTGCCCGCAGGCAGGTGTTTTCGCATCCATTGGCGCTCAGCGGCGCTGCTGACGCCGGGTTGCACCGAGCAGGAACAGGCCGGTGGCGACCAGCACCCAGTCCGACGGTTCCGGCACGTCCCCTCGCGGCAGGACCTCGACCCGTGCCAGCTCGGCGCCGACCATGGTGGTGTCTTCGCCCGGCACCAGGAAGAAGGTCAGCGCCGGGAAGTCACCGGTCAGCGGGGCGAAATTGCTGTCGACCAGGGAAACGCCGAAGTCCGCGCCCAGTCCGGCCAGCGCTTCCTCGAAGCGCAGGTCGAAGCTGAAGATGCCGCCGAAGGTCACCGCCTGGCTGACCAGCGACAGGTTCTCGCTGGCCACCAGGGTGAAGCCGTCGGCGCGGTTGCCGCCCGCCAGCGACTCGAAGTACGCCTCGACGCTCTCGTCGAAATCGCCCTGCAGGTTGGTCACGGTCGCCTTGGCCGGGCCGACCCCGACCAGGCCGCCGAAGCTCAGGTCGAGGTAGCCCGACAGGCCGACCCAGTCGCTGGCGCCGGTATTGAGCGTGACGCGGTACAGCGGCCCGGCCAGCGCCGCCGGCGCAGCCGCGAAGATCGACAGCGCCAGCAAGGCGCGCAGGAACAGGTTCTTGAAGTTGGTCATGACAGTTTTCCCTTGATGTTAGAACGAGCCCGAGAAGAGTTTCGGCGTGTAGCCGATCGCCTTCTTCGACGGGTTGCTGAAGGTGACGGTGACGCTCACGCTGGCGCCCGGGGCGATGCTGGTCTCCGGCAGCGTCAGGTAAGGCGCGCCGTCGTGGGTGCCGCTGGCGCCGTCCAGGCTCACGCCCTCGGTCAGGCCCTGCAGCACGAAGTGCAGCGGGCCGGACAGGGTCGCGGCGGTGGTGTTGGTGAAGCTGACCTTGCCGCTGTACCTCAGGGTGGCGCGGTTCATCGTCAGGCCGCCCTGCGTGACCTTCACCGACGCGGTGACGTCGGCATACGGCGCGGTCAGGTCCAGGCTGACCACCACCGGGTCATGGTCCGAAGCGCGGTAGGCGTTCTCGCGATACGGATCCTGGACGGTGTCGCCCAGGTTGTAGTCGATGTGCTCCGGCTCGTCGGCATTGTTGTGCCACTCGGCGGCGCCGGCCACTTGCGCGCTCAGCGAAGCACTGGCCAGTGCATGGTCGAGATAGCCTGCCTGGCCGTCGAACACGTAGGAATACGGCATGCCTTGCGGGCGGACGAAGCGCTCGATCTGGTTGACCAGGCCCTTGCCGGTCAGCAGGTTGATCGGGTTCTCGAAGGCATAGGCGTTCATGTCGCCGATCACCAGCACGTCCGGATCGCCGGCGGCCTGCACCACTTGCGGGATGAAGACATCGGCCAGGCGCGTGGCCTGGTTGACGCGGGTGGTGTCCCAGCAGCCCTGGCCATTGCCCGGATCGAGGTCGCCGCCGGTAGCGCCGCCGCAGCTGGCTTTCGACTTGAAATGGTTGACGATCACGGAGAATTTGGCGCCATTGCCGGCCTTGAAGGTCTGGGCCATGGGCGGGCGGTTATTGATGCGGTCGCCGTCCGACAGGGCGCCTCCCACCAGCGAGACCACGGCCGGCTTGTAGATCATGGCCACGCGGATGGCGTCGGTCCCGGTTGCGGCAGGCGCCGGCACGGCCGCATAGACCGGCTGGCCGATGGCGGCATTGAGTTGCTCGACCAGGTAGCCGACGGCGACGTCGCCGTTGTTCTGGATTTCCATCAGGCCCACCACGTCCGCGTCCAGGCTCTTGAGCGAAGCCACGATCTGGTTGCGTTGGCGAACGAACTCGGTCATGTTGTCGGCGCCGCGGCATTCGCTGGCCGCGGTGCGCGAACCGATGGTGCAGCCCTGGCCGGTGCGGCCCCAGGCGTCGCCGCCGTTGGTGAAGGTGGTGAAGAAGTTCAGCACGTTGGCGCTGGCAACCTTGACGCCGGCCGGCAGGCTCGGCGCGGCCGGACGCGGATTGCTGCGCGAGAACTGCGGCGCTTCGGTCGGCTGCAGCTTGAACGCCGCGCCGCCGCCGCCGATCGAGCCGTAGTCGAGCACGCCCGTCAGGCCGGTCACGGTGTCGCCCGCGCGCACGGTATTGTCTTCGCCGAGGTAGGGAATCACGGCCGGGGCGGTGAAGATGCCGTCGTCCAGCACCACTTCGTTGGCGGCATTTTCCTGCGCCAGCGCCGCCGCTTCCGGCGAACCGGCCGGATAACGGTTGGTCGGATTCTCGCGGCGGCCATAGGCCAGGGTCAGTTCGCCGCGGTCGCCCAGGTACTTGTTCTGGTTCACGGTCAAGTCGGACACGAAGCGCACCAGCATGCCCTCATAGCGGGCCAGGTCGGCGTTCGGCAGCACGATGTTGGTCGGCGTTACCGACTGGCCGCTGGCCAGCTTGGTGACCTGCGCGATCTCGGTCAGCTCGGTATAGGTACGGTTGGCGCCGCTCGGGCGGTATTCGGTGACCTTGCCGCTCACGCGCACGCGGTCGCCCGGATTGATGCCGGTGACCAGCGCGGCATTGCTGTTGAAGACGTAGATGCCGTCCGAGGTCGTGGGGTCGCCGTCGCCCACCGGATCCTGCACGAACAGGCTGCTGCCCAGCTTTGCCGTCACCACGCCTTCGGTCGACTGCACCGTGCCGGCATAGGGGCTGGCCGGGCCGCTGCCCTGGATTTGCGGAATGCTGAGCTGGCCGGCGACGCTCACGGCCACGGTGCAGCTCTGTTCCTGGCTGTCGTTGTTGGTGAAGCTGACCTTCACCGGATAGCTGCCGGCCGCGGCGGCGGCGTCGACCTGCAGGGTCACGCTGGCGCTGGCGCCGATGGCGCCGGCCGGCGCCAGGCCGCTCAGGCTGATGCCCGGCGCGGCGCCGGAAACGATCACGGCATTGTTGACGATGCTGTCCTTGTCGCTGGCCGACAGCAGCGCCGAGCCGCCGCTGCCCTGCTGGACCTGCAGGCCCGCCGGGCAGCTGGCGACGATCGGCGCGGCGACCGGTTCGCCGGCCGAGCACATGTTGCGCGGGCTGGCGCTGGTGCGCGGGGCAACCGGGCCGACGCTGAAGTCGACGCCGTTCTGGTCGCTGTCCTGGCAGCCGTCCGATGCGCGCGCGGCCGAGCTGGTGTTGCCGATGCTGGCGGTCGGCGCATCGCCTTCGAATCCGTTGGTGCCGCTGCCGTAGCCGACCAGGTCGACCACCGTGGCGCCGGTCGGCTTGGTGCCGCTGAGAGCGGTCCCGTTCCTGACCAGCGCCACCTTGCCGGCCGCGCCGGCCATCGGGATGCTGCCGTTCAGGTCGGACGGGGTATCCGGCACGGCGGCGGCGCCGGCCGCCTCGCGGATCAGGAAGTACTGGCCCGGCTCGATCCGGGTGCCGGCCGGGATCCGCGTCACCTGCCACGAACTGCCGGTGCTCGACGCGTATTGCACGCTCCAGTCGCCGATGTCCACGGCAGCGCCGCTGCGGTTGAACAGTTCGATGAAATCGTGCTTGTAGGTGGCGACGGTGGCGCCGCTGCCGTTTCCGCCGGCGCCGTACACCTGGCTGATGACGATGTCGGGCGAGGCGGCAAGCGCCGATACCGACAGGCTGGCAAGCAGGCTGGCCAGGACGGTAAGGCGGCCGGGAGAAAGAGGCGATGCGGCGATCTTGTTCATGGGGTCCCTGATGTTTGATCCGGATCTATGTTTAAGGGGAATAACTTAGCAAAATGAAATTTATCATTGGAAAAAATTACTGTAAATGAATAAATTTACATCCTTGTGACATGTTTTTGATGTCATTGCCTCTACAACAGACGCGCGCGGAGACAAGGAAGCATGTGCTTCCTTCTCTCTCATAGGGAAGAGCCGGCTTTAGCGGGAACGGTAGGGTGCGGCGAGGGGCTCGCCGATGAAGAGACCTTGTGTTGGCCACGCAACACTCTTCCAGTAGGCTTCGATGGCGCTGTTGCCGCTCAGGTAGTGGCGCAGCAGGACGGAGGGGTTGGGGAACTTCTGCCAATGGTTGCACGGCTCGCTGACGGTGCCGTAGCTGGCGGTGGCGCCTGCTTCCAGCCAGCGCAGGCTGCTCATCTGGGAGGTGCCCAGCAGGTCGCCGCCGAGCGAGGTCAGGTGGTCGGCCAGGGCGCCGGGCACGAAACCGAGGGTCTCCAGCTTGGGCACCTGGGCCATGCCGGTCTGGTAGACCAGCACATCCTTCGCGCCTTCCAGCACGTCGGCCTGCATCACGCGCGTAGCGAGGCGGCGTCCGGGAATGCGGCCCGGGCGCGGGAAGAAGCCGGCGCGGGTGTTGCGCGCCTTTTCCGAGGTGGCGAGGTAATAGGCGGTGGCCGGCACGGTGCGAAAGCCGGCGGCCACGCCGCGGTCGATCAGGTCTTTCGCCCCCTGCACCGATTCGGTCGGCAGCAGCATCGAGATGCGCATCTGGTGGTCGGTGTAGGGGCGCGCCGACTTGCTGTTGAAATACGGACTGGGCTGGCCGGCGGCGCAGGTCTTGGCGCACTGGCTGCCGTCGAAGCCGAGGGTGTAGGCGCTGGTGATGGAATTGCAGTCCACCGCATACGGCGCGGTCCAGACCATCAGCACGGCCTGGATGTCCGGGCCCAGCTGGCTGTCGATCTCTCCCTTCAGAAGGCGCAGGCGCGCCGGGCTGATCGTGCGCGGCTTGCCGGGTATGCGCACGTGCACCACGTTGGCAGCCGGAATCGCGCGGCGCTTGCGGTAATACGCGCCGACCGCGACGCTGGACGGATCGTCATCGTTGATGACGATCGCCAGTTGCCGGGGCGTGAGCGCGGAGGCGCCGGTCGCGGCAAGCGCATATGGGGCATGGAGCGCGCCGGCGGCGCACAGCAGGGACAGGCAGCAGAGCAGGAAGGCGCGCAAGCGCGCACCCAGGTAAGCGTGCAGGGTCGGTCGCATGGATCGGTCGCAGGATGAACGGGGGCGGAGCCAGGACTCCGCCGCCATCATGCCACAGCTTGCCGTTCAGTCATCTCACGCCTGCCACGGGACCGGCCGCAGGCTGCCCTGCCCTTCAGTGCGTGCGCCGGGGCGCGGGACGCGCGCGGCGCCGCCATGCGGTCCAGCCCAGCACGCCCAGGCCGCCGATGAACATCGCCGTCGTGGCCGGTTCGGGTACGAGCGAGATCGAATACACCTCGAGGGCGTCGACCCGGAACAGCTGGCCGCCGGTGCTGCCATCGATGATGCTGGTGCCTTCGGACAGGCCGTCGCCATAGCTCACCTGCCAGGACAGCGCGGCGTTGAGCCGGTCGTTGACGAACAGGTCGGGGCCGGCGCCGAAGGTCGGGCCGTGGTTGGGCTCGTTGAAGGTCTGGCGTATGCCCCGGTTCGGCAGGATGTCGTCGGACTGGACCTGGCGCCACAGCTCGCCGGCCGTATAGTTGAAGATGAAGGCGGTGCGCTGCCAGTCGCGCGGGGTCTCGTGCCAGCCGTCGGTGGACGACCAGCTCTGCGGGTTATAGCCGCCCACGATCCAGCTCTGGCCGAAATCGTTGGTCACCTGCAGCAGCGTGAAGCTCATGCCGGCGCCGTCGGCGGCGTCGTGGAAGTCGCGCGAATTGTGGCCGGTCTGGCGGGTGTAGATGTTGCGCAGGTCCAGCGGCCCGGCGCCGAGCCAGCGTTCGAGCTGGCCGTACAGGGTCAGGTCCAGCAGCGGCGCGCCGCCCTGGGCATGGGCGGCCGGCGCCGCCAGGCCCAGGGTCATGGTAATGGCCAGGCCAGACGCTGCAAGCATTGTTTTCATGGTGCCCCCTCGCTCGGTTCAGTTGCGGGCATTGTATGCCCGCGTTCCGGAACAGGTTCACACGGTTCCGCTGTGCAAGCGAGCGCGGCGCTATCACTCGGCCATACGGCCCGGCCCTATGGCCACGCGATCGCGGCCCTGCCCCATGCCGGCGGCAGGACCGAGCGGAGTAAGGGCGTCTGACAAAACCCCGAGGGCAAGGCGTATCGCCGCAGTGGCGGACCACGAAGACCGTACGCTGGTACGGCAAGACGATACCAGGCCGCCATCGGGGGAATTGTCAGGCGTCCCGTCAGGCGCGCTGGTAGATGTCCTCGAAGCGGACGATGTCGTCCTCGCCGAGGTAGCTGCCGGACTGCACCTCGATGAGGTCGAGCGGCAGCTTGCCCGGGTTTTCCAGGCGGTGGGTGACGCCGATCGGGATGTAGGTGGATTCGTTTTCAGACAGCAGGCAGACCTTCTCGCCGCAGGTCACGCGCGCGGTGCCCGACACCACGACCCAGTGCTCGGCGCGGTGGTGGTGCATCTGCAGCGAGAGCTTCTCGCCCGGCTTGACCGTGATGCGCTTGACCTGGAAGCGGTCGCCGGCATCGATGCCCTCGTAGTGGCCCCAGGGACGGTAGACGCGGGTGTGGTGCAGGTGCTCGGTACGCGCCTTGCTCTTGAGGTGGTCGACCACCTGCTTGACGCGCTGGACCTGGTCCTTGTGGGTGACCAGCACCGCATCCTGGGTCTCGACCACCACCAGGTTGTCGACGCCGACCACGGCCACGATGCGCGATTCGGCGCGCACCAGCGAATTGGTGACGCCGTCCAGGTAGACGTCGCCGCGCCGGGCGTTGCCGTCGGCATCCTTGGGCTGCACTTCCCACAGCGCCGACCACGAGCCGACGTCGTTCCACCCGATGTCGGCCGGGACCACGGCGGCGTCGCGGGTCTTTTCCATCACCGCGTAGTCGATCGAATCGGACGGGCTGTCGGAGAAGGCCTTTTCTTCCAGGCGGCAGAAGTCGAGGTCGCGGTAGCCGGTGCTGACGGCCTTGCCGGCGGCGTCTGCGATGGCCGGCGCATGTTCCTGCAGCTCCTGGAGGAAGCGTTCGGCGTGGAACATGAACATGCCGCTGTTCCAGTAGTAGCCGCCTTCGTCGAGGAAGCTTTGCGCGGTGGCGGCGTCCGGCTTCTCGACGAAGCGCGCCACCTTGTAGCAGTCGCCGCAGTTGCTCACGGCTTCGCCGCGGCGGATGTAGCCATAGCCGGTTTCCGGGGTCTTCGGCACGATGCCGAAGGTGGCCAGCGCGCCCTGCCCCACCAGGGTCACGGCGCGTTCGACCGCGTCGCGGAAGGCGGCGCCGTCTTCGATGACGTGGTCGGCCGGCAGCACCAGCATCAGGGCTTCCGGGTCGATCGCCTTCAGGTAGTGGGCCGCGGCCGCCACCGCCGGCGCGGTGTTGCGGCCGACCGGCTCGAGCAGGATGCCCAGCGGCGTGATGCCGATCTCGCGCAGCTGCTCGGCCACCATGAAGCGGTGGTCGTTGCCGCACACGACCAGCGGCGCCATCACTCCCGGCCAGCCGGCCACCCGCAGCGCAGTTTCCTGCAACATGGTCCTGTCCGCCACCAGGGGCAGCAGCTGCTTGGGCAGCACGGCGCGCGAGAGCGGCCACAGGCGGGTACCGGCGCCGCCGGAGAGGATGACTGGATAAATTTTCATGCGCTTACTTTCTCTCTGATTTTTTCTAATGCGGTATCGGCTTCGACGTCGCTGTCCTTGCGGCGGGAGCGTCGGCGGTCACGCGCGTTCAGCCACTCTTCCGAGGAGTACTCGGAGGCGTGCTTCATCTCGCCCTTGCGGTCGACACTGTAATCTTTGAAAACTATCATTTCATTCAATGTTACATCATGCAACACCCGTGTGTATTCGAACAACACGCTACGCACGACCTCGGCGCCTTCGCAAATGTGGCTGCCGTGCCCGATCCAGGTCGGGCCGACGATGCGCGCGCCCGCTTCGATGCGCACGTTCGAGCCAATGTAGACCGGCCCCTCGATGACCGTGCCGTTCCAGTCGATGCTGGTGTTCAGGCCGGTCCAGACGCCCGGTTCGATCTGGATGCCCGGCACGTCCATGTGGTTGACCTCGCCGGTCAGCACGGTCTGCAGCACTTCCCAGTAGTCGCTCATGGTGCCGATGTCGAGCCAGTTGAAGGGGCGGCCCTGGGCGTAGAACGGCAGGCCGCGCTCGGCCAGCAGCGGGAACAGTTCGGAACCGATGTCGAAGGGCACGCCCGACGGGATCAGGTCGATGACTTCCGGCTCGAAGATGTAGATGCCGGTCGAGATGAAGTTCGATTTCGCTTCGGCTTCGGACGGCTTTTCCTGGAACTCGACGATGCGGCCGTTGGCATCGGTGACCACCACGCCATACGACGAGACCTTGTCCCACGGGACTTCCTTGGTGATGACGGTGGCCATCGCGCCCTTGCGGCGGTGCTCGAGCAACGCGGCTTTCAGGTCGAGGTCGATCAGGGCGTCGCCGCACAGGACGATGGTGGTGTCGTCGAAGAAGCCGCCGAATTCCTGGATCTTCTTCATGCCGCCGGCCGAGCCGATCGGTTCCGGCACGACTTCGCCGTCGTCCTTGATGTAGCCTTCGAAGGAGTAGCCGATCTGAACGCCGAACTGCTCGCCCTCGCCGAAGTACTCCTCGATTTTCTCGTGGAGCCAGCTGACGTTGACCATGATTTCGGTCACGCCATGCTTCTTGAGGTGCTCGACCAGGTAGGCCATCACGGGTTTGCCCAGCAGGGGGATCATGGGTTTAGGCAGGTCATAGGTCAGCGGGCGTACACGCGTGCCCTTGCCTGCAGCGAGAATCATGGCTTTCATCAGACCGTCCTTTACATAACTTAGATTATTTGGCTGTGGTTTGGTAGCGCCACACGTCGGCGCACATTTGAGCGACATCACGCTCTGCAGTCCATCCCAATTCTTCACGGGCCTTGGTCGGATCGGCATAGCACTTGGCCACGTCGCCCGGGCGGCGCTCCACGATCTGGTAGGGGATCGGACGCCCGCAGGCCTGCTCGAAGGCGTGCACCATTTCGAGCACGCTGTTGCCGCGGCCCGTGCCGAGGTTGTAGGTAACGATGCCCGGCGCTTTCGCCAGGCGATCCAGGGTCTTGACGTGGCCGATCGCCAGGTCGACCACGTGGATGTAGTCGCGCAGGCCGGTGCCGTCCGGGGTCGGATAGTCGCCGCCGAACACCGACAGCTTCTCGCGCTGGCCGTTGGCGACCTGGGCGATGTAGGGCACGAGGTTGTTCGGGATGCCGTTCGGCTCTTCGCCGATCAGGCCGCTCGCGTGGGCGCCGACCGGGTTGAAGTAGCGCAGCAGCGCGATGCGCCAGTCGGGTTCGGCCTTGGCCAGGTCGCGCAGGATGTCTTCGATCATCAGTTTGCTGCGGCCGTAGGGATTGGTGGCCGACAGCGGGAAGTCTTCGCGGATCGGCACCGAGGCCGGGTCGCCGTATACCGTGGCCGAGGACGAGAACACGATGGTCTTGACACCGAACTTGGCCATGGTCTCGAACAGGATGACGCTGCCGTTGACGTTGTTGTCGTAGTAGCGCAGCGGCTGCGCCACCGATTCGCCGACCGCCTTCAGGCCGGCGAAGTGGATCACGGCCTCGACCTGGTACGCGCCGAAGATGCGCTCCATGGCCGCGCGGTCGCGGATGTCGGCTTTTTCAAAGATGAAGGGCTTGTTCGTGATGCGCTGCACGCGTTCCTGCACCGATGCGACCGCGTTGGACAGGTTGTCCACCACGACCACCTCATGGCCCGCGCTCTGCAACTCGACGACGGTATGCGAGCCGATGTAGCCCATACCGCCAGTAACCAGGATCTTCATGTCGTTTCGCTCTCTGTGATATATAAAATATATTAATAATATTACAATAAATGGCGCAGCATATCACGGCTACGCCGGATACGCCCACACCCTACCGATGCCTGCCGCACGGGGCGGTCGGGTCGGCAGCGCTGCGGTCTCCACGCCTTGTCCTGCTCGGGGCTTGTTTTATTTGTGTGCGGTAACAGGCGGCTTCTGCGGCCGCCCTATCCCTGCTTGACTTGCCTGCCCTTGATGGCTTCCTTCAGGAACAGTCCGATGAAGGCCATGTCTTCGATGAAGTAGCGCCGGAACATGCGGCGCGGCTCCTGCAGGAAGCGGTAGAACCATTCGAGCCCGGACTTCTGCATCCAGAGCGGGGCCCGCTTGACCTTGCCGATGGCGACGTCGAAGGTGCCGCCGACGCCCATCGCGAAAGGAATCCGCATATGGGCCTGGTATTTGCCAAGGAACTGCTCTTTCTTGGGCGAGCTGATCGCCACGAACAACAGGTCGGCCTCGCTTTGACGGATCTGCTCGGCCACCTGGGCTTCTTCTTCCTCGCCCTTCCAGTAGCCGTTGCGGTAGCCCGCCAGCACCAGCTTCGGGTACTTGCGGGTATAGGTCTCGGCCACCTTGCCGACGACTTCCTCGCGCGCGCCCAGCAGGAACACACGCCAGCCCTTGTCGCCGGCGCGCCGCATCAGCGCCTCGAACAGGTCGACGCCCGCGACCCGTTCCTTGAGCGGCTTGCCGAGCAGGCGCGAGGCCCACACCACCGGCATGCCGTCCACGTTGACCAGCGCGCAGTCGTTGATAATCTGGCGCAACTCCGGGTCGCGGCTGGCCTTGACCAGCTTGTCCACGTTGACCACCACGTGCTGATGGGGCCGGCCGGACTGGATGAATCCTTCGACCTTGCCCAGTGTTTCTTCCATGGTCAGGTTGTCCACCTGACAGCCCATCAACGTGATCCGGTCATCCATGTGAGTCCTTTGCGCTTCGGTAATGCACCTATGCGGCAATGCCTTCCGGCGGTGCCGCCGCGAGCTCCCTTGCCAGGATCGCGACGATGCGTTCGGCCGCCTTGCCGTCCCACAGGTGGGGGCGGCGGCCCTGCTTGCCTTCGCCGCGCAAGACCTTCCTGGCTTCGCGCACGATGGCTTCGGGATCGGTGCCGGCCAGGACGTTGGAGCCCTCGTCGACCGTCACCGGACGTTCGGTGTTTTCGCGGATGGTCACGCAGGGCACGCCCAGTGCCGTGGTTTCCTCCTGCAGTCCGCCGCTGTCGGTGAGCACCACGGCCGCGTCCTTCCACAGGTTGAGGAAGGCCATGTAGGCCTGCGGGCCGGCCAGCGTGACGTTCGGCCCGAGGTCGATGCCGAACTTCTCGATGTTGGCGCGGGTGCGCGGGTGGACCGGGAAGATCAGCGGCAGGTCTTGCGCGATCTCCTTCAGTGCGCCGGCGATGCGGGCAAAGGTTTCCGGCTCGTCCACATTGCTGGGACGGTGCAGCGTGACCACGCCGTAGCGTCCGCCCTGCGCCTGGCGCTGCGCCTTGTAGCTGCTGGTCTCGAACGCCGAGGTATCGGCCTTCGAGAGCTTGTCGGCCTGGTACAGCACGTTGTCCACCATCACGTGGCCGACGTAGTGCACGGCGCCGTCCGGCTTGCCTTCGCGGCGCAGGTGCTCGCAAGCGGCCGGCTCGGTGGCGAAGAACCAGTCCGAGATGCTGTCGGTGACCAGGCGGTTGATTTCTTCCGGCATCGCCATGTCGCCGCTGCGCAGGCCGGCCTCGACGTGCGCCACCGGGATCGCCAGCTTCTTGGCCACGATCGAGCAGGCCAGGGTCGAGTTGACGTCGCCCACCACCAGCACGGCCGCGGGACGCTCGGCCATGCACAGCTCTTCGAAAGCGACCATGATCTTCGCGGTCTGCTGGGCATGGCTGCCGCCGCCGGCGGCCATGAACACGTCCGGCTGCGGGATGCCCAGCTCTTCGAAGAACACGTCGTTCATCTCGCGGTCGTAGTGCTGTCCGGTGTGGATGATCTTGAACGACAAGACATCCTGCGCCTGGAGCGCGCGCACGATCGGCGCGATCTTCATGAAATTCGGACGTGCACCGGCAACGAGATAAATCAGCATTTGGACATTTCCCTTTATAAATTTCTAATTTTATGCAAACAAACTGATTATTGTTTGTTAATGCAAGAACGTTATTGTAAACCTGCATTCGACCGGGACGGCGGACGATACGGTCGTGATCCTGAGCACTTCGCAAGGGCGCTTCGATTCGTAGGTGCGCGAGCACCAGCCGAGCGGCGGGTTCTCGGCCCCGCGCACCAGCTCCAGCTGCAGGTCGGCGCCGCTGGCCTGCAGCTGCAGCACGAAGCGCTTGCCGCGTACCGACAGCCCCTGGCTGGTCAGGCGCACGTCGAGTTCGGGCGCGAAGTGCCAGAACAGCTCGACCTTGTGCTGCTTGCGCGCCGAGACCTCGTCGCGCACGGTCAGGGTATTGCTGGCGCCGTCGAAGCGCACGCTGCGCATGTGGCGCACCGGGTCGGACAGGCGGGTATAGCCGTCGTGCGAGCCGCGGAAATCGAAGTCGTTCGGGCTGCTCGGCATGCGGTCGATGTGCGCCTCGGCCTTGCGCAGCCACATGAAGCGCCCGCCGCTGGTCGACTGGTCGAGGCCGTCGATGCGCACGGTGTTGTGGGCGGAGGTGCCGCGGAAGTAGTCGCGCCACTTCTGCTCCTGCCAGTAGGAATAGGTGCCGGGATCGATCAGGCACTCCTCGCCCGCCACCGACAGGGTCATGGCCAGCGCGTCGGCATGGCCATGGGCGGCGATGCCGAGGTAGCCCAGCGGGCCGCAGTCGAGCATGCCCTTGATCTCGCTGTGTTCGCCGAAGTGGTTGCCGAACAGGAGATAGCCGCCGTCCGGGAAGGCCCAGCCGGTGTCGACCTCGTGCGGATCGCAGTCGGGGCGCGAGCCGGGCAGCGCGTGCAGCAGCCAGCGCACGCCCGGATGGTTGTCGGCATGGCCGCCGAACACGGTGTCGCCCAGCGCCAGCAGCTGGGCGGCGCGGTCCATGCCGGAGGCGTCCAGGCGGAACACGGCGCCGTCGTCGGCGTCGCCCACCGCCGGCACGTGGCCGCCGACGTCGCGCACCGAGCGCAGGAAGCGCAGCGCGCGCTGCAGCGAACCCCAGTAGTGGCGCGGGAAAGGCTGGCCGCAGGCCTGGCCCATCAGGCCGGCCACGAACAGGAATTCGCTCGAGAAGATGTGGTAGGCAAAGGCCTGCTCGCGGTTGACGCCGTCGCGCGAGAACTGCAGCACGGCCTCGCGTTCGAGCTCGCTGCGCGCCTGCTCCAGCCAGTCGGCCGATTCCTTCCAGCACGGCCAGGTGCTGGCGCCGACGTACAGGCCGGCCAGTTCGCCGATCAGGTGGTTGTTGGCCGAGGAGTGGCGCGACAGGTGGCGCGCGATGCTGCGGCAGTGGGCATGGATGCTGCCCTGCCAGTCTTCGCGCAGCCGTTGCCCGGCGTCGCCGGCGAACAGCGGGCCGTTCTCGCCGCCCACCAGCTGCCACACCAGGCTCCAGTTGATCAGGCGGATGCCCAGTTCCAGCGAGCTGGTCCAGTTGGGGCCGGTCAGCGGCGGGCACTGCTCGAGCCAGCTGCGCAGCTGCTGCCCGAGGGCGTGCAGCCAGCGCTCCTCGCCGCTCACCGCCCAGGCTTGCGCCAGGCGCACCAGGTGCAGGTGGCGGTTCAGCTCCCATACGTGCTTGATGTCGCCGACCTGCTCGCGCCGGGTGATCGCGATGTCGCCCGCGTAGATGGCGGGTCCGACCACGCCGGTCTCGGGGTCGCGGTTCCAGGCGGTGGGGGCGCCGACGTCGTAGCGGCGTTCGGCGAACAGCACCACGTGGCCGGCGCAGATGCGCTCGGCGTCCAGCAGCAAGGCCTCGATCTCGTGCGGATCGAGGGCGGGTGCGCCCTGCACCGCCAGCGTGCGGGCGCGCGGCAGCGGCGCCGGCGCCGTGCGGCCGGCCATGCGCCGGCCCATCCGCGTCGCGGCCGCCTGCCGGACCCGGTATCCCACTTCCGCCACCGACATGCAGCGCAGCCGGTTCACCAGCCACCCTATCCTCACTGTTGCGTTCATCGCTCTCCCCCGTCTTGTGACCTCGTCACGTCTTGTTGGCGCTCGCTTGCCGCGCTGTGGTCCTGGAACCTCTTATTGCTTCTTAATTGTTGATACACCGCTGAAATCTGCCCGATCACGACGCTGGACTCGAATTCCTGTTCGATGGTGGCGCGCGCACGCCCGCCCAGGCGCCGGCGCTCTTCGTCGTCGCCGAGCAGCCTGGCCAGCCCGGCCGCCAGCGCGTCCACCTTGCCCGGCTCGACCATCAGGCCGTTGTCGCCGTCGCGCAGCGCATCCGGAATGCCGCCGACGCCGGTGCTGAGCACCGCCTTGCCCGCCGCCATCGCTTCGAGCAGGGCCATCGGCAGGCCCTCGGCATGCGAGGGCAGGCAGAAGACCGCGGCGCGCGCCAGTTCCTCGTGCTTGCGCCGGGCGGTGACCCAGCCCAGTTCCTCGACCCGGTCGAGCACACCCAGCTCGCCGGCACGGCGCTTCACCTTGTCCAGTTCGCCCTGGCCGCCGATCGCCAGCCGCGCCTGCGGAAAGCGGTCCTTGAGCAGGGCCAGCGCCTCGATCAGTTCGTAGATCCCCTTGCGCGGCTCGACCTGGCCGAGGAACAGGATGCGGCCCGGTTCGGCCACGTCCGCGGCCGGCGGCGGCAGCGGCACCGAGTTCGGGATCACCACCACCCGCGCGCGCGGCGCGAAGCCGTGCAGGTACTCCGCCCAGCGGCTGGACAGCGCGATGACAACCGAGCTTTGCTCCAGCGTGTGGCGAATCCAGCGCTGCATGCGCGGACCGGAGCCTTCGATGAAGGCGTCGAAACAGGCGCCGTGCAGGTGGAAGACGGTGTTGGCGCCGCTCGCGCGCGACAGCGCCAGCAGCACCGACTTGCGCACGAAGCTGCCTTTCGACGCCGCATGCGCATGCACGATGTCGGGACGGCGCGCCAGGCAGGCCAGGGTGCCGGCCAGCCCCTTCAGGGCGGCGCCGATCTTGGCCGGGCGCGATCCTTCGGCATGGGTGGCCACGTAGCACACGCCTTCGCGTTCGAACAGGCCGTTCTGGCGCAGCAGCGAGACCACGGTGGCGACACCGCCGCGACCGCCGGGCTCGGTTCCCAGCATGAGCACCCGTGGCGAGGCATGCGTCGCCGCTGGCGCTGCTGGTGCCGATGCCCGGTTCATGCCATGTGCCTTTCCCTCACGCGCTCAGAAGCGCAGATGCAATTCAGTTTGCAAATTAGAAATTTTTTTGGATGGTACAACAGTGTTTACTCCCGGAAGCGCACGATTCGATGCCTGCCGGACTCCCGTGTTGCTTTTTCAACCCGGACGCGGCAAGATTTTTGTGTACGTTTCTGCAACAATCCGGCCCAGAATAGCATAGGTGCGGTGGCTGTTTACGTACGCTGGGCCACGTTTCGCGAACTCGGCGGCAAGCGCCTTGTCGTCCAGCAAGCGCTTGACCGCCTGTGCGAACGGCCTGGCCTCCATCGGCGCGCACAGCCCTGCCCCGCTCTCGTCGATGACCAGTTGCTGGTCGGGGATGTCGTTGGCGACGCTGGGAATGCCCAGCGCCAGGTATTCGACCAGCTTGGTCGGCGAGGACACGTCGAACAGGGTGCCGCGCGGGATCGGCGACAGTCCGACCTCGGCCCGCAGCGCGTAGCCGAGCGCGCTGCGCTGGGGCAGCCAGCCGGTCAGCAGCACGTGGTCCTGGATGCCGCGCCGCGCGATCTCGGCGCGCATCCAGTCCATTTCGTCGTTCGAGGCGGCGTCGCCGGCGATCACCAGCAGCAGGTCGGGCACGTCCCGCTTCAGTTCCGCGGCCACCTCGAGCAGGAAGTCGGAGCGGCGCGCCTGGGCGATGCGGCCCAGGTAGAGGATCACACGGCGCCCATCAAGACGCGGGTCCTCGCTCGGCGCGACGGCATTGCGGTCGAACAGGGTGGCGTCGACGCCCATCGGCACGGCCGTCATGCGGGCGCGCTCGAAGCCGCGCGCCGCCAGCCAGGCGGCCATGGCTTCGCTCTGCACGAAGATGTGGTGGGCGCCGGGCAGCACCAGGCGGTAGATGACCAAGCGCGAAGCCCAGGCGCGCAGGGCGTGGGCGCACCACGTCAGGCCCTTGCCGCGGCTGCCGATCTCGTCGCGCCGCACTTCGAAGCCTTCGACGATCGGGAAGGACATCCAGTACACGAAGGGCACCCGCAGCACGGCGGCCGCCAGGCGTCCGAGCAGGCCGGAGGCGATCTTGTCGCGCACCTGGATGCAGTCCGGCCGCACCCGCTGTCGCGCGCGCAGCAGGCCGCGCAGGTCCCAGAGCGGCGACAGGACGGCGGCGAAGCGCGACTTCAGGCTGCCGACCGTGTGCATGCCCCCGGCCGGCCACGGCGCGCCGGCGTCGCCGTCCTCGCCGCCGGCCTGCCCCACCAGTTCGCTGTGCACGCCGTAGCGCGGCATTTCGGCGCCGAACAGGGTCGCCACGTCGGCGCGCAGCGGCGGCAGGGGATCACGGACGATGAAGGCGATGGACAGGGGCTTGCGCATACGGTTTGAAAGGATGAGCCAGGCCAGCCGATTCTAGCGCAGGGTGTCCCGAGCACGCTTCGGGCGCGGCGCGCTAATGTGCGCTGCAGCACGTTCGGCGCGAAAAACCGCGGCCGGCCTGCTTCAGTGCATGGAGCTGCGCAGGGCCGAGGCCTCGAAATAGATCTGGCGGATCACCGGATGCTCGGCGGCGACCGCCGCCTCGAGCCGGGCGATCGCCTGCTCTACCTCGTCGATCCGCATGCCCCGGCGGAACTGGACCGAGGCCGCCAGCAGGACTTCCTCCGGTCCCATCTGCATGGTGCGCAGGCTGCTCACGCTGTCCAGCGCCGGCTCGCGGCGGAACAGCGCGTACAGGGCGGCCAACTGGTCGCGGTCGATGCTTTCGCCGACCAGCAGGGCGCCGGTTTCGCGCGCCAGCATGAAGGCGGCGCCGATCAACAGCAGGCCGATCAGAATCGTGGCGACCGGATCGGCGTACGGGTTGCCGAGAAACTGGCCAAGCGCGATGCCGAGCGCGGCAATCGCAAGGCCCAGCAGCGCGGCCGAGTCTTCGATGAAGACCGTAAACACCGACGCATCCTTGCTCGCGCGCACTGCCTGCCACAGGCTGGCGCCCGGCTTGCGCACCGCGTTCAGGGCCTTGCGCGACAGGTTCCAGCTGTAGCCTTCGAAGACGGCGGCCACGCCCAGCACCACGTAGTTCCAGAACGGGTCTTCCAGCGGAGGCGGATCCTGCAGCGCGTGGATCCCGTGGTAGATCGACAGTCCGCCGCCCAGCGAAAACACCGACAGCGCCACGATCAGGGCCCAGAAGTACAGGGATTTGCCATAGCCGAAGGGATGCTTGCGGTCGGCGGGACGGTTGCTCCTGCGCTCGCCGAGCAGCAACAGGAACTCGTTGCCGGTGTCGACGGCCGAGTGGATGCCCTCCGCCACCATCGCCGCGCTGCCCGTGATCCCGGCCACGATGAACTTGGCGGCCGCGATCCCGAGGTTGGCGCCGATCGCCGCATAGATCACTTTCTGGGAACCTTCGCGTCCGCTCCCCTCCGTGCTGGACTCGTCTGTGGAGGGGTGCTCCGGATTGCTGTCGCGCGTGGCGTCGTTCATGGGTTTCTCCCGATCGGACCGCCAGAATGGGCCCGTGCCGGCAGCGCGTCTGTGCGCCCCCGCACCGCCTCGCGCCTCAGGCCGCGGCGCGGCTTTCCTTCCACTGCACCAGCACCGGCAGCAGCGCGGCGCTGGCCTGGCTGTCGAGCTTGCGGCAGAAATGGGCGTTCGAGGCGCGGATGCGCTCGAAATCGCCGCTGTCGAGTACCTTGGGATTGCGGGCGCCGTGTTCCGGCCATTGCACGTAGCGGTAATTGTCCGAGAGCACGCGGCCGGCGAAGCGCGAGTGCATGACCAGGGTCTGGAACAGCATCTCGTCCGGGCACTGGACGGTGCGCATGGAACGCATCAGGCGCGGGTGGCTGTCGGCCAACTGCAGCACTTCGGCCAGGCAGGCGCGCGACAGGGCCCACCACGAGGAGCCGCCATGCGGCACGAAGCCGTCCGGCAAGCGGCGCCGCCGGCCGCTCAGGCGCAGCGCGCGGTTGGCCAGGGCGCAGGCCAGGCGTTCCAGGCGCCCGCCTCCTTCGCGGTGGAAGAACTGGTAGCGAAAGCCCACGTTCCAGCCGCCCGGGCGGATCGGCGCCGTCTCCAGCAGTTCGTGATCTTTCAAGCGGGCCAGCTCGCGCTTGAGCAGGGCATTCGGCAGCAGCGGAAAGTCCTGGGCCGACAGGAACACGACTTTGTCGAAGTCCGGCTGCTCGCGCAGGATCTGGCGCAGCGAGACCAGGGTGGCCTGCACCTGCGAGAAGCCGCCCCAGCGCACGTCGATGCGCGGGGCCACCCGGCGCGCGGCGGGGTGCAGCGCGGCGGGATCGAGCGTGCTCTTGCGGTCGAGGTGGACGTAGACGGTGAAGTCCGGATCGGACAAGGCCTCGACCAGCGCATTGAGCTGGTCCATGTCCTTGTGCGCGCAAATCAGGAACACCTGTTTCATCGCCTTCCCCCTCAAGCAAAAAAGTCCTCTGCAGCGCTTGCCGCAGAGGACTTTTGCTGCGCGCCGAGTCTAGCATGGCGTGCAGGAGAAAGCGCGCCCGGTTCAGCGGGCGCCGTCCTGTCAGTTGATGGTCACCGTCTGGCCACCCACCGTCACGGTGCGCACCGAACCCGAGCTCGAGATGTTCACGCTCGGCTTCTTGCAGCCGACGTCGAGCAGCACCAGGTACTCGGCGGTCGCGTTGGCGTCGGCCTTCAGGTAGAAGGCGCCGTGGTCCTCGACCACGTTGGTCTTGGCGCCCGGACCGATCCACTTGGCGAAGCTGGCGTTGGTGTTCAGCGACCGCACGCACAGCGACTGGGTGCCCGCCACCACCTTGACGTTCTGGCCGTTCTCGACCGTCATGATGGCCGGGGTGTGCATGTTCCACTCGTAGGTACGGGCCACGGTGCTCGACAGGCGGTCGCGCACCAGGATCGCGTTGCCGGCTTCGCGCAGGTGCCAGACCTGGCGCTTGGCCACCGTCAGCTGGCCGCCATACGATGGCGTGGCGTCGCCTTCCGCGTAGTCATAGCTCGGCTGGGCGGTGAAGGCGGTGATGCGGCCGTTGCGCTGCAGCTGTTCGCGGTAGCCGGTCACCATCTGGCCCTTGCCGCCGTCGAAGGTGATCGCGTTCTGCGAGCGGGTCTGGTGGTACCAGTCGGTCCAGTACGGCGAGCCGTACCAGTCGTACCAGCCGGCCTTGACCAGCAGCGGCTGGCCGGCGCTCGACAGCAGCAGTCCGTTCTGGTCGCCGTGGCTGTGGTTGAACGAGCCGTAGGGGCTGGACTTGAAGAAGGTCGAGATGCGCGAGCTCGACGCCAGGTTGCTGTGCATCGCGACCCAGCCGACGGTCGGGTAATAGGCCGAGTCCGACGGCGCCGCGTAGACCTTGGTATCGGTCACCGGCAGCGGATACTGGGCCTGGAGCAGCGACATCGCGTCTTCCATGCCGGTGGTGTTCTTCACATACCAGGCGGCGCGCGGCGACCACATGCGCGAGGCGAAGGCGCGGAACACGCGCGGGTCCGGCTTGGTCTCGCTCGCATCGCCGAAGGCGTGGGTGCGCGCGCCCGGCGGGATGAATTCCATCGCGAAGTCGAGGAAGCCCAGGGTCCAGGGCTTGCCGAAGAAGTTCACGCCGCTGGCATGGGTGAGCGGGTCCCACAGGGCCAGCAGGTAGCCGGCCGCGTACTCGGCGTAGGCGGTGCCGTTGGCGTAGCCGCCTTCCGGGCCGCCCCACGGGTTCGGGCTCAGGGCGTAGGCGCGGAACGAGAAGTCGAACCAGTTCTGGGCTTCCGGGATGTCGCCCAGGGTCAGGGTCGAGATCAGGACCAGGAATACCAGGCTGGTATTGCCGTGCGAATCGAACGGGTACTGGTCGAGGCGGCCGTTGTCGCCGGCCAGGTTGTTGTACATCTCGTTGGTGCGGGCCTTGATCGAACCGAGCCAGCGCGCCTTGCGGGTGGCGTCGAGCGAACCGGCCAGCAGGTCGATGGTCTTGGCCAGGCCCCAGGCGATCTGGCGGGTGGCCTGGTCCTGGTTGACGTAGCTGGTCGGGCCGGCCGGGTTCAGGGCCGCCAGTTCGTCGCCGCGGCGCAGGGCCTCGGTCAGGTAGACGCTCTCGCCTTTCAGACGCCACATCAGGGCCGCCGCTTCCATCTGGCGGCTGGCTTCGTTGATGCGCTGGCGCACGTCGGTCTGCTGCGAGGCCATGGCGGCGGTCAGCGGCGAGCTGATGACGATCGACCAGCGCGAGTCCGACAGCGAGGGCACGGCGGTGATCTGGGCCTTGACTTCGTTGCCGAGGCGGCTCAGGTAGGGTTCCAGCGTGGTGCGCTTGTCATAGTTCCAGGTCGAGAACGGCGTGACCGAAGCCGGCAGCGAACGCGGACGCGCCTTGGACAGGATGCGGTTGCGCAGGGTAGCGTTGTCCGGCACTTCGAACACGTTCGAGCGGCTGGTGATCGAGAAGGTGCGCAGGCTCGACCAGTCGTTGGTGCCCACCGGGCGCACGCGCCAGGTGTAGTTGCCCAGGGCCAGGGCCTTGGTCGGCAGGTACCAGTTGCGTTCGACCACCGCCTTGGTCGGCGTGCCGCCGACCGGGGTGATTTCGATTTCGTAGCTGGCCGGACCGGTCGAATGGCGCGCCCAGGTGAAACCGGGGGGATTCTGCGCCTGCACCTGGTTCATTTCAGGCTTTGCCTGGACGACCAGGGGATCGGTCGACTGGACCCAGTCGGCACGGGCATTAACGCTCGCGAACAGCGAGACGAAAGCAGCGGCCAGGACCAGGCTTTTCCGTTGAAATTGCATGTGGGTGCTCCGAGAAAAAATCTTGAAATTCCTTGCCCCGGACCGGTGAGCGCGGCGGGACTTGAGAACGTTTGCTGCGCTTGCTAGCGACTTACTCGACAAGGCTTATGCTACCCCAAAGCAAGTTGAGCACAGGCAAATTCCCCAAAGAAATCACAGTTTTTTTGCTTGCTTTGCAGAAATCCCACGTCAAATTTTCAACATTTACCGAACAATATTTGCAGGCTTTTAACGGTCGTAAACCGACTGAAAAGACAAAACGGCAAAGCTGTCAATTTGCTACCGCTTACGGGACGGCGAGCGCGCGCGCCTCGGCCTGCAGCGTCCGCATGCGCTTCAGGTAGCGCAGGCAGTAGATGCCGAAGGCCAGCGGCGCCTTGTCCATGTGGCGCCGGCGTACGTTGAATTCTTCCTGGCGCGCCTTGAGCCGGTTGGCCGAGGACACGCTGCCGGCGTGGTCGCGGAACACGGTCAGCGGCTGGTCGATCATGGCCGGGCGGCTCACCGCGCCGAGGCGCAGCCAGAGGTCGATGTCCATCGCGTACTTGAGCTTCTCGTCGAAGCTGCCGACGCGCTCGAACGCGGCCTTGCTCACGAATACCGCCGGGTGCGGGATCGAGCTGCGCCCGGCCACGAAGGAGCGGTAGGAAAACGGCGGCATCTTGTATGGCGCCACCATCTTGCCGTCCTTCAGGACCTGGATGTTCCCGTAGGCCCAGTCGAGCGGGCGGCCGGCCGCCCTGGCCTGTTCGAACACGCGCTTGACCGTGGCCAGCACGTCCGGACCGTTGTAGTAGTCGTCCGAGTGCAGGTGGGCGATGTACTCGCCCTGGGCGGCGTCGATGCCCTGGTTCATGGCGCGGCTGATGCCGCCGCCGACGTCGCGCAGCACCCGCTTGCTGCCGGGTCTGTCATGCAGGTAGGCGGCGATCATGTCCAGGGTGCCGTCGGTGGAGCCGCCGTCCACGAAGATGTGCTCGTAGTCCTGGCAGGTCTGCGACTGGACCGAGGCCAGGGTGTCAGCCAGCGTGGCGGCGCTGTTCCAGGTGCACGTAACGATCGAGAAGGTTGGTTTGCTCTGCATACAACTCCAGTAGTCTAGGCAGGAGGCGCCCGGCATCGGCGCCGAAGGTGGGCGGCGGCGCGAGCTGCCGCGGCGGTTCGGCGAGCTGGGCGCGCACGCGCTCGACCAGCTCGTCCATCGTGTCGGCCAGTTGCAGCTGGCCCTCGTATTGCTGGTAGGCGGCCAGCTCGGGCGTACCGCCGCGCGCCATCGCCACGCACTGCCGGCCCAGGGCAAGCGCCTCGAGCACGGTGGTGCTGCAGGCCTCCTCGCACACCGAGGGCACCACGCACAGGTGGGCGCGCGCGCTCAGGGCCAGCGCCGCATCGTAGTCCTGCCAGCCGAGAAAATGCACTTGCGGACCGCCGTAGCGCGCCTGCAGGGCGGGCAGCAGCGGGCCATCGCCGGCGATGCTCAAGCGTGCGTGCGACGGCAGCCGGCCTTCGCTGGCGGCCAGGAATTCGGCGAAACCCTTGCCGGCATCGACCCGGCCGACCAGCACCACCTCGCCCGGCACCGGGGCCTGGGCCCGGCGCGCCGCGCCCAGCAGGCGCGGATAGTCGACGAAGTTGTGGATCACGCGGCAGCGCGACAGGTCGGCATCCGGCACCGCGCGCAGGAACTGGCGGCGCAGGAAATCGGACACGAACACCGTCTTGTGGCGCGCGAAGGCGCGCGCGGTCTGGCTGCGGTAGCCGTTGACGGCAATCGCGGTCACCGTCTTGCGCATCGTCCCGGCCGGCTTGTCCTTGCGCGCGATGCAGGCCGAGCAGTCGCCCGGCACCAGGTTGTCGCACACGGCCTCGTCGCGAAAGCGCAGGTGGGTCAGGCATTCGCTGCCCTGGTCATGGCGCGTCTGCACGTAGTTGACGCCCTCTTCCACGTGCAGCCCGACCATCGGCACGTGCCCGTGGTAGTGCACCACGTCGAAGCCGGGCGCGTGCTCGTTGATCGCCATCGCAATCTTGCGTGCGAAGAAAGGACGCTTGAGCGGATTGAACACGCCCAGCTGCAGTTCCTTCCAGCCCGGGCGGGCATAGTCGAAGCCGGGGCGGAAATGCCCGCGAAAGCCGATCTGCTCGGCGCAACGCTCGACGCCGCGGTCGTTGCGGCCCAGGATTTCGACGTCATGGCCCTCGGCCAGCAGGCGGTTGGCCAGCGTGACCACGTGCTTGCCCAGTCCGCCGACCTTGTCGCCCGGTAGATCTTCCGACACCATCAGGATACGCATGTCATCCTCCGCCAGCTTCGTTTCCCCATCACGCTTCGCACACTTCCTTTCACTGTCAGGTTCCGCATCCTTGCTGCTTCATTGCTGCGTCACCGCGCGCCGGCCGCGTGCATGCGCGCCCAGCCGGCCTTCAGGCGCGACCAGGCCAGCAGCCGGTCGTCGCGCTCGACCACGAACAGGGCGCCGTGCACGCCCAGCAGCAGCATGGTGACGCCCAGGATGAACAGGAAGTCCCAGGGGCCGCGGTCGAACAGCTGCTCGGCCGCGGTGGCGGCCACCGCCACCAACGCGACCCCGGCCAGGCCGGGCGCGTAGCCCTGGGCCAGCAGCCGGGCCAGCGTGGTGGGCACGGTGCGGCCGTGCACGTACAGCAGGAAAGCGCAGGTGAACGCCAGCGAGCCGACCAGGTGGCCCCAGGCCGCGCCGTCGATGCCCCAGCCGGCCACGCCCACATACACGATGCCGAGGCCGGCAATGGCGCGGGTGACCGCAAACAGCCCGGACACGCGCGGATGGCCCATGCCGTCGTTCACCAGCGACGGCAGGCTGGTGAGCGAATCGACGAACTGCGACAGCGCCATCACGGCCAGCACGGTGGCGCCGTTGCGGGCGAAGGCGTCGTTCATCCAGTAGCCCAGGATCTGGTGCGCGAACACCGCCACCAGCACCAGGATCGCAGCGTTCAGGTAGACCACGTAGCGCGTCGCCTTCAGGTAGACGCGGTCCAGGCGCGCCAGTTCGCCGCTTGCCGCCAGCGCGCTGGCGGCCGGGAAGAACACCCCGGACAGGCGGAAGGTCAGGCTCAGCACCCGGTTGGCGAGCGTGGCCGCCACCGTGAAATAGGCCAGCCCGGTGACGCCGACCAGGGCGCCGATGATCAGCTTGTCGGCATGGGCATACGACAGCGTGGCGAAGCGCGACAGGAAGGAATAGGCCGAGAAGCTGAGCAGCGCGTTGCGGAAGCTGCTGCCGGGCCAGCGCCAGCGCATGCCGGGCAGCAGGCGCCGGATCGCGCCCCACAGGATGCCGCAGTGGATGCTGGAGGCAATCACCCGCAGCAGGATCACTTCGAACAGGCCATGGCCGAGCAGCAGCACGCCGACCGTGGCGAGCGGCACCAGGGTGCCGAACACCATCTCGAGGCGGGCCGAGATGTCGTAGCGCATCAGCGACTGCGGCACGCTGTTCAGGTAGCTCTGCAGCTGGCCTGCCAGGAAGCCGAGCGCGGCCAGCTTCAGGGTGGCGGTGGCTTCCGGCACCAGTTGGCGCGGCACCTCGAACACCCCGCCCACGAACCAGGCGGCGCCGAAGAACAGGCCGAGCGCGCCCAGCACGCCGATGCCGGCATACGTGGCCAGGCCGAAGGAAATGGTCTCGAAGATCCGCTCGTCGTCTTTGCGCGCATTGTGCTCGGCGATGTACTTGACCGAGCCGGCGGTGACGTTGATGTCGATGACGGCGAAGTAGCCGACGATGGCCGTGACCAGCGAGTACACGCCATAGCTGGCGTCGCCCAGTCCCTTGACGACCAGCGGCACGGTGCCGAGCATGACCAGCGCCGGGATCGCGGCGCCGAGCAGGTTCGACCAGGCATTGCGGGCGAGGCGCAGGTTCATCAGGCGTGCACCAGCTGGGGACGCGGCGGCATGAAAGGCTTCGCCGCGGGCTTGGTCACCGGCGCCGCCTTCGCCACCGCCATCGCCAGGTAAGGCAGGGCCAGGCAGATGGCCAGCATCTGGGTGGTGCGCACCTGCGGGATCGGCGTGCCGATCAGGAAGTCGGGAATCATGAAGGCGATCCCGGCCACCCCGGCAGTGGCCAGGCCGAGCAGTTCCGGCGGCAGGGTCTTGAGGGCACGGCGGGCGAACAGCACGAAGGTGACGATGGTGCCGAACAGCAGGACGATCCCGAGCAGCCCGCTCTTGAGCGCGACGTGCAGCGCGCCGCTGTGCAGGAACAGGCCGCCGTCGGGGTTGTTCTGCCACGAGATGTACTGGTAGCCGGTGTAGCGGCCCCAGGTGCCGATGCCGGTGATCGGGTTGGCCAGGAAGTCGGCCAGCGCGAACTTCAGTTCGAGCACCCGTTCGCTCTCCGGCCCGAAGCGCTTGGACTGCATGTCGTAGGCAAGGCTCGACAGGCCGCTGCCCGCGCCCTTGGTCTGCGACAGGCGCTGCACCGCGACGTAGGCCAGCGCCGCCCCGACCACCGGCAGGCCGCCCGTCATCAGCTGCATGCGGCGCTTGAGCGGGAAGCGCATCATGATCACCAGGAAGGCCAGCATGAAGCCGATCCAGGCGCTGCGGCGGTAGGACAGCAGGATGCACAGCCCGGTGGAGCACAGGGTCATCCACTCGATGCTGCGCCAGAACTTCGGACGCTCGATCTTGACGGTCTGGAACAGGTGGACGGCGGCGATCGCGAAGGCGATGGTGCAGACCAGGCTGTCGTTGATGTCGAAGAAGGTCAGGCGAATCTTGATCGCGTTCATGTTGGCGTACACGTTGTTCGGGTCGCCGCCGAAGGCGGCCCAGCGCACCAGCCCGAACAGCGCGCGGCACAGGCCGACGATCAGGATGAAATGGGTCAGCTCGAGCACGTGTTCGCGGGTGCGGAAGGACAGCAGCATGAGCGAGATCAGCGGCGCCATCCAGACGATATTGGAGAAGCCCTGCGGGGTCAGCGCCTCGGCCAGCGAGACGCCGTGCATCAGGCCGACCGCCACGTGCCCGGCGAGCAGCACCAGCCAGGCCCAGAACCAGGGCCGCAGGTTGCAGGCCGGGGTCGGGTAGCGCTGGAAGCTGGCGGCCACGCGGGCGCAGGCCCAGGCGCCCAGCACATACCACAGCAGCAGGCCGAACAGCAGCATGCCGGAGCCGCGGCTGTAGATGCTGCGGGTGGCGAAGATCGCCATGTTCCCGTAGCTGGTGGAGTTCATGCAGAAGTACACCGCCAGGTAGGGATAGACCAGGAAGCGCGGCCATACCAGGCCGATGCCGATCCCCGCGACGGCCGCGATCGACAGGCCGATGATGAAGGCCCACGGCAGCGAGTAATAAATGTACGGGAGGATCGAATTCATCGGGTGCCTTTGACTCCCCTGCCCTAGCCGCGCGCCGGCGCGCCGGTATGTGCCGGCGCCGCCGCGGCTGCGGCCTCGGGCGCCGGGGCCAGGCCCGCGCCGAGCAGGCGGGTGCGGTCGCGCGGCGCCATCACGCCGAGCATGTCGGCCACGAAGCGGTCCTGCACCCGGTAGGCCTGGGCGTCATTGGCCTGGATGGTCGAGACCCGTACCAGCATGCCGTCCGGGATCTCGCCCGACAGGCCATAGGCCAGGCGGCGCAGCTTCTGCTGGATGCCGGCGCGCGAGGCGTGCTCGCCGATCGTGATCCAGTAGGTGATCGGCTCGTTGCGCTCGTGCAGGCGCGCCACCAGGCGCTTGACCGGCAGTTCGCCGAAACTGGTCGCCAGGCTGTCCTCGGCTTCCTTCTCCATCTGGAAGCCCTGGGCCACGTAGCAGACCTCGGGCAGGTGCAGCTGCAGCGCCTTGCTCTGGTCGCCGCCGTAGGCGATCGACAGCATCACGCGGTGGCCCTGGTTGTTGACGTAGGTGCGCGACAGGGTCTGGTCGTAGATCTTCTCGAGCACGCTCTGCTGCTCCGGATCGGGCGTCAGCGGCACCACCGAGGGGTCGATGCGCCAGTCGCCGAAGCGCTGCGGGATCATCTGTTCCAGGCTGAACTGTTCGTGGGCCTGCGGCACGCGCGCCTTGGGCGTGAGCGCGCCGGTCAGCGCCGAGGTGCCGGCCATGGCCACGCCCAGCACCAGGCTGATGGCGAAACGGCGATTCATGTTGCCTCCTTCAGGGTCGCGTTCATGCGGCCGCCGCCCGTGCCCGGGCCGCCGCTGCCGCCGCTCCTGCCCTCTCCGCGCTTGATCCACCACTGCAGGCCGTTGTCGACCGCCAGGATCAGCACCAGCGCGGTAATGAACAGGACCATGCCGGCGAAGCCGTGCAGGAAGCCCTGGCCGGCGGCGTCGCCGAAGTAATAGGTGATCAGGGTCAGCGCGATCACGCGGATCACGTTGGCCGTGAACGAGATCGGGATGATCAGGAGCGCCAGCGTGATGTTGCGGAACGCGGACGGGTGGCGCATCAGGTTCAGGTAGAACAGGCCGAGCGCTTCCAGCGTGAGCAGGGTCTGCAGGCCGGCGCAGGCATCGGCCACCAGCAGCTGGTACTGGCCCATCTGCAGCACCACGCCGGAACGCGAGATCGGGTAGCCCAGCGCGAACAGGATGTGCTCGGTCACCCAGGACACCGCCATCTTCATCGGCATCGTCACCGCCGCCACCAGTTCGCTCGGCAGCGGCACCATGAACAGCATGAAGAAGAACGGGAACCACAGCACGCGCAGCGCGCGGGTGCCGACCTTGAGCAGCACCACCGCCGCCATCACCACCAGGATCGAGGCCACCTCGAACATCAGGATCTTTTGCGAACGGCCCAGCAGGTGGAACATCAGGCCGATGGCCAGCACCGGCCAGCCGGTCCAGCTGCCGAGCGGGCGGCCGGAGCCGTAGCCGGCGGCGGCCATCGCTTCCGGCCACTTGCGCCAGATCAGCCACAAGGCCAGGAAGAAGATGATCGGGCCGTGCCCCTGCTCCTCGCCGACCCAGGCGCCGGTGAACAGGTCGTAGAAGGTCGGTCCGAACAGGATCGCCAGGCCGGCGAAGACGGGCCACCATTCCGGCAGTGCGCCGCGCAGGGCGGCGAGCGTGCCGGCCAGGCTGGGGGGCGCATCGTGCGGCAGGGCCGCCGCGCTGTCCTTGCTTGCCGCCGTCGCCATGTCAGAACTCCACCACCACCGAGCCGACCACTTCGGCGCCGGATTCCGCCATCTGCTCGGCCATGCGGCTGATGTTGGCGATGCGGGTGCGGTGCTTGCAGGCCACCAGCAGCACGCCGCCGGCGCGCCCGGCCACCGCCAGCGCATCGGCGCCGGCCGCGAACGGCGGCAGGTCGTACAGCACCACGTCGTAGCGGCTCTCGAGCTGGGTATTCAGGTTGCGGAAGCCTTCGCGCGCCAGCAGCTCCTGCGGATTCGGCGGCAGGGTGCCGGCCGGCATCAGCGACAGGTCGACGAAGGACGGCACGCGCTGGATCACGTCGAGGTCGGCGCGGCCGGCCAGCAGGTCGGACAGGCCCTGGCGCGGCTTGACGCCGAACATTTCTTGCTGGCGCGGGCTGCGCAGGTTGGCGTCCACCAGCAGGGTCTGTTCGCCCAGCTGCGAGAACACCACCGCCAGGTTGGCGGCAAACAGGCTGGAACCGTCTTCCGGCGTGACGCCGGCGATCGCCAGCGCGCGCCGGCCGCGGGCGAACCAGCGCAGCATCAGCTGGCTGCGGATCGCACGCAGCGCCTCGACCTGGGGCGAGAACGGGTCGTAGGCGGCTACCAGCTTGGGCGACAGGTTGGCCTGCCCCTTCTGCAGGTAGGGATAGGAGAACTGGCGCGCCAGCACCTGCTGGATGTCGTCCTCGCTGACCAGCCCCAGGCGCACGGCGGCTTCGCCGAAGCGGATACCGAGGTCTTTCTGCATGCGCAGGACACGCTCGGCACTCTCGGGCGTGAGCTTGCCGGAATCGAGCAGCAAGGCGCCCATGCTCGAATCGGCGTGCGCAGCGTGTTGCGCTGCGCCGTCGTGGGGTGCGCCGGTAGGCAATGCGGATAGCACGGATGAATTCATGGTCATGTCCTGTTCTTGTTAGGGATGCCCCGCCGCCCTGCGCCGCGTGGGCGCAGGGTGGACGGTGCGCCTCAGTTCAGCCGCAGCAGGCGGCGCGGGGTCATCAGCGCGCGGATGCCGGAGCTGCGCGGACGCTTCATGCGCCATTCGATGGTGCCGAGCACCGGGATGCCCAGCATGTCCTTGACGTCGCCGCTCGAACGCACCGGACGGTTGATCAGCTCCAGCAGCAGGGCCAGGCCGACCCCGAGGATGGTGCCCAGCAGGATCGACACCAGGGTGTTGAGCAGCACGCGCGGGCCGGACGGCGCGGTCGGCGGCACCGCCGGGTTCAGGATCGAGATATCGGACTGCTCGGACTGGGCCTCGATACGGGTCTGCGAGAAGCGCTGGCTGGCCGAATCGAAGGCGCGCTGGGCGCTGTCGAGGTCTTTCAGCAGCACGCCCAGCTCGTCGCGGGTGCGGTTCAGTTCCAGCACGCGGGTCTTCTGCGCGGCCAGTGCGGCGCGCAGTTCGGCTTCGCGCTGGCGGTAGACCTGGGCATTCGCGCCGACGCTCTTGGAGACGCTGCCCAGGGCGGCGTTCAGTTCGGCGCGCATCTTGCTCACCTCGGCGGAAGCCGACTGGTAGGCCGGGTGGTTGCGGCCGTAGCGCGAGGCGGCTTCGGCCAGCTTGGCCTCGCCGCTCGCCAGGCTCACGCGCAGGCTCTGCACCAGGGCGTTGTTGGCGACGTCGGGCGAACCGACGCCGGTGGCCATGCGCTCGCGCGAGCTGGCTTCCATGGCCTGGGTCTGGGCCGCCACCAGCTGGCCCGACAGGTCGTTCAGGCGCGACAGTTCGACGTCGACCCGGTTGTTGTCGAGGCTGACGATGCCCTTTTCTTGCTGGTATTTGGACAGGCGCGCCTGCGCGGCTTCCAGGTTGTCGCGCAGCTGCTTGGTCTGTTCGTTGAAGTAGGCCGAGGCCTTCTTGGCCGGCTCGGTCTTGAGCTGGACGCTGATCTTCTGGTATTCGTCGGCGAAGGCGTTGGCGACCGCCGCGGCAAAGGCCGGGTCGGCGCCGCTGAAGCTGACCTCGACCACGCTCGATTCGCGCGAGGGCATGATCTCGAGTTTTTTCAGCAGCAGGTCGGCCAGCCAGTCGCGCACCGTGCCCTTGCCTTCGCTGGCCTCGCGCCACTGGGCCTGCACGGCCGGGCTCGACGCCAGGCGCAGCGAGTCGACCACGCGCAGCGCCACGGTCTTGCTGGTGATGATGTCCATCTGCGTGGCCATATAGCCCGGCATCAGGTTGCCGGGCATGGTCAGCCCGCTCACCGGGTCCACGCCCTTGTAGTTCAAGAGCACGGATGCGGTTGCCTTGTAAGTCTTCTGTTGCATCAGGCTCCAGCCCAGCGCGAGCAGGACCGTAACCAGCAGGGTCGACAGGATGATCTTCTTCCTGGCAAGAAGAATCAGCAGGAATTGATGAACGTTCATGGCCTTACCTTTGCATCAGATGCCTTGACAGCGGGGTGGACAAAACGGCGAAACACGAATCGGGTACCGCAGGTGCTGAGGCTACTTGTTAAGCAAAACTGAAAACTGCTGGACGGCGCACCGTTCCCGGTGCGCCGGAAAACCTCTTAGAACCAGCTTTCACGCACGATGATCACATCGTCGACCTGGACCGGATCGCTGGCCTTGACATTGATCGTCACCGGATTGCCGCTGGCATCCTTGCGGGTGATCTTCATGCCCTTATCGCTGCCGCGCATGTTCAGGCCGCCACCGGCCGAGACGGCCTGCTGGACGGTCATGCCGCGCTCGAGGCGGAACGGACCCGGACGCTGGACTTCGCCGGTGACGTAGGCGCGCGGCGCGCGTTCGACATAGATGATGTCGCCGCCGGCCACTTCGTAGTCCTGGTTCAGCTCGCCCTTGCGGACCATGTCGACCACGTCGATGGTCTCGCGCGTGGTGTTGCCGTTGCGGGTGCGCACCAGGTTGATGATGTCGCCGCCGTCGCCGTGGATGCCGCCGGCCATCGCCAGCAGGTCGAGCACCTTGCGGCGCCCTTCCACCGCATAGCGCCCCGGACGGTTCACATAGCCCAGCACCGAGACCTGCTGGCTGGCCAGCGTGGTGACCAGCATGTTGACCTGGGCCTTCTTGAGGTAGCCGCCCTTCTCGAGCAGGTCGCCGATCTTCTTTTCGGCGGCGGCCACCGACAGGCCGCCGACCGCCACCTGGCCCAGCAGCGGGAAGGTGATGTTGCCGGCCTCGCTGACGCGCGTTTCGAGCGAAAGGTCGGGGCTGCCGTAGACGGACAGCTTGACCACGTCGCCCGGTCCGAGCAGCACTTCGGCGGCGCCGGCGACGCCCATGCTCAGCACGAGCGCAGCGGCCATCATCCACTTGACGAATCGTTTCATGATTGCTCCTTCAATTCCTGTTATTGGTGTTGAGTGTTAGAACGATTACTTCAGGCCTGCCACGCCACGGTCGAGCGCGGCCTTGTCGGTGTTGGCGACGGGGGTTTCCGGCGCCGGCGCGACCGAGGCCGTACCGGCCGGTGCGTCGGCAGGCACGCCGGCCACCGCCGTTGCGCCCGGCGGGTTGCCGGCGGCCGGGGCGGCGCCTTTCGATGCGTTCGGGTCAGGCGCGTAATCCTTGTTCAGGTAAGCAATCTTGGCGGTGCCGCGCAGGCGCTGGATTTCGGCGGCGGCCAGTTCCTTCTGCTTCTTGTTCATCAGGTACTGGGCGATCTGCGGACCGGCGATGGTCAGGTTGACCGGCGCGTCGCGCACTTCGGCGATCGAGATCAGCATGGCGCGCTCGCCTTCCTTCACGGCGAACAGCTGGCCTTTCGGCATGGACAGCAGCTTGCTCGAGAGCTGGGGATTCAGGTCGGCGGTGCTGCGGGTGACCTGGGCGCGGCCGTACTTGATGTTGCGGGCGTCGAGGAACACCGCGATTTCCTCGAGCGACTTGGCCTTGTCGGCGGCGGCGCGCACTTCGGGCGTGAGGTCGTTCGCCGCGATGATCAGCTCGTTCATGGCGAACTGCTTGCGGTTGGAGAAGAACTGCGGGTTCTTGTTGAAGTAATCCTCGACCTCGGCCGGGGTCGGGCGCGCCGGCTCGCCGAGGCGCTTCTGCATGTAGGCCTGGGCGATGATCAGCGAGCGCGCACGTTCGATCGCCTGCATCACCTTCGGATCGCGGTCGATCTTTTCCTTGGCGGCCTCGTCTTCGAGCAGTTCACGGTCGATCAGGGCCTGCAGGACCTGCTTGCCCGCCTGCTGCTGCTGCGGCGCGCCGACACCCAGGCGCTGCAGTTCCTCGTTCAGTTGCAGCACGGTGATCTCGTCGCCGTTGACGCTGGCCAGGGCCTGGCCCGGCTTCGACTCCTTGGGCGCGTCGTCCTTGCTGCACGCAGCCAGGGTCGCGGCGCACAGCACCAGGGCCGCCGCCGACAGCAGGCGCCGGGGGCTGGGGAAGGAGGTTTGGTTGGCTGCCAAATGGAAGGTTTTCAAGATAATTTCCTCGACGTTGGTTAGCGGGCAGGCCCGCCTCGTATTCCTCTTGTTATTCGTGCCCCGCCCGGAACCCGGTATCGAATGAGGGCTCATCCATTCTGGGTTCCGCACGATTCCTTCTCTGTTCGTCAATTAACATTCTGCTACTGCGGCCGGCTTTCAGGCTGCCACCCGCGCCGCCGCACCCGGCGCGCGCCCGAGCAGCGCGGACGGCACCTCGGACGGCCCCGCCTCTTCCGCCGTCTGCTCGGCGACGAAGGATTCGTAGGCGCGCCGCAGGCCTTCGTGCAGCGGGGTACTGGCGCGCCAGCCGAGCGTGGCCAGCTTGGACACGTCGAGCAGCTTGCGCGGCGTGCCGTCCGGCTTGCTGGCGTCGAACACGATGCGGCCGCGGTAGCCGACGGTCTCACCCACCAGCCGCGCCAGTTCGGCGATCGTGACGTCCTGGCCGGTGCCGACGTTGATGTGCGAATGCATGGGGTCGGTATTTTCCGCATACACGTCCATGGGCAGGTTCATCACGTAGACGCTGGCGGCTGCCATGTCGTCCACGTACAGGAATTCGCGCATCGGCTTGCCGCTGCCCCAGATCACGACTTCCGGCGCATTGTTTTCGCGCGCTTCGTGGAAGCGGCGCAGCAGGGCCGGGATCACGTGGCTGTTTTCCGGGTGGTAGTTGTCGCCCGGACCGTACAGATTGGTGGGCATGACGCTGCGGTAATCGGTGCCGTACTGGCGGTTGTAGCTCTCGCACAGCTTGATGCCGGCGATCTTGGCCATCGCATAGGGTTCGTTGGTGGGCTCGAGGATGCCGTTCATCAGGTATTCCTCGCGGATCGGCTGGGCCGCCAGGCGCGGATAGATGCACGAGGAGCCGAGGAACAGCAGCTTGTTGACGCCGGCGCGCCAGGCTTCGTGGACCACGTTGGCCTGCACCATCATGTTGTCGTAGATGAACTCGGCCGGATAGGTGTTGTTGGCGTGGATGCCGCCCACCCTGGCCGCGGCCAGGTAGACCTGGTCGATGTGCTCGGTGCGGAAGAACTCGCGCACCTGGGCCTGGTCGGTCAGTTCGAGTTCCTGGTGGGTGCGGGTGACGATGTTGGTGTGGCCCTGGGCGCGCAGGACACGCACGATGGCCGAGCCGACCAGGCCACGATGGCCGGCGACATAGATGCAAGGCTGATTATTCAACACATTTACTCCAGTGAAAGTGCGACGTTGTAGCCATGCGATGCGAGCAGCTTGTGGCGGCGCGCCGTGTCGAGGTCGTGCGCCACCATCTCCTGCACCATCGCTTCGAAACTGGTTGTCGGTTCCCAGCCGAGGCGCTCGCGCGCACGGCTCGGGTCGCCCAGCAGGGTCTCGACCTCGGTCGGACGGAAATACTGTGGATCGACCGCCACGATCGGCTGGCCGACCACCACGCCCGGCGCCTTGTCGCCATGCACGGCGGCCACCAGGCCGCGCTCGTCGACGCCCTGCCCCTGCCATGCGATCTCGATGCCGAGTTCGGTAGCTGCCACCTCGACGAAATCGCGCACCGAATACTGGCGCCCGGTGGCGATCACGAAGTCTTCGGGCTTGTCCTGCTGCAGCATCAGCCACTGCATCTGGACGTAGTCGCGCGCATGGCCCCAGTCGCGCAGCGCGTCCAGGTTGCCGAGGAAGAGCTGAGGCTCCAGGCCCTGGGCGATGTTGGCCAGCGCGCGGGTGATCTTGCGGGTGACGAAGGTCTCGCCGCGGCGCGGCGATTCGTGGTTGAACAGGATGCCGTTGCAGGCATACATGCCGTAGGCCTCGCGGTAGTTGACGGTGATCCAGTAGGCGTAGAGCTTGGCGACGGCATACGGGCTGCGCGGATAGAAAGGGGTGGTCTCGCGCTGCGGGGTTTCCTGCACCAGGCCGTACAGTTCGGAGGTCGACGCCTGGTAGAAGCGGGTCTTCTTTTCCAGGCCGAGGAGGCGGATCGCCTCGAGCAGGCGCAGGGTGCCGATGCCGTCGACGTCGGCGGTGTACTCGGGCGACTCGAAGGAAACCGCCACGTGGCTCATCGCGCCCAGGTTGTAGACCTCGTCGGGCTGCACCTGCTGCAGGATACGGGTCAGGTTCGAGGTATCGCTGAGGTCGCCGTAGTGGAGGAAGAAGCGCGGATTGTCGGCGTGCGGATCCTGGTAGATGTGATCGATGCGGCCGGTGTTGAACAGCGAGGCGCGGCGCTTGATGCCGTGCACCTCGTAGCCCTTCTCGAGCAGCAGCTCCGCCAGGTAGGAACCGTCCTGACCGGTAACGCCGGTAATCAGTGCTTTCTTCATATTTTTCCCTTACGAAACAGACGAGACGCCGGCCCCGGCAGTTGCAAACTCATCAACAATTCTACGCAGCTGACATGGTCACGCAAGCAAGATACCAATCGTGCGCGTCGTTTTTAAGTTGACCTTAAGCGAATTGTTTCCAATTCATATTTAAAGTGTTTTCGCTGATAAATAAAGCACGTTGCAAGCAGTTAATTGCATTTTGATGGAGCGGCATTTCCCACCTTTGCTGCTGTTCGATGCCGCCTGCAAGGCCGGGTTCCATGCATGTCCGGCCGGCATCCTCGCCGCCGGCGGGCGCTCAGGGTGCGCTCAGTGGGCGCTCAGTGGGCGCTCAGTGCGCATTCTCGCGCGTGAGCACCACCTTCACGGTCTTCACGATGATCCACAGGTCGAGCCAGAGCGACCAGTTGCGCAGGTAATCGAGGTCGTACTGGATGCGCGCTTCCATCTTGTCGAGCGTGGCGGTCTCGCCACGCAGGCCGTTCACCTGGGCCCAGCCGGTGATCCCGGGGCGCACCTTGTGGCGCAGCATGTAGCCCTTGATCAGCTTGCGGTACTGCTCGTTGTGGGCCACCGCATGCGGCCGCGGTCCCACCAGGCTCATGCGCCCCTGCAGCACGTTGATGAACTGCGGCAGCTCGTCGAGCGAGGTACGGCGAAGGAAGCCGCCGATCTTCGTCACGCGCTGGTCGTTCTTTTGCGCCTGCACCACGGTCGGCCCGTCCTCGGTCACGGTCATCGAGCGGAACTTGTAGACGAAGATCT
Organism: Massilia sp. X63; assembly: GCF_041023745.1. NCBI lineage: Bacteria > Pseudomonadati > Pseudomonadota > Betaproteobacteria > Burkholderiales > Oxalobacteraceae > Massilia > Massilia sp. X63. The sequence continues at coordinate 117,666 of NZ_JBFTEF010000008.1, forward strand.
CTTCGCCGTACAGGCCGTAGCGGCGCTGGCGGAAGATCGCCGGCCCCTGCGAGGTGAGCTTGACGGCAAGCGCGATCACCAGCATCAGGGGCGCCAGCAGCACCAGGATCACGCTGCCGATCACGATGTCGCTGCCGCGCTTGATCACGCTGTTCCAGCCCATGAACGGGGTCTCGCTGATCGCGATCACCGGCATGCCGCCTACGGTGTCGAAGCGCGCCTGCATCAGGTCGAACACGTAGACGTCGGGCAGGAAGTAGACCGAGGCGGTGGTGTCCTTCAGTTCGTCGATCAGCTTGCGGATGCGCGGCTGGGCCGAGATCGGCTGGCTGATGAAGATCATCTTGATGTTGTGCTGGCGCACATAGGCGCAGACGTCGGCCATGCCGCCCAGCACCGGGTGCCCGATATTGGCGGGGCAGCGCTCGTCCTTGCGATCCTCGAAGAAGCCGCAGACTTCCATGAACAGGTTCGGGTGGCGCTCGCACACGCCGGCGAACTTGATGCCGACGTCGTTGATGCCGACCACCACGATCGAGCGCACCTCGCGCTTGCGGTCGCGGCTGCCGGTGGCCTTGCGCACCGCCAGGTGGCTGACCAGGATCGTCACCGGGGTGGCGACGAACCAGGCCAGCAGCACGCGCTCGTCATAGAAATACTTCAGGCCGCTGGCCGAGCCCAGGAAGTACAGCACCGCGATGGTCAGGCACCAGCCGAACACGGTGTCGCGGGCATAGGCCAGCATGCGGCCGCTGCGCCAGGTGCGGTAGGGATCCACGTGCTGGTAGACCGAGGTGGAGATGAAGAAGGCCAGAATCATCAGCACCAGCGAGTATCCGGAAAACGGTTCACCGTAGTAGAGCGTTGCGAGATACAGGGTCCCCATGATGATCAGGGGATCAAGCACGCGCTGGAAAAACGAGATGATCGGGATGTCGTTTACCGTCATAAAGTCACTTCATTCAGTACACTACTGCTTCAGAACAGCACGTTCGCGTTCACCATGACGGTGTTGGCGTCAAATTTGCCCAGGCCCAGCGCCTCCGAGCCGCTGCGCGCCTGGTGCTGCCAGCCGGCCGACAGCGCGATCTTGCGCTTGACCTGCCAGGTCGCGCGCAGGCTGGCGGTCTTCAGCGAGTCTTCCAGCGCGTCCGAGCCGGCGAACACGCGGCGCGCGTTGTAGGCGCGCTGTTCGTAGGCGGCGGTGGCGTCGACCTTGATCTTGCCGGTGGCCTGCCAGGTGGCGCCGAGGCTGGCGCCGCGGTTCAGGGTATAACTGACGATGGTGCTCTCGATCGGGGCGAATTCGCGCCATACCGAGGCGTTGTAGGTCATCTTGCCGCGCGGCTGGTAGGTGGCGTTCAGGCGCCCGTTGAAGCCGCTGGTCTTGCCTGCGCCGAAGGAAGGCTGCTCGCGCCGCACGTAGCCGCCCAGGGCCTGCAAGGTGGTGGAGCCGCTGGCGTACCAGTTGACGCGCACCTTCAGTTCGTCCTGGGTGAAGTCGTCGACCAGCACGCCGCTGGTGGCCGGACGGCGGAACGGGTATTCGCCCTTGACCCGGCGCGCCACCAGGCCCACCGAACTGCCGCTGCGCGGCCGGTACACGAGTTCGGCCTCGACCGCCTTTTCGGTGCGGTTGTTGTAGCGCTGGCGCAGCAGCTCGTATTCGTAGCGCTCGCGCGTGAAGCCGGTGCGCAGCTTCCAGCTCGGGTGCATCTTCCAGCCCGCGTCGAACCACTGGCGGCGGCGCTCGCGCACGTTGCGCTCGTCGCTGAAGAAGTCGGTGTAAGGGGCCAGGGTGCGGTCGTACAGGGTGCCCGCCTGCCCTTCGAACTTGTTGCCCAGCTCCCAGAACCAGGTGGCCTGCAGGTCGCGGCCGTCGTAGTCGAGCTGCTTGAAGAAGTCGAAATTCACCTTCGAGGCCTTGGCCACCACCGCCACGCGCTGACGGCTGATGCGCTTGTTGTAGACAATGCCGGCTTCAAGCTGGCGCCAGCGGTCGCTGCGCTTGCCGCCGAAGGCCGGACGGTTGTCCGGCACCCGCAGCAGGTTGTCGTCGTAGCCCCAGCCGATGCCGCCGTACAGCTTCAGGCCTTCTTCCTGCTGCGCGCTGTTCTGCGCGCCGGCCTCGGCGATCGGGAGGAGGAACAGTGCACCGACCAGGGCGGCGATCGGGCGGAGCGTGTGGGGGCGTAAGGGCATCATGTTGTTCGTCTTTTCTGAAGTCATTGCGCTTAGGAATGGTGCCTGCGGATTACCAGAAGGCCCAGCTGCCGGTGGCGACCACCCAGGCGCCGAGCAGGCCGTTGGTGACGGCATGGGCGATCACCGCGGACCAGAGATTGCGGTGCCGCATGTACAGGAGGCTGTAGGCGACGCCGGCCACGATGCCGGCCAGCCACAGGTTGTGCTCGAAACCGAACAGGACGACCGACACCAGGAAGCCCTTGATGCCGACGCGCGCCGGCTCGAGCGCCTCGAAGTCGGCGGCATCGACCCAGCGCATCACGAAGGAGCGCCAGAACAGTTCTTCCATGACGGGCACGACCAGGGCGGCGCCGGCGATGCGGATGGCGACCAGCAGCCAGTCGAGCTCGCCGTTGGTGCGCGGGTCGTAGCCGGGGCTCGCGCCGACCGTCATCCAGGACGCGTCGAGCTTGATCCAGAGCACCAGCACCAGCACCCCGACCGCCACCGAGACCAGCAGCTGCAGCGGGCTCGGCAGCGGCGCGCGCAGCTCGTGGTAGCGGCGCCAGGACCAGGCCAGCAGCAGCGCCACCACGCCGATCTGCACCGGGTACAGCCAGCGCAGGTCGGCACGGGACATGCCCGTGCGTTCGAGCATGTCGCCGAGGATGATGAAGAAGATGTAGGCGCCGAAAGGCAGGATCCGCGCCCAGGCGGCGCGGCTGAAGAGGGGGGCGTCGACCGATAACGCTGGGGCTGCTGTTGGAGCGGTACGTGAGTCGTTGTGCTCGGTCATGTTCCTTGTCTTGCAGGCGCCTGGCCTGCCCGGTTAGTTACGCTACTCGCCCCGCGCGCGGGCTTCGATGCGCTCCCAGCGATCGAGGGCGTCGAGCAGCAGGTCGTCGATCTCGGCGTGGCGCTCGCTCAGGCGGCGCGCATCGCCGGGACTCTGCTTGTAGAAGTCGGGCGAATTCAGCTGGGCTGTGATCGCGGACTGCTCATCTTCAAGAGTGGCGATCAGCTGGGGAAGTTCCTCCAGCTCGCGCTGCTCCTTGTAGCTCAACTTTACCTTTTTACCAGACCCGCTCTGTGCGGTAGATGACATTTCGCCAGCTTTGGCTGAGCTGGGCACGGTCGCGGCCGCAGCCTGGCCGTCGGGCTTGGCCGCAGTCGCCGCGGGCCTGGCCGCGGGCGCCGGCTCGGTGGCGCGCACGCGTTCCCAGTCGCTGTAGCCGCCGACGTATTCGCGCCACAAACCATTTCCTTCCGCCACGATCACCTGGGTGACGACGTTGTCGAGGAAGGTGCGGTCGTGGCTGACCAGGAACACGGTGCCGGTGTATTCCTCAAGCAATTCCTCGAGCAGTTCCAGGGTTTCGATGTCGAGGTCGTTGGTCGGTTCGTCCAGCACCAGGCAGTTGGCCGGCTTGGCGAACAGGCGCGCCAACAGCAGGCGGTTGCGCTCGCCGCCCGAGAGCGATTTCACGGGCGAGCGCGCGCGTTCCGGTGCGAACAGGAAGTCGTTGAGGTAGGTCATCACGTGCTTCTTCTGGCCATTGATCTCGACCCAGTCGCTGCCCGGCGAGATGGTGTCCGCCAGGCTCGCCTCTTCGTTGAGCTGGGCGCGCATCTGGTCGAAATAGGCCACGTTCAGGCGGGTGCCGAGCTTGACCGAGCCGCTGTCGGCGGTCTCGTCGCCGAGGATGATCTTCAGCAGCGTGGTCTTGCCGGCGCCGTTCGGGCCGATCAGGCCGACCTTGTCGCCACGCATGATGGTGCCGGTGAAGTTGCTGACGATGATTTTTTCACCGTAGGATTTGGAGATATTTTCCATGTCGGCAACGATCTTGCCCGAGCGTTCGCCGGTGCCGACGTCGAGCCGGACCGTGCCCTGCTGCTCGCGGCGCGCGGCGCGCTGCAGGCGCAGCGCTTCCAGGCGGCGTACCCGGCCTTCGTCACGGGTACGGCGCGCCTGCACGCCCTTGCGGATCCAGACTTCTTCCTGCGCCAGGAACTTGTCGAACTTGGCGTTCTCGACTTCCTCGTTGGCCAGCAGTTCGCGCTTGCGCTCCTGGTAAGTGGAGAAGTTGCCCGGGAAGGACAGCAGGCGGCCGCGGTCGAGCTCGATGATGCGGGTGGCGACATTGTCGAGGAAGCTGCGGTCGTGGGTGATGAACAGCACCGAGCCGGTATAGGCGCGCAGCAGGCCTTCGAGCCACTTGATCGAGGTAAAGTCGAGGTGGTTGGTGGGCTCGTCCAGCAGCAGCACGTCCGGGGCCGAGACCAGGGCCACGGCCAGCGCCACGCGCTTTTGCATGCCGCCCGACAGGGTGCCCATCTTCGCTTCGCGGTTCAGTCCCAGGCGGTCGAGCGTGGTGTCGACCTTGTGCGCCAGGTTCCAGCCGTCGACGGCGTCGAGTTTCAGCTGCAGCTCGTGCATGCGCTCCATCAGCGCGTCGTCGTTGTCGCCGCCGAACTGCCCGGTGAGGGACTCGTACTCGGCCAGCATCGCCTGCTGCTCGCCCATGCCGGCCGCCACGGCATCGAACACGCTGGCAGCCGGATCGAAGACCGGCTCCTGCTCGACGTAGGCGATCTTCAGGCCCTGCTGCATGACGAGCAGGCCGTCATCGAGCCTGGAGCGGCCCGAAATGATTTTCAGCAGCGAGGATTTGCCGGTGCCGTTGCGGCCGATCAGGCCGACGCGTTCGCCGGTCTCCAGGGAAAAGTCAGCGTGGTCGAGCAGCGCGACGTGGCCGAAAGCCAATTGCGCGGAAGTGAGGGAAATGACAGCCATGGTCCGTGATCCGCCGGCCACCGATCGCGGCGCCGGACGCAAAAATGTTGAATGAAAGGTGCATTGTACCGACTGGCGCGCCTGGTCCGCGGTTTCGGGCCATCGGCAAGCAAGGATGGGATTGCGCAGGCGGAAATTCGAGGGGAACGGCGCCAGGACGGGCTGGAGGGGTGGTGTCGCCAGCAGGAATCGAACCTGCATCTAAGTCTTAGGAGGACCTTGTACTATCCATTGTACTATGGCGACACTTCCGGCCCCGTGCCGATGGCACGGGGCACAGTCGCCTATTGTACCAGCCACCTTGCCAAATCAGAACAGTGGCAGCGACCATCGTCGCGCCTTGTTCGCACACGCCCCCCCCCTACTTCGGCTCGTCCACCCTGAGCCGGCCCTTCATGGAGGCCAGCAGCGCGATCAGGCTGGCCTTGTCCTCGGCCGGTATGTCGGCCAGCATCTCGTCGATCCAGCGCTCGTGCACCGCGGCCATCTCGGCGAAGGCGCTGCGCCCGGCCGGGGTCAGGCGCACCGCCGAGGCGCGCCGGTCCTGCGGGTCGGGCACCCGGACCACCAGCTGCTCGCGTTCGAGCTGGTCGGTGATGCCGGTGACGTTGCCGCCGGTGACCATCATGCGCCGCGACAGCTCGCCCATGCGCAGGCCCTCGGGATGGCGCTCGAGCTGGGCCATCAGGTCGAAGCGCGGCAGCGTGATGTCGAAGCTGGCGCGCAGCCGCGAGCGGATCTCGTTTTCGATGCGCACGGTGCACGACAGCATGCGCAGCCACAGCTTGAGCGACTGGTGGTGCTCCTGCCGCAAGCGGCTTGCCAGGTCCGGACTCCCCTGCTCCCCGTCCTCGAGATCGGACATCGTTATCCTCAGACCGCATCCATGCGTAATTTAAACCGTTGCAGTTTACCGGTTTCGGTGCGCGGCAGCTGTTCGCGAAAGCGCAGCACGCGCGGATATTTGTAGGGCGCGATCTGCGCCTTGACGAAATCCTGCAGCGCCGCCGCCAGTTCGCTGCTGGGCGCATGGCCCGGCTTGAGCACGACGTGGGCCTCGACCACCTGGCCGCGCTCCTCGTCGGGGCGGCCCACCACGCCGCACTCGGCCACCGCCGGGTGATGCAGCAGCACTTCCTCGACCTCGGCGCCGGCGATGTTGTAACCGGCCGAGATGATCATGTCGTCCAGCCGCGAACGGTAATAGAAATAGCCGTCGGCATCCATTTCGTAGGCGTCGCCGGTGATGTTCCAGCCGCCCTGCACGTAGTTGCGCTGGCGCGGGTCGTCGAGGTAACGGCAGCCGGTCGGTCCCTTCACCGCCAGGCGGCCGATCACGCCCGGCCCCAGCGGCTGCCCGTCCTCGTCGAGGACGCAGGCCACGTAGCCCGGCACCGGCTTGCCGGTGGCGCCCGGCCGCACCTCGCTGCCGGCGGCCGAGATGAAGATGTGCAGCATCTCGGTGGCGCCGATCCCGTCGATCATGTCGAGGCCGGTAGCCGCCTTCCAGGCCTCGCGCGTGGCCACCGGCAAGGCCTCGCCGGCCGACACGCTACGGCTCAGGCTGCGCAGGCTGCCGGCTTCCATGCGCGCCGCCAGCTGGGCCATCTGGCGATAGAAGGTGGGCGCGGTGAAGCACACCGTGGCGCGGTGTTCCCGGATCGCCGCCAGCAGGCTGTCCGGCGCCAGTTTCTCGATCAGCACCGCGCTGGCGCCCACGCGCAGGGGAAACAGCAGCAGCCCGCCCAGCCCGAAGGTGAAGGCCAGCGGCGGCGTGCCGATGAACACGTCGTCCATCCGCGCGCGCAAGGTGTGGCGCGGGAAGCAGTCGCAGATCGCCAGCAGGTCGCGGTGGAAGTGCATGGTCCCCTTGGGCACGCCGGTGGTGCCGGAGGTGAAGCTGATCAGGCAGACGTCGTCGGCGGCCGTGTCGGGCGCGGCAAAGGGGGCGTCGTGGGCCGCCATGCGCGCCTCCAGCGAGTCCGCGGCCTGGGCAGCGTCGAACAGCAGCAGCGGCAGGCAATCGTCGGGGGGCGCCGCCGCCATCATCGCATCGACCTCGGCGCGCAGCCCGGCCGCGCACAGGATCGCGCCGACGCGGGCGCGCGCGGCGATGGTGCCGAGTTCGCGCGCGCGCAGCAGCGGCATGGTCGGCACCGCGATGCAGCCGGCCTTGATCACGCCCAGGATGCAGGCCGCCATCATCGGGCAGTTGGCGCCGCGCAGCAGCACCCGGCTGCCGGTCGCGAGCTTGAGGTCTGCACGCAGCACGTGAGCGATCCGGTCGACCCGCGCGCGCAATTCGGCGTAGCTGAGCCGCTCGCGCGCCCCGGCCAGCGCCGTACGTTCATCCCAGCCGCGCAGGCGCGCGGCACCGAACAGCTCGGCCACGCAGTTCAGGCGCGGCGGGTACTGCAATTCGGGCAGGTCGAACAGGAATTCGGGCCACGCGTCCGGTGGCGGCAGGTTGGCGCGGGCGAAGCCGTCGGCATAGCCGGACGGCGCAAGTGCTGCGGAAACGTCGGTCATGTGGGGGTCCCTTGGAAATTCCGACTATATTGCGAGCAGAACGCGCTTTACTTTAAATCTAAAGTAATTTGCCAGCAAGAGAAATCGGGCCCGGCCTTGCTCAGTCGCCGGCGCGCAGCTGCTGGCGCCCGACGGCTTCCAGCGCGTGCGCCAGCGCCGCCTGGATCGCCTGCGCCATGTCCAGGCTGCCGCCCCCTTCCGCTTCGCCGTGTTGCGCCGCCACGCTGCGCAAGCGCGCCGCGCTCTCGGCCAGCCCGAGCGTGGCGCAGCCTTCGGCCAGGCGTTGCAGCTGCGCGGCCCGTTCCTGGGCCGGCGGCGCCGCCAGCGGCGCCGCCGCTTCCTCGAGCTGGCGCCGCAGACCGCCGAGATACAGCAGCAGGCGCTCGGGCGCGATCCCGAGGCGCTGCGCCACCGAGGCGGGATCTTCGTCGGGCTGCGCCAGGCGCGCCAGCTGGGCCCGCACCTGCCCCGCCGCGAAGGGCTTGACGATGTAGCCGTCGGCGCCCAGGCGCCCGGCTTCGGCCAGGGTGTCGGAATCGGAGGCCGCCGACACCAGCACGAAGGGCATCCGGGCAAGCGCAGGCTCGAGGGCGGCGCGCACCCGCGCCAGCAGCGCCATGCCGTCCAGGTGCGGCATGCGCAGGTCGCAGAACACGACCTCGGGACGCAGGCCGCTTTCCAGCTGGCGCCAGGCATCCTCGCCATCCTCGGCCTCCACGATGTCGTAGCGCCCGCAGCCGTCCACCAGATGCATCAGCATCATGCGCGACACCACGTCGTCATCCACCACCAGCACCTTCATCTGCACCGTGCCCCCGTCCCATGCCTTGATGGGGCCATTATATATAAGCCAAAGCGAAGCCAAAGCGAAGCCAATGCGAAGCCAATGCGGACGTGGCCGGCATCAGGCCTGGTCGAAGGCGGCCAGCCGGCGCCCGAGCTGCGCGACGCCGGCCAGCAGGCGTTCGCGCTCGCCGGCGTCGGCGGCCGCTTCCAGCGTGGCGCACAGCTGGCCGAGCGCCGGCTCGCCCAGGTAGGCGGCGCTGCCGCGCAAGCCGTGCAGCACCCTCCCCGCCGCCTCCAGGTCGCCCGCTGCCAGCGCCGCATCGAGCTCGGCGCGGCGGCGCGGCAGGTCGGCGGCGAAGGCGGCGCGCAGGCGCGCGCCCAGGTCGTCGGCCTGGCGGGCCGGCGCCGCCGGCGCGGCCGACGCTTCCGCGGGCGCGACGCCGAACATCGCATCCAGCACGGCCAGCGGCGCGGCCGCCTGCGCCTGGGGATGCATCGGCGGCAGCGCGATGCCGCGCCCGAGCTGGCGTTCGATGGCGCGCGAGATCTGCTGGTGCAGCGCATCTTCGTCGATCGGCTTGGTCAGGAAGGCGTCCATGCCGCAGGCCAGGTAACGCGCCCGGTCCTCGCCGCTGGCGTTGGCGGTCAGGGCCACGATCATCATGTGCTGGTCGAGCACGCGCGCCTCAGGCGTGCCGCCGGCCCGGATGATGCGGGTGGCGGTGGCGCCGTCCATCTCGGGCATGCGGCCGTCCATCAGCACCAGGTCGTAGCGCACGCGGGCGCAGGCCGCCACCGCAAGCAGGCCGTTGTCGGCGATGTCGATCTCGTGGCCCATCTCTTCGACCATGGTGCGGGCGATGATCTGGTTGGTCGGGAAGTCCTCGGCGCACAGGATGCGCAGGCGGTGGGTGTGCGGCGCGCGCGGCGCCTGCTCGACGTGCGGCGGCTCGACCCCGTCGGCCAGCGGCAGCAGCACGCTGAAGGTGCTGCCCTTGCCCTCGAGGCTGTTGACGCCAATGGAACCGCCCATCAGCGCCACCAGCTGGCGGCAGATCGCCAGCCCGAGCCCGGTGCCGCCGTAGCGGCGCGTGGTGGTGGTGTCGGCCTGCTCGAACTTCTGGAACAGGCGCGGCAGCGCGTCGGCCGGGATCCCGATGCCGGTGTCGCGCACCGTGAAGCGCACCATGTTCCAGCCCTCGCCGCGCACCTGGTCTTCCTCGCGCAGCTCGACCGCCAGCGACACCGAGCCGGAGCGGGTGAACTTGAAGGCATTGCCGACCAGGTTGACCAGCACCTGGCGCAGCCGGGTCGGGTCGCCCACCACGAAGCGCGGCAGCGCCGGATCGATGCGCACGTCGAAGCCGACGCTCTTGCCGGCCGCCTGCTCCTCGAACAGGTTGGCCACGTTGTCGATCTTGGCGTGCAGGTCGAAGTCGATGTTCTCGATGCTCAGCTTGCCCGCCTCGATCTTCGAGAAGTCGAGCAGGTCGTTGATGATCGCCAGCAGCGACTGGGCATTGCCCTGGCCGCGCTCGATCTGCTCGCGCGTGGTTTCGCGCAGGCCCGGGTCGCGCAGCGCGAAGCCGAGCATGCCGATCACGCCGGCCAGCGGGGTGCGCATCTCGTGGCTCATGTTGGCCAGGAATTCGGACTTCTGGCGCGTCGCGTCCTCGGCCCGCTGCTTGGCCTGGCGCAGGAATTCCTCGTTCTCCTGCAGCGCGCGGTAGGCGCGCGCCAGTTCGTTGGACTGCTGGCGCACGCGCTGTTCCTGGTCGCGCAGTTCCCGGGTCTGCTGCTCGAGCATGCGGTTCTGCTGTTCGACCTGTTCGGTGCGCACGCTGACCTGGCTCTCGAGCTGCTCCTTCTGGCGCCGCAGCCCCGACAGGCGCATGCGCACCGCGACGTAGCCGAGCGTGGCCGCCAGCAGCACCGCGACCGCGCGGAACCACGGCGTGCCCCAGGGCGGCGGCTCGATCGTGATCGCCAGCGCCGCCACCTGCTCGCTCCAGACACCGTCCTTGTTGGCCGCGCGCAGCCGGAACACATAGGTGCCGGGATCGAGGTTGGTGTAGGTGGCGAAGCGCTTGCCGGCGTCGCCCTGCACCCAGTCCTGGTCGAAGCCGTCGAGGCGGTAGGCGAAGCGGTTGCGCTCGGGCGCGGCGAAGTGCAGCGCCGAGAACTCCAGCGTGAACACCGAGGCGCCGGCCGGCAGGGTCACCGTCTCGGCATGCTCGACCGGCCCGCGCAGCGCGTCCGGCAGCGCTTCCTCGATCGGCCGGTTGAAGATCGACAGGCCGGTGATCACGGGCCGCGGCGCCACCCGGTTGTCGCGAATCGCGCGCGGATCGAAGGCCGTGATGCCGTTGAAGCCGCCGAAGTACAGGGTGCCGTCGGCGCCGCGCAGGGCCGATGTATCGAAGAAGGCGCCTTCGGTGATGCCGTCGGCGGCGGTGTAGTTGCGCCAGCGCTTGGCCACCGGGTCGAAGCAGGAAATGCCGCTGGTGGTGCTGACCCACAGGCGCCCGTCGCCGTCCTCGAGGATGGCGGCGACCGCATCGTCGAGCAGTCCGTCGCGGGTGGTGTAGCGCACGAAGCTCACCGAGCCGTCGTTCGCGGTCACCATGCGGTTCAGGCCGACCGCGGTGCCGACCCAGACGTCGCCGCGGCTGTCCTCGAACAGCGCATGCACCTCGTCGTGGCTGAGGCTGTCGGCATCGTAGGGGTCGTGGCGGAAGTGGCGGAAGCGCCCGCTGGCGCGATCCATCAGGTCGAGGCCGTCGAAGGTGCCGACCCACATGCGGCCGCGCCGGTCCTGCAGCATCGGGCGCACGATGTCGTCGGCCAGGCTGGTCGAGCGGAACGGGTCGTGGCGCCAGCTGTCGATCTTGCGGGTGGCAGGGTCGAGCCGGTGCAGGCCGCCGCGGGTGGCGATCCAGATGCCGGCGTCGGGCGCCGCGTACAGGGCGCGCACGTGGTTGGCGTCGGCGTCGCCGGGCAGCGCATGGCGGTCGAAGCGGCGGGTGGCGGGATCGTACGCGGTGACGCCGGTGCGGCCGCCGATCCACAACCGGCCGGCGGCGTCGCGCGCCAGCGCGGAAGCCGGCAGGCCGGCCAGGCTGTTCGGGTTGCGCGGATCCGGGCGGTAGATGGTGCTGGCGCCGGTGGCCGGATCGACATGGTTGAGCGCGGTGGCGGTGCCGACCCAGAGCCGCTCGCCGTCGCCCAGCAGCGCGCGTGCCTTGTTGTCGGCCAGGGTGCCGTCCTCGACGCCATCGCCGCTGCGCACGATGCGGGTGAAGCCGCCGCTGCCCAGGTCCACGCGCGACACGCCCGCATACCAGGTGCCGACCCAGAAGGTGCCGAGGCGGTCGCGGTACAGCGAGGACACCTGGTTGTCGCCCAGGCTGTGGCGGTCGGCGACGGCGTGGCGGTGGTTCTCGAAGCTGTCCTCGCGGCCGCGCCAGCGCAGCAGGCCGTCGTCGTGGGTGCCGACCCAGATCTCGCCGCCGGCGTCGCGGTACAGGGCCGTGATCCACCAAGCGCCGATGCCGTCCGCCGGACCGAAGCGGCGCAGCTTGCCCGCATCAAGGCCGGTCAATGCGCGGCGTTCCAGCCCGCCGGTGCGGCCGACCCACAGGCGCTGCTCGCCATCCACCATCAGTGCGTGCACCGGATTGCGGCGCGGGTCCAGGCCGGACGGGTGGTGCTCGATGCGCGTGCGCTCCGGGCCCAGGCTGTCGAGTCCCCCGCCGGTGCCGATCCACAGGCGGCCGGCGCCGTCCAGCGCCAGCGCATTGACGTTGTCGTCGCTCAGGCTGCCGTCGTTGCCGTGCTCGTGGTGCCAGGTGGTGAAGCGGCGCAGCGCGGTGTCGAAGTACTGCAGGCCGTCGTTGGTGCCGATCCAGAGCCCGTCGCGGCCGTCGCCGACGATGGCGTTGATGTGGCGGTTGCCGTTGCCGCGCCGCGCCGTCTCTTCCGGCACGAACAGGGTGAAGGACTGGGTCACCGGGTCGTACAGGTTGAGGCCGCCGTCGGTGCCCAGCCACAGCCGGCCGTGGCGGTCGAGGTGCAGCACGCGCACCCAGCTGTTCGACAGCGAGCGCGGCTTGCCCGGCACGTTGCGATAGTTGATGACGCGGTAGCCGTCGAAGCGCGACAGGCCGTTCTGGGTGCCGAACCACATGAAGCCGTCGCGGTCCTGCAGCACCGCCAGCACGGTCTCCTGCGCCAGCCCTTCGGCCACCGACAGGTGCTCGAAGCGCAGCGTCTGGCGCGGCGAAGCGGCCATCACGCCCGCGCACATGGCCAGCAGGAGCGCCGTGGCGAACAGTCGCAGCAGCGTCTTCATTCGGGGAAGAAGGCCAGCACGTCGTCGCGCCGGGCCAGGGTATCGTGTTCGCCGAGGCGGATCAGCTCGCGCGTGTAGGCGCCTTCGAACAGCAGGTAGGAAGCCAGCGCCGCGCCGCGGGTCTCGAGCGCGCCGATCCCGCCCAGCAGCGTGCGCACCGGGGCCGGCAGGGCGTGCACGTGGCGCAGTGCGATGTTGTCGAGCCGTTCGGAGGGCGCGATCACCAGCAGTTCCACGCGCCGCAGCGGCAGCGCCGCCCGCGCCTCCGGCGGCACGCGCTCGAGCGTCTGGTTGACCCGCTGCAGGCGCTCGATGTCGGACGCCAGGCTGTCGAGGAAGATCGAGGACAGCGCGTGACCGGCGATCTGCGCCAGGCTCGGATAACCGCCGCTGGCCGCCACCCCCGGCACCGGGTCCATGGCCGCCTCCGACATGCGCCCTGCCCCCACCACCAGCACGCGCGTCGCGCCCAGGTGGATGGCCGGCGCGATCGGCGCCAGCTGGCGCATCGAACCGTCGCCGCAGTATTCGCGCCGTCCGCCCAGGTACAGCGGCACCGCCGGGAAGATGAAGGGGATGGCGCTGGAGGCCAGCAGGTGCTCGACGCTGATCTGGGTCGCCAGCGCCAGGCGCTGGTGGCGCAGCCAGGGCGCGATCTCGCGCGCGGCCTGGTAGAAGGTGATGTGGTGTCCGCTGGAATAGGACGAAGCGGTGATCGCCAGCGCGTGCAGCACCCCGTCGGCCAGCGCGGCGTCCAGGCGCGGCAGGTCGAGGGCGCGGTGCAGCAGGCCGGCCAGCGGGGTATTGTCGAGCAGGGACTGGGGCGGCGAGGCGTGCCACTTGCGCAGCAGCCAGCCGAAGGACAGCAGCGACAGCCAGCGCGCGCCGGAGCACAGCACCGCCAGCGAATCGGCACGGTAGACCTGGTGGGCGGCCACGCCCTCCCACACCCCCAGCAGGCCGCGCACGGCGCTGCTGAAGTCATCGGCGCGGCAGGCCAGCGCGGTGGCGTTCAGGGCGCCGGCCGAGGTGCCGCAGATGATATCGAAGGGAGAACGCAGGGCCGGACGACCCGCGTCTGCCAGGATGCGGGCGATCGCATGCATCACGCCGGCCTGGTAGGCGGCGCGCGCTCCGCCGCCTGTGAGGACCAGGCCCGTTTTTGCTTGTCTGTCCACCCGCCAAGCTTAGCAAAAGTCAGCTGTCTCTTGGGAAATAAATGGGCTTTAGTTGGATTTCGCTGACGATCGCCTCGGCCAAGGCAATACTCACGTGTTACGGCAAGCGCTGGGCAAGGACGAACAGGTGCTTCTCGGGGTATTGGTCGAACTCGAGGTGCCGGCACACGCAGCCTGCCTGCCCGATCACGGCGAGCAGCCCCGGGATCCCGAGCGTGCCGTAGTAGAGCGGCGTCCCCATCGCCGCATCGACGTGTTCGGCCGCTTCGTCCAGGCCACCGGCCGAAAAGACGAACACGCCGCCCGGTTCGAGCGCCCCCATCAGCTTGCGCATCAGCGCAGGCTGTTCTTCGCGCTCGACATGCCAGATGCTGTCCCATGCCGTGATGAAGCGGTAGCGGCGCGGCAGCGGCCAGGCGCAGATGTCGGCATGGTGCAGGGTGACATCCGGGTCGGCCGCCCGCGCCAACGACAGCATGCGCGCCGAAACATCGACGCCTTCGATCCGCAGACCGTGCGCACGCATCATCGCGTTGAAGCGGGTGTTGCATCCGCAGCCGACGTTGAGCGCCCAGCCGCCGTCATCCCGCGCGACGAAGGCCAGCGCCCGCTCGTGCTGGCCGATGCCGTTGGTCCCGTCGAAGCTGCCGTCCCGCCAGCGTTCCGCCAGCAGGTCGTAGGCGGCCGCCGTCGACGGGGCGGGCATTCAGTCGCCCTTGGCCACGCCTTCGCGGCGCGGATCGGCCCCGCCGTACCACAGCGGCACGCCATGCACCTCGATGCGCTGGATGCCGTGCAGGCCCGAGGTCTGCTCGCCCAGGCGCACCTTGTGGCCGCGCGCGTTCAGCGCCTCGATGGTGGTGGACGGGAAGCGTCCCACCTCGAGCTCGGTCGGGCCGTTGCGGCTGCCGAAGTTGGGCAGCGAAATCGCTTCCTGCACGTTCAGGCCCCAGTCGAGGGTGCCGACCAGCACCTTGGCGACGTAGTTGATGATGGCCGGGCCGCCCGGCGAGCCCACGGTCAGCACCAGCCGGCCGGTCTTGCGGTCGAACACCACGGTGGGCGACATCGCGCTGCGCGGGCGCTTGCCGGCTTCGACGCGATTGGCGATCGGGCCGTCGGCGTCGCGCGAGGCGAACGAGAAGTCGGTCAGCTGGTTGTTGAGGATGAAGCCGTCCACCATCTGGCGCGAGCCGAAGGCGTCTTCGATGGTGGTGGTCATGGCCAGGCCGGCGCCGTAGCCGTCGACCACCGCCACGTGCGAGGTGGACGGGGTCTCGATGGCGTTGTCCTTGCCCCAGCGCCAGGCCGTCTCCAGGCCGGGCGGCTTGCCGGCCGCGGCTTCGCCCATCGAGCGCGGGCCCACCAGTTTGGCGCGGCCGGCCAGGTAGTTCTTGTCGATCAGGCTCGGCACGCCGCGGCCCGGCAGCGGCACGAAGTCGCTGTCGGCCGCGTAGCGGTTGCGGTCGGCGTAGGCCAGGCGCCCTACTTCGGTGAACACGTGCAGCGCCTCCGGCCCCGGCACGCCGTTGGTGGGCGCGAGCGCCTTCATGTCGAAGGTCTCGAACATGCCCAGCATCTGCGCCACCGCGATGCCGCCCGAGGATGGCGGCGGCATGCCGCATACCGTGTAGGCACGATAGTCGCTGCACACCGGGGTGCGGACCTTGGGCTGGTAGGCGGCAATGTCCGCTGCGCTGAGCAGGCCCGGATTGCTCGGGTGGCCCTGCACCTTGGCCGCGATGTCGCGCGCGATGCGGCCCTGGTAGAACACGTCGGCGCCGCCCTCGGCGATCTCGCGCAAGGTCCTGGCCAGCGCCGGGTTCTTGAGGATGTGGCCGACCGGCCAGGGTTGGCCGCCGTTGCCGTAGAAGTAGCGCGCGGCCTCCGGGTCCTTGCGCAGGTAGCGGTCGCCCGACAAGAGCGCATGCAGGCGCGGGCTCACCGCGAAGCCGTCTTCCGACAGCCGGATGGCGGGCGCGAACAAGGCCTTCCAGGGCAGCTTGCCATGCTCCTTGTGCGCCAGTTCGAGCATGCGCAGCACGCCGGGCGCGCCCACCGAGCGGCCGCCGACGATGCCCTCGGTGCGCGACAGCGGCGTGCCGTCCGGGCGCTGGAACAGGCGCTCGTCGGCTTTCGCGGGCGCGGTCTCGCGGCCGTCGAAGGCCTGGGTCTTGCGGCCGTCGTAGTGCACCAGGAAGGCGCCGCCGCCGATACCGGACGATTGCGGCTCGACCAGGGTCAGCACCAGCTGGGTGGCGATGGCGGCGTCGATCGCGCTGCCGCCCTGCTTCAGGATCCGGTAGCCGGCTTCCACCGCCAGCGGATTGGCCGCGGCCACCATGTATTTCCTTGCCGGCCAGCCGGCCTTCTGGGCATAGCCGGTAGCGGCTTCGGGCGCGGCCTGGCGGGTGTCCTGCGCCAGCACCTGCGGGCCGGTGCTCAGCGCCAGCGCCAGGACCAGCACGGCGTGGCGGATCTTCGTGTTCGTCAAATCGTCTCTCCAGAAGCAAAAACGGGCGCGCGGCTTGCGCCACGCGCCCGACATCCGCCAATCGTACAACAATTGGCAGGCGGCTTCAGGAATGCTTACTTCGGCTGCATGCGGATCGCGCCGTCCAGGCGGATCGTTTCGCCGTTGAGCATCACGTTTTCGATGATGGCCTTGGCCAGGTGCGCGTACTCCTTCGGCATGCCGAGGCGCGGCGGGAACGGCACCATCTTGCCCAGCGAGTCGCGCACTTCCTGCGGCATCCCCATCAGCATCGGGGTTTCGAAGATGCCCGGGGCGATGGTCATCACGCGGATGCCGCTGCGCGCCAGGTCGCGCGCCATCGGCAGGGTCATGCCGGCGACCGCCGCTTTCGACGAGCCGTAGGCGGCCTGGCCGATCTGGCCGTCGAAGGCCGCGACCGAGGCGGTGTTGATGATGATGCCGCGCTCGCCGTATTCCGAGGCGTCGAGCTTGCCCATGGCGTCGGCCGCCAGGCGGCACATGTTGAAGGTACCGACCAGGTTGATGTTCACCGCGCGCTGGAAGGCGTCCAGCGGATGCGGACCATCCTTGCCGACGGTCTTGATGGCCGGCGCCACGCCGGCGCAGTTGACCAGGCCGCGCAGCGTGCCCAGCTTGACGGCCGCATCCACGACCGCCAGGCCATCGGCTTCAAGGGTGACGTCGCACTTGACGAACTGGCCGCCGAGTTCGGCCGCCAGGGCGGCGCCGGCCTCAAGCTGCACGTCGGCGATGACGACCTTGCCGCCCGCTTCCGTGATCATGCGCGCCGTGGCTGCTCCCAGGCCCGACGCGCCACCGGTCACGATGAACACATTGTTCTGAATTTGCATGGTTTTCCCTTTTAAAAGTTCTGGTGCCGCTGTCTGCAAGCGGTGATGACGCACGTCTTCCGTTAATTACGTTAACGTAAACGTCAAGCAGCGGCATTGTAGCGAACTTTTGCCAGAAAAAACCATTCAGCTGGCTCGGCTATTGATCTGGCCTCACAGGCACTGCATGTTGGCGCCGTTGCGGGTGCACAGGCGGCCGCTGCTGCTGACGGTGGCGTTGCCGGCGCTGCCGGCGTTATAGGCGCCGCCGTCGACGTCGGTGCAGCCGCTGCCCATGCAGCCGATCACCTGGCTGGTCTGCGGGCCGACCGGGGCCGGCATGGCCCCTGCCGCGGTCGGCGGCGGCGGCGTCAGGGTCGGCGCCGGGGCGGCGATGCGCGGCGTGCCCTCGATGCGCTGGACCGCGCCAGGGCGGCGCTGGGCCTGCTTGTCTTTCTTCGTCTGTTGCTGGCGTTCCGGGCGGCCCTGCAGTTCCTGCTGCGTTTTCGGTTGCAGGGTCTGGGACTGCGGCTGGGGCTGCAGCTGCCGGCTTTGCGGCGGCGTGGTCTCCGGAGCCGGACGGGCCGAGGGATCGACCTCGTTGTGCTTGCTGGTGACCGGCGCCTGGCCGGCACGTTCTTCCTGCGCCTGCGGCCGCGCCTCGCCGGTCGCCTGCGTGCTGGCCTGGCTCGGCTTCCGGGTCGTGGCCGGGGGCGTCTGCGGGTTCAGCACCGGACCGAAGACGGCGCTGTCGTCCACCGGCTTGCCGGTGGGCGGCTGTGCCGGGGCCTGGTTCTGGGCCAGCGCGCCCGCCGAACCCAGCGCGAACAGCACGGCAATCATGGACTGGATGGGACTCATGGTGCACCTCATGCGATTCGAATGGTGGACCGGCCATTATTCTCTTCTGCACGCGGCCTCGGCGCACGCGAAACACTCCCTTACATCATTGATAGGCGGTAACAGACCGCGCGGCCGCCGGCAGGCATGCGAAGATCGGGCCGTCCACATCCACAGGAGCGAGCATGCGCCAGGTGCAGATCTCGGAAGGCGACCACATCCGGGGACGTCCCGATGCCGACATCGTGATCATCGAGTACGGGGATTTCCAGTGCCCCTACTGCGCCCGCGCCCATCCCACCCTGGCCGGGCTGCAGCAGCAGTATGGCGAACGGATCGCCCTGGTCTACCGCCATTTGCCACTCAGCATGCACCCGTATGCGGAAACCGCCGCCGAAGCTGCGGAAGCGGCCGCGGCCCAGGGCAAGTTCTGGGACATGCACGATACGCTGTTCGAGCACCAGGCGCAGATGGCGCCGGCGCAACTGCCGCTGCTGGCGCAGCAGCTGGGGCTGGACGGCGCACGCTTCGACCAGGACCTGGCGCAGCGCCGGCACCGCGAACGGATCCGGCAGCAGGCGGCCCAGGCGAAGTCGCTGGGCGCGAGCGGCACGCCGAGCTTTTTCATCAACGGCGAGCGCTACCAGGGAGACTCGGACCGCGCTTCGCTGACGGCGGCGGTGGAGCGCCGCCTCTGAACAATGCAAAACGGCCCCGCAGGGCCGTTCGATCAAGTCCTTGACTATTTACTCGGACAGGGCCGCGAAGGCGGCGTCGCGCACCTGCTCGACCGGGCCGACGCCCGAGATCTTGCGGTACTTCGGCGCGCCCGGCAGGCCCGACTGGGCCCACTTGTTGTAGTAGCCGAGCAGCACTTCGGTCTGGTTGTGGTACACGGACAGACGCTTCAGGACGGTCTCTTCCTTGTCGTCGTCGCGCTGCACCAGCGCTTCGCCGGTGACGTCGTCGACGCCCTCGACCTTCGGCGGGTTGAACTTGGTGTGGTACACGCGGCCCGAGGCCGGGTGCGAACGGCGGCCCGACATGCGCTCGACGATCAGCTCGTCCGGCACGTCGATTTCCAGCACGTAGTCGATGGCCACGCCGCTGTCCTTCATGGCGTCGGCCTGCGCGATGGTGCGCGGGAAGCCGTCGAACAGGTAGCCGTTGGCGCAGTCGGTCTCCTTCAGGCGCTCTTTCACCAGGCCGATGATGATGTCGTCCGACACCAGCTGGCCCGCATCCATGACCTTCTTGGCAGCCATGCCCAGCTCGGTTCCAGCCTTGATCGCGGCGCGCAGCATGTCGCCGGTGGAAATCTGCGGAATGTTGAACTTTTCCTTGATGAAGTTGGCCTGGGTGCCTTTGCCGGCGCCGGGTGCTCCTAACAGAATGAGACGCATGAGTTTCCTAGATTCTTAGAGGATGTTAATAATTTTTATGCGCGCTAACGATCGCGTTTGATGCCGCATTTGCAACTGCATGGGATGCGGCATTTGATGCATATCTGGCTACTTGACACGAAAGTTACCACAAAAGTCAGCTTTAACGCCAATCCCGGGGGCCTCCGCCAGGTCGTTTTGACATAGCGCAGACAACGTAAAACTGGCGTAAGGAAGTTCAGGGAGCGTAGTGGCGCCGCACGCGCTCCAGGTCCTCGGGCGTGTCGACACCCGCCGGCGGCGCGCTGTCGGTGATGTGCACGGCGATCGGGTAGCCATGCCACAGCACGCGCAACTGCTCCAGCGCCTCGATGGTTTCGAGGGGAGCACTGTCCAGCGCCGGATAGGCCTGCAGGAAAGCGTTGCTATAGGCATACAAGCCGACGTGGCGCAGCGGCGCGTAGCCGGCCGGCAGCGTGTCCTTGCTGGTCGCGAAGGCGTCGCGGTGCCAAGGAATCGTGGCGCGCGAGAAATACAGCGCCCTGCCCGCCTTGTCGAGCACCACCTTGACCACGTTCGGGTTGAACGCGTCGGCCACCTCCGTGATCGGGTGCGCCACGGTGGCCATCGGCACGCCGTCGCGGATGCGGGCGGCGCAGGCGGCCAGCAGCGCCGGGTCGATCAGCGGCTCGTCGCCCTGCAGGTTGACCACCACCTCATCCGGCGCCAAACCGAGCGCGAGCGCGACTTCGGCGATGCGGTCGGTGCCCGACGGATGGTCGGCGCGGGTCATGCAGGCTTCGATGCCGTGCGCTGCGCAGGCCGCCAGGATATCCGGATGGTCGGCGGCGACGATGATGCGCGACGCGCCCGATGCGCGCGCCCGCTCGGCCACGCGCACCACCATCGGCTTGCCGCCGAGGTCGGCCAGCGGCTTGTTCGGCAGGCGGGTCGAGCCAAGGCGCGCCGGGATGATGACGGTAAAGCCCATCGGCTTACACCGCTTCGATCTTGCGCGCCTGGTCGGCCCACATGATCGGGATACCGTCGCGAATCGGATAGGCAAGGCGGTCCGGGCTACAGATCAGTTCCTGCGCCTTCTTGTCGTACTGGAGTGGGCCCTTGCACAGCGGGCACACCAGGATATCAAGCAGTCGAGCGTCCACGACATTTCTCCACGATTTGTTCGGCCAGCGCGGGGTCGATCCGCGCCGTCACCGGCACGACCCACAAGCGCGGGTCGTCCTTCAGGTTATCAAGTTGCCGACATTTTACTGCATCCTTCTCCGTGATCAGGATGACATCGGCGTCGAGCCCGTCGAAAGGCCGGTCGAGGAAGTCGTGGTGGTCCGGCAGCGGCAGTTCCTGGAAGTCCAGGCCGGCGCCGCGCAGCATGGCGAAGAAGCGCCCCGGGTTGCCGATGCCGGCGGCGGCCACGATGCGGCGGCCCTTCAGGCGCGCCAGGGGAAGGCAGTCTTCCGGGCGCATCAGGGGCTCGGCAAAGTCGCCCGCCAGCTGCATCCGGAACGGCTGGCCGCCGACCGCGCGCGCCAGTGCCGGCGTGATCTCGGGAGCGTTCACCACCGTGAAATCGCGGCGGCGCGCCGGCGGCTCGCGCAGCGGCCCGGCCGGCAGCAGCCAGCCGTTGCCGACGCCGCGGCCGTCGAACAGCACGATCTCGACGTCGCGCGCCAGCGCATAGTGCTGCAGGCCGTCGTCGGTGATGATCACGTCGACCTCGGGATGCGCCGCCAGCAGCGCCCTGCCCGCCTGCGCGCGCTCGCGCCCCACCACCACCGGGCAGCCGGCCCGCGCGGCGATCAGGAGCGGCTCGTCGCCCACCTCGGCCGGCGTCGATTGCGGCGTGACCGCGCGCGGCGCCGCTTCGGCCCCGCCGTGGCCGCGCGAGATCACGCCGGGACGCATGCCGGCGCCGCGCAGGCTCTCGGCCAACCAGATCGTCAGCGGCGTCTTGCCGGTGCCGCCGATGAAGATATTGCCGACCACGACGACGGGCACCGGCAGGCGCTCGCTGTGTTTCAGGCCGAGGCGGTAGAGCAGCGCACGGATGCCGGACAGCGCCCGGAACAGCAGCGCGAGCGGCAGCAGCGCCAGCGCCAGCGGGCCGCGGCGCAGCCAGGCGCGGGTGAGGGTCGATTCGAGATTGGAAGCCATGGAGGAGCTGCAGCGGAACGCCGTGGCGCCCGCCCGCTGTTTATTTCTTGGTGCCGGTCTGGGCGGCGAAGGTCAGCTTGTCGTAGCCGGCCACGCGCGCCGCTTCCAGCACGTTGATGACCATCTGGTGCATCGCGAACTGGTCGGCATTGACGATCACCACCGGATCGTTCGCCGGCTGGCCGTTCGGACCGCCGCTGCGGGCGGCGTTCTTCAGGTCGTCGGCCAGGCCGGCCACGCTGTGGAAGGCCACCGGCACGTTGTTCACCGTGTAGTTGCCCTTGGCATCGATGGTGACGTTGATCTCGAAGGGCCGCTCCTGCACCTTCTCGGCGTCGGCCGTGGGCAGCGTGATCTGCAGCTCGGTGAACTTGCTGTAGGTGGTCGAGACCATCAGGAAGATGAGGACGACCAGCAGCACGTCGATGAACGGAATCAGGTTGATCTCCGGTTCCTCGCGCTGGCGGCCGCGGCGGAAGTTCATCATTTGCGGGTCCCGTGCACGACGTCGACGAACTTCACGGCCTGCAGTTCCATCTCGACGATGAAGCTGTCGACCAGGGCGCGGAAGTGGCGGTAGAACACCAGGGCCGGCATGGCGATGGCCAGGCCGAAGCCGGTGTTGTACAGGGCTACCGAGATGCCGTGCGCCAGCTGGGCCGGGTTGCTGCCGCCGGTCGGGCTCTGGGCGCCGAAGATCTCGATCATGCCGACCACGGTGCCGAACAGGCCCATCAGCGGCGCCAGCGAGGCGATGGTGCCGAGGGTGGTCAGGAAGCGTTCCAGGCCGTGGGCGACGCCGCGGCCGGCCTCCTCGATCGATTCCTTCATGACGTCGCGCGGGGCGTCGACATTGCGCAGGGCCGAGGCCAGCACCGTGCCGAGCGGCGAATTGTGTTCGAGCTTGTCGACCACGTCCGGCGTGACCTTGCCGGAGCGGTAGACGCGGATCACTTCATCCAGCAATTGCTTCGGGAGGATCTTCTCGCGCCGCAGATAGATCAGGCGTTCCACGATCAGGGCAACAGCAACGATCGAGGCGACCAGCAACAGCCAGATAGGCCAGCCTGCAGCTTGAAAAATGGCGAGCAAGAGAAACTCCTGTGGGAAAGAAAATCAATTCAGCAATGTAACAAGTTGCCAGCTATGCGGCAAGTGCGCTGCGCCTGAGGTTCTGCACAAGTTCTGTGGATAAAAATGTGTGCAAGAAGCTGATCTAGATCAAAGAGCCTTGATTTCAAAGGACATTCTCCTCCTGCGCAAGAAAATGGCAGGGTGCAAAACGGCCTGCCATGCCTTTCTCCTCGTTTTCAGGCACGGTATTGGTCTAGCTCAACAATGCACAGTTACGAACAAATTCTGTGGACAAAATTGTGCGCAATGGCGCTGCGCATGACTTAAGTAGTTGATTTTATTGAGGAAATTTCCTTGGCGCAAAATTTAGGCAGTGTCGTCTTTCGTCCTCACGCCCAAGGCCGGCCAGGGTTCCTCACACTTTATGTGGACAAAAATGTGAGCAAGGCTGTCCTTCGACAGCTAAGTGCTTGATATAAAACAAAAAATACATACTGCACAAAATTTAATCAATCTGCCGTATCGCAAGCTTTTGTGTGTATGTGAGACCTTTCCTGCATGAATTATTCTGCGCAGGAAGAGTGCCGGCAGACAAAATTCATGTCTCCACATTTTTTGTGGATAAGATTGTGATGAATCTTGTAGAGCTTGCCATAAGCCTTTGATTTCAAATGATTCTCACCCCACTGCCCATCAAACATGCAGGGGCAGTCAAATCGGGATTCCAGGCCTGTCCTCGGGGTGTCCGCCCGACTTTTCCACCGTCATACCACCGAGCACAAGGAGCCTGCCGGCCACCCGTGATCATGACGCCGACGCCTTGTGCACACTTTTTGTGGACAAAATTGTGTGCAAGCGACGCGACAAGGGCTTAAGTCATTGATCTAACACAATAAAATTTCCTAGCGTCATTTTTGAGCAGCCCCGGCCCCGACTGTCCCGCACGCTCTCCGGGTTCGCACGCCTCGCGCCCCGGGAACAGGGTATGCACATTTTTTGTGGACAACAGTGTGTCCAAGCCAGGCATATGCACGCTAAGTGCTTGATGCGTAAGGTCTATGACCCCAGCGCACGTTTCTTGCGCAATCTTGTGTCTTATGGATGAGTTGCCCACAGTTTTTGTGGATAAGCTCAGCCCAAAACATCAATACCCCTTTGCAAGCCATTGATTCCAAAGGATTTCAATAGAATGCATTGAAAAGCGGCAACTACGCGTGAAGCGCTGCAAGCGCACCAGCCGCCGCGCACGGCTGTCGCGCCCCTTGTCGTTTTGGCCGAGATATGACATAAGCATCCTCTTGCCCTTCATTTGCCGTTCATTCAAGTAGCCCATGGAATTCCGAAACGACGCCGACCCCGCCTACACCGCCCCATCTGTCCTGAGCGTGACGGCCCTGAACCAGCAGGTCGCCCGCCTGCTCGAACGGAGTTTTCCACTGGTCTGGATTGGCGGGGAAATCTCGAACTTCACCCGCGCCAGTTCCGGCCACTGGTATTTCACGCTGAAGGACGACGCGGCCCAGGTGCGCGCCGTCATGTTCCGCAGCCGCGCGCAGTACGCCGGCTTCAATCCGCGCGAAGGCGACAAGGTCGAGGTACGGGCGCTGGTCACCCTGTACGGCGCGCGCGGCGACTACCAGATCAATGTCGAGACCATCCGCCGCGCCGGCGTGGGCCAGCTCTACGAAGCCTTCCTGCGGCTCAAGCAAAAGCTCGAGGCCCAGGGCCTGTTCGATCAAGAGCGCAAGCGCCCGCTGCCGCTGTTCCCGCGCACCATCGGCATCGTCACCAGCCCGCAGGCGGCGGCCCTGCGCGACGTGTTGACCGCCCTGCGCCGGCGCGCCCCGCACGTGCGCGTGATCCTCTACCCTGCCCCGGTGCAGGGCCAGTTCGCCGCCGACAAGATCGCCGAAGCCATCATGACCGCCTCCCGCCGCCAGGAAGCCGAGGTGCTGCTGGTGTGCCGCGGCGGCGGCTCGATCGAGGACCTGTGGAGTTTTAACGAGGAATGCGTGGCGCGCGCCATCGACGCCTGCCAGATCCCGGTGATCTCGGGCGTGGGCCACGAGACCGACGTCACCATCGCCGACTTCGCCGCCGACGTGCGCGCCGCCACCCCGACCGCCGCCGCCGAACTGGCCGCCACCCCGCGCGCCGACTGGCTTGCCTCGCTCTCGAGCGACGCCCAGGACCTGCGCCGGGCGATGCGCCGCACGCTGTCGGAAGCCAGCCAGGGCCTGGACGGCTACAGCCGCCGCCTGCTCAGCCCTTCGGCCCAGATCCGGCACCAGCGCGTGAAGCTGCTGTCGATGGCGGCCGCGCTGACCCACGCGGTGCGCACCCCGGTGAACCGCCAGAACCTGGTGCTGGCCCAGCTGCAGCAGCGCTGGATGCGCCACCGCCCCGACATGCGCGCACTGCGCGCCCAGCTGCTGGCCGACGGACGCCACCTGAATACCGGCCTGTGCAATGCAATCAAGCGGCGGCGCGACGCATTGAACGCGCTGTCGGCCCAGCTCGAGCTGCTGAACCCGCAACGCACCCTGGAGCGCGGCTATGCGATCGTGCGCAACGCCAAGGGTGAGGTACTGCGCGACCCGGCCCAGATCAAGGCGCGCAACAAGCTCAATCTGCGCCTGGCGGGCGGCAGCGCCGACATCGTGGTCTCGAGCGTGCAGACCGCGCTCGGCGAGACGCCCGCGTGAGCCGCACTGGCCAAGCATGCAACATCTTGTCATCCGGTTTAGAATAACGCCGCTCTGGAACAAAACCCGTCCGACCAACGAACAAGGAAGAAAACATGGAACATCAACTGCCAGCACTGCCGTACGCCAAGGAAGCCCTGCAGCCGCACATCTCGGCCGAGACCCTGGAATACCACTACGGCAAGCACCACCAGACCTATGTGACCAACCTGAACAACATGATCAAGGGCACCGAGTACGAAAACATGTCCCTGGAAGAGATCATCCAGAAGTCGCAGGGCGGCGTGTTCAACAACTCGGCCCAGGTGTGGAACCACACCTTCTTCTGGAACTGCATGTCGCCGAACGGCGGCGGCGCGCCGACCGGCAAGGTGGCCGACGCCATCAACGCCAAGTGGGGCTCGTTCGACAAGTTCAAGGAAGAGTTCAACAAGTCGGCACTGGGCAACTTCGGCTCGGGCTGGACCTGGCTGGTGCAGAAGACCGACGGCAGCGTCGACATCGTCAACACCTCGAACGCCGGCACCCCGCTGACCACCTCGGACAAGCCGCTCTTGACCGCCGACGTCTGGGAGCACGCCTACTACATCGACTACCGCAACGCCCGCGCCAAGTTCCTGGATGCGTTCTGGAATGTCGCCAACTGGGACTTCGTGAACCAGAACATGGCGTAAGCCCGCTGCTGCCGGCATGCCGGCACATGCGACGACGCAGCCCGCTTCGGCGGGCTGTTTGCTTTAATGGGCCCATTGCGGGCCCGTTGCGGCCATACCACGGCAAGCGAAACGTGCTTCCCGTCCGCCTGGTCCGCGCGCATGATGGTTGCTCGATAGCGGAGGTCCCATGTTCACCCCGTCGAGGGCCGCTGCGGCCCTGCTCCTGTCATCGCTCGCGAGCAGCGCGTCCGCCACTGTGGTCGACGTTGACGCCACGATCACCAATTTCCGATATCAACTCATCGATCTGACCCCGGACGACGGCCTGAGTCCCTGGATCCGTTTCGACTGGATGCCCTCACCGAAGGCCACCCTGTTCTACGACCCGAACTGGTCGCGCGAGTACGCCCACAACGACAACCGCGACGACCAAGCGGTGGTCCTGCAGCACGGCGCGGATATCGTGCGCGGCCAGGTAAGGCCCGAGCTGATTAGCCTTGACCTGCACATTGCCGAGGGGTCGGCGCAAGTCTTCATGGAACGGATTGCAAGCTACAGTCTCTCGCCGAATACCGGCTTCGTGTTCAGTGCGGATGCCACGCTCAGCAGTTCGGTGGCGCCTGGGCCGCAGCTCTATAGCTACGCCGGAATGTCCGGCATGTTCATGTCGGCACCTGACGCTGTCCCGCTCAGCTTCGAAGGGGGTGCGCTAAGCTCCCCGGGACGCCCTGTGAGCGGCACCGTGTCGGTGAGCGGGGCCAGCGGCGCCCTGGAAGGATCGGGAGTGCTGTTCCTGGGCGCTAATGCCATCGTGTCGAGCCTTTCTCCGGTTCCGGAACCGCGCCGCGCCGCGTTGCTGGCAGCCGGCCTGGCGCTGCTGTGGAACTGGATGCGCCGCCGCTCTGTTGTAAGTATAAAAAATTGAGCGTCATCAATTAAGTACCGGTTCAGCCCGGCGCATCCCATCTGCGGAGTCTAATAAGAGCCACGTCGCATTCAAGGCGTGCCTTTTATTTAGGAGAATCCATGGACACGAAACGATTCCTGATGGCCCTGTGCATCGGCGCGGGCGCCTGCGCGCTGGGCGGCTGCACCACGCCGGCGCCACACAAGGTGGTCTTAAAGACCGACCAGATCTACCCGCCGATCGGCCCGTACTCCCAGATGATCGGCTACGGCAATCACATCTACTTCTCGGGCATCATCGCCCTCAACAAGGCCGGCACCGCACTCGAGGGCGCCACCATCGAAGAGCAGACCAGGCGGGTGCTCGAGTACATCGGCGCCGGGCTGGCCTCGCAGGGCCTCGGCTTCGAGGATGTGTTGTCGAGCACCGTGTACATGCAGGACCTGAACGAGTTCGCCGGGATGAACGCCGTCTACGCCCAGTACTTCAAGCAGGACCCGCCGGCGCGCGCCACGATCCAGGCGGCGCGCCTGCCGCGCGACGCGAAGATCGAGATCGCGATCGTCGCCGGCCGGCGCTAGCTTAATCCTGCGCCAGCTGCCGGCGCAGGAAGTCCACGCACACCTGCACCCGGCCCGACCCGGCGAGTCGCTGCGGATACACAGCCCACACGCTGGCCGGCTGGGTGTACGCGGGCAGCACCTGTACCAGGCTGCCCGCGTCCAGGTAGCTGCGCGCATCCCACAGCGAGCGCAGCACGATGCCGGCGCCCTCCACCGCCCAGCGCAAGGCGATCTCGCCGTGGTTGGTCGACAGCGCGCCGGACACCCGCACCGTTTCTTCTTCGCCGTCCCTGCCGCGCAGGCGCCAGCTGCCGAAGGGATGCTCGCGTTCCTTGATCGCCAGGCACTGGTGGCCGGCGAGTTCCTGCAAGGAGGCCGGCATGCCGTGCTGGGCGATGTAGCCGGGCGACGCGCACAGGATGCGGTGGTTGTCCATGAGTTTGCGCGCTACCAGCTGGGGCGGGATGTCGTCGCCGATGCGCACGTCCAGGTCGAAGCCCTCGGCAATCGTGTCGACCAGCCGGTCGAAGACCTCGAAGCGGATCTGCAGTTTCGGGTGGCTGGCCGCCAGCCTGGCGATCACCGGCGCCACCACCTTGCGGCCGAAGCCGAAGCTGCTGCAGATGCGCAGGCGTCCGGCCGGCTCGCGGCGCCGCTCGGCCAGCTCGTCGACCATCTCGTCGAGCTGCTCGAGGATCAGCTGGGCGCGGCCGAGGACCTGCTCGCCCTCCTCGGTGATGAGGATGCGCCGCGTGCTGCGCTCGAACAGGCGCACGCCCAGGCTTTGCTCCAGCATCCCGATGCGCTTGCTGACGAACGCCGCCGACATGCCGAGCTCCTCGGCCGCCGCGCTGAAGCTGCCCTTGCGCACCACCGTGACGAACACCCGCAGGTCACCATTTTCCAGATTATTCACGATTCGTGTTTTATGAGGCTACGATGCTGGCGATTATAAACAGATCGTTTTCTTGCTAAGCTGAGGTGTATCGACACCAGGAGCAGCAATGAAAACGCACAAGATCGCCGTCATCGCCGGGGACGGCATCGGCAAGGAAGTCATGCCGGAAGGCCTGCGCGCGCTGGAGGCGGCCAGCACGCGCTTCGGCATAGCGCTGGAATTCGTCCACTTCGCATGGGCCAGCTGCGACTACTACCTCCAGCACGGCCAGATGATGCCGGACGACTGGAAGGCGCAGCTCGATGGTTGCGAGGCCATCTTCTTCGGCGCGGTCGGCTGGCCCGACACCGTGCCCGACCACATCTCGCTGTGGGGCTCGCTCTTGAAGTTCCGCCGCGAATTCGACCAGTACGTCAACCTGCGCCCGGTGCGCCTGATGCCGGGCGTGCCCTGCCCGCTGGCGAACAAGCAACCGGGCGACATCGACTTCTACGTGGTGCGCGAAAACACCGAAGGCGAGTACTCGTCGGTGGGCGGGCGCATGTTCGAAGGCACCGAGCGCGAGCTGGTGCTGCAGGAGGCGGTCTTCACCCGCCACGGCACCGATCGCATCCTGAAATACGCCTTCGAGCTGGCCCAGCGCCGTCCGAAGAAACACCTGACCGCCGCCACCAAGTCGAACGGCATCGCGATCTCGATGCCCTACTGGGATGAGCGCGTCGCCGCGGTGGGAAGCGCCTATCCGGAGGTCCGCTGGGACAAGTACCACGTCGATATCCTGGCGGCGCGCTTCGTCCTGTCGCCGGAGCGCTTCGACGTGGTGGTGGCCTCGAACCTGTTCGGCGACATCCTGTCGGACCTGGGCCCTGCCTGCGCCGGCACGATCGGCATTGCGCCCTCGAGCAACCTGAATCCCGAGCGCCGCTTCCCTTCGCTGTTCGAGCCGGTGCACGGCTCGGCGCCGGACATCTACGGGAAGAACATCGCCAATCCGATCGCGATGATCTGGTCGGGGGCGATGATGCTGGACTTCCTGGGCTACACCGAGGCGCACGACGCGATCGTGCGCGCGATGGAGCACTGCCTGGTGAACGGGCCGCGCACGCCGGACATGGGCGGGACGGCCAGTACCACCGAGGTGGGCAAGGCGGTCGCCGAATACCTCGCCTCGGTTTGACGTAGGGTGGGCGGCATAGCCGCCCACCCTACGAAAAACGCCTAGCCTCGCTGGCTCACTTGAGCAGGTAGGTATTGAAGAAATCGATCGTCGAATAGAACAGGTAATCGGCATTCGCCTTCTTGCCGAAGCCGTGTCCTTCGTCGTTCGCCGTCATGTACCACACCGGCGTGCCGTTCTTCTTCACCGTCGCCACGATCTGGTCGGCCTCCTGCCAGGGCACGCGCGGGTCGTTCTTGCCCTGCACCACGAACAGCGGCTTCTTGATCCTGGCGGCGTTGTTGGCCGGCGCGGTCTTTTCCATCCACTCGCGCATGCCTGGATCGCGCTCGTCGCCGTACTCCACGCGGCGCAGGTCGCGGCGGTAGCTTTCGGTGCGCTCCAGGAAGGTGACGAAGTTCGAGATGCCGACGATGTCGACCGCCGCAGCGATGCGGTCGGCGTACATGGTCGACACGGCCAGCGTCATGTAGCCGCCGTAGGAGCCGCCCATCACCGCCACGCGCGAGGCGTCCATGTCGGGCTGGGTCGCGATCCAGTCGAGCAGCGCGCCGATGTCCTTCACCGAATCTTCGCGCAGCTTGCCGTTGTCGAGCTTCAGGAAGCTCTTGCCGTAGCCGGTCGAGCCGCGCACGTTCGGATAGATCACCGTCACGCCCATCTCGTCGGTGTAGTAGTTGTTCCGGCCCAGGAAGCCGGGCGTGGACTGCCCTTCCGGTCCGCCGTGGATGTTGATCACCACCGGGCGCTTGCCCGGGAACTTGCTTGCCGACGGACGGTAGACGAAGCCCGACATCTCACGGCCGTCGAAGGACTTCCAGCGCACCAGCGACGGCTCCACGAATTTGTCCATGTCGACCGCCATCTTCTCGTGCCGGGTCCAGCGCGTCACGGCGCCGTTCTTCGCATCGATGCTGTAGACCTCGGACGGGCTGCGCGCCGAGGACAGCGACAAGGCCAGGTGGCGGCTGTCCCGGTGCCAGGCGATGTTGCCGATCACGCCCATCGGCAGCCTGGGCTGGGCCACCAGCTTGCGGTCGGCGGTACGCATCATGCGCAGCACGCTGCGGCCGTCCTCGTTGGCCACGAAGGCCAGCAGCTTGCCGTCATCGCTCAGGTCCATCTCGTCGATGTCCCAGTTGATGTCCGGGGTAAGCACGGTCTCCTTGCCGGTCGCCAGGTCGAGGTAGACCAGGCGGCGGAATTCGGAGCCGCGGTCGCTGGTGACGAACAGGCCCTTGCCGTCGCGCGAGAACACGGCGCCGCCGTAGGCCACGGTCTCGTTGCCGTTCTTTTCCGCGCTTTTTTCAGTGATGCGGCGGCTCTCGCCGCTCGCGACATCCATCAGCCACAGGTAGGACTCGTTGGCCGACACGTACTCGCTGTACACCAGCTGCTTCTCGTCGTGCGAGAAGGCGAACGCGCCCCAGCCGCCGCCCGGCAGCTCGGCCAGGATGCGCACCTGTTCCGGCTGGGCCGGGTCGACGATGCTCACGGTGGAGCTGATCTGGTCGTTCGAGCCCTGGCGCCCCACCGGCACCGTCACGTACAGCAGCCTGCCGCTGGTTTTCGCCCAGGCGGTGTCCTGCACGCGGCGGTTGTCGGGGGTGATCGGGATCGCATCGCTGCTGCCCGGCTTGAGCGCCGCATCGCGGCGATAGGCGCGGAACACCTCGTTGCCGCCGGTATCGCGGCCGAACACATAGAACTTGCCGTGGCGCGGCTCGAACTGGGCGCTGCGCACCGGTTCGGCGTAGTCGGTCAGCAGCTGCAGCGGCGCGCCGGGCTTCGCCACGCGGAACAGCTGCGGCGTGTTGTTGTGGCGGCGCGCGACGATCATCTCGAGTTTGGTCGGGTGCCAGGACGCATACGAGGTCGGCCTGAATTCGTTGTACTGCGCCACCCGGCTGGCCAGGCTGGCCGCTACCGGCGGCACGTTCTCCAGCACCATCGCCGCGGGCGGCGCGACGCTGGCTTGCTGGGCCGCATTCTGGGCCGCGTCCTGAGCAAATGCGGGGCCGGCGGCAATCAACAGGGTGGCAATCAGGGTCAGCCCGAGCGGGCGGCGTGCAGGTCTCATCCGGTGTCTCCGATGACGAAAGGGTTGTTGGTATTACTGCGTTACAACTTTACACGATGTCGCGCCTGCCGGAAGCACCCAAAACAGGCCAGCAGACAAGCGCGGCCGCGGGTAAGATGTTCCGGTCGCTGCCGCTGTTCCGCATCATTGTCATCGAACTGTATGCAAATGTCCCCCCTTTGTAGGGGCTGTGCTGTAAAGCAATGAGTCTTATACAATCTCGGACGAAGGAGATACACATGTACCGAGTGATGCTGGTGGAAGACGATGCGCGTTTGGCGGAACTCGTCACCGAATACCTGTCTGGCTATGAATTCGCGGTCGACCTGGTCAGCCGCGGCGACCAGGCGCTGGAGCGTTTCAAGGCGCTGTTGCCCGACGTCGTGGTGCTCGACCTGATGCTGCCGGGACTGGACGGCATGGTGGTATGCCGCCAGATCCGCGAACTGTCCGAAGTGCCGATCCTGATCCTGACCGCGCGCGAGGATTCCTACGACGAAGTCTCGGGCCTGGAACAGGGCGCCGACGATTTCGTCAACAAGCCGGTGCAGCCGCGCGTGCTGCTGGCGCGCCTGCGCGCCCTGATGCGCCGCACCGCCCAGGCCAAGGGCGGCGTCGACGCCCGCGTGCTGCAGTTCGGCGCGCTGCGCATCGTCACGACCGACCGCAGCGTGGTCTGGCGCGGCGAGCCCTGCGTGCTGTCGAATACCGAATACAAGCTGCTGCTGGTGCTGGCCGAAGCGGCCGGCCGCGTGCTGTCGCGCGACGCCCTGCTCAAGAAGATGCGCGGGATCGAGTTCGACGGCCTGGACCGCAGCATCGACAACTGCATCTCCAAGCTGCGCCGCAAGTTCGAGGATGCCGACTCGGAAAAGATCAAGACGGTGTGGGGGGAAGGCTACCTGTTCTCGCCGTCGGCCTGGAATTGAATCCCCGCATGGCCGGCGCGGCCGGCCATCCCGCGACAAGCTGTCATTCGAACAGCGGCACGATCGCCAGCGGCGCGCTATAGGTGATCACCTGCGCCCGCTCGGTACTGAAGCGGTAAGTCACGCCCGGGAAATCGGTCTCCGGGTCGCCCGCGAAGGCCGGTCCCGCTACGACCGGCAGCGGCTGCTCGCCCTCGGGACGGCGCAGCCTGACTGCGGTTTCCACGCCCTTCTTCGGGAACACCATGCGCACGCCCACGCACTGGCGCGAGCGCGCAGTGGCATCGACGTAGCGGGCGAAGCCGAGCGCCTGCTCGCAGGCGGCGCGCAGCTCGGCGCTGTCGTAGATATTGTCCGCCTGCGGGGCGATCGTCACGCGGGAGCGCAGGCTGAACGGGCCGATCCGGCGGTTCGGCGCCAGCACGGCGTTCTCGTCGTAGGCCGCCTTCGACAGCGGCAGCACGCCGCGGCCCAGCGGGTCGAGCGCGAGGCTGGTCTGCACGGTCTTGCCGCTCAGGACCAGCTGCAGGCCCTCGCCCAGCGCGGCCCGCATGGCCGCAGGATCGCGCGGCACCAGCTGCAGGTGGTTCTGCAGGTGGTTCTTGTGGCCGCCGTATTTGTCGAACACCACCACCGCACGGTAGGCATCGCGGTAGCTCGCCCATTCCGCGGCCTGCGGCTGCGCCTGTGCCGCGGCCAGGCTGGCCGTGCTCAGGAAGCAAACGCATGCGGTGGCGTGAGCGAGTCGCATCATCAGAACCGGTAGGCGAAGGCGGTCGAAACCGTCAGGTTGTTGGGCCGCTCGACGAGCGGGCTGCGGCGTGCGTCGCCCGTCAGGCGCGCTGCCTGCACGCTCGAGCTCAGCATCCAGGATGGCGACAGCGCCCAATTCCAGCGCGCGCCGATGCGCACGTCTTTCAGGCCGCCGTCCGGACGGTATGCGGGATTGCCGCTGGCGGCGGCCTGCGCGGCGGTGACGCCGAAGTAGCTCTGCTGGTAGGCGCGGTTGGCGAAGCCGAGGGCGGCCGACACCGACACCGTGTGGTGCGGGGCCACCTGCATCGCCAGGCGCTGGATGCCCAGTTCGCCGCGCACGCCCTTGCGGTCGGTGCCGGCGCCGGCCAGCACGCTGCTGGTCAGGCGCCACTGCGGCGACAGGTAATAGTTGAAAAAGCCGCCGCCCTCGAGGCGCAGCCCGATCTCGTCCATCCCCGCCAGCGGATTCTCGCTGCCGAAGGTGCGCACCGAGGTCGGCAGCAGGCTGCTCGCGCCCTCGAGCTGGCCAATGCCGCCGCCGGTGCCCGATTCGTTGCGGCGCGGGTGCAGGGCCAGCAAGGGGCCGAATTCGACGGTCGGGCTGTCGGACAGGTGCATCCCCGCGCTCATGCCCGACACGAAGATGCCGTTGCTCCACTGGACCTGCAGCACCGGCAGCGCCCTCGTCTTGCTGCTGTCCGCCCCCTCGTAACGCGGCGCCGACACGACGCCCAGCCCCGCATACATATCGCGGCTGCCATCGGGCATCGGGTTGGTGGTCGGCGTCTGTGCGCTTGCGGCGCTGCCCGAGACAGCCAGGACCAGGGCGAAAAGCTTTTTCATGTCTTCAACAATCCGGAGTTCGGCAAACCAACATTTTACGTCGGGCAAGCCGAACTCTCACGCATTGTTACTGCCGGGTACGAGTTTCCGTGACGAATTCAACCGGCGCCTCGCTGCGCTTCACCACGACCAGGTGCGCCGGGTAGACGATCATCATTCCGCAGACGACATCCGGACCGGGTTCGGTATCGGTGATGCCGACCTGCAGCTTGCCGTCGCGGAAGGACACGGCGCTGATGCCACCGCCGTGACAGGTGCTCGGCTTGGGACCGCGGAACACGCCGATCACCATCTGCTCCCTGAAATCGATCTTGGGCAGGGCATGCCCGGCTCCCGCGTGCTCGGCCCACAGGCTGGCCCAGGCCGCCTCGTCGCGCACGACGACGTTGCGCTGGGTGTCGATGGCGGTGCGCAGCGCCGGTTCGACCGTCGTGAAGTTGAGATACGGGGACACGATCTTGCGGAACTCGACCGGCGTGGCGACGCCCGACGCATCGACGCGTGGCAGCGACACCACGCGCATCGGCTGGGTGACAACTGCCGGACACACCATGACAGGCGACATGTCGCGCATTTCGTATTCGACCAGCACCTTGCCCTCGTGCGAACCGGCATACACCACGTCGAAGCTGCCGCAGCCGGGATTGCCGCTGCCCTGGAACACAGCCACCAGCATGTTGCGCGAGAAGTCGACCGGCGGCGCCGCGCTGCCGGTCTTGCTGTGCTCGGCCCACAGGGCCGACCACGCGGCCGCGTCCCTGATCACGACTTCGCGCGGGGTTGCGATGTTCGAGAAGCTTTCGCTCACGATGGTCTTGTAGGCGATCGGGGTGCCCGACTCGGGCAGGAAGCCGATCGGCTCGACCTTGTGGCCGGCGCCCAGGCCGAGGTCGGCCTTGTCGAGGTTGTTCAGCATGGTGTCGAACAGCGCGCGCACGCTGTCGTCGCTGCAGCTGGTGCGCGGGCCGGCGATGGTCTGGCCTGCCGTGCACAGCACGGCTTCCGGGGTCGGGCCCATCAGCTGCTGGCCGTAGGCATTGTCGGCGCAGCTGCCGGCGCGGTCCCACAGCACGTACTTGCTGTCGATCACATAGAGATTGTTGCGCGTCGACGCGCAGCTGGCGCCCTGCGCCATCTTGATGTACTCGGAAACGACCGGAACGCCGCCATTCGGCTCGCCGACGGCGATGCCGCGCGATGCCTGGCGGTTCCCCATCTCCGAGGCGCCGTCGCCGCCACCGCAGGCTGCCAGGGTCAGGCCGGCTAGCGCGGCGGTGACAAGTGTGCGTCCAAGCATGCTCATCTTCTTCTCCACTTGTTGTAGCCGGTGCCTGCTTGCGCACCGATCGCTTCCTTAGGAATAAAAAAACCCGCCGACACTCGCATATCAGGCGGGCAAACGGAAAACCAGATAATCCTGAACCTGATACGAGCATGGTAAGAATTCCCGGCAACGCAGTCCCCCTCGAACTGTCGAGGAATTGTCATCAATTTGTAAGGCACCCAAGGGGACCAATGAAGTACCAATTTGCAACCAACATGCTGCTTTGCTCCTATACAATGCTGTCAAGGAGATACTATGTCTTGGGCAGCTTCCCGTAACCGCTGGTCGTGCAGGATGGGCATGTGAACCGGATATTCTTCCGTTTCTTCGTGCTGGTCATGCTGTCGATCACGGCGGCGACCTTCGTGATTTACTTTGCCTTCAGCAGGCTGTTCGGGGACCCGCTCGAGGACATCGCGCGCCGCCAGGCCGCAGCCCAGATCTTCCTGCTGGAACAGTATGTCGACCAGGCGCCAGCGGACGAATGGCTCGCCCGCCTGAACAACGTGCGCGTGGTGTCCAACGTACGCTACGACCTGATCCCGCTGGCCGAGGCACGCACTGCCCTCCCCGCCGGCCGGCGCGCCCAGCTCGATCGCGGCGAACTCGTGCTCGATCCGGCCAGCCGCAGCTTCTACCGCCGCGTCGACCTGGAGGGCGAACGCTACATCGGCAGCCACGAGGAAGTGCTGCGGGCGCAGAACCTGCCGGTGGACATCGGGCAGGCGCTCAAGATGGAGGCGCTGCGCTACGTGATCGTGGCGGTGGCGCTGCTGGTGCCGATCGCGCTGTGGTCGCGCTCGCACTGGCAGGGGCTGCAGTCGCTGTCGCGCGTGGCGGACGAATTCGGCAGTGGCAGGCTGAGCGCACGCTCGCAAATGAAACCGTCGGCCAGCATCTACCCGCTGGCCGAGCGCATCAACCACATGGCCGACCGCATCGAGGATCTGCTGGAAGCCCAGAAAAGCCTGCTGCACTCGGTCTCGCACGAGCTGCGCACGCCGATCGCGCGGCTGGAATTCGGCATGGAACTGCTGGATGCGCGCGCCAAGGATCCGGACCTGAGCAAGCGCATCGCGGCGATGGAAGGCGATTTGCGCGAGCTCAATTCCCTGGTCAACGAACTGCTCGACATGAGCAAGCTCGACAGCACACGCCAGCTGCAGGCGGCGCCCGGCGCGCTCGCCGAGCTGCTGCATGAATGCACCGGCATGCTGCCGCCTTCGCCGCATGCGCTCGACTGCGCCCTTGCCGATGACCTGGGCGAATTCGCGATGGACCGGCGCCTGCTGGCGCGCGCCGTCTGCAACCTGCTGCGCAACGCCCAGAAATACGCGCACGGCCGCATCCTGCTGTCGGCCGCGCGCGTCGACGGCGGCGCGGTCGAGATCACGGTGGACGACGACGGACCGGGCATCCCGCCGGACGAGCGCGAAAAGATCTTCGACTCGTTCTACCGCCTCGACCGCAGCCGCGACCGCGCCACCGGCGGCTTCGGCCTCGGCCTGTCGATCGCGCGCAAGGCGGTGGCGCTGCACGGCGGCAGCCTGCACGCCGAAGGCTCGCCGCTGGGCGGAGCGCGCTTCGTCATCACCCTGCCCGCTTGAGAAAACATCCAGGAGACCGCATGAAACGATTCGTCCTTTCCTCGCTACTGCTCGCCGCCGCGGGCCAGGCGGCGGCCGAGAAGGCCGACGCCTATCGCCCCACCAGGATCGTGTGCCGCGCCTGCGACGCCGACAGCCTGACCGGCACCTTCACGGTGGCCGGCGGCGTCGAGCTCACCCGCGGCACCCTGAAGATCGAGGCCGACGGCGGCCGGGTCGAGGATTCGGCGCAAGGCTACCAGCGCCTGTTGCTGGAGGCGCTGCCCGGCAGGAAGGTGCGCTTCCGCCAGAAGGCCGACGGGCCGGGCGAGCGCTGGATGGAGGGCGAAGCCGACCGCGTCGAGTACGACGACCGCACCGGCATGGTCAAGCTGTTCTCGAAGGCGAAAGTGCGGCGCAGCCTGGACGGATTCCAGACCGAAGAGGCCGAGGGCGAATACATCTCCTACGACAGCCGCACCGAGGAGTTCACCCTGCGCAATACCAGCACCGGCGAAGACCGCCCGGGTGGCGGCCGCAACACCATCATCCTGCAGTCGAAGCGCCGCCCGCCGCCGGCGCCGGCGGTGGCCGGCACGGAGGCGCGATGATCCTCGAAGTCGCCACCCTCGACGTCCGCCCCGGCCAGCAGGACGCGTTCGAAGCGGCCTTCCGCCGCGCCTCGGGCATCATTGCCGGCATGCCGGGCTACGTGTCGCACCAGCTGCAGCGCTGCCTGGAACGGCCGGACCGCTACGTCCTGCTGGTGAACTGGCGGACGCTCGAGGACCATACGGTGGGTTTTCGCGGCTCGCCCGGCTACCAGGAGTGGAAGGCCCTGCTGCACCATTTCTACGATCCCTTCCCGACCGTCGAGCACTACACGACGGTGCTCCATGGAGGTGCAATATGAGGCTGGGCGCGAGGCTGGGCGCGCCAGGTCAGCGCCTGGAGGGATAGCGCTCGGTGTGCTCGGGCTTGCCGGTGACGTGCGTGATGCCGTACCACAGGTGTTCCCACCAGTGGTCGCGCGAATGCACGGTCACGAGACAGCCCTTGTCGATGCCGCCCTTGAAGAGCGGATCGGGGCACTTGTTGGTCATCAGGGCGTAGCGCTGGTTCTCGGCATTGACGAGGGCGATCGCGAGCCAGATCGACAGGCCCGCGAAGAACACCGCCATCGACCACGCGATGTGGTTCACATTGCTGGTCTCAAACAAGTCGTCCTCGTTGGGCCGGGACCCGTCGTACATCTTGAGGACTTCGCGTTCGACGTCCTTGCTCATTTGCTGGCGGCTGCCTTCTTGACGAGTGCATCCATGACCTGGGTGGTCGCCTGCATGGTTTCGGCCAGACCCTGGATCTTGTTGCTTTCGCCAACCTGGCCCGGCGACACCACGTATTTACCATCGATGACGATGGTCGGGGTGCTGCTGACCTTGTAGTTGCTCGAGATCTGCTGCAGGCGGCGCAGCTTGGTGGTCACGCCGAACGAATTCCAGGTTTCCATGAACTTGGCCTTGTCCAGGCCGTTCTTGGCCGCCCATTCGATGATCTGGTCGTCCTTCATCAGGCGCTGGCGCTGCACGTGCACGGCCTGGAACACGCGCGGATGGTATTCCTCCAGCTTGCCCATCGCTTCCAGGGTCAGGAACAGGTGCGCTTCCGGATCGGCCGGCCCCTGGAACGGCAGGTGGATGCGGCGCATGACGATGTTGTCGCCCTGCTTCTTGACCCACTGGTTCAGGGTCGGCTCGAGCGCGTTGCATGCCGGGCAGTGGTAAGCGAAGAATTCGATGACCTCGACCTTCTTGCCCGTTGCCTGCACCGGCTGCGGCGCACTCAGGGTCTGGTAGTCGACACCGTTCTTCGGGTCGGCAGGCGACGCGAACGCGGTACTGGCGACCATGGTGGCGGCGATGAGGGCAAAACGCAGAGAACGCATAGCTTTCCTTCCACAATTGATTGAGCAAACGCCGGGAGATTACCACTTTTTCGACCCTTCATTCTGAGGAAGGGCTGAATTTTGCATTTGCTTACCGAATTAACGCCGGGTGTTACGTTCCTGGCGACGAATCGAACCCCATCTTTTCACGAAGTCACTTCGGCCGCCGCTGCCGCACCGCCTCGAATGCCTCGCACAAGCGGGCGGCGCCGTCAATCGCGCGCGGCCCCGGCCGGGTCAGCAACTCGCCGTCCACGGTCAGGAGGTTCCCCCGCTTCACCGCCGTCATGCTCTTGTACGGCTCCCACAGGCGCAGGCCAGGATTGGCCGGATCGTAGCGCTTGCCCGCCATGATGGCTTCCGGATCGGCCGCCAGCACCGCCTCGATGCCGACTTCGGGCGCCACCACCTTGAGGCCGCCGAACACGTTGCGTCCGCCGCAGACGCGGATCGCATCGCTGGCGATCTGCGCGTCGTTGAGCGTGTACAGGGGCTGGTCCCAGATCTGGTAGAACACCGTGACCGGCGCCCGCCTGGCGTAGCGCGCCTCCAGCGCGGCCAGCCTGGCGCGCAGCGCTGCGGCCGTTTTCGCGGCCGCCGGCTCGGTGTCCAGCAAGCGGCCGAGGCGCTCGACGTTGTCGGCCACCTGGGCCAGGCGGCGCGGCTCGCTGTGGAAGACCGGCACGCCCAGCGACTCGATCTGGGCGATCTGGCGCGCCGTGTTCCCGGTGTGCCAGACCACGATCAGGTCGGGCTTCAGCGCCAGCACCCGCTCCATGTCGATCACGCTGTTGCTGCCGACCAGCGGGAGCGTCTTCGCCGCCTCCGGGTAGTCGCTGTAGTTCATCACCCCGACCACCTGCCTGCCGCCGCCGGCCGCGAACAGCAGCTCGGTCGCGTGCGGCGCCATCGAGATGACGCGCCGGGCCGGCTGCTGCACCGTGACGCGGCGGCCGGCATCGTCGACCACGCTTACCGCGGCCCGGGCGCCGAACGCGGCGCAGGCGAGCAGCAGCGCTGCCAGCAATCGGGGCGCGCGCATCAGAAGTCGTAGCGCAAGGACAGCTTCAGCTGGCGGCCGTCGCTCGGGTAGATGCCCGCGCGGCAGCCGAAGGCGTTGCTGTAGTACTGGCGGTCGGCCAGGTTGAGCGCGGTGACGGCCGCTTCCCAGCCGCCAACGCGATAGGCGTAGCGCGCGTCAAGGGTGGTGTAGGACGGAATCCGCGCGCCGCAGCCGTTGCTGAAGTCGCTGCCGTAGCGCTGGCTGTCCACCCGCTGGGCGCCGATGTCGGCGCTGTGGCCGCTCGCGGGCGTCCAGGCGGCACGCAGCGTGACCACGTTCTTCGGCACCAGCACCATCTCGCGGCCGGCGTTCGGGCCGCCGGTGAATTCGGCGTCCACGCGCTGCCACTTGGCGGTGAGGCGCAGCGCCTCGGTCAGCGCATGCTGTCCTTCCAGCTCGAAACCCTGGCGGCGGGTCGGATCGAGGTTGGTATTGGCGCCCCAGCCGATGGTCGGGTCATAGAAGATTTCGTCGGTCAGGCGGTGGCGGAACAGGCGCGCCGTCAGCTGGCGGGCGGCCGACCCGGCGGTCACGCCCAGCTCGAGGTCGCGCGAGATCTGCGGCGCCAGCACTTCCGGCCCGCCCCGCAGGCTGTTCTCGTCCACGTTGGCGATCCGGTAGCTGCGTCCGAGCCTGGCGAACACGGTCAGTTGCGGCAGCGGGTCGACGCTGCCTTCGAGCGACCAGGCATTGATCGACTGCCTGCGGTGCTCGTTCACGACCGGCGGGTAGGCCAGCGGGTCCGAATAGTCCTTGGTGAAGCGTTCGTGGCGGCCGCCGATGGCCAGGCGCGCATTCTGCAGCCCATACTGCGGCGCATTCCACAGGACTTCGTTGCGCAGGTAGACGGCTTTCGAATCCTGCTTGGCGTCGCCGAGCGAGAAGTCGGATGTCGTCTGGCGGTCCCAGCGCACCAGGTCGATGCCGGCGACCAGCTCGTTGCGCTTGTCGCCGATCGTCGCGGTGTGGCGCAGGCGCGGCGAGAACTGGGTCTGGCTGGCGTCATACGCCACCCGGGTGACGCCGCCGGTGTAGAAATAGTTGGCGCTGACCTCGCGCTCGCGCTGCGACAGCTCGGCCGCCAGCTCGAGGCCGCCGATGCGGTGCTCGACGAAGGCGGTGACGCGGTCGGTTTCGAGGCTGCCGAAATCGTCGGGGGTCGAAGCCTGGCGCGGATCGGCGTGGAACTGCGCCTCGGTCAGCGAACCCGGGAAGCGCGCATCCTGCTCCGAACGCTCGAAGCGCAGGCCGGCCTTGCCGGCGCCGTAGTTGTACTGGACGCCGCCGCTGGCGGTCTTCTGTTTGAACGCGCTGTTGGCGCGGTAGTTGTCGGTGCCGCGGTCGGCCACGGCCAGGTCGAAGGACAGCGGGCCGGCGCCATGGCTGAGCGAGGCGCGCAGGTCGTGGGCGTCGAAGCGGCCGGCTTCGGCGAACAGCGAACCGTGGGTGCCGCCCTGGACGCCGCGGCGCGTGATGATGTTGATCACGCCGCCGGTCGCGCCTTCGCCCCACAAGACGCTGCTGCCGCCGCGCTGGATCTCGATGCGCTCGACGGTGTCCACCGGGATGCTCGACAGGATGGCGTTGGTCAGTTCGTTCTCGTTCAGGCGCACGCCGTCGACCAGCACCACCATGTTCTGGGGGCCGTTCGCGCCGAAGCCGCGCAGGTCGAGCGCGAAGTCGGGCGACGCGTCCAGGCTCTGGCGGCCGTAGACGCCGCCGACCTTGCGGATCGCGGCATTGACGTCGGTGGCGCCGGCGCGGCGGATGTCCTCGGCGGTGATGACGGTGGCGCCGATCGGCGCGGCAGCGGTTTGCGCAGGGAAGCGTGCCCCGGTGATGACGATCGAGGGAAGGGTTTCCTGGGCCGGGGCGTGGGCGGCAAGGACGGACAAGGCGCAGGCCAGCGCGAGCGGCTTGAAGGCCGGCGCGCTGCGTGGAACGACAGCAGATTTCATGTTGGATGTTCTCGGTAATGGCACCGGCCTGCGTCCCCGCACACCGGAGTTCAACGGAAGCCGCCGCGCGCAATGCTCGCGCCGCCGCTTCCACCTGTCTGGCCGGTATCCGGGCTTGCAAGACCGACTGCTCCACCTTCCTATGCCGCCTGGGCACAGTGGTAATCGGAGCAGCCTGCCGACCGCGCCCGACAGGGCGCGGCGACGCTTGTTGACCGTTGCGGGGGCAGCACACCTCGGCGCCGGCGCGCAGCGCCTTTGCCTCGTGTTTCCCGTTTAACTGCGCATGCGGAGGGCATGCGCGGGCACCAGAACGCCGGGATTATAACCTGACAAGCTTTTCCGCATTTCGTTGCCTTTATTTGTGCTTCTATCCTAAACGCTTGGAAATTGTTCAAGCTTCTGGCTATAGTCGCCCTCATACAAAAATGATATTCATCAAGGGAGTCTTGCATGCAGATACGAGGAAGCCGACCAGGCTACCGCGCGCTTCTGGTCGCCGCAGTACTGGCGTCCGGCGCCACCCTGGCCTGGTTCGCCCGGGCCGACGCGGCGCCGCCCGCCGCCACGCCTTCGCTCGACGGCATCGCGCTGGCGGCGCCGGACGCCGCCGCCGTCGGCGTGCCCAGCAGCCCCGAGGCCTGGGGCGGCATCCGCAACGGCGACCAGCCGACCTTGTCCGACCGGGTGGTGAGCTACCGCATCGCCGCCAGCCTCGACCCGGTCAAGCACCTGGTCAGCGGCCGCCAGCAGCTCAGCTGGCGCAACCGCAGCGCGGTCCCGGTGCGCAGCATCTACGTGCACCTGTACATGAATGCCTTCGAGGGCGAAGGCAGCAGCTTCTTCACCGAGCAGCGCCGGCGCGGCGAACGCTTCCGCAGCGGCGCCGGCATGGACGACGGCGAATGGGGCCACATCGCCCTGCGCAGCGTGAGCCAGGGCGGCGCCGCCGTACCGTGGCGCTTCGTGCAGCCGGACGGGGGCCCGGCCACCGACCACACGGTGGCGCGCCTCGACCTGCCCGAGGCGGTGGCGCCGGGCGCCTCCACCACGCTCGACATGGCCTTCACCACCCAGTTGCCGCGCGTGATCGCGCGCACCGGCTACTACGGCAGCTTCCACCTGGTCGCGCAATGGTTCCCGAAGATCGCGGTGCTGGAACTGCCGGGCGAACGCGGCGCCACCGCGCCGCGCTGGAACGCGCATGAATTCCACATGGAGTCGGAGTTCTACGCCGATTTCGGCAGCTACGACGTGAGCCTGACCGTCCCGAAGGGCTATACGGTGGGCGCCACCGGCGAGCTGCAGGGCGCACCCAGCGAAAAGGACGGCATGCTGACGCACCGCTACGTGCAGCACGACGTGCACGATTTCGCCTGGACCGCGGACAAGCGCAGCGGCCGTCCGCTGGTGGAGACCTGGACCGGCCCGGGCAGCCCGACCGTTACCGTGCAGGTGCTGTATCCGGCCGAGTACGAGGCCAGCGCCAAGCCGGCCATGAAGGCGGCCAAGGATTCGCTGGCGTATTTCTCGCGCATGCTCGGCCCCTACCCCTACCGCACGCTCACCGTGGTGATTCCGCCCTACAACGCGCAGGAGGCCGGCGGCATGGAGTACCCGACCTTCATCACCGCTTCCGGCTACGCCCGGGTGCCGTCCGGATCGCTGGCCGAGTACGAGCTCGACGCCGTGACCATCCACGAGTTCGGCCATGGCTACTTCTACGGCATCCTGGCCAGCAACGAGTTCGAGGAACCGATGCTCGACGAAGGCCTGAACGCCTACTGGGAAAACCGCATGATGCGCGAGCGCCGCCAGCAGGTGTATCCGGCGCCGGCCTTCCTCAAGCGGATCGGCGTCGACCCGGGCTTCGAAGGCTTCGACTTCATGCGCCTGGCGGCCC
The DNA here is from genome assembly GCF_041023745.1 of Massilia sp. X63. Taxonomy (NCBI): domain Bacteria; kingdom Pseudomonadati; phylum Pseudomonadota; class Betaproteobacteria; order Burkholderiales; family Oxalobacteraceae; genus Massilia; species Massilia sp. X63. The sequence continues at coordinate 161,585 of NZ_JBFTEF010000008.1, forward strand.
CGCGCGACCGTCCGCTCGATGCGCCCGGCCAGAATGCCTGGCAGCGCCTGCAGGGCATCGGACCGGTGTACAGCCGCAGCGCCATCGTGATGCGCGACCTGGAGGAGCGCATCGGCAGCGAGGCGATGGAGCGCGGCTTCAAGGAATACTACCGCCGCTGGAAGTTCCGCCACCCGGGCCTGGCCGACCTGCGCGAGGCCCTGGCCGACGGCAGCGGCGAGCGCGCCGCGGTCGAACAGGTATTCGCGCAGCAGGTCTATGCGGCGATGCGCGTCGACGACAAGGTGGCCAAACTGTCGAGCGAGGAAGAGCTGCCGCTGGCCGGCACCCGCCTGGTCGACGGCAAGCGCATCGAAGCCTCGCAGGCGGAGGTGGACAAGCGCATCGCGGCGCGGCGCGCCCAGTGGAACAAGGCCAACCCGAACGCCGGCGAAGGGCGCGGCCCCTTCCCCTGGCGCACCGAGGTGACCGTGCGCCGCGACGGCGCGGCCGTGCCGCAGACCCTGGTGGTGCGCTTTGCCGACGGCAGCAGCGAGACCGTCGAGTGGCGCGCCGCCTCGCCCGACGAAAAATGGCGCACGTTCAGCTGGGTCAAGCCGGCCCGCGCCGTGTCGGCCGAACTGGACCCGCGCCGCAGCCATTACCTCGACGTGAACAAGCTCGACGACAGCCGCAGCATCACCCCGGACCGTAGCGCCTCGACCCGCTGGACCAGCGACGCGGCGGCCCTTTTCCAACTCATCCTGTCCCTGATCGCCACCGTATGACGACCACGACCGCCATTTCCGATCCTTTCGCGCCGCAGTCCCCGCAGCTTGCCGGGCCGCCCGGCCGCGCCGGTGTAATGCAGGCGATCCGCCCTGCCCTGCAATGGCGCCTGATGCTGCTCTGGCTGCTGGCACTGCTGCTGCCGACCCTGGTCGCCGCGCTGCCGCTCTGGACCATGCTGGGCGCGGCCTTCGACCGCACGGTGGGCGCGCCGGCGCTGGCCAGGCGCCTCGACCTGGTGGCCATCGCCGACGTGGTCGGCCTGCACGGCCAGCATGCTTCCGCCCTGAGCGCCGGCGGCCTGGTTGCGCTCGCGATGACCCTGCTGCTGTCGCCGCTCCTGACCGGCGCCGCCATCACCGCCGCGCGCGCACCGGCGCCGCTCGGCTTTGCCGCGCTGGCCGCCGGCGGCGTGCGCGAATACGGGCGCCTGCTGCGCATGCTGGTGTGGGCGCTGGTGCCGCTCGGCGTGGCCGGGGTCCTTGGCGGGATGGTGGCCACGCTCGCCGAGCAGCCCGGCGCCGTGCTCGAATCCTCGGTGGAGCGCGCGGCGCTTGCCGCGGCGCTGGTCGCCGGCCTGCTCGTGCTGCTGGCCCATGCGACGCTCGACGCCGGGCGCGCCGTGCTGGCGCTGGACCGCCGCCGCAGCTCGGCGGTGCTGGCCTGGGCGGACGGCCTGGGATTGCTGGCGCGCCGCCCCCTTGCCGGCTTCGGCCTGTACTTCGGGATCAGCGCCCTCGGGCTGGGACTGGCCGGCGCGCTGGCGGTGGCGCGGCTGAACGTTCCCGCCCTGGGCGCGGGCAGCTTCCTCGGCGGGCTGCTGCTGACCCAGCTGGCGGTGCTGGCGCTGGCCTGGATGCGCTGCGCGCGTCTGTTCGCGCTGATGGCGCTGGCTTCCGGTGCGGCGCTTCGTCGGGCGGGCTGAAGCGCCGCCCGTCCGACGGCTAGCGCTCAGGTGCCGCGCTTGCCGCGCATCGCCTCTTCGGCCTTCTGCGCCGCCTTCTCTTCGGCGATGCGCGCCTTCTCCGCCATCTCTGCGGCATGGCGCGCCAGCGCGGCGGCGCGGGTGTCCGGCGTCTCGAGGCTGATCCGCCCCAGCGCGCCGGTGCGGTAGTCGTGCAGCAGCACGTGGGCGGCCTTCTCGTAGTCGAACTCGCCGCCGCGCACGCGGAAGCCGCGGCGCTGGGCCACGTGCTCGATCACGGCGATGCCGTCCAGGCCCTCGGTCTTGAAGCCGTAGCGCGCCGTGAGCAACTGCGGATAACGCTCGAGCAGCAGGTTGCCCAGGAATTCGGCCACCTCTTCTTCGATCAGCGCGTTCGAGCCCACCGCATGGCTCGCCGCCAGCATCAGGCCGTCGCTGGCCATGGCGATTTTCGGCCACAGCATGCCCGGGGTGTCGACCAGCACGATGTGCTTGCCGAGGTAGAGCTTCTGCTGGGTCTTGGTGACGGCCGGTTCGTCGCCCACCTTGGCCACCCGCTTCTTGAGCAGGGCGTTCATCAGGGTCGACTTGCCGACGTTCGGGATGCCCATGATCATGATGCGCAGCGGCTTGGTCGGCACGCCGCGGTGCGGCGCCAGCGACTGGCAGATGTCCGGGATGCGCGCGACGTCGGCCGGCTTCTTGGTCGTCATCGGATAGGCGGTCACGCCTTCCTGGGCATCATAGAAGGCCTTCCAGGCCGCGGTGGCCACCGGGTCGGCCAGGTCGGTCTTGTTCAGGATCTTGAGGCAAGGACGCTGGCGGAACTTGCGCAGTTGCTCCACCAGCGGGTTGCAGCTCGCCTCGGGCAGGCGGGCGTCGAGCACTTCGATCACCAGGTCGGTGTTCTCCATCTGCTCGGCGGCTTCCTTCTTGGCCGCATTCATGTGCCCCGGGAACCATTGTATCGACATCGTATGCTTTCTCAATCTTCAATCAGGCCGCTATTTTACGCTGGACGCTGCCTGGAGAAGAAACAGACGGAGCGCAAGTACCGGGCTGTTGATCCTCTGCAACGCATTCGCCGTGCATCGGCGCACACTGGGGTTTTCGCCCGCCGGGCCCGCACTGGAGAATCGCCATGCAAGCACCACCAAAGTCTTCGCTCGCGCGCTGGGTCGCGTTCGGCATGCTGTGCGCGATGGTCGGCGTCGCCTGCCTGGTCGAACGCTTTCCGCTGCTGCAGGGCTGAGTTCGCCCCGATTTTGGCCTGATTCTGGCCTGGGTTCGACCCGATCCGGCCGGATTCCGGCGACCGGCGCCGGGCCGCTTACTGCGCGGCCGGCGCGCAGTCGCCCGGCGGCAGCGGCTGGCCCGGATCGAAGGCGGCCAGCTGTTCGCGCGCGGCCTTGCGGTCCTTCGCATATTCGTCCAGGTAGCGCGAGCGCTCCTCGCTCTCCCACTCCGCGTCCGACACCCCTTTCATGCTGCGGGTGCGGCTGGCGAACACCGGCCCCGCGAGGCGCGGCACCAGCAGGCGGTCCGGGTCGACGTTCTCGCGCAGCAGGTAGCCGTCCACGTCGCGCAAGCGCAAGGGCAGCGCCGGCCGCTCGTCCGTCATCAGCTTGCCGAACACGGTCAGCTTCACTTCGCGCGCGCCGGCCCCGAGCAGCTCGTTGAAGTTAGCCAGCGCGAAAGGCCGCCCGCGCGCATCGTCGACCCGGCCGGTCACGACGTAGCGGCCGGGCTGGCGCACGTCCAGGCCCAGGTAAAAGCTCAGCGAGCCGTTCTCGACCGCTTCGCGCACCTGGCCGGTCCAGCTGGCCGGCAGCACCGGCGTATAGATCACGTCGAACAGGGCCAAGCCCTTGCGTCCGCCGGCGCTGTAGCGCACTTCGGTGCGGATGGTGCCGTGGAAACCCGCCAGGCCGGTCTGGCCCGGCGCCAGGATGCCGGCGAAGGCATTGTCGTTTGCCACCGGATCGGCGCCGCTGCCATCGTCCGCGAAAGACAGCGCCACCTGGGGCGTCGGGCGGCTGTTCCCATAGGTCATGCCCTGCGCCACCGCGCGCGTGATCACGAGCGGCACGCTTGCTCCTTGCGCGTTCACCGCGCGCAGCGAGAACGCGGCGGCTTCGCCGGCGGCCAGGTACACATGCGACTGCGAGGTCTGCAGGAAGACATTGGCGTCGCTGCCGCCGCCCTCGAGCCGCATCGGGTTCATCTCGGCGATCGGCTGGTTCGGCTGCAGCTGGTCCGGGTTCTGCGCGGCGGGGCGCGACTCGTTCGGGTACTTGCTGCCTTCGCGGTAGCTGCAATAGGTGTGGTCGGCGAGCTGGACCTGTTCCAGCAGCTGGCGGCGCCGCTCGGCGCGCTCACCGGGGACCGGCGGGGCGCCGGCGGCGGCCACCTGACCGAAGAACTGCGGACCGGACGGCGGCGGGCTCGACGCCGCCTGGGGCGGCGGCGCGGGCTCGCCGCGGCCGAGCCACAGGCCGAGCGCGACGGCGAGCGCCACCGCGACCGCCACGCCCGGCCCGATCAGTGCACGGTGCGGCCTAGAGGGCACTGTTCACCACGGCGCTGCGCACGACGCCCACGATCCCGCCCCAGTTGCCGTTGGCGTAGTGGTTGTAGGCTTCGCTGTCGTCACGGAAGACCACCGAGTGGTAGCTCCACTTGGCGCTGCCGCCCTCGTTGGCCGCGGTGCCGAGGGTCAGGTCGTTGCAGAACCAGTCGCTCGGGTTGCAGTAGGAGCCGCCGGCACTGCCGGCCACGCCGCCGGTGCTGTGATAGGCGACGGCCTCGTCGTCCTGGCCCGGCAGGATGCCCGAATAGGCGGTGCCCTTGGCGGCCGCGTACATGTAGAACCAGACGTTGCGGGTGGTGTTGTGGTTGTACATGGCGCGCGCGGTGGTGGTCTTGAGGTCCTGCACCAGCGGTTCCGAGGTGGTCCAGGAGCCGGCGTCCGACAGCTCCGAGCCGCCGCCCGCGCCGGAGGCGGCGCGCACCCACTTGATGTTCCAGCCGGTCTGCGAGCTGCCGTCGCTGTTGCCGCATACGCCGCTGCTGTTCGGGCTGGCGTTCTTCTTGACGCGCGCCGAGCCGCCGTAGTTGGCCATCGTGTAGCCCATCATCAGGTCGCCGGCGCTGTGGGTGACGACGTAGCACCAGTTGCTGCCGGTGCAGAAGCAGTCCAGCGCATTGCGCACGTAGCCGCTCTGCGAGGCGATGCTGCTGCGGCCGTCCCAATTGACGGCTTTCTTGTTGACGCCGGCCGCGGTGGTCGACGGGCCCCAGTAGGTGAAATCGTTGTAGTTGCCGATCGCGCCGCCGCCGGTGCGACCGTTGATCCAGAGGGTGTAATTCGCGGCGGACGCCCAGCTCGTCACCAACATCAGGCAAAGCGCGCACAACATGCGTATTTGTCTCACTGTCTTCTCCTTTATGGTTTTGTTGGCCGCAGTTTGTCGCCAGACTACGGCTGAGATCGACAGTACGCCCGACATACAGACGTGTCAATTTGCACGATTGGCAGTGTTGTGAAGCCGTCCGGCATCGCATTTTTTAATTGGAGATTGTGCATGCGCAAGGGCAATGCCGGCGGCATTGCCCCAGGTTTGCCGGGCGACATGGAAGGCTACTGCGCGCTGCTCACCACCGCATTGCGCACGACGCCCACGACCCCGCCCCAGTTACCCTTGGTGTAGTGGTTGTAGTCTTCGCCGTCGTCGCGGAACAGCACCGAGTGATAGCTCCACTTGGCGCTGCCGCCCTGGTTGTCGGCGGTGCCGAGGGTGAGGTCGTTGCAGAACCAGTCGCCCGGGTTGCACAGGGAGCGGCCCGCACTGCCGGCCACCCCGCCGCTGCTGTGGTAGGCGACGACCTCGTCGTCCTGGCCGGGCAGCAGGCCCGAGTACAGCGTGCCCCTGGCGCCGGCGTACATGTAGAACCAGATGTTGCGCGTCGCGTTGTGGTTGTACATGGCGCGCGCGGTGGTGGTCCGCAGGTCCTGCACCAGCGGCTCGGAGGTGGTCCAGGAGCCGGCGTCGGACAGTTCGGAGCCGCCCGCGGCGCCGGCCGCGGCGCGCACCCAGCGGATGTTCCAGCCGATCTGGGTGCCGCCGTCGCCGTTACCGCACACGCCGCTCGCGTTAGGGCTGGCGTTCTTCCTGAAGCGGGTCGAGCCGCCGTAGTTGGCAAGCAGGTAGCCCATCATCAGGTCGCCGGCGCTGTAGGTGACCACGTAGCACCAGTTGCCACCGGTGCAGAAGCAGTCGAGCGCGTCGCGCACCTTGCCGCTCTGGGAAGCGATGCTGCTGCGGCCGTCCCAGTTGACGGCCTTCTTGTTGATGCCGGCCGGGGTCGAGGCCGGTCCCCAGTAGCTGAAGTCGTCGTAGTTCCCGACGGCGCCGACGGCGCCGCCGGCCCGGCCGTTGATCCAGAGGGTGTAGTTGGTGGCGCCTGCCAGGCCCGATGCGAAGGTAAATGCCAGAAACAGGAACAGCGCGCAGAAGGTACGGATCGGTCTCACTTTTCTTCTCCTTGTCGTTTGCTCCGCGCATGAGGTGGCGAAGCCGTGAAGGATTAGATGTGCAGACCGCGCAGGACGTTCCGCGCCGAGCTTGCCGATGCCCTGCGCGGGCAGCCGCGCACGCTAGTCGAGTTCGGCGAGCGCCCTCAGGTGCGCCACCACGCTGCGGCCCAGCGCCGACAGCGCGTAGCCGCCCTCGAGGCAGCTGACGATGCGCCCCTTGGCATACTGTTTCGCCACCGCCATCATCTGGCGCGTGATCCAGGCGTAGTCCGCCTCCACCAGCCCGATGCCGCCCATGTCGTCTTCGCGGTGGCCGTCGAAGCCGGCCGAGATGAAGATCATCTGCGGCTTGTGCGCATGCAGGGCCGGCAGCCAGAGTTCGTTGACCAGCTTGCGCACCGCTTCGCCGTCGCACAGGGCCGGCACCGGCACGTTGACGCTGGTGGCCGTGTATGGTTCCGGGTCGCAGTAGGGATAGAACGGGTGCTGGAACAGGCTCACCATCAGCACCCGCGGGTCGTCGCGGAAGGCCGCGGCCGTGCCGTTCCCGTGGTGGACGTCGAAGTCGACGATGGCCACGCGCTCCAGCCCGTGCACCTCCATCGCGTGGCGCGCCGCGATCGCGACGTTATTGAAGAAGCAAAAACCCATCGGCTCGGTCGGGGTTGCATGGTGTCCCGGCGGGCGGACCGAGCAGAAGGCGTTGTCGATGTCGCCGGCGATCACGGCATCGGTCGCCGCCACCGCCGCGCCCGCCGCGCGCAGCGCCGCCCGGTAGCTGTGGTGGCACAGGATGGTGTCGCCGTCGAGCGGATAGTAGTCGCCCTCGGCCGGCACCTGGTCGCGCACCAGCGCCACCGCGCCCGGCGTATGGTTGCGCAGGACGTCTTCGAGGTCGGCCAGCGGCGCGCTGCGCTGCTCGAACAGGCCGTCCAGGCGCGCCAGGATCAGCTGGTCGTCGATCGCCTGCAGCCGCGCCGGCGCTTCGGGGTGCCAGTCGCCCATCTCGTGCCGCAGACAGTCGGGGTGGCTGTAGATTGCTGTGCTCATCGTGCTCGTCGCGTTGGTCGTTTGCCGCTTGGTTCGTGCCAGCTCATCCATAGCACACCTTTGCGGCCGTTCTCGCATAGAATCGGTGCACGGGCTTGTTGCCGATGGAGTATAAAGCTTGCCAATGGCGCTAATCTACCATGCGGGGAGCCGGCACGCTGCCCCGTCCTGCTCGCCCTGTCAGGCTTGACAGCCTGTTTGCCGGCTTTATTTGCAAACGCAGCACCGCTTCGAACGAATCACCGGAACCCAACCATGTTCAATCAACTGCATGCCGCCGCGCGCCAGGTCAGCCAGGTCGTGGTCGGCAAGGACCAGCAGGTCCGCCTGGCCCTGACCTGCCTGCTGGCGGGCGGCCACCTGCTGCTCGAAGACCTGCCCGGCGTCGGCAAGACCACGCTGGCGCACGCGCTGGCGATCTCGCTCGGCCTGAAGTTCAACCGGGTCCAGTTCACCAGCGACCTGCTGCCGGCCGACGTGGCCGGCATCTCGGTCTACGAACGCGACAGCGGCGGCTTCGTGTTCCACCCCGGCCCGATCTTCACCCAGGTGCTGCTGGCCGACGAGATCAACCGCGCCACGCCCAAGACCCAGTCCGGCCTGCTCGAGGCCATGGAAGAGCGCCAGGTCAGCGCCGACGGCGTCACCCGTCCCCTGCCCGAACCCTTCTTCGTGATCGCCACCCAGAACCCGGCCAACCAGGTCGGCACCTTCCCGCTGCCCGAGTCGCAGCTCGACCGCTTCCTGATGTGCCTCTCGCTGGGCTACCCGGACGCCGCCGCCGAGCGCGCCCTCCTGATGGGCGAGGACCGCCGCGCCATGCTGCGGGCCCTGGAGCCGGCGATGCAGCCGGCGCAGCTGGCCCAGGCCCAACGCGCGCTGAAGGAAATCCATGCCTCGGCGGCGCTGGTCACCTACGTGCAGGCGCTGGCCCAGGCGTCGCGCCAGAACGGCCTGTTCGCCGAAGGCCTGTCGCCGCGCGCCGCGATCGCGCTGCTGCAGGCCGGGCGCGCCTGGGCCGCGCTCGAGGGGCGCGACCACGTGATCCCCGAGGACATCCAGGCAGTGCTGGTGCCGGTCTGCGCGCACCGCCTGCGGCCGCTCAAGGCGGCCCAGGGCATGGCCCTGGCCAGCCGCGACCTCGTGCTGCAACTGCAGAAATCGGTTCCGGTGTAAATGGCAGACGGCGTATCCCGCGACCCCTTGCGTGCTTCCCGCGGCCGGCCCCGGGGCGGATTCCGGGGCTGGCTGCGGCGCACCACCGGCAAGTGGCTGCCGCGCCACGGCACGCTCGATGCCGGCGAAGTGGTGCTGAGCCAGCGCCGCGTGTTCATCCTGCCTACCCGCGCCGGCATCGGCTTCGCGGTGCTGCTGCTGGTGCTCTTGATCGGTTCCATCAACTACACCCTCGGCCTGGGCTTCGCGCTGACCTTCCTGGCGCTGTCGTGTGCGCTGGTCGACATGGTCTTCACCTACCGTAACCTGGCCCACCTGGCCCTGCAGCAAGGCCGCGTGCCAGGCGTCTTCGCCGGCCAGGAGGCGCAGTTCGAACTGCACATCGCCAACCGCGGCGCGCTGGCCCGCTATGGGGTCTGGATCGATTTTGCCGACGTCGCCGAGCCGCGCCACGTCACCGACATCGGCGCCCACGGCAGCGCCGCCGTCATGCTGGCCGTGCCGACCGCCGCGCGCGGCTGGCTGGAGCCGGCGCGCGTGGTGCTGTCCACCCGCTTTCCGCTCGGCCTGTTCCGCGCCTGGAGCTATTGGCGCCCCGCCACCCGCGCCCTGGTGTACCCGCGCCCGGAAGAAGGCGCACCGCCCTTGCCTGTGAGCGGCAGCGCAGTCGGCAGCGGCCGGGCCGGAGGCAACGACGATTTCGCCGGCGTGCGCAGCTACCAGCCGGGCGACTCGCCGCGCCAGCTGGCCTGGCGCCAGATCGCCCGCCTCGACCCCACCCTCGGCGGCCAGCTCGTCACCAAGCACTTCGAAGGCGGCGTGGGCGACGAACTGCTGCTCGACTTCGCGCTGCTGCCCGCGCATCTCGACCTGGAGCTGCGCCTGTCGCGCATGACGCGCTGGGTGCTGGATGCCGAGCAGCGCGCCCTGCCCTACGCCTTCCGGCTCGGGGCGGTGCGCTACGATGCCGGCAACGGCGCCGCCCACCAGGCGGCCTGCCTGCGCGCCCTGGCCCTGTACGGCCTCAGGGAGGCGGCATGAAACTGCCGTCCTCGCTGGCGCGCCTGCCGAGGGACAAGGCCGACACCCTGCTCCTGCTGGGGAGCGCGGTGCTGGTGCTGGCGCCGCACGCCAGCCACCTGCCGCCGTGGGTGTCGCTGCTGTGCGCCGCCACGCTGGCCTGGCGCGGCGCGATCACGCTGCGCGGCAAGCGCATGCCCTCGCCCCTGGTGCTGCTGCCGATCGCCGCGCTGGCGATGGCCGGCGTCCAGTTCAGCTACAAATCCCTGATCGGGCGCGACGCCGGGGTCGCCATGCTGGTGCTGCTGGTCGCCTTCAAGATGCTCGAGATGCACGCGCGGCGCGACCTGTACGTGGTGATCTTCCTGTGCTTCTTCCTGGTGCTGACCAACTTCTTCTACGCCCAGGGCATCGGCACCGCGCTCCTGATGGTGGCGGCGGTCCTGGCCCTGCTCACCACCCAGATGTCCTTCCAGTTCACCGGCAAGGTGCCGCCGCTGCGCGCGCGCCTGGCGATCGGCGCCAGGATGCTGCTGTTCGCGGCGCCGATCGCGGTGGCGCTGTTCTTCGTGTTCCCGCGCCTGGGCGGACCGCTGTGGGGCATGCCGGGCGCGGGGGGCAGCGGCGGCGGCAAGTCGGGGCTGTCGGACCGCATGGCGCCGGGCCAGATGTCGAACCTGGCCATGTCGGGCGAACCGGCCTTCCGGGTGCGCTTCGAGGGTCCGGTGCCGCCCAAGGCGCAGCTGTACTGGCGCGGCCTGGTGCTCGACGCCTTCGACGGCACCGCCTGGACCCGCGGCGGCTCGATCGCCACCCGCTCCGGCACCTCGCTGCGGGTGCGCGGCCAGGCGCGGCGCTACGAGATCACGCTGGAGCCCTCGGACACGCGCTGGATCTTCACGCTCGAGATGCCCGGCCACATGCCGGAGCTGCCGGGCTACCGCACGCGCGCCTCGCACCAGCTCGAGCTGAGCACCGACCGGCCGCTGGCGCAGCGCGTGCGTTATACGATGATCTCCTACCCGGAATACGCGCTGGACGGGCGCGAGGCCCTCGACGACCCGAACCAGTGGCTGCTGCTCCCCTACGGCTACAACCCCAAGGCCCTGGCGGCCGGCCTGGCGCTGCGCAAGGAGCCGCTGCCGGCGCGCCGCGTCGAGCAGGTGCTGCGCCAGTTCCGCGAACAGCCCTACAGCTACACGCTGGAGCCGCCGCTGCTGGGCCGCCACTCGGTCGACGAATTCCTGTACGGCACCCGCGCCGGTTTCTGCGAACACTATTCCGGCGCCTTCGTGTTCCTGATGCGGGCGGCCGGCATCCCGGCGCGCGTGGTCACCGGCTACCAGGGCGGCGAGCTGAATCCGATCGACGGCTACCTGACGGTGCGCCAGTCCGATGCCCACGCCTGGGCCGAGGTCTGGCTGCGCGGGCGCGGCTGGGTACGGGTCGACCCGACCGCCGCCGTGGCGCCAGAGCGGGTGCGCCAGAACCTGGCGGCCGCGGTGCCGCCGGCGGCGCCGTTCGGCATCGACGCGCTGCGCGGCCTGTCGATGTTCGGCGGCAGCGGCGACTCGCTGCTGGGCCGCCTGCGCAATGCGCTCGGCGCGGTGAACAACGGCTGGAACCAGTGGGTACTGAACTACACGCCGGAACGCCAGCGCAGCTTCCTGCAGAGCCTGCAGTCGAACCTGGCCGGCTGGCGGATTGCCGCCTTGATCACGCTGGGGGCCGGATTGTTGCTTCTGGCTAGAATTTTGTATCTCCGTAGGGAAATTAATCCGGTCGAGGCGCTATACTCTTCCCTATGCAAGCGCCTGGCTCACCTGCATGCGGGCCTGGCACGTGCAGCGGACGAAGGGCCCACCGCCTATGCGGCCCGGATCGCGGCCACGCAGGCGCTGGCGCCGCCATCGCGTCACGCCGCCGCCGAGTTCCTGCGCCGCTACAGCGCCTGGCGCTATGCGCCGCCCCAGCCCGGATCGCTCTCCTTGCGCGACCGGCAGCTGGCCGCTACCCTGAAGAGATTACTGTCGCAAGTCAGATGAAACCGATCGTTCCCCTGTTTGCCGCGCTGGCAATCGCCTTCGCCCCCGCCGGGCAGGCGCTGGCCGCCGCGAAAGATCCGCACGTCCGTACCGCAAGCGCCAAGACCAAGGCATCCAGCAAAAGCAAAACGGCCGCCAAGGCCAAAGGCAAGAAAGACGCGGCTTCCGGCAAGGCCGGCAAGCGCGTCTCGATCCGCTCGACCAGGGTCCTGAAAGCGGCCCCGGCGGCGGCCGCGATCGACTACGACGGCGAGCACCACAACTTCCTCGAATGGCAGGCGGTGCGCGACTTCATCGACGAGATGAGCACCCGGCACGGCTTCGACCGCGCCGGCCTCGAATCGCTGTTCGGCCAGGCCCGCTTCATCGATTCGGCGGTCCAGCTGGTCAAGCCGGCCCCGCCGGGCAAGCCGAAGAACTGGCAGGCCTACCGCGACCGCTTCATCGAACCGATCCGCATCGCCGCCGGCGTGCGCTTCTGGAACGAGAATGCGGATGCGCTGGCGCGCGCGGAAGCCGCGTATGGGGTGCCGGCCGACATCATCGTCGGCATCATCGGCGTCGAGACCATCTACGGGCGCGACACCGGCAAGTTCCGCGTGCTCGATACCCTGGCGACGCTCGCCTTCGCCTATCCGGAAACCCCGAACCGCAGCAGCCGCATGGCCTTCTTCCGCAGCGAACTGGCGAATACCCTGCTGTTCGCGCGCGAGCACAAGCTCGAGCCGTTCTCGCTGCTGGGATCGTTTGCCGGCGCGGTCGGCATGCCGCAATTCATGCCCGGCAACATCCTGAAGTATGGCGTGGATTTCAATGGCGATGGCCAGATCGACCTGCGCGGTTCGCCGGACGACGCGATCGGCAGCGTGGCGAACTTCCTGATCCAGCATGGCTGGAACCCGGAGCACCGCGGCAGCCCGGCCACCCCGGCCGACGTATCACCGAACCGCGCCTGGGAGCCGCTGCTCGAGCGCGGACTGGCCGCCACCCTGCGCCCGGAAGAGCTGCGCGCCGCGGGCGTGGTGGTGAATGGCGCCCTGCCCGCCGAGCGCCTGTACGGGCTGGTGGATCTGCAGAACGGCGCCGAGCCCACCGAGTACTGGGTGGCGGACGATAACTTCTTTGCCATCACCAAGTACAACCGCAGTTATTTCTATGCCATGTCGGTCATCGAACTTGGCCGTGCCGTACGCGCCTCGCGCGGCGGCTGAGCATTGCCCGGCAGGAAACTTTGTATCGATTTGTAACGGAACTGCTACCCATCCGCTCCTTCTGAGCCCCTTGCGCCCCCCTATACTCCCCGGGGGTATGCAAGTCTTTTCTGCAGATTCTCTGTAGAAACATCTGCAATATTTCCATACTCCCGGTTTTGTTGTCAGCCTGTCAGGATTTTCCATACTGTGCGGCATCAAAACGCCCTAGCCTATACACTCGCGATTAATCAAAAAACAATTATTATTTCCGTGAGTTTGTGAGAGAATTGCATTGCGGCTATTGTTGCGATAAGACAACAATACTGATTGAGGTCATCTGATTTTTATTGCTACTAAGTATCAGATTAGAAATTAGTTGTACAATTGAATAGAAAATTACGAAATACCTAAGCCTGGAGCCGAGCGCCGCATGGGGCTCCGTCCAACCCAAAAATAGGATATTGAATCATGACAAACCAAGTCGGCATTGATATGAATAGCGATTCGGAATCCGATGAGCTCCTGCAGTACAACCCGAACCGCCTGCTCGACACCCTGATCGAGAACCTGCGCCTGAAGAACGACGCTGCCCTGTCGCGCGCGCTGGAAGTGGCGCCGCCGGTGATCTCGAAGATCCGCCACCACCGCCTGCCGGTCGGCGCATCGCTCCTGATCCGCATGCACGAAGTGAGCGACCTGTCGATCCGCGACCTGCGCTACCTCATGGGCGACCGCCGCGCCAAGTTCCGCATCAGCGACAAGCAGTTCAAGCCGAAGGAAGGCGCCGCCCCGAAAGAGGCGTAATCCGCGCGGGACTTCCGGCCGCGTGAAGCGAACGTGGCGCGCCCGTTTGGACGCGCCCGCTTGCTCTTCTTGCTTGACACGGTTCGAGCCACCCAACGGGGTGGCTCGCGTCGTTTACGGCATCCTCGGCGTGCCGCCTTGCAGGCGTGCGAGAGTGGCGCGGGCTGCGGCGAAGTCGCAGCCCGCGATTTGCGCGGCCAGCACCCCTTCGATGGAGCCAGGCGCGGCGTTCGCGCCAATGCGTTCGCCGATCGAGAGCGCACGCATGTTGCCGTCGGCCAGCCAGCGGCCGAGCTCCTGCAGTTCGCCGCTGGTCGCCGGCGCGACGCCTTCGGGGTCAGGCCGGGGGCGGGCGGACAGGACGGCGTCGCGCAAGCGCGTGCATTCCTCCTCCAAGGCCACAGGCGTGATGGGCAGCAACGCCGCCAGCAGGTCGGCGTCTTCCTCGCCAGCCATGAAGCGCCCCTCCACGCCGCCCAGCGTCACGGCCAGCGCGCGCGCGCCGATGGTGGCCGCCGCCCCCTTCAGGCTATGGATGGCCGCGCCAGCGGCGGCGCGCTCCCCGGCATCGAGTGCGGAACGGGCCTGCGCCATCAACGTCACTGCCTCGGGCAGGAAGGTGTCGAGGCTGCGCAGGTAGACGGCGGCATCGTCGCCGAAGCGTGCCAGCGCCTCGCGCATCGGGGCGCCGGCCACGGTGTTCGACGCGCCGGGCGTCCCGTCGTCCTTGCCGACGGCCGGGCGTAAGGCCCGCACCAGCGCCTCCAGCGCGATCGGCTTGCCGAGGTGTCCGTTCATGCCGGCGTCCAGGCAGCGTATGCGGTCGCCCGCGCCCGCATTTGCGGTCATCGCGATGATGGTCAGCGATTCGCCGAGCGCGCGGCGGATCTGGCGCGTCGCTTCCAAGCCGTCCATCACCGGCATCTGCATGTCCATCAGTACCGCATCGGGCAGCATGCTGGCTCCGAGCAGCTGCTCGAGGCCCTGGAGGCCGTCTTCGGCGACGCTCACCTGGGCTCCTTCGCTCTCGAGCAGCTCACGCGCGACCTGGCGATTCACCGCATTGTCCTCCACCACCAGGATACGCATGCCGGCCAGCCGGCGCGTCCGCCGCGGCGCGGGCATCGGCGCAGGGTCGGCCAGCGCGCGCGCCACCGCGTCCGCGATCAGGCGCGGGGTCACCGGCTTGGTCAGGACCCCGGCGAACGGCGCTTCGCCATCGCTGTCGTGGCTGGCCAGCAGCATCTCACGTCCGGCCGACGTCACCATCAGCACGACCGGCGCCTGCGCGCAGCCGCGCCGGATGTCATGGGCGGTATCGATGCCGTCGAGTCCCGGCATGCGCCAGTCGAGCAGAATCACGTCGAAACGACGCTCCGGCTCCTGCAACAGCGCCAGCGCCTCGGCGCCGCCGCCAGCCAGCGTGGCATCCCAACCCAGCCCCCGCATCATCCGCGCCAGGGTCCGGCCAGTGTCAGGGTTGTCATCCACCACCAGTACTCGCAGCGCGGCGCGCACGGCGGCCGGCGGCGACGGCGCGGTTTCCAGTGCCAGGTCGAACCAGAAGCGGCTGCCAACGCCGGGTGTGCTGTCCAGCTGCAGATCCGAGCCCATCTGCGCCAGCAGGCGCCGGCAGATCACCAGGCCCAGTCCGGTGCCGCCGAAACGGCGAGAAATCGATGCTTCCGCCTGGGTGAAGCCCTCGAAGATGCGCTCGCGCTGGTCGGAGGCGATGCCGATCCCGGTATCCTGCACGGCGATCCGGATGCGCACCGCGCCCGCGCCCTGCTCCAGCAGTTCGGCGCCGACCGTGACCGTGCCGCGCTCGGTGAACTTCAAGGCATTACCGGCAAGATTGATCAGGATCTGCTGCAGGCGAAGGCGGTCGCCCACCAGGCAAGCGGGCAGGCGCGGATCCAGGTCGAACAACAGCTCGACCGGTTTGCCGCCTTGGTTGCCGGACAGGATGGTGGCAAGATCGCGCATCAGGCCGTCGAATTCGAACGGGTGCGGGTCCAGCATCAGCTTGCCCGCTTCGATCTTCGAGTAGTCGAGCACGTCGTTGAGCAGCTGCAGCAGCGCCTGCGCCGCCTGTTCGGCCTTGCCCGCATAGTCGCGCTGGCGGTTGTCGAGCCGGGTCATCTGCAGCAGCTGCAGCATGCCGAGCACCGCATTGAGCGGCGTGCGGATCTCGTGGCTCATGTTGGCCAGGAAGGTCGACTTGGCATCGCTGGCGGCATCGGCCTGCTCCTTGGCCTCGCGTAGCGACGCCAACAGCTCCTTGCGCGCCGTGACGTCGACCGCCACGCCGAGGTAGCCATCGATGGCGCCACCTGCGGCGCGGATCGCGCTGACGATCAGCGATACCGTGATGTGTTTGCCGTCGCGCCGTACATAGGTCCATTCGCGCGTCTCGGAACCCGCATGCGCGGCTGCGGTGACGAAGGTGGCGAAGCCCGCGACCGGGCGGCCCTCGCTGACGCTGAGCTCGGCAGCGCGCGCGGCCACCTCGTCCGGATCATGGAATTGCAAGGGCGTGGCGCGGCCGATCATCTCGCTGGCCGGATATCCCAGCATCAGCTCGGCCCCGCGGTTGAAGACGGTAATCCTGCCGTCGGCGTCGGTGGCCACGATCGCCACGCCGGTCGCGGCGTCCAGCACGCCACCGAGCAGCGCATTCAGCTGGCTCAACTGGGCGGTGCGGCTCGCCACGGTCTCCTCCAGGCGGGCGTTGGCGGCGCGCACCCGGTCCTCGGCCGCCTTGCGCTCGGTGATGTCGCGTACCGTGACCGCCAGGCCATCCACGCTGCCATCGGCCGCGCGCACCGGCGAAACCGCCAGCCAGACATCGATCAGGTGGCCATCCTTGTGACGTCGCTGCGTCTCGAGGTCGGCCACGGCGGGACGCTCGGTCAGCCAGGCCAGCATGCGGTTTTCCTCCTCGATGCGATCGGCAGGAATCAGGAGCTCGGCGGCGGTGCGGCCAAGCGCTTCCTGGGCACTGTAGCCGAACAGCGTTTCGGCGCCGCGGTTCCAGCTGGTGATGCGTCCATCCAGGTCCTTGCCGACGATCGCGTCGATCGAGCTGTCGACGATCGCCGCCAGCCTGGCCTGGCCGGCGCGCAGTTCCTGCTTGCGCCCCCGCCCGGACGCGGCCAGCAGCGCCAGGGCCGCCAGCGCGGCGCTGGCGGACAGTCCGAGCGCCAGCACGGTCGCCGGCCGCGTCATTCCCTGCTGCGTGAAGAAGGCCTCGCCGGCGCTCAGGGTCAGGCGCCAGCGGCGCCCAAATACCTCGATATCAGTGCGTGCCTGCACCGTGTCGGGGCCGGGCGCCGCCACCGGCAGCACCACGTCCTGGGCGCCGGCCGTAACGTCCACCAGGCCGAGCGTCACCGGCTCGGCCGGATCGATCAGCGCGCGCAGGATGGTGTCGACCTGCAAGGGCGTATAGGTCCAGCCGACCAGCCGCGCGGCGCGCTCGGCCGGCGCCGGCAGCGTTCCCTGCTCGTACACCGGTACCAGCAGCAGAAAGGCCTGGCCCGCGACCGAGCCGGGCTGGACCAGCGTGATCGGCGCGGTCAGCTGCGGGGCGCCGCTGCGCATCGCCGCCAGTGCCGCGCGCCGCCGGTTCGGTTCCGACGCCAGGTCCAGCCCGAGCGCGACGCGGTTGCCGTCGAGCGGCTCGATCAACTGGATCACGAAGCGCTCGCCGCCGCCCGGCACGAACTGGCGCAGCGCGAAGCTGCCGTGCAGGCTGCGCTGGCGCGCCAGGTAGGCTGCCTCGTGTTCCGGGGCGACCCGCCGCACGAAGCCGAAGCCGCGCGCCCCGGGGAATTCACGCGTCAGGTCGATGGTGGCGAGATAGCGCGTCAGCTGCTGGGGCGCAATCTGGTCCGGGCCAACCACCAGCAGCAGCCCCTGTATCCCGCGCAGCACCTGGCGGTAGCCCTGGAGGCGGGCATGGATGCCGTCGCTGGCGTCGTCCAGCATGCGCTCGAGGCGACGCTCGATCACCTGCCGGTTGTCCTGTTGCTGGTAGCGTGCGCCGGCGATGCTGAGCGCGGCGCCGGCGACGGCGATCAGGAGCGCCGGCAACTGGAACAGCCGGCCCTTCATGCGCTCGCGATGCAGGCCCGGTCGCGGCCCGCGGCCTTGGCCCGGTACAGTTGTTCGTCAGCGCGGCGCAACAGGGAATCGACGTCGAAGCGCTCGGCGTCCTCCACGCAGACGATTCCGATGCTGACGGTGACGCAGGGAGCGACCTCGGAGGCGGCATGCGGCAATGCCAACGCCCGCACTGCGCTGCACAGCGTGTCCGCCAGCGCTTGCGCGGACACGCATCCGGCTCCCGGCGCCAGCAGCGCGAATTCCTCGCCACCATAGCGCGCCACGAAGTCGTTGGGGCGATGCAGGCTGCGCTGCAACGCGCCGGCCACCTGCCGCAGACAGGCGTCGCCGGCCTGGTGTCCATAATGGTCGTTGTAGCGCTTGAAAAAGTCGACGTCGGCCAGCATCAGCACCAGCGCCGCGCCTTCGCGCTGGGCGCGCGCCGCTTCCGCCGTGATGCGCTCGTTGAAATAGCGCCGGTTCGGGATCTCGGTCAGGCCATCGATATACGCCATCCGCTGCAACAGGTCGGCCTGCAGCTTGAGCGCCAGATGCACCTGGACGCGCCGGCGCAGCGTCATCGGATTGAAAGGCTTGGTGACGAAGTCCACCGCGCCCGCTTCCCAGCATGCCGATTCCTGCTCGCTGTCGGTGCTGGCCGTGACGAAGATCAGGGGAATCGCCGCGGTCGCAGGATCGGCCTTGAGGCGCTGCGCCACCTCGATGCCCCCGATCCCAGGCATCACCAGGTCGAGCAGTACCAGATCCGGCCGGTGCTGGCGGCAGGCCGCGATGCCGGCCTCGCCCCCGGTAGCCATCAGGACTTCATACTCGGAGCCGAGGGTCTGGTAAACGCTGCGGAGATTGATGGGCTGGTCGTCGATGACCAGTACCTTGTGCTTGCCGGCCGCGGCCGCGGCCGCCATGAGGTGCTCTTGCTGATACATGGCAGGGAAATACCGATCCTCGATGAGCCTGCGCTTCGCATGTCGCCTAGAATGCCGGCAGGGCATCATTAGCAGGCGAGTCTCCCAACTTCTGTTTCGTCAGTGTAACAGACATTACCTCCTGTCAAAGCAGACTTTTCTACCTCAGGCCGGGAACACACCGGTGGAAAGATAGCGGTCGCCGCGGTCGCACACGACGAACACGATGGTCGCATTCTCGACCGTCTGCGAGATGCGCAGCGCCACTTCGCAGGCGCCCGCCGCCGAGATGCCGCAGAAGATGCCCTCCTCGGCCGCCAGGCGGCGCGCCATCTGCTCGGCTGCGGCCTGGCTCACCGGCTCGACCTGGTCCACGCGCGCCTTCTCGTAGATCTTCGGCAGGTAGGCTTCCGGCCATTTGCGGATGCCGGGAATCGACGAACCTTCTTCCGGCTGGGCGCCGATGATGCGGATCGCCTCGTTCTGTTCCTTCAGGTAGCGCGACACGCCCATGATGGTGCCGGTCGTGCCCATGGCGCTCACGAAGTGGGTGACGCGGCCTTCGGTATCGCGCCAGATTTCCGGGCCGGTGGTTTCGTAGTGGCCGCGCGGATTGTCCTGGTTGCCGAACTGGTCGAGGATGATGCCCTCGCCGTTCTTCTGCATCTGCTCGGCCATGTCGCGCGCGTATTCCATGCCGCCCGATTTCGGCGTCAGGATGATCCGGGCGCCATAGGCCGCCATGCTCTGGCGGCGCTCGACCGACAGGTTGTCGGGCATCAGGAGCACCATCTTGTAGCCGCGGATGGCGGCCGCCATCGCCAGCGCGATGCCGGTGTTGCCGCTGGTGGCTTCGATCAGGGTGTCGCCCGGCTTGATCAGGCCGCGCTGCTCGGCGCCGCGCAGCATCGACATGGCGGCGCGGTCCTTGACGGAACCGGCGGGATTGTTGCCTTCGAGCTTGCCGAGGATGATGTTGTTGCGGGCAGCCGCATCCGCGCCGGGGAGGCGCACGAGCTGCACCAGCGGGGTGTTGCCGATCGTATCTTCGATGGTCTTGTAAGCCATTCCTTGCTCTCTCGCGATTTCCTAAACCGCTATTCTAATCCGGACAGCAAGCTGGCGTATGGCGCCGCCCCGGACCGGCCCGGAGGCCGGCCACGGTGCTGCCGGATCAGCGTTGCGGCAGCGGGTAGGTGGCGACGCTCACGTTGCCGTCCTTGTCGACTGCCTGCACGCCGAAGAATACATTGTCCTTCGACAAATCAATGGTTGCCTCGGTGACGTTCCCGACCCACTTCGAGCCCTGCCAGTCGGCCGCGGTGGTATCGCGCCAGACGATCCGGTAGCCGGCCACGTCCGGTTCGGCATTCGCCTGCCACACCAGGGTCGAGTCGTTGGTCAGCTTGTCGGTGCGCAGCTTGACGTTCTGCGGCGCCGCCGGGGCCAGCGCCAGCGAGGCCAGCGTCGCCGCGTTCACCCGCGTCACCTTGGCGATGTAGTCGTAGTCATTGAACTTGATAAGGTCGCCGTACACCTTGCCGTTTTCGGTACGCAGGTCCTGGTGCTGGTGCGAGAAGTCCTCGGCAGGCTCGGTAAAGCGCACCGCGGCGTAGCCCTGCTCCAGGAAGGGCATGTGGTCGCCGCCGCGCAGGTAGCGGTCGGCGCGGTGGATCACCGAGACCTTGAAGCCCTTCACGTAGCGCTCGCCGTGCTCCTTGGTGTAGCGGGCCAGCTGGCGGGTGAGCGAATCGCTGTCGCCGCCGGTGGCCACCAGCTGGCGCACGGCATCGCTCATTTCCTTGGTGGCCGGGATGCTCTGCGAGAACAGGCGCACTTGCGTGTTGTCGACCTTGCCCTTGTCCGAGCGCGAGCTGCCGATGATGTCGTTGTTGAGCATGCCCGCGACGTTCAGGTTGTTCTTGCGCGCCTGCTCGGCCCAGTGGCGCGCGCCCAGCAGGCCCTGCTCTTCCGCGGCCACGGTCATGAAGACCAGGGTGGCGTCGAACTTGTACTTGGCCATGACGCAGGCCAGCTCCATCACGGCGGCGGTGCCCGAGGCGTCGTCGTTGGCGCCCGGCGCGTCGTCGGTGTAGTTCATGACGTCGGTGACGCGCGAATCGTAGTGGCCGCTGACCACGTACAGGCGGTCCTTCGAGGCTTCCTGGGTGCCCGGCAGCGTGGCCACCACGTTGACGATCTCGGTCGGGCGCGAGATGCGCGCCGACACCGGGGCGATGTGGCTGTCGAAGGCCACCTGCAGCGGCGTGCCGGCGCCGCAGCGCTCCAGCTCGGCCTTGATCCAGCGGCGCGCGGCGCCGATGCCGCGGGTGTCGGATTCCGTTTCCGACATCGTGTGGCGGGTGCCGAAGCCGACCAGCTTGGCCACATAGGCCTCGATACGCTTGGGCGAGACCTCGGCCAGGATCTTGTTGATCTGCGGCTGCTGGCGCTTGAGGTCGGGGGCGGCTGCGCTGTCGGCCGGGCTTGCGGTCGCGGCCGTGGCGGCGCCGGCGGCAAGGGCGAGCAGTGCGGCCAGCAGGGAGGAAGAGATGCGGGCGTGAGGCATGAGTACCTTTCTAGTCGTGATGTGCAAAGACAAGCACATCTTCTCATGCGGATTGATTGGTGTCAGTCAATACATGCCGCCCGTGCACGCCGCGGCGACAAGGGCCGTCCCGGCAGCCCTTGCCGTCCTCCTTGCACCGATCAGCGTGCGGCGAGCGCCAGCCGGGCCTGCGCCGCCGGCGTGCCGTCGTTCGCGGCGTCCAGGCGGAACACGCTGACCACCGCGGCCAGGCGCTCGGCCTCTTCCTCCAGCGAGGCGGCCGCGGCAGTTGCCTGCTGCACCAGGGTCGCATTCTGGCGCGTGGCTTCGTCCATCTGCCCGATGGCGGTGTTGACCTGGCCGATGCCGGCGCTCTGCTCGGCGCTGGCGCGGGTGATCTCGGCCATGATGTCGGTCACGCGGCGCACCGAGGCCACGATGTCGTTCATCGTGGCGCCGGCTTCGTCCACCAGCCGGGCCCCGGCATCGACGCGCTCGACCGAATTGCCGATCAGGCCTTTGATCTCTTTTGCGGCGGCCGCGGAGCGCTGGGCCAGGTTGCGCACTTCGGTCGCCACCACGGCAAAGCCACGGCCCTGCTCGCCCGCACGGGCCGCTTCCACTGCGGCATTCAGCGCCAGGATATTGGTCTGGAACGCGATGCCGTCGATTACGCCGATGATGTCCACGATCTTCTTCGACGATTCGTTGATCGAGGCCATGGTCTCGACCACCTGGGCAACGACCGCGCCGCCGCGCAGTGCCACCGTGGAGGCCGATTCGGCCAGCGCATTCGCCTGGTGGGCGTTGTCGGCATTCTGGCGCACGGTCGCGGTGAGCTGTTCGACCGAGGCGGCGGTCGCTTCCAGCGTGCCGGCCTGGCGCTCGGTACGGCCGGACAGGTCGCGGTTGCCGCTCGCGATCTCGGTCGATACGCTGGCAATGCCGAGCGTGCCGTTGCGTACCTGCGCGACGATCGACACCAGGCTGTCGCGCATGCCCTTCATGGCGAACAGCAGGCTGCTGCGGTCGCCCGGCGCGGTCTCGATCTGCACGCCCAGGTCGCCCGCGGCGATGGCGCCCACGATCGATGCGGCATAGTCCGGCTGGCCGCCGAGCTGGCGCAGCAGGCCGCGCGAGATGGTCCACGCGCCCAGCCCGCCGGCCACGATCGCGCCCAGGCAAAGCAGGGTCATCCAGCCGAAGAAGCCGGACGCCATGTCGCGCGCGCCGGCCGCCTGTTCGTTGTTCAGCTTTTCCTGCAGGTCGATGAAACGATTGATGCTCGCCAGCCAGCCGACGAAGGCCGGCGCCGCCTGCCGCGACAGCAGCGCGGCGGCTTCCTGGGCCTGGCCGGCGGCGTGCAGCGCGATCACCTGCTCGATCAGCGGCTTGGCGCGGCGCTCCTGCTCCTTGATCGCCGCCAGCGCCTCGGTCTCGGCCGGCAGGATTTCCTTCAGCTCGCCGAACAGCTTGTCCATCGGCTCGGCCGAACGCGCATAGTTCTCATCCAGGGTACGGATCAGGGTCACGGCCTCCGCAGCCCCGGCAGGATCGGCTGCCAGCACCACGTCGCGCAGCGCAATCGCACGGTCATGCACGCTGCCGCGAAAATTGATCGCGTAGCGCTGCTTGACGTTGTTGACATCGTTGATATGGGTGAGGATGCTGTCGATCTGGCCGACGCGGCTGATGGCCAGCGCGGTCAGGACGATCATCAGGAAGAAAACGGCGCCGTAGCCAATTGCCAGGCGCTTGCCGATGGTGAGGGACTTTGTTGTCATATAAGCTTCATTAATCCATTGGAAATGAGTA
The DNA here is from genome assembly GCF_041023745.1 of Massilia sp. X63. Lineage (NCBI taxonomy): Bacteria > Pseudomonadati > Pseudomonadota > Betaproteobacteria > Burkholderiales > Oxalobacteraceae > Massilia > Massilia sp. X63. Next base: position 184,499 of record NZ_JBFTEF010000008.1, read on the forward strand.
AACAGCAACTTTAATTTCTTAATGGCAACGAATATAGCACGTGCGCCGTCTTTTTGCTCAATTTCGTCATTTATTTCTTGCAAGGAGGCGGGTCAATATCGTTCTGCAGGTACGCAATAAAAAACCCACAAGTCGGAAGCCGACTTGTGGGTTTTCTGGTGGATTGGTCGTGCTGGTATTACATTGCTGCCTTCTGCTCGGCCGGCTTGGCCTTGGCGTCCGCCTTGGCCGAGGCCTTCTCTGCCTTCACCGCCTTGGCCGGCTTGGCCGCCGACGCCTCCATCGGCTTGCCGTTGACCACCAGCCCCGCCTCGGACAGCTTCATGGCCTTCTTGCCCTTCACGCCCTTGATGCGGCCCTGGAAGTCGGCCCAGTCCTTGAACTCGCCCTTGGCGCGCTCGTCGAGGATCATCTTCGACATGCTCGGTCCCACGCCCTTGATGCCGTCGAGCGCAGCCGCATCGGCCTTGTTGACGTCCACCTGGGCAAAGGCGATCCCGGTCGAAGCGAGCAGCGCGGCAACAGCGAGTACCAGTTTCTTGATCATTGAATGTTCTCCGTAGGTTGTCAGTCGATGGACGGCGGCGCCCTCCATCCCAGCACTAACGGCGTTGCCGGGCCACCGTTGACGGCCCGGGATTGAGCAGGCTCAAGCCAAGTTCAACCGGGGAACAGTTCCTCGCGGGTGACGGTCGCGGTGCCGAGCTTGCCGACCACGATGCCGCCGGCGCGGTTGGCGGTGGCCAGCGCTTCGTCCAGCGGTGCGCCCGCGCCCAGCATCGCCGCGAGCGTCGCGATCACGGTGTCGCCGGCGCCCGAGACGTCGAAGACCTCGCGCGCCTCGGCGTGCACGTGCAGCACCTCGTCGGCGGTGTACAGGCTCATGCCCTCTTCCGAACGGGTCACCAGCAAGGCCGTCAGGCCCAGCTCGGCGCGCAGGGCCTGGGCCTTGGCGCTCAGCTGCTCCTCGGTCTTCCAGCCGCCCACCACGCGCTGCAGTTCCGAGCGGTTCGGGGTCAGGATGGTGGCGCCGCGGTAAGGGGTGAAATCGTCGCCCTTCGGGTCGACCAGCACGATCTTGCCGGCCGCGCGCGCCTCTTTGACCATCTCGGCCACGTTCACCAGCGCACCCTTGTTGTAGTCCGACAGGATCACGACGTCGTAGCTGGGCAGCAGCGCCCGGAACTGGTCGAGCTTGTCGCGCAGCACGGTCTCGGTGGGCGCGTCCTCGAAGTCGATGCGGACCATCTGCTGCTGGCGGCCGATGACGCGCAGCTTGATGATGGTGGAGATGGCGTCGTCGCGCTTCAGGTAGCTGTGGATGCCGGCGCCCTTCAGGAGCTTCTCGACTTCGTCGCCGGCTTCGTCGTTGCCGGTCACGCCCAGCAGGCCGGTGTGGGCGCCCAGCGCGGCGGCATTGCGCGCCACGTTGGCGGCGCCGCCCAGGCGTTCTTCGCGGCGCTCGATGCGCACCACCGGCACCGGCGCTTCCGGCGAGATGCGCGAGACGTCGCCGAACCAGTAGCGGTCGAGCATGACGTCGCCCACCACGAGCAGGCGCACGGCGGAGAGTTCGGGGGCCGCCTCGCGGCGGAAGCTGTCTGCCGCCAGCAGGCGGCTCGGGATCGGGTGGTTCATGGGTTTATGTCGGAAGCGCCGGTTTGTGTATGCCGCGCATCAGTTCATCACGTTGAGTTCTTCGGTACGGCGCGGCGGATAGGTTTCCCAACGACTGCAGCCCGGGCACTGCCAGTAGAACTGGCGCGCCTTGAAGCCGCAGTGGCTGCACTGGTAGCGCGCCAGCTTCTGGGTATAGCGCTGCACCAGGTTCTTGACCATCGACAGCTCTTCCCATACTTCGGTACGGGCTTCCATCAGGTGGGCTTCGAGCAGCTTGTCGAGCCCCAGCAGGGTCGGATTGCGGCGCAGCTCTTCGACCACCAGCTGTTTGGCAGCTTCCACGCCGTCGAGTTCGATCACGGCCTTGAACACCACCTCGATCAGGTCGATGGACGAGGCTTCCGCCAGGTAGGAGCGCAACAGGTTGACGCCTTCCTGCGGCCGGCCGACCTTGCGGTAGCCGTCCATCAGGCGCTGGGCCACCAGGGCCACGTGCGGCACGCTCTGGTGCTCGACGCGGCGCCAGGTGGCCAGGGCGGCCTCGGTATCGCCCTGGACCAGCTGGGCGTCGCCGATCAGGATGGTGGCACGCACGCTCGAGCGGTCGGCCAGCAAGGCCTTGTCCAGCAGTTGCATGGCGTCGCTCGGCTGCAGGTGCACCAGGGCGTCCTGCGCCAGCTCGCAGTAGAACTGCGCGATTTCCTTCTGGCGCGCGCCGGCGCCCGATTCCTGCAGGCCGACGGCGACGTCGATCGCGCGGCGCCATTCCTTTTCGCGCTGGTAGATCTCGAGCAGGGCGCGGCGCGCCTGCACCTCGAAGGGCGTGTCGACCAGCAGATTGAAGGTCTCCTCGGCGCGGTCGAGCAGGCCGGCCTTCAGGTAGTCCATGCCGAGTTCGTACTGGGCATGCGCCTTCTGCTCGGCCGGCAGGTCCGGGCGCGCCAGCAGGTTCTGGTGGACCCGGATGGCGCGTTCGGTCTCGCCGCGGCGGCGGAACAGGTTACCGAGGGCAAAGTGCATGTCGGCCGACTCGGGATCGAGCTTGACGATCTCGATGAAGGAGTCGATGGCCTTGTCGGGCTGGTCGTTGAGCAGGTGGTTCAGGCCCTTGAAATAGCCGCGCGGGAGCGAGCGCGATTCGGAGACCAGTTCCTTGATGTCGACACGGGCGGCGATCCAGCCGAGGCCGAAGAAGAATGGGATGCAAAGCAGCATCCAGAGTTCGAATTCCATGTGTTCTTGTTCTGTGTGGGCGCTGGTGGAATCAGCGCGCCGGGTTCACGGCATCCGGCTGCGGCTGCACGTTGGCCGAGCCGGTGCCGGCGGCGCTCTGCAGGGCCTGGATGGTGTTCTGGTGCTGCGAGGTCTGGCGGCGCTGGCGGAACACGGTCGGGGTCAGGGCCAGGATGCCGAGTGCGGCGCCGGCGATGAAGAAGGCCAGCAGCATCAGCACGAGCGGGCCGCGCAGTTCGTAGTTGAGGAAGAAATGGAGATCGACTTCCTGCGTGTTCTTCAGGGCGAAGCCGAAGAACAGGACGAACAGGACGATTCCAACGATGGTGGAGACAAATTTCATCAGCAGTGCCCGCTGGTTGAGTGCGCAAATGGGTGCACAAAGGCGAAGTGTCGCATATCCAACATGATATTTCAAAAGCCGAGGTGGCGCTGCCGCCGTAATGGGGCCAACATGGCGAAAAAAAACGGCATCCCCGAGGGGACGCCGTTCTTGTCTGCCGGTTCGCAGACGACTTCAGGAAGACTTCAATCCTCGATGATCGGTTGCCCGACCATCGCGTCCACCCGCTCGCGCAACTGCTTGCCCGGCTTGAAGTGCGGCACCCGTTTTTCGGGCACCATCACCTTGTCGCCGGACTTCGGGTTGCGGCCGATGCGGGGTGGCCGGCTGTTCAGCGCGAAGCTGCCGAAACCGCGGATCTCGATACGCTGGCCGGTCGCCAGGGCGTTGGTCATCGCATCGAGGATGGTCTTGACGGCAAACTCGGCATCTTTCGCCACCAGCTGAGAATAACGCTCAGCCAGGCGGTTGATCAGCTCGGACTTGGTCATCTGGTCGCTCCAGTCGGGATTAAGCCTTGCTTAGTTCTTGTTATCGAACTTGGCCTTCAGCAGTGCGCCCAGGCTGGTGGTGCCCGAAGCGGCGCTGTTGTCGGCAGCCAGCTTGCTCATTGCTTCCTGGGTCTCGACATTGTCTTTCGCCTTGATCGACAGCTGGATGCTGCGAGCCTTGCGATCGATGTTGATGACCAGGGCTTCGACCTTGTCGCCCACTTTCAGGTGGGTGCCGGCGTCTTCCACGCGGTCACGCGAGATTTCCGAAGCGCGCAGGTAGCCTTCGACTTCTTCGTTCAGGGCGATCACGGCGCCTTTCGGCTCAACCGACTTGACGGTGCCGGTGACCAGGGTGCCCTTGTCGTTCAGCGAAGCGAAGTTGTTGAACGGGTCGCCTTCCAGCTGCTTGACGCCCAGCGAGACACGCTCGCGCTCGACGTCGATCGCCAGCACGACGGCTTCCAGCTCGTCGCCCTTCTTGAAGCGGCGCACGGCCTCTTCGCCCGGCTCGGTCCACGACAGGTCCGACAGGTGCACCAGGCCGTCGATGTTGCCCGGCAGGCCGATGAACACGCCGAAGTCGGTGATCGACTTGATCGAACCCTTGACCTTGTCGCCCTTCTTGTGGGTCATGCCGAAGTCGTCCCACGGATTCGCCTTGCACTGCTTCATGCCCAGCGAGATACGACGACGCTCTTCGTCGATTTCCAGGACCATGACTTCGACTTCGTCGCCCAGCTGGACAACCTTGTTCGGAGCCACGTTCTTGTTGGTCCAGTCCATTTCCGAGACGTGCACCAGGCCTTCGATGCCCTGCTCGACTTCCACGAACGCGCCGTAGTCGGTCAGGTTGGTGACCTTGCCGAACAGACGGGTGCCCTGCGGGTAGCGACGCGACAGACCGGTCCACGGATCGTCGCCCAGCTGCTTGACGCCCAGCGAGACGCGGTTCTTTTCCTGGTCGTACTTGAGGACCTTGGCGGTGATTTCCTGGCCAACCGACAGCACTTCCGACGGGTGACGCACGCGACGCCATGCCAGGTCGGTGATGTGCAGCAGGCCGTCGATGCCGCCCAGGTCGACGAACGCACCGTAGTCGGTGATGTTCTTGACGACGCCGGTGACCACGGTGCCTTCTTTCAGGGTTTCCATCAGCTTGGCGCGCTCTTCGCCCATCGAAGCTTCGATGACGGCGCGACGCGACAGGACGACGTTGTTACGCTTGCGGTCCAGCTTGATGACCTTGAATTCCAGGGTCTTGCCTTCGAACGGGGTGGTGTCCTTGACCGGACGGGTGTCGACCAGCGAACCCGGCAGGAATGCGCGGATGCCGTTGGTCAGGACGGTCAGGCCGCCCTTGACTTTACCGTTGACGGTACCGGTGACGATCTCGCCCGATTCCATTGCTTTTTCCAGAGCCAGCCACGATGCCAGGCGCTTGGCCTTGTCGCGCGACAGGATGGTATCGCCGAAACCGTTTTCCAGCGATTCGATGGCCACGGAAACGAAGTCGCCGATCTGGACTTCCAGTTCGCCCTGGTCATTCTTGAATTCTTCGACCGGAATGAAGGCTTCCGACTTCAGGCCGGCGTTGACGATCACGAAGTTGTGATCCAGGCGCACGACTTCAGCCGAGATGACTTCGCCCGAACGCATGTCTTGACGCGACAGCGATTCTTCGAAAAGGGCGGCGAAGCTTTCCATGCCGGTATCTTGATTGGTTGCAGTAGACATAAAGGTTATTACTCGAGTTAGCCCAGCAGGCCGGCGATAGTGCGGACTGAACTGGGGTTAGGTTGAAACACACCTGCGATGGCGGAATTGCCGCCGCAGGCACCCTACAAGGATGACGATCCTGAGATCGTCACCACCGCGAAGACGGAAACACGGGTTTCGCAGCGCAGCCATCTGGCGATGACTCAAGCCGACGATGTTGCACAACGCCCAGTCCCTGCCTGCGCGGAAAGTCCTCACTGCCAATGGCAATGAAGACAATTCGCAAAAAACTAGACCAACTCACTTCTGCGCATACCACGCCAACACCTGTTCGACCGCTTCCACAGCCGTCATGTTCGAGGTATCGAGCCGATGCGCATCCGCTGCCGGGACCAGCGGCGCGATGGCGCGCTTGGTGTCGCGCTCGTCTCGCTCGGTCAAATCCTTCAGCAGATCGTCCATATTAGCAGAAAATCCTTTGTCAATCAATTGCTTATACCGGCGTTGCGCACGCGCCTCCACGCTTGCTGTCAAGAACACTTTTAATTTCGCGCCGGGAAAGATCACCGTGCCCATATCGCGCCCGTCGGCCACCAGGCCGGGGGTCTCGCGAAAGCCCAGTTGCAGGGCATACAGGGCCTGGCGCACGGTCGGCAGCGCAGCGATCTTCGATGCCATGTTGCCAACTTCTTCCGCCCGGATCGCCGCCGTGACGTTCTCGTTGTTCAGGAAGATGTCGCCGCCGACGAAGCGAGCCGGCAGGTGCTCGGCCAGCTTGGCGATGCCGTGTTCGTCGCGCAGCGCGAGGCCGCGGCGAATCGCCTGCAGCGCCGTGAGACGGTACAGGGCGCCCGAGTCGAGCAGGTGAAAGCCCAGGCGCTCGGCGACCTTGGCGGCGACGGTGCCCTTGCCGGAGGCGGTCGGGCCGTCGATGGCGATGACGGGAATAGGGTTATTCGGCATAGGGTTTGTTGTCGGCGGCGCAGCCGCCTTGTCCTCTTGTTAAAACAGCTCGTTCTTCGCGATGCCCGCGAAGGCCTCGAAGTACTCGGGGAAGGTCTTGGCGACGCATTTCGGATCGTTGATGCGCATCGCATTGCCCCTGCGCGCCGCGCCGTCGAGCGACGCCAGCGAGAAGCACATCGCCATCCGGTGGTCGTCGTAGGTGTCGATGGTGGCAGGCTTGAGCTGCTCCGGCGGGGTGATGCGGATGTAGTCCGGCCCCTCCTCCACCTCGGCTCCCACCTTGCGCAGTTCATGCGCCATCGCGGCCAGGCGGTCGGTTTCCTTCACGCGCCAGCTGGCGATGTTGCGCAGCGTGCTCGGACCGTCCGCGTACAGCGCGGCCACGGCAATGGTCATTGCGGCATCGGGGATGTGGTTGAAGTCGGCGTCGATGGCCTTCAGGACGCCGTTCGAACGGGCCTCGATCCAGTTCTCGCCGCGCGTCACGATGGCGCCCATGCGCTCGAGCGCGTCGGCGAAGCGCACGTCGCCCTGGATGCTGTTCTCGCCCACACCTTCCACCCGCACCGGGCCGCCGGCGATCGCGCCGGCGGCCAGGAAGTAGGAAGCCGACGAGGCATCGCCTTCCACGTGGATGCTGCCCGGCGACGTGTAGCGCTGGCCCGGATGCACGGTGAACGAGGCCCAGCCGTTCTGCTCGACGGTGACGCCGAAGCGGCGCATCAGGTTCAGGGTGATCTCGATGTAGGGCTTGGAAATCAGCTCGCCGACCACGTCGATCGATACCGCGTGGCTAGTCGCCATCAAGGGCGCCGCCATCAGGAGCGCGGTCAGGAACTGGCTCGACACGTTGCCGCGCACGGCGATGCGGTTGGCCGTGATATGGCCGCGGCGGATGCGCAGCGGGGGGAAGCCCTGCTCGCCGGTGTACTCGATCTGGGCGCCGACTTCGTTCAGCGCATCGACCAGGTCGCCGATCGGGCGCTCGTGCATGCGCGAGACGCCGTGCAAGGTGTAGTCGCCGCCGATCACGGCCAGCGCCGCCGTCAGCGGGCGGATCGCGGTGCCGGCATTGCCCATGAACAGGTCGGCCTCGTGGACCGGCAGCACGCCGCCGTTGCCATGCACGACCACGGTGCGCTCGTCGACTTCGTCCCACTTGATGCCGAGCGAGCGCAGCGCGCCCAGCATCACCATGGTGTCGTCCGAGGCCAGCAGGTCGTGGATCGTGGTCGTGCCCTCGGACAGCGCCGCCAGCAGCAGCGTGCGGTTCGAGATGCTCTTGGAGCCCGGCAGGCGCACCGATCCTTCCACGTGGATCACGGGCTCGAGGTCGATGTGCTGGGGGTAGTGTTTGGACTGGGTCATTCGGTATCCTGGTGTTGCGGGGGCGGCGAGCCGGCTTCGATCGCCTCGATCCATGCCTGCCTCGCGCGCTGCGCGTTGGCGAAGACGGTTTCGAGGCCGCGTCCATCGGCGGCGGCGAGCTGCGCCCGCAATGTAGTCAATTGTGCCAGATATGCATCCAGCTCGGTGAGCAGGGCCTCCCGGTTGGCCAGGCAGATGTCGCGCCACATTTCGGGCGAGGAGCCGGCAATCCGGGTGAAGTCGCGGAATCCGCTGGCGGCATACTGGAACAGCATGCCGGCATGCGGCTTGGCGGCGATGTCGTCGACCAGCGCGTAGGCCAGCAGGTGCGGCAGGTGGCTGACGGCGGCGAACACGCGGTCGTGGTCCTCGGGACTCAGGCGATGGATCAGCGAACCGCAGTGGCGCCAGGCGTTGGCCACCTGCTCCACCATGCCGGGTTCATTCTCCGGCAGCGGCGTGAGCACGGTCTTCTTGCCGCGATAGAGCTCGGCGCGGGCGGCGTCCGGTCCGTTCGACTCGCTGCCGGCGATCGGGTGGCCCGGCACGAACTGGCGCACGCGCCCGCCCAGGGCCGCGCGCGCCGCCGCCACCACGTCGCACTTGGTGCTGCCGGCGTCGGTGATGACGGTGTGCGGCTCCAGGTGCGGCAGCAGCGCGGCGAGGATGGTCCCGGTCTGCCCGACCGGCGCCGCCAGCAGCACCATGTCGGCGCCGCGCATGGCCTGCGCCGGGCTGGCGCAGACTTCGTCGACGATGCCCAGTTCGAGCGCGCGCGCCATCGCTTGCGGCTCACGGCCCAGGCCCGCGACGGTGCGTACGGCGCCGGCCTGTTTCAGGGCCAGCGCGAAGGAGCCGCCGATCAGGCCGACGCCGACGACGACGAGGCGGTCAATCATTCAGCCGATGACCTTTTTCAGCGCCGCGATGAAGGCGGCATTCTCTTCCGGCAGGCCGATCGAGATGCGCAGCCACTGGGGCAGGCCGTAGTTGCCGACCGGGCGCACGATCACGCCCTGCTTGAGCAGCGCCAGGTTGACGCGCGCGCCGGCCTGGTCGTCCTCGCCCACCTTCACCAGCACGAAGTTGCCGAACGAAGGCACGTACTGCAGGCCCAGTTCGTCGAAGGCGGCGGTCAGCTGCCGGTAGCCCTCGGTGTTGTTCTGTGCGCCCTTCGCCAGGAATTCCTTGTCGTTGAGCGCGGCGATGGCGGCGGCCTGGGCCAGCGAATTGACGTTGAAGGGCTGGCGGATGCGGTTCATCAGGTCGGTCACCGCCGGCTGGGCGATGGCGAAGCCCACGCGCAGGCCGGCCAGGCCGTAGGCCTTGGAGAAGGTGCGCGAGACGATCAGGTTCGGGTACTTGCGCACCCACTGGCTCGATTCGAACTGGTGCTCGGGCGCCAGGTATTCGTTGTAGGCCTCGTCCAGCACCACGACCACGTTGCTCGGCACTTTTTGCAGGAAGGCTTCGATTTCATCGGCCGGGATGAAGGTGCCGGTCGGGTTGTTCGGATTGGCGACAAAGACCAGGCGGGTGTCCGCCTCGATGGCAGCGGCCATCGCGTCGAGGTCGTGACCGTAATCCTTGGCCGGGACCACGATCGCGCGGCCGCCCACGCCCTGGGTGGCCAGCGCGTACACGGCGAACGAGTACTGCGCATACACGACCGACTCGCCCTTCTGCACGAAGGCGTGCGCGGCGATTTCCAGGATGTCGTTGCTGCCGTTGCCCAGGGTGATCCACTCGGCCGGCACGTCGTAGCGTGCGGACAGGGCGGCCTTTAGTTCGAAGCCGTTGGCGTCCGGGTAACGGCCAAGGTCGGCGGCAGCCTGCGCCATCGCGGCGCGGCTCGATTCGGGCACGCCGAACGGGTTTTCATTGGAGGCGAGCTTGACGATCTTGGCTTCGTCGAGGCCGAACTCACGGGCGACTTCAGCGATGGGTTTGCCGGCCTGGTAAGGGGCGATGGCGCGGACGTAATCTGGACCGAATTGCGACATGGGGATTCTCGAAAGTTTGAAAAGATTGAAGTCAGAGGCTCTGGGGATAGGAACCCAGCACCTTGAAGAATGCGGCGTTGTCCTTCAGCTCCTCGAGGGCGCGGGCGACGGCGGCATCGCTGACGTGGCCCTCGATGTCGACGTAGAAGTAGTACTCCCAGGTGCCGATGCGCGCCGGGCGCGACTCGAAACGGGTCATCGACACGCCGTGCTTCGCCAGCGGCGCCAGCAGGCTGTAGACGGCGCCGGCCTTGTTCGGCACGGCCAGCACGATCGAGGTGTGGTCGCGGCCGGACGGGCCGGTTTCGAGGCTGCCGATCACGGCGAAACGGGTGCGGTTGTGCGGGTCGTCCTGGATGTGGGCCTGCACCACGCCGAGCTGGTACTGCTCGCCCGCCATCTCGCTGGCGATCGCCGCCACGCTCGGGTCCCGGCTGGCCATGATCGCCGCCTCGGCATTCGAGGCCACCGCGCGGCGTTCGATGCCGGAATGGTGCAGGTTGAGCCAGACCTGGCACTGGGCCAGCGCCTGCGAATGCGCGCACACGACGGTCACGCCGTCCATGCTGCCGGTTTTCGTCATCAGGCTGTGATGGACCGGGATCGAGATCTCGCCGCTGATCACGGTGGTGGTGGCCAGCATCAGGTCGAGGGTGCGGTTGATCGCGCCTTCGGACGAGTTCTCGACCGGGACCACGCCGAAGTCGGCGGTGCCGGCCTCGGTGGCGCGGAACACCTCGTCGATCGAGACGCAGGGCAGCGTCTCGATGGCGCTGCCGAACTGCTGGTACACGGCCTGCTCGCTGAAGGTGCCGGACGGGCCCAGATAGGCCACCGTCACGCGCTTTTCCAGCGCCCGGCAGGACGACATGATCTCGCGGAAGATGGTCTGGACGTCGCGGTCCTTCAGCGGACCGGGGTTGCGCTCGGCGACGCCGCGCAGCACCTGCGCTTCGCGTTCGGGGCGGAACACCGGGGCGTTGGTTTCGGCCTTGACGTGGCCGACTTCCTGGGCAATCTGGCCGCGCCGGCTCAGGAGGTCGAGGATTTGCGCGTCGATCGCGTCGATCTGCTCGCGCAGGGGGAGAAGTTTGTCGTTCATCGTTAGCTCGTATTATTTCCGTAGGGCGGGCGGGTTTCCCGCCCACGCGTCCAACGGACCGTGAACAATTTACACGAGTCGCGTCTCACCGCGTGGGGTGTTCCGGTCCAGTGGACCGGAACACGAGAGCCGTCCACCCTACGAACATCGGGTACCTTTGATTTACCGGCCCGCGAATTCGTTCAAATAATCGACGAGGGCCTGCACACCCTCGAGCGGCATCGCGTTGTAGATCGATGCGCGCATGCCGCCGACGGACTTGTGGCCCTTCAGTTGCAGCAGCCCGCGCGCCTTCGCGCCGGCCAGGAATTTGTCGTTCAGGGATTCGTCGCGCAGGAAGAACGGTACGTTCATGCGCGAACGGTATGCGGGAGCGACGCGGTTCTGGTAGAAGTCGTCGGCGTCCAGCGCCGCGTACAGCAGGCGCGCTTTTTCGATATTACGCTGTTCCATCGCCGCGATCCCGCCCTGCTTCTTGAGGTGGGCGAACACCAGCCCGGCGATGTAGATCGCGTAGGTCGGCGGCGTGTTGAACATGGATTCATGCTCGGCCACGGTCTTGAAGTGAAAGGCCGAGGGGCAGATCGGCAGTGCGTCTTCCAGCAGGTCGTCGCGCACGATCACCAGGGTCAGGCCGGCCGGGCCGATGTTCTTCTGCGCGCCGGCGAAGATCAGGCCGTATTTCGACACGTCGATCACCCGCGACAGGATGTGCGAGGACATGTCGGCCACGATCGGCACCTTGGGCAGCGAATCGGGCACGAAGTTGTATTCGACGCCGTCGATGGTTTCGTTGGTGCAGATGTGCAGGTAGGCCGCGTGCGAGGTCAGGCGCCAGGTTTCCTGCGCCGGCACCGCCGTGAAGCCGCTCGCTTCGCTGCTGGCGGCGATGTTGACGTTGGCGTAGCGCTTGGCTTCCTTGATCGACTTGCCTGACCACGAACCGGTATGCACGAAGTCGATCGTCGCCGGCTGCGGGCAGCAGCCCACCAGGTTCATCGGGATGATGGCGTTCTGGCCGAGTCCCCCGCCCTGCATGAACAGGATCTTGTAGTTCGGCGGCACCGCCAGCAGTTCGCGCAGGTCGGCTTCGGCCTGCTTGTAGATGGAGATGAATTCCGGACCGCGGTGGCTCATCTCCATGACCGACATGCCGCTGCCGTGCCAGTCGAGCATTTCGCTGGCGGCCTGCTGCAGCACTTCTTTCGGGAGGACGGCCGGGCCGGCCGAAAAATTGAATACCTGGGTCGTCATGCGGTCCTTTCTGCGCTGTTACGGTTTTTGCACTTCCTGCGCCATGTCCTGCATCAGCTTGCCCACACGCGGCATCATCACCCGCTGGCCGATCGCCATGCCTTCGGCCGCCAGTGTCGGCGATATCGCCATCATCTTGCGGCCCACCGGGCTCTGGTAGAAAGCGGTGAGCTGCCTGATTTCGGCCACGGTATAGTGGTTGGCGTACAGCGGCACCATTTCATCGATCATTGCATCGATCAGGGTCGGATCGTCGAGGAGGTTGCCGATCGACTGGGAGATGCGCGGCAGCGACTGCTCGACCTTCGCGACCGCTTCCTGCTTCTGCTGCGCGTCGAGCTTGGGGTCGGCCTGGATCACGCCGACCAGTTGCTGGCGCATCATGGCAGGCATGGCTTGCCGCATTTGCGCATACATGGCAGCCATGTTCTTGCGCATTTCCATCGCGTCGAACATGGCGTTGACGGCGGCGGTCGCCTGCGGGTCCGCGCCTGGCGCGGCCAGGGCAAACGATGGAAAGGCTGCGACAGCAGCAGCAGCGCTCAGGGCGAGGACGAACTTCTTCATGCGGTCTTCCAGAAAAACGGGCCGCGCGAAGGCGGCCCGTCCAGTACGTTATTGCGGCGCCTGTTCGAGCTCGACCTCTTCCAGGTCGGTCTCGACGATGCGCTGCAGGCCGGACAGCTTGGTGCCGTCCTCCACCGCGATCAGGGTCACGCCCTGGGTCGCGCGGCCCATCTCGCGGATCTCGGCCACCCGGGTGCGGATCAGCACGCCGCCGGTCGTGATCAGCATGATCTCGTCGGTGGCGTCGACCAGGGTCGCGGCCACCACCTTGCCGTTCCGCTCGGTGGTCTGGATCGCGATCATGCCCTTGGTGCCGCGGCCATGGCGGGTGTACTCCGTGATCGGGGTACGCTTGCCGAAGCCGTTCTCGGTGGCCGTGAGCACCGACTGCTGCTCGTTCTCGGCCACCAGCAGGGCGATGACCTGCTGGCCCTCTTCCAGGTTCATGCCGCGCACGCCGCGCGCGGTACGGCCCATCGGACGCACGTCGTTCTCGTCGAAGCGCACCGCCTTGCCGCCATCCGAGAACAGCATCACGTCGTGCTGGCCGTCGGTCAGTGCGGCGCCCACCAGCACGTCGCCATCGTCGAGGTCGACCGCGATGATGCCGGCCTTGCGCGGGTTGCTGAAGTCCTTCAGCGGGGTCTTCTTGACGGTGCCCAGCGAGGTCGCCATGAACACGTAGTGGTCTTCCGGGAAGGTCCGGTTCTCGCCCGACAGCGGCAGGATCACGGTGATCTTCTCGCCGTCCTGCAGCGGGAACATGTTGACGATCGGCTTGCCGCGCGAGTTGCGCGAGCCCTGCGGCACTTCCCACACCTTCAGCCAGTACATCCGGCCGCGGTTCGAGAAGCACAGCATGTAGTCGTGGGTATTGGCGATGAACAGCTGGTCGATCCAGTCCTCGTCCTTGGTCGCCATCGCCTGCTTGCCGCGGCCGCCGCGCTTCTGGGCGCGGTATTCACCGATCGGCTGCGACTTCATGTAGCCCGTGTGCGACAGCGTGACCACCATGTCCTGCGGGGTGATCAGGTCTTCGGTTTCCAGGTCGCTGGCATTGTGTTCGATGGCCGAGCGGCGCTGATCCTTGCCGTTCTCGGTGTAGTCCGACTTGATCTGCGCCATCTCGTCGCTGATGATGGTCGTGACGCGTTCCGGCTTGGCCAGGATGTCGAGCAGGTCGGCGATGTGGTCCATCACTTCCTTGTACTCGTTGATGATCTTGTCCTGCTCCAGGCCGGTCAGGCGCTGCAGGCGCATCTGCAGGATTTCCTGGGCCTGCTCGTCGGACAGCTTGTACAGGCCGTCCTGCTGCATGCCGTAGTGCTTCGGCAGGTGCTCCGGACGGAAGGCCTCGATGCCGCCGGACGCCCCCATCTCGGTGCGGTTCAGCATTTCGCGCACCAGGGACGAATCCCAGGCGCGCTGCATCAGCTCGACCTTGGCGATCGGCGGCGTCGGCGCGGCCTTGATGATCGCGATGAAGTCGTCGATGTTGGCCAGCGCAACGGCCAGGCCTTCCAGCATGTGGCCGCGCTCGCGCGCCTTGCGCAGCTCGAACACGGTGCGGCGGGTGACCACTTCGCGGCGGTGCGACAGGAAGCACTCGAGCATCTGCTTGAGGTTCAGCAGCTTCGGCTGGCCGTTGACCAGCGCCACCATGTTCATGCCGAAGGTGTCCTGCAGCTGGGTCTGCTTGTACAGGTTGTTCAGCACCACTTCCGGCACTTCGCCACGCTTCAGTTCGATGACCACGCGCATGCCCGACTTGTCGGACTCGTCGCGGATGTCGCTGATGCCTTCGAGTTTCTTGTCGCGCACGTTCTCGGCGATCCGCTCGAGCAGCGACTTCTTATTTACCTGGTAGGGCAGTTCGTCGATGATGATCGCGACGCGGCCGCCGTCCTTGCCGTATTCCTCGAAGTGGGTCTTGGCGCGCATCACCACGCGGCCGCGGCCGGTGCGATAACCGTCGCGCACGCCCGAGACGCCATAGATGATGCCGGCGGTCGGGAAGTCCGGCGCCGGGATCAGCTCGATCAGTTCGTCGATCGTGCAGTCCGGGTTCTTCAGCAGGTGCTGGGCGCCGTTGATGACTTCCGACAGGTTGTGCGGCGGAATGTTGGTGGCCATGCCCACCGCGATGCCGGACGAACCGTTGATCAGGAGGTTCGGAATACGGGTCGGCAGGACGGTCGGTTCCTTTTCCTTGCCGTCGTAGTTCGGCTGGTAGTCGACCGTGTCCTTGTCGATGTCGGCCAGCAGTTCGCTCGAGATGCGGTCCAGGCGGCACTCGGTATAACGCATTGCCGCGGCCGAGTCGCCGTCGATCGAGCCGAAGTTGCCCTGCCCGTCCACCAGGGTGTAGCGCAGCGAGAAGTCCTGCGCCATGCGCACCAGGGTGTCGTAGATCGACGAGTCGCCGTGCGGGTGGTACTTACCCATGGTGTCGCCGACCACGCGCGCGCACTTCACGTAGGGGCGGCTGTGGGTCGTATTACTTTCGTGCATCGAGTACAGCACGCGGCGGTGCACCGGCTTCAGACCGTCCCGCACGTCCGGCAGAGCACGGCCCACGATCACGCTCATCGCGTAATCGAGGTAGCTCTTGCGCATTTCTTCTTCGAGGGAAATGGGAACTGTTTCTTTTGCGAATTGATCCATTGGGCGGGTCGACTGCTTTCAGGCTAATGGTTATAGAGGGACCTCGAAAAACCGTCGCGAGCGGCCGCAGCGTCGGCTGAGAAGCGCAGCTGTACGAGATGTACAGCGAGCATCGCAAACCGACGGGGCAACGCGCAGCAGGTTTTCCGAGCTTCCCTTGACTGCAACGGATGATTCTACCATGGGCCACTTAGCGACAGCACAAAACCGTTTTCCGGGGCGGACAGTTCCAGCATTGTCGATGTCGGCCGAGTTCGCTTGCCCCAATGTTGCAACAAAACAACGTAGAGATAGAATCAACAATGTTTGATTTAGGTGCAGTCGTGCGATTCTGGTGCATGTGGCAAAATGGACAGGAAAATAATTGATTGTTTCACAATGCGAAACTGATAGCCCTGGGCCGCGTGTTAATCTCTTGACCACAAAGCCCCGTTCCGTTTCGCATGGTATCTACCCGAAAGGAAAAAAGAACATGAATAAACTGGCAACCCTCATGCTCGCTGCTTCGGCTGCGATCGCGGGCAACGCTTTTGCCCAGAGCGATGCGCCGTATGCGCCGCTGACCACCGACATCCAGGCCCGTACGCCATACAGCGCCTATGTGCAGGACAGCCGCGGCGTGATCGCCCGCAATCCTTTCGGCCTGTGCTGGCGCACCGGTTACTGGACCCCGGCCGACGCGGTCCCGGGCTGCGACGCGCCGCTGTGCGTGGCGCCAGAGAAGCTGGAAAATGGCAAGTGCGTCGCCCCGCCACCGCCGCCGGTGGTCGAGCCGGCGCCTGCTCCGGCACCTGCCCCGACCCCTGCTCCGGCCCCGGTCCCGACCTCCGAAAAAGTCTCCTACTCGGCTGACGCGTTCTTCGATTTCGACAAGGCCGTCCTGAAGCCGGCCGGCAAGGCATCGCTGGACGAGCTGGTGTCGAAGCTCGGCGACATGAACCTGGAAGTCATCATCGCCGTCGGCCATACCGACTCGATCGGCACCGATGCCTACAACCAGAAACTGTCGGTCCGCCGCGCCGAAGCCGTCAAGGCTTACCTGAAGGGCAAGGGCGTGGAAGAAAACCGCATCTACACCGAAGGCAAGGGCGAGAAGCAGCCTGAAGCCGACAACAAGACGTCAAGCGGCCGCGCCAAGAACCGCCGCGTCGAAATCGAAGTCGTCGGTACCCGCACCGTCAACAAGTAATCGCGAGATTGCTGAACGAAACCCCGCTGCGGCGGGGTTTTTTTCGTTTTCGCCGTTGGATCCCGGCCTCGCCGGGATGACGTCGATTGCGTTTACTGCGAGCGCGTGGACCGTCGTACGCCCCACCGGGGCCGACGACTTCCGGCGCAGGCCGGAACCCGGGTTCGCTCGCAAGCCCGTACATATTTTCCGTGCGGCACTCCGTGAACATCACCATTTCCAGTATTATCCCGAGTATGAATACGAACGCAGACCCATTAGAAATCCAGAAATTCAGCGAGCTGGCCCACCGCTGGTGGGACCCGACTTCCGAATTCCGTCCGCTGCACGAAATCAACCCGCTGCGCCTCGAGTGGATCAACGCCCGCGCGCCGCTGCTGGGCAAGAAGGTGATCGACATCGGCTGCGGCGGCGGCGTGCTGTCCGAAGCCATGGCGCGCAAGGGCGCCAAGGTGACCGGCATCGACCTGTCCAAGAAGGCGCTGAAAGTGGCCGACCTGCACAGCCTGGAATCGGGCGTGGAGGTGCGCTACAAGCACGTCTCGGCCGAAGAGATGGCCGCCGAAGAGCCCGGCCAGTTCGACGTGGTCACCTGCATGGAGATGCTCGAGCACGTGCCGGACCCGGCCTCGATCGTGCAGGCCGCCGCCACCCTGGTGAAACCGGGCGGCCACGTGTTCTTCTCCACGCTCAACCGCAACCCGAAGTCCTACCTGTTCGCCGTCATCGGCGCCGAATACGTCCTGCGCATGCTGCCGCGCGGCACCCACGACTACGCCAAGTTCATCACGCCGGCCGAACTGTCGCAATTCGCGCGTCTTGCTGGATTACAAGTCGACGGCCTGAAAGGCCTGACTTACAATCCGCTGACCAAGATTTACTCGCTCAACAACGACACCGATGTGAACTACATGGTGGCGTGCAGCAAGCCGCTCTGACCCTCGTCCTTCTTTTCCCATGATCCTCCCGACCGTCCTGCCGGCACCGCGTGCCATCCTGTTCGACCTCGATGGCACCCTGGCCGACACCGCGCCCGACCTCGCGGCCGCCGTCAACTGGCTGCGTACCGAGCGCGGCCTGCCGCCGACCCCGTATTCGGTGCTGCGCCCCACCGCCTCCGCCGGTGCGCGCGGCATGATCGGCGCCGCCTTCGGCCTGGCGCCGGGCGACGAGGGTTACGAGGAACTGCGCTTGCAGTGGTTCGACCGCTACCAGGAAACCATGGCGGTGCACAGCTCGCTGTTCGGCGGCGTCACCGAACTGCTGGTGGGCATCGAGCAGGCCGGCATGGCCTGGGGCATCGTCACCAACAAGCCGGCGCGCTTCACCGATCCCCTGATTCCGCAGATCGGCCTGTCGCATGCGGGCTGCGTGGTGTCGGGCGACACCACCGGCTTCTCCAAGCCCCACCCGGCCCCGCTGCTGGAAGGCGCGCGCCGCCTGGGCGTGGACCCGACCCATTGCTGGTACGTGGGCGACGACAAGCGCGACGTCGAAGCCGGCCACGCCGCCGGCATGGTGACGGTGGCCTGCAACTGGGGCTACTGCGGCGCCATCGAACCCTCGACCTGGGGCGCCGACTACCTGCTCGACACCCCGACCGACCTGCTGCAGACCCTGCGCACCGTGGTCGAAAGCGCACGCGCGACCGCGGCGGCTGCCTGAGCCACATCCCCTCCAGGCGGGCAGATTTGCCCGCCGGAGTGCCGGCCACTTACACACTTACAAGTCCTTACGATTGATACAGGCTTCCGTCTAGTTCTGTACCGTGCTCGCCGGTAATCTACTCCCATACGACAACAACACGTCACTTACGGAGCAGAACATGGAAACCACCCGCCTCAACCGCATTCATCCCCTGATGGCCGCTGCCGCCGTGTCGGTGGTGCTTGTCAGCCTGACCGGCGCCGCCGCGATCACCGGCCTGCTGCCGAACTCGAACAGCGCGCCGAGCGCCCCGTCCGCCCAGCTCGCAGCCGCCGCACCGTATGGCGCACAACAGCAGCCGGGCATGGTGCCCGTGACTACCGCCCAGGGCCAGGTCGTGATGGTGCCGGCCGCCGCAGTCCAGGGTCAAGTCGCTGCCTTGCCCTTGTCGGCCACCCCGGTGACGCCGCAACTGGCCACCCAGCTGGCAGCCGGTCCGGCGCCGCAAATGGCCATGCCGGTCGCCTACGCCCAGCCGGCCGTCCAGCCCGCACCGGCTCCGGAGCGCGTCGTGGTCAAGGAAGTGATCCGTGAAAAGCCGGTGGTCAAGGTGGTCGAGAAAACCCGCGTGGTACACGCCAAGCCGAGCGAGCCGCGCTACTACCCGCAGCCGGCGCCTGCCCCGGCACCGGCCCAGCCGAACTATGTCGGCATCGGCACCGGCGCCGTGATCGGCGGCCTGATCGGCAACCAGATCGGCGGCGGCAACGGCAAGAAACTCGCCACCGTGGCCGGCATCATCGGCGGCGGCATGCTCGGCAACGAGATCGCCAACCGCAACCGCTAAGCTTCACAGCTTCATCGAAAACCGCAGGCCTTCAGCCTGCGGTTTTTTTTCGGAAGACGCAGACGATGATGTCGCTCGGGAAGACGCGCAGCACCGGGATGGCGCACATGATGGCGACGTACTGCACCCATAGCGACAGTGGCGACACATTGCCCGCGCAGCTCAGGCGCTCGCGCAGGCCCTTGGCGCGCAGGGCCGGCAGCTCGGCGCTGTCGACCAGGTCGAAGCCGCGCCCCGCCACCAGCTGCGCCAGGTTGCCGGTGCTGAAGTAATGCACGTGCGGCGACGGCAGGTCTTTCTGCCACAGCCGCTCGAAGGGCGTGCGCCAGCCCAGGCGGGCGATGACTTTCGACAGGCGATAGAAGAAGCCGCGGCTGTTCGGCAGGTTGAGGATCAGGATTCCTTTAGGATTCAGGCGCTCTCGGCAGGCATCCAGCGCGCTGCGGATGTCGGGAATGTGTTCGATGACGTCGTTGAAGACGATGACGTCGAAGCGCTCGCCCTCGCGCAGCACGTCGGGAAAGAAGCCGGCCCGCACCGGCAGGCCGCGCGCGGCAGCGCGCGAACCGACGACCGCATCCGGCTCGACACCGAGCACGTCGAAATCGGCGCGCGCCGTTTCCAGGAACCAGCCGTGGGCGCTGCCCACGTCGAGCAGGCTGCGCGCCCCCGGCCGGACATGCCGCTTGGCGTACTGCACGATGGCGCGGAAATTTTCCAGCCGCAGGGCCTTCAGGCCGGCCTCGCGCTCCGCTTCGTTGACCGCGGGCCCGGTGTGCCGGTTGATCGCGACCGACAGCGCCGCGCTTTCGTAATGGCAGGCCGGACAGGTCGCATGCCACGAAGCGATCCCGGCCGTTTGAGTATTACCGCAGACGATGCAAACCATTCCATTTCCTTGTCAAAAGACTTGATGCGGACGGCGTAAGCGGCTCATCATATTGCAGTTTTATCATGCAATGAGCATATCTTTTTGGACCGGCTTGACATGAAGCGGTTCCCAAGCTGTGAAGCTGCACCGACCTGCAAATTGGAGTACAATGAAGCTTCTTTCGTTGGGGGCGACCTGGTTTCGACGTGGGTTGCAAAGCAGCGCAGGGCATACCGAGGACTGGTTACCTCGTAAATACATCCAGAAATCAATAACTGCAAACGATAACTCGTACGCACTCGCAGCTTAATTGCTGCTAGGTCCACAACACCTCGCCCCTGGGGTGTGCCGCAAGGTTCGTGGACTCATTTACAGGGGCTCGCAGTAGGCCGGGTCACTTGGTCGACTGCTAAATAATAGGTGACTCGCCTGTCCAAAGGGTGCACATCTCCGTTGTCCAGGTTAAATTAATTGATAGTGCTAAGTATGTAGAACTGTCTGTAGAGTGCTTGCGGACGCGGGTTCGATTCCCGCCGCCTCCACCAACCTCTTCCAAAAAGCCGCTGATTCGTCAGCGGCTTTTTCTTTTCTGCCCGCGCTTGCCGGCTTGTCGCCCGAGCTTGCAGGCGGCCCAGGCTGGCACGCGGCCTCGGCCTTGTTGGCCGTACAGGTGGCACCGGGCCACAGGCCCTATTCCAGACCCAGCACCCGCATCCTGGTGCGCAGTCGCCGCACCTCGTCGCTCAGGTCGATCACCAGTGCCGCGATATGCTCGTTGGCTTCGAAGTCGCGCTCGATGCTGAGCAGGCGCCGCACGCGGTTCAGGTCGCTGCTGCCGAAACGCAGGCTCGTCACCTGCACCGCCGCCTCGCCGCCGAGCACGCCGGCCTGCACATGGCGCAGCACCCACTCCGGTTCCACGTTCGCCGCCTGTGCCAGTTCCTCCAGGCTCAGGGCCACTTCGTCCAGCAGCACGCCGGTCAGGATTTGTGGCTGTTGCATCGTTCACGCTCCCATGTTGTTACGCGGATTGAAGGACATCTCGCGCGCCATCTGTTCGTACAACTCTTTTGCGCGTGGAGAATTGGCCGGGGGCAGCGCCACCTCGAGGATCAGGTACAGGTCGCCCGGCGTGGCGGCCGGGATCCCGCGCCCCTTCAAGCGTAGTTTGCGCCCGGCCTGCGAGCCTGCGGGGACCGCAACTTCGACCGTCCCCGACGGTGTCGGCACCGATATCCTCGCGCCCAGCGCCGCTTCCCATGGCGTCACCGGCACGGTCTGGTACACGTTCGCGCCGTCCACCCGGTAACGCGGGTCTTCCCTGTACTGGATTTCCAGGTACAGGTCGCCCGCCGGGCCACCCCCGATCCCGGGCTGGCCCTGGCCTCCCAGCCGCAACTGCTGGCCGGGCGTGACGCCCTTCGGAATGTTCACGCTCAGGGTTTTTTCCTGCATCGCCACATGGCCTTGCGCGTGCTGCACCGGCACGCGCAGGCCGATGTTGCGCGTCGCACCGGTGTAGGCGTCGGGCAGGTCGATCGTGATCGCAGCGTGGATGTCTTCGCCGCGCATCTGAAAGCCCGCGCCCGGGCCGGCGCCCGCGCGTCCACGGCGCCCCATGTGCGCAAACAGGTCGGCAAAGACGTCTTCGGTGCCGGCGCCGGAAAAGTCGTACTGCGAGGCCCAGTCCGGCGGCGGCCGGAATCCTTCCCGCGTTTGCTGGCCGCGGCGGCCCAGGTCGTCGTAGGCCGCACGCTTCTCGGCGTCGCCCAGCACGCCGTAGGCTTCGTTGATTTCCTTGGTTTTTTCGGTCGCGTTCTCGTGCTTGCTGAGGTCCGGGTGGTACTGGCGCACGAGCTTGCGGTAGGCCTTCTTGATCTCTTCGGGAGACGCGTTTTTTTCCAGCCCCAGCGTCTTGTAATAGTCCTTGTACTCCACGCGCACCTCCGCAAAGGTTTTCGTCGTCGTAAGCGGCTACCTGACCAAACAGCACCCTACGACGTCGGCCCCGGATCCATCCCGGCCTGCTGCATCACCATCAACTCCTTCATCAGCGCCTCGTTGAACGCCGGAATATCGTCCGGCTTGCGACTCGTGATCAGCTTGCCGTCGACGACGACTTCATCGTCCGTCCATTCCGCCCCCGCCGCCTTCAGGTCGTCCTGGATCGCCGGATAGCTGGTCAGGTGCTTCGATTCGGCAATACCCGCATCGATCAGCGGCCACGGTCCATGGCAGATCGCGGCGATCGGCTTGTCGGCCTCGTCGAAGGCCTTGATGAAGGCGATCGCTTCGGGGATCTGGCGCAGCTTCTTCGGATTTTCTTCGCCGCCCGGCAGCAGCAAGGCGTCGAAGTCGGCTTCCCGGGCCTGCGCCAGGCTCAGTTCCACCTTGAAGCGGTCGCCCTGCTGGTCGTGGTTCTTGCCCTGCACTTCCTCGCCCGCGTCCTTGGGCGACACCAGGGTCACGCGCACGCCCTTCTGTTCGAGGAACTTGCGCGGTTCGGTGTACTCGACCTGTTCGACGCCGTCGGTCATCAGGACCGCAACGCGCCGGCCGACCAGGTCCTGCTCGCTCACCAGGTCCAGGTGATCGCCTGCATTCACAATATTTTCCATATGCCCTCCTGTCCGGTTGATCCGCTGGTCGGGTCGATTGTAGGACGTCCACATGGCAGGCGTCGCGCGGATGATCCGGGATCAGTCCAGCAGGTAGCAGACGTCGTCGCGGTCGCGCCGGTCCGGGCGCGTGCACAGGAAACCGTCCAGGCCGAGCCGCATCGTGCCGTCCAGGCTGGCGCCGTCGACCTCGTCGCCGCGCAGCACCACCTGCAGCTCGCGGTAAGGCACTTCGATCGCGAAGCGTTCCAGCAAGGCCGCCAGGGCCCGGGCGCCGCTCGCGCCCGGCAGGAAGCGCTCGAACTGGGTGGAGGACACGGGCCCTACCCGGATCCGGATGCCGAGTTCGGGCCGCAGCAGGCGCTCGCCCAGGGTGGCGCCCAGCCCGACGTCGCAGTTATTTTCGCCCAACCGGCTGCGGTCGGCCTTGCCGAGCGGGTCCCAGCGGCCGGCGAACTGCTCCACCGCGACCGGTACCTGCAGGTACTCGCCGAGCACGCCCGCGATCAGGCTGGCGGACACGACCCGGCTGCGCAGCTGGGCGGCGAAATAGGCCAGGCTCTCGAAGGCCAGGCCGGCATCGAGCTGGCCTTGGCCGGCGATGCCGCCGAGCGCCGCCAGCTGGGCCAGGAAGCGGTCGCGGTGGTGCTCGTCCGATCCGCCGCGCACCCGGTACTTGCGCCAGGCAAGGTAGAACAGCGCCACCTGGCGGCTCGAGAACGCGTCGTAGAAGGCGCGCGGGCCTTCGTCGCGGGTGGCATGCTCCCAGGCCGCGATGCGCTCGGTGTAATGCTGCGGCAGCGCGCCGTTCACGCCCAGCAGGCCCATCACCGCGGTGCGCACGCGCAGGCGGATCTCGCCGCTGCCCGCCTGGGCCTCGGCGCCCTGCTCCATCCGCAGCGCCTCGATATCGCTGGCCGGGAAGGCCAGCGACAGGCTGTTCTCGAAGCGGATCGCGGTCTCGGGCGACAGGCCGTAGCGGCGCAGCCAGCGCGACAGCAGGCGGATGGCCTGGAACAGTTCGTAGCGCCAGGGTTCGGCGAGGAGCTCGGTGATCACGCGCGATCACACCAGCGTCAGGTTGCCGTTGCGCGGCTCGCAGCGCAGCAGCTCGCGGTCGGTCTGCGCCGAGCGCACCACCAGGCGCGTGAAGCTGTTGATGTGCACGTACAGGCCGAAGAAGCGGTTCACCACTTCCGCAAACACGTACAGGCTGCTGCCCGCGAAGGCTTCCTCGTCCACCGTCATGCGGACTTCGGTGCCGTGCACCAGCGTGGCGCCGATCCGGGTGCGCATCCAGGCTGTCGACGGCAGGGTTTCCATGGCCGCGATGCCGGCGATCTGGCGCTGCGTCGCCGCCGAGCGCGACACGTCGTACAAGCTCAGCACCTCGCGGAAGGCGTCGAGGTCGCCCAGCGAGCGGTGGTTGAGCGCGAGCTGGGCCACCAGCCGCCAGTGCGCGCCGCCGGAGGACGGGAAGCGGTGCGGCGGGGTCGGCCGGCGCAGCAGGCGGATCGGCAGGCCGCCGGTCGCGGTTTCGCTGCTGAGGTCGCCGCCCGGCGCGCCGAAGCCGGTGCTGGGCGCATGGGCGCCGTTGGTGCAGGTCAGGTCGATCGAGGCCACGCACTGCTCGTCCGGCGCCAGCGAGAAGCCGGCATCGGTGAAGCCGATCTTCATGCGGTGGCGGTGCACGCCGCGGTCGTCGCGGCGCGCGAACCAGTAGCGCTCACGTAGTGTGCACCCTTCGCCGCCTTCGCCGTGGCGCAGGCCGTAGTAGGGCCGGTAGGCGATCGACTGCACCCTGCCCTCCGCCGTGCGCAGCACGTTCACGGTGTCGATGCTGTAGACCTCCACGTCTTCTTCGTGCCGCCCCGGCAGCACGTCGTACATCGCGCTGCGGTGGGTGATCCGCACCGGCATGGCGGCCTGCTGGAACAGGTTGACCACCGGGGTGCAGCCGGGCGCCAGGTGCGCCGCGCTCAGGGTCCCGAGCAGGCGCGCGGCGCCGCTGTCGCCGTGCAGGCCATTGACGATCAGGTGCAGGGTGAAGCGGTGCGCGGCGGCCGGCAGCATCGGTCCCAGCTTGCCCAGGTCGATGTCGATGAAATGGAACTTGTCGGGGAAGGCGAAGTATTCGCTCAGCAGCCGGTAGGCGCCGTGTTCGCTCGGTCGCAGGGGCACCAGGGCATCGTCGTCGCCGAAGCCGCCCAGCGCCAGCGGCATGCGCTCGAGCTGGCGCCACGGTCCGCCGTCGCCGATTTCCAGGTAGCTGGCGCCGACGCGCATGAACAGGATGTCGATCAGGCTTGCTGCCAGCAAAGGATCGGCATCGACGTAGAGCCGCAGGCGCGGCATGCCGAGCTGGCGCAGCAGGCGCGCCGGGACCGCGCTCTCGATCGTCACCGCCACCTGGCCGGTGGCGCGCGCCGGCAGGCGCACGTGGGCCGGCGCATGCACCACCGGCTCGTAGCGCGCCCGCGCCACGCCCACCGGGGCCAGCGTCAGGGGACTGGTGGTGCGGAAGCGGCAGGCCGTGCCCTTGGCGTGCAGCGCGCTCATCTCGGTGCCGCGCGGTACCGTCTCCGCCCGCTCGGGCTTGCCCCCGGCCTGGGCTCCCGCGTCGCTGTCGATGCGGGCGATCGAGCAGGACGGAATGCCCTGCAGAAAGTAGGGATAAAGACTGCCCAGCAGGGCTTCGGTGAACTCGGGATAGTCATCGTCGAGCTTGCGTGCGGTGCGCGCATTGAGCAGCGCGCAGGCCTGGATCAGGCGCCGGATGTGCGGGTCTTCGGTTCCCTCGGCGCCCAGGCCCAGTTCGTTCGCCAGGCGGGGATACTGGTGCGCCAGCTCGCGCCCGACCGTGTTCAGGTAGACCAGTTCACGCTCGTAGTACGGCAACAGCTCTTCCATGGCGTTCTCCTCTCGCAAGATCTAAAGGTCGTGCAGTTTTGCGCGCAAGACCTTGCGACCAATCAAGAACGGATGAGCAGCTGCTCGCTGGCATGTTCACAGCGCCGGGGCGGCGCCAACTTGTTGCTCAGTTCAAGCACTTAGTCAGTAAAATGGCGGGCTTTCCAGTACCATCAGCAGACCGCCATGACCGCCACCACTGTCTCATCCGCCCACATCGCTCCGGTGCGCTCCGAAATTGCCACGCTGTGGCGCCTGTCCTGGCCGATGCTGGTCGGCCAGCTGGCCACCGTGGGCATGGGCGTGGCCGACGTCGCGATGACCGGCCACGTCAGCGCCGAGGAGCTGGCCGCCGTCTCGCTCGGCACCTCGGTATGGTCGATCGTCCTGGTGACCGTGATGGGCACCATGATGGCGATTAACACCGTGGTCGCCCACGAGATCGGGGCGGCGCGCTACGACCAGATTCCGCATTCGGTACGCCAGTCGCTGTGGAAAGGCTTGCTGGTGGGCCTGGTCGCCATGCTATTCGCCAACCTGTGCACCCTGCTGTTCGATCACGTCGGCCTGGAACAACACGTGGCCGACCGCGCTTCGCTGTTCCTGCACGTGATCAGCTTCGGCATGCCGGCCTTCGCCTGCTACCGCGCGTTATATGGCTACACCACCAGCATCAACCAGACCAAGCCGATCATGTGGATCGCGATCTTCGGCCTGGTCTTCAACGTGCTCTCGAACTGGCTGCTGGTGTACGGCAACTGGGGCTTCCCGCAACTGGGTGCGGTGGGCTGCGCGGTGTCGACCGCGGTCGGCATGTGGCTGGTGCTGGGCGCCATGGTGTTGTGGATCAAGCGGTCGCCGGCCTACCGCATGACCTATCCGTTCACCGGCTGGGAGGGCCCGGACCGCAAGGAAATCGGGGCCATGCTGCGCCTCGGCCTGCCGATCGGCGTTACCTATTTTGCCGAGGTCAGCGCCTTCGGCCTGATCAGCCTGCTGGTGGCGCGCTTCGGCGTGGTCGCCGTGTCCTCGCACCAGGTGGCACTGAATTTTTCTTCGCTGACCTTCATGGTGCCACTCAGTCTCTCGATCGGCATGATGACCCGCGTCGGCCAGGCCATGGGCGAAGGCAATCCGGTGCGCGCCCGCTTCGTGGGCTGGGTCGGCGTCGGCATGTCGGTGACGCTCGGCGCGCTGTCGGCGCTCTGCATCGCCCTGTTCCGCTGGGAGATCGCGGCCGCCTACACCTCCGATCCGGCGGTGCAGGCCGCCTGCGCCCACCTGCTGCTGTTCGCTGCGCTGTTCCAGCTGTCCGACGCCACCCAGGTCGCCACCGCCTCGGCGATCCGCGGCTACCAGGTAACGCGTGCGCCGATGATCATCCAGCTGCTCGCCTTCTGGGGCGTCTCGCTGCCGCTGGGCTGCATCCTGGGCCTGGCGCCGGCCTGGTTCCCATGGACGCCGGACGCGCCGATGTCGACCACCGGCTTCTGGATCGGGCTGGTGATCGCACTGACGGTGGCGGCGGTGCTGCTGACCTGGTCGTTCGAGAAACTGGCGCGCCGCCGCATCCGCGAGGCTGCGGGCCAGGGCGACCGGCTACAGCAGGCACAGGTGTAATTACAGCTTTTCGGGTCCGTCTCTGGTATCGTTCCGCAGTTGTCGCAAATTAACTTATACCAGAGACACTCCATGCGCCCTCTCCTGCTCCTTTCGACCGCTCTCGCGGTCGCCCTCGCGGCCGCTCCCGCTGCGGCCGAACGCCTCACGCTGGACCGTATCTACGGCGATCCGGCCCTGGCCGGCGCCAGCGTGAAGAACCTGCGCGTCTCGCCGGACGGCGAACGCGTCACCTTCCTGCGCGGCCGTGCCGACAACCAGTACCAGCAGGACCTGTGGGAATACAACATGAAGACCAAGAGCACCCAGCGCCTGGTCGATTCCAAGCGCCTGGTGCCGAACGAGGAGCTGTCGCTCGAGGAAAAAGCACGCCGCGAACGGGCCCGTACCGCCGGCCTGTCGGGCATCCTCAACTATTACTGGTCGCCGGACGGCAGGCAGCTGCTGGTGCCGATCGGCGGCGACCTGTACCTGGTCGACGTCGCCAGGCCGGAAGCCGCGCGCAAGGTTGCGTCGGGCAACGTGATCGATCCGAAGATCTCGCCGAAGGGCCGCTACGTCTCCTTCGTGCGCAACCAGAACCTGGTCGTGATCGACCTGCAGACCGGCGCCGAGCGCCAGCTGACCACCGACGGCAAGGGCACCATCCACAACGGCGAGGCCGAATTCGTCGCCCAGGAAGAGATGGACCAGCACACCGGCTACTACTGGGCGCCGGACGATTCCGCGATCGCCTACCGCCGCTACGACGAAAAACCGGTCCCGGTGGTGCGCCGCTTCGAGATCTTCGCCGACCGCACCGAAGTGATCGACCAGCACTACCCGGCCGCCGGGGACCCGAACGTGCTGATCGAGCTGATGATCGTGAACCCGGCCACCGGCCAGCAGCGCAAGGTCGACCTCGGCGCCGAGAAGGACATCTACCTGGTGCGCGCCGACTTCAGCGCCGACGCCAAGACCCTGGTCTACCAGCGCCAGACGCGCGACCAGAAGCGCCTCGACCTGATCGCCGTGGACGTCGACACCCTGGCCCAGCGCCCGCTGCTGGCCGAAACCTCGAAGACCTGGGTCAGCATCCACAACGACCTGCGCTTCCTGAAGAACAAGAAGGCCTTCATCTGGGCTTCCGAACGCAGCGGCCGCAACCACCTGTACCTGTACGGCATGGACGGCAAGCTGCAGTACCCGCTGTCGAAAGGCGAATGGGGCGTCGATAACATCCTGGCGGTCGATGAAGCCGCCGGCAAGGTCTACGTCGCATCCAACAAGGACGCCGTGATCGACAAGCAGACCTACGCTCTGAACCTGGACGGCAAGAACGCCGACAAGCCGGTGCGCATCACCAGCGGCGACGGCTGGCACGAGGCCGCGTTCGCAGGCAACGGCAAGATCTTCGTCGACACCTACTCGAACCCGCAGACCCCGCCCCAGGTGTCGATCCGCCGTGCCGACGGCACGATGGTGGAATGGCTGGAAAAGAACGAACTGAACGCCAACCATCCTTACGCGAAGTACCTGCCGGACCACCTGCCCACCGAATACGGCAGCATCAAGGCCAAGGATGGCCAGACGCTGCACTACTCGATGATCAAGCCGGCCAACTTCGATGCCAGCAAGCGTTACCCGGTCTTTCTGTTCACCTACGGCGGCCCGCACTCGCAGCGCGTGACCCGTACCTGGGGCGCTTACTTCAACCAGTACATGGCGCAGCAGGGCTTCGTGGTGTTCACCCTGGATAACCGCGGCTCGAGCCGCCGCGAGCGCGTCTTCACCGACGCTCTCTACGGCAAGCTCGGCGCGGTCGAAGTGGAAGATCAGGTGACCGGCATCGACTGGCTGAACCAGCAGAGCTTCGTCGATCCGAAGCGCGTCGGCGTGTTCGGCTGGAGCTATGGCGGCTTCATGACCCTGCGCCTGCTGTCGGCAGCCTCGGACAAGATCGCGATGGGCGTGTCGGTGGCCCCGGTAACCGACTGGTCGCTGTACGACACCCACTACACCGAGCAGTTCGTGGGCGGCACGCCGAAGTCGGATCCGGAAGCCTACCAGCGCAGCGGCGTGTTCGCGCACCTGGACGGCATGAAGTCGCCGCTCCTGCTGATCCACGGCATGGCCGACGACAACGTGCTGTTCACCAACACCACGCGCCTGATCGACGAACTGGTCAAGCGCAACGTGCAGTTCGACCTGATGACCTATCCGGGCGCCAAGCACGGCATCTCGGGCAAGGTCAACCAGCGCCACGTGTACGGGCTGATCGAGGCCTTCTTCAAGAAGAACCTGGACGGAACGGCGGCGAAGTAAGCTGGTGTTCTCCTGAAGCAAAACAGCCGCCTCCGGGCGGCTGTTTTGCATTGTGGCGCCCTGAAACAACAACAGCCGCACTCGGGTGGCTGTTGTCGACGCGTGAACAGCGAATCAGTGCGGGCGGCGCGCAACGTCGTCCAGCTTGTCTTCCACCTTTTCCTGAACGTCGCCCACCTTCTTCTGCGCCTGGCCTTCGACCTTGGTCGCCTGGCCCTTGGCTTCCTGGGTTGGGCTGTCGATCGCATCACCAAATTCTTCCTGGATCTTGCCACCGATTTCTTTCAGTTTGCCCTTGACTTGATTTTCGTTGATCATGGTCTTCTCCTTAGTTTCACATGCCCGGATGGCCATGCACGAGTACAGAATACGGCGGCTTTCGCTGCCCTTCTGTTCGCGTCCGCACATTACACAAATGTCAGTATTGGCGCGACTTTAAGGCGCTGACAATGCTAACGTATTGTCAACACGACCACACCTTGAAAGGCCCCAGCATGAACGACAACCGGAACGAACACGCCGCCGAAGCACCGCCCGCGCAACGCCGGGATGCCAAGCGGGTCAGCATGATCAGCGGAATCGCCATCCTGTTCATCGCCCTCGCCGCCGCGGTCGTGCTGGCCGCCGATGCATTGCTGCTGATCTTTGCCTGCATCCTGTGCGCCATTCTCCTCTACAAGTTGAGTGACATGCTGGCGCAGCGCTTCCCCATGCATCGGCGTGTCGCGCTGGTGATTGTCGTGGTGGCGCTGCTGGCCATCGTCGGGATCGGCAGCTGGGTCATGGCGCCGCAGGTTTCCGAGCAGTCCAGCAAGCTGGCCAAGGAAGTGCCGGCTGCGGTCGAGCGCTTGAAGACGACGGTCGAGCAGCATCCCCTCATGAAGCGCGTCGTGGCGGAGTTGCCGCCGCCCGAGCAGATCGTCAAGCAAATGGGCAATATGGTGCCGAACGCGGGCCTGTTCTTCGGCGGCGTGATCGGCGCACTGGGCAACGTCGTCATCATCCTGTTCGTGGGCATTTATTTTGCAGCGAGTCCGCACACCTATACGACAGGCGTGATCCGCCTGATTCCAAAGACCCGACGCAGTCGCGCGCGCGAAGTACAGCAGGAGCTGGGAAACACGCTGTCCAGCTGGCTGCTGGGCAAGGCCGCCTCGATGCTGATCGTCGGCGTGGCCACCTCGATCGGCTTGAGCATGCTGGGCGTGCCGCTGGCGCTGATCCTCGGCATCATCGCCGGCCTGCTCGACTTCATCCCCTATCTCGGCCCGGTGATGGCCGGCGTGCCGGCGGTGCTGCTAGCGCTGTCGATCAGCCCGGACCTGGCGCTGTACACGGTGCTGCTGTTCGTCGGCATCCAGCTGGTGGAAGGCTATGTGCTGCAGCCACTGATCGAAGCCAAGGCCGTGGACCTGCCGCCGGCGCTGGTGATCGTGATGCAGCTGGTGTTCGGCACCCTGTTCGGCTTTGCCGGGGTGGCGCTGGCGACGCCGCTGGCGGCCGGGCTGGCGGTGCTGGTCAAGATGCTCTACATCGAAGACGTGCTGGGCGACCGGCCGGCGCAGAAGCGAACTCCGGCCTGAGCAGGAACGAAAAAGCCGCGCAATGCGCGGCTTTTTCATGGAGCGGCAGGGTTCAGCGCTTGCCCTTGACGATATCCTTCACGTCGCCCACTTTTTCCTGCACCTTGCCTTCGGCCTGCTTGGACAGGCCTTCGCGCTGGGCCTGGCGGTTGCCGACGGCTTCGCCGACCTTCTCCTGGATCTTGCCGCCGACGTCCTTGGCCTTGCCCTTGATTTGATCGTCATTCATGTCAATCACCTCTTTTGTGCGTGAAACGAAGTCCCACCCTAGGCTTCATTGCAGTGCAACTCTGTACGCCAGTTAACACACTGGCTTGCGCCAGACGCTGGCCAGCCAGGGCTGCTGGGCGCGCGGCAGGCCGGGCGGGCGGTAGTAGTGATGCAGGGGAATAAAGCCGGCGGCGGTCAGGTAGCGCTTCCAGGCCGCGTAGTCGTGGTAGCTGCCGTAACGCGGGCCGTTCCAGCCTTCGCGGTTGTCGCCGCGCGGGTTCGAGCTGAACAGGACGCCGCCGGGTTTCAGCGTGGCGTGCAGCTGCGCGAGTACCGCCGGCAAGGCGGCGCTCGGCACGTGGAACAGCGACGCGTTGGCAAAAATGCCGTCGAACATGGCCGGCGGCAAGTCCAGGTGCAGGAAGTCCTGGCGCCAGACCTCGCAGCCGCTATAAGCGCGCGCCATCTCGGCGAAGCGGCTGCTGCCGTCCAGGCCGATGGCTTTGTGGCCGAGCGCGGTAAAGGTCTTGAGGTCGCGGCCGGGACCGCAACCCAGGTCGAGGATGGTCCAGGGCGCCGGCGCCTCGATGGCGCCGAGCAGGGCCGCGACGTTCTGGCTGACGTCGTGGTCGATGGTGCCGGCGAAGAAGGCCTCGGCGTTGTGCTCATAATGGGCCAGGGTGCGGCGGGAGATGTCGTCGGGGTTCATGGCGGCATTATCCGGCCAATCGCTGCGAACTGTCATGCCGCTCCGCTGGTTCGCTGCACGACCACGTCGCCCCGGCCTGCGCCGGGACGACGGTATCGCAGCTGAAGGCGAGATCCGGCGAGATCCGGTGTCGCCGCGCATCCCGCCCTACCCCATCACCAGACCCGCACCCGCTGTTCCGGCGCCAGGTACAGCTGCTGCCCCGGCTGCACGTCGAAGGCCTTGTACCACGGGTCCAGGTTGCGCACGGTGTAGGTGCGGTACTGGCCCGGCGAATGGCCGTCGGTGAGCACGTTGCGGCGCAGCGATGCTTCGCGCATCTTGGTGCGCCAGCTCTGGGCGAAGCCGGTGAAGAACTGGCGGTCGGCTTCGACGCCGGTACCCTTGCCGCTCGGCGAGAACTTGAAGGCGTCGTAGGCCGCGGCCAGGCCGGCCAGGTCGGACAGGTTCTCGCTCAGCGTCAGCTGGCCGTTGATGGCCAGGTCGTCGAAAGGCTTGTAGGCGTTGTACTGCTCCACCAGCTTCTGCGAGGCTTGCTTGAAGTGGGCCAGGTCTTCCTTGGTCCACCAGTCGCGCAGGCGGCCCTGGGCGTCGAACTGGGCGCCCATGTCGTCGAAGCTGTGGCTGATCTCGTGGCCGATCACCGAGCCGATCGCGCCGTAGTTGTGGGCGTCCGAGGCCTTCGGATCATAGAAGGGCGGCTGCAGGATCGCGGCCGGGAAGTTCAGCGCGTTCTGCAGCGGCAGGTTGACCGCGTTGACCAGTTGCGGCGGCATCGCCCACTCGGTCTTCTTCGGCTTCTGCTTGAGCTTGGCGAGCTGCTGGGTGTAGTGGAATTCCTGCGCGCGCATCACGTTGCCCAGCGCGTCCTTCGGCGAGACCTGCAGGCCTGCGTAGGACTGCCAGCTGTCGGGATAGCCCACGCCCACGTACATGGTGCGCACCTTGTCCTTGGCCTGGGCGCGGGTCGACGGCGCCATCCAGTCGAGCTTGTCGATGCGGCGCTCGAAGGCTTGCTTGATGTTGGCCACCATCTTCTGGATGTGGGCCTTGTTCTCGCCCGGGAAGTACTTGTCCACGTACATCTTGCCGACCGCTTCTTCCATGGCGCTATTGGTGGCCGCCAGCGCCCGCTTCCAGCGCGGCGACTGCTGCGGCGAGCCGGTCAGGCCCTTGCCGTAGAACTCGAAACGCAGGTCGCCATAGGCCTTGGGCAGCGTGCTGGCGAACTGGTTCAGGCTGTGGAAGGCCAGGTAATCCTTCCAGGTAGCCAGGTCGGTGGCCGCCACCTGCCGGGCCGCGCCCTTGATGGCGCCCGGGTGGTAGGCGATGAAGCGGTCCTGGCCGGCCAGGCGGGCGCCCTGCATGAAGGCCTTCCAGTCCATGCCGGGGGCCTTGGCGGCGAAGTCCTTCATGCTCCAGGGATTGTTGGCCTTCTGGATGTCGGCCGATTCTTCGCGAGTGGCGTGGCTCTGGGCCAGTTCCGACTCCAACGCGAAGATCTTCGCGGCGCGCGCCTCGGCATTGTCGTAGCCGGCCAGCTTGAGCATGGCGCCGATGTACTGCTGGTACTTGCTGCGCAGCTCGGCCATCTTCGGGTTGTTGTCGAGATAGTAGGCGCGGTCCGGCAGGCCGATGCCGCCCTGCAGGATGTAGGCGAAGTTATGGGATGGATCGGTCAAACCCTGGTTGAACCACACGCCGAACAGGTTCGGGGTGTTGAAGTTGGTGGCGTTCAACGGGTCGACGTCGGCGCGCAGGAATTCGCCCAGCACGCGCGACAGCGCGGCACGGTCCTTGATGGCCTCGATCCTGTCCAGGCGCGGCTTGAGCGCGGCCAGGCCGGCGGACTCGATCGCCGCTTCGTTCATGTAAGCGGTGTAGAAGTCGGCCACCTTGCGCGCCTCGCTGCCGGCGGGCTTGCCGGCCGCCGCTTCCTCGATCAGCTTGACGATGCGGGCATTGGTCTCCTCGGCCAGCGCGTACATTGCGCCCCAGGCGCCGCGGTCGGCCGGGATCTCGGTCTTGGCCATCCACTCGCCGTTGGCCCAGGCGTAGAAGTCGTCGCCCGGCAGCACGGTGGCGGCGGCGGGCTTGGCGTCGGGCTTGGCGGCAACGGCGCCGGCGGCTTGTCCGGCCGCGTGGGCAGGCGCAATGGCAAAGGCGCCGCACAGCGCCAGGGCGACGGCGGTCTTGTTCAAGGTCCAGCTGGTTTTCATGGCTTCCCTTCTCTCGGTAATGATCTTGGTCTTACTGCAGGGCGGCGCGCACCTGCGGCAGCAGGCGCGCCTTCTGGTCGGCGCGGATGCGCACGCCGTTGCCGACGCGCTCGGCTTCGACAACGCCGTCCGGACCGAAGTTCTTGCGCATGTAGGCTTCCATCATCTCGGCGTGCGCCGGGTTGGCGGACGAGGCGACGATGCTGGCGAACAGGCTGTTGCGGCCCAGCGACTCCATGTTGTCCAGCAAGGCCTCGCGGTGGGCGATGGCGAAGTTCCAGGTCTGGTCGAGGTGCTCGGCGGCGACGCCGCCCACGATGTAGGGCACCAGGTCCGGTGGGGTCTGGGGCGAGAGCAGCGACTGCAGGGTGCGCGCGGCCAGCTGGGGATCCTGGGCGGCGCTCAAGGCGCGGCCGAAGCGGTTGCGCTCCTCGCTGGTCGGGGCGTTGGCGGCGCGCGCGGCCAGGGCCTCGTAGGTGGCCTTGTCGGCATAGCGTCCGGCGGTGCCGGTGACGAAGTCGATCATCGACGGCGGCACCGAGGACGGGGCCTCGAGGTAGCGCGCGAACCTGGCCTTGCCCTCGGCGATCGCCTGCGGGTCGCCGGCGCGCGCCAGCGCGCTCGCCAGCATGCCGCGCAGCTGGGTGTCCTCGGCGGTCTCGCCCGGCTTTTCTTCCCAGCCGAGCCGCTCGAACTTCGGCCGCGCGAAGCCGATCAGGAAGCGGCGGATCAGCGCCTGCTCCGGCTCGCCGCGCGCCAGCGCGTCGAGCGTGCGCAGGTTGGACAGGATCGCGTCCCAGACCGCCACCCGCGGCTCGTCGCCGTAGGTGCGCACCAGGTCGAGGTAGCCGGCCAGCGGCATGCGGCCGTTCGATGCGAAGCTCCAGGTATCGGAAAGGAGCTTCAGGCGCGTGCTGTCGGGCAGGCGCGGCGCCTGCTCGGCCAGCGCGCGGAAGCTGGCGGGGTCGTACTGCACGCGGAAGTAGCCGACGCTGTGCGGGTCGACCACCAGCGTGCCTTCGCAGCTGGCCTGGGTCAGCGTGGCGCTCGGGCCGGTCAGCAGCGTGGTCCAGGCCTTGCCGTTGACGGTGCCGACCTGCAGCGGCACGTTCCACAGGCGCAGCTGCCTGGGCGGCTCGTCCAGGCGGTACTGTTCCTGCGACAGCGTGACCTTGCGCTTGCCGTCCTCGCAGGCCTGCTCCACGCGGATCAGCGGGAAGCCCGGCTGCAGCGTCCAGTCCGAGGCCAGCTTCCCGACCGGCTTGCCGGACGCCTTTTCCAGCGCCGCCCACAGGTCGGCTGACGTGGTGTTGGAGTACTGGTGCCTGGCCATGTAGGCGCGCATGCCCTTGCGGAAGGCGTCTTCGCCCAGGTAGGCTTCCAGCATGCGCAGGAAGGCCTGGCCCTTCATGTAGGTGATCGCATCGAAGGCGGCGGCGGCCTGCTCTTCGGTGTCGATGCGGGTCTGGATCGGGTGGGTGGTCTTGCGCGCGTCCAGGTTCATCACGTATTCGCGCTCGGCCATGGCTTCCAGGTAGGGCCGCCATTCGGGATGGAAGTGCTGGGTGGCCTTGGCCGCCATCCACGAAGCAAAACCCTCGTTGAGCCACAAGTTGTCCCACCAGGCCATGGTGACCAGGTTGCCGAACCACTGGTGCGCCACTTCGTGGGCATTGATGTTGAAGGTGAACTTCTTGAGCTTTTCCGGACTCTTCTTCGGGTCGTACAGCAGGGTCGGCTCGTTGTAGACGATGGCGCCCCAGTTCTCCATGGCGCCGTTGAAGCCGCCCGGGATCGCGATCTGGTCCAGCTTGGGCAGCGGGTAGCGGATGCCGAAGTAATGGTTGTAGTAGCGCAGCAGGTCGCGGGTGGCGGCCAGCGGGAAGCTGGCCGAGTTCAGCTTGCCCTCGGTGGTCACGATGCCGATGTCGACGCCGTCCTGCTTGCTCGACAGGCGCTCCAGCTCGCCCGCCACCAGCACCACCAGGTAGCTGGGCATCTTCGGCGTGTTGCCGAAGCTGATGCGCTGCATGCCGCCAGCCATCGCTTCGCGCTTCTCGATCGGCGTGGTCGAATAGGCCTGGAAATTGCCGGGCACGTCGACCGTGAGCTTGAAGCGGGCGCGGAAGGCCGGTTCGTCCCAGGTCGGGAGCATGCGGCGCGCATCGGTCGGCGCCATCGTGGTGGCGATCAGCTTCTTCTCCTGGCCGCCGGCCTTGTAGTTCACGTAGAACAGGCCGCGCCCTTCGCGGTTGATCTGGCCGCGGAAGGCCAGGGCCAGCTCGTACTTACCCGGCGCCAGCGGCTGGGCCAGCTGAAAGCGCAGGGTCTGCTGCTGCTTGTCGAGGATCGGGTCGAGCCTGAGCGTGCCGATGTTCCCGCCCGCCAGGCTGGCGCTGTCGATCTGCATGTTGTCGGCGTTCAGCATGATGGTCGAGGTCGGCTTCAGGACCTCGATCTCGACCGTCTGGGTGCCGCGGAAGCTGTTCGCGCCGACGTCCGGCATGATGTGGGCCGTGTACTGGAGCGGGACCACGTCCTTCGGCAGCTTGCCGGGCGTGGCCGCGAAAGAAAACGGCGCCTCGGCCTGCGCCGTGGCGGCGCCCAGGACCAACGCGACCGAGGCGAGCGCCTTGGCAGCCCGGGCGACTGGCATGTCTCTCATAAGGTCTCTCTCTAAGCTGTTTTTATTGGTGTCGTATAGGTGCGGCCCTGCGCTCCTCGGCGCAAGAACCCAGCACGCACTGTAAGAAAGCGCGACGTCGCCTGCGCCCGGATTGCGACAGACTGCAAAAAACGGGGCCAGACTGCCAAAACCGGGGAATGGCAGAGGCATTCGGGCGCAGGCCGACTGAACGTGCAAGAGTAGCAACATTCATGTCCGTTGAAAAATATTTTAAAAATTTTTCAAAAACACCCTAAAGTTCCCGAAAGCCCATCCGTAAATGTCCTGGATACCCGGCAATCCGGCCGGTGTTTACTGCCCTGGTGCTCACATGACCCCGAACGACGCCCTCTCGATGTACGAAAACCTCGCTGGCCTCAGCAGCCAGATGAAGTGCGCCGCCGAAGCGGGCGACTGGACGGGTTTCGACAGGCTGAACGTGCAGGCCAGCGTCGCGGCAGGCGCGGCGATCGGCGGCGTGCCGGCACTGGACGGCGCCAAGCGCCAGCGCAAGATCGACCTGATCAAGCAGCTGATGGCCAACGACCGCGCGATCCGCGAGGTCACCGAACCGTGGATGGGCCAGCTGGACCGCGCCATGTGCGCACACTGATCGCGTCCGATTTCGAGATCGAAGGCACCTGCGGGTGCCTTTTGTTTTGGCGCTGTCATCCTTCGCTATGGATGAGGTTTGAACTGCTGAGCTGTTTCATGGTCGAACACCGGTCTCCACCACCGGGAAACGAGCATGCGTGCGCCTCAGTTCAAGAAGTGGTTTGCCAGACTGCCGGCACTGAACCTGCCACAGCGCCTGCACACGCTGGCCGCCCTGCAGCCGGCAGCCGGCCTGGCGCAGGTGGTGGCGCTGATCAGCCAGCTTGGCGCGGCGCAGCGGCGCTGTCCGGCTTGCGCCTGTGAACGGTACCACCGGCACGGACAAGCCAATGGCCTGCCACGCTACCGCTGCCGCGCATGCAGGCGCACCTATAACGACCTGAGCGGCACACCGCTGGCGCGCCTGCGGCGGCGCGACAAATGGCTGGATTACCTGGGCACGGTCCTGGCCTCGACGTCGGTGCGGGCTGCAGCCAGCCAGGTTGGCGTGCACCGCAACACGGCCTTTCGCTGGCGCCACCGCTTTCTCGAGCGCGCCAAGCATGACCGCCCGCAACTGCTCAATGGCATTGCCGAGGCCGACGAGATATTCCTGCTGGAGTCGCAAAAAGGCGCGAAAAAGCTGAACCGTCCGGCGCGCAAGCGCGGCGGACGCGCCGGCCGGCGCGGGATCTCGCGCGAGCTCGACTGCATCCTGGTGGCGCGCGACCGCGGCGGGCAGACCATCGATGCCGTGGTCGGCCGCGGCGCGCTGACGGCCGCGCAACTAACGCGCCACCTGCTGCCCAGGCTCGACCGGCAAGTACTCCTGGTCAGCGACGGGTATGCTGCCTATCGGGCCTTCGCCCGCCAGCATGGCATTGCGCACCAGGCGGTCGACTTGCGCGCAGGGATACGCCTACGCCGGAGCGCCGCCGGCGCGATCCACGTCCAGAATGTGAACGCCTACCACAGCCGCTTTCGCCAGTGGTTGAGCCGCTTTC
>NZ_JBFTEF010000009.1:0-206598 GCF_041023745.1 Massilia sp. X63
CAGGTCCTACGGCAAATTGCCTGCCTCGATGAAGCACCTTCGGGAAAGGCTGGTCAGCCTCCTGAAAGACGAACGGCCCGGCCGCAAATGCGACCGGGCCGTCAAGGCAGCGCCGAAGCGCTATGCCATTCGAAAGGTCAAGAAGCTACCTTAACTGAACGGCATTAGAGCCTTGCAGCTCCTTTTCGTGATTGATGTGGCGCTTTACTGGGCGACTCGCAGCGCGTCCAACGCGCCGCCCGCCTCCAGGTATTTGACAAGCCAGAACGGCTTACGGCCGCGACCAGTCCAAGTCTCCGATTCATTCTCGGGATTCTGATAGCGCGCCTGGCCTTTCGCGTTCGCCACGCTCGCCGTCTTTTTCGCCTTTCGGGACATTACTCCGGTCGCATCGAGTAATTCGGGCACGCTCATGTTGAGCGACTTTGCAATTTCCTCGATCTGCTCGGCCGCGCGTTTTAATTCCTGTTTCTCCGCCACGGAAATTTGTTGGGCGACTTGTTGGCCCAATTCGCGTAGTTGGCTGTAGTCCAGTTTAAGCAGGTCGATCATGTTAATTAGTAGATATTCGAGTGGGTCGAACATTCATTTTATTCGACCCATTTACGGTCTCGCCAGTATTAAGGCGTTGGCGCGTGCGATTTTTCCGATTGCTCGTCATCCCCTTCATCTGCATTGAAGTCGCTCCATGGAAGCGCCCCCGGCGGCCCAACGTGCGGCAGCACCGTGACAGACGTTGGGCGATCAGGCAAATCCCAGCCGTCGAAATGGTCACGCCAGGCCAGCACCGCGTGCTCGCGCGAGATCGCCCTCACGATGAGGTCAATATTGTCCCCGCCCGGCGTCGATGCCTTCACGTAGGTCAGCTCGGTAGGCTGCTTTTCCAGGTCGGGATTCGTCAAGACGAACAGCGCCATTTCTGGTGTGTTCGGGCGAGGCAGATCAAGCGCCTTGAAGTAGGCCAGTGCGAGGCTCCAAAATTTTCCACCCTGGCCGATGGTGCCGGCGGGATCCGCCTCGACTACCGAAATCCACGTTTGGGCAGCGGCAGGATGGGCGGCCAAGCCAGACGCCACCGCGGGATAAAGAGATAGATATGCGGCCTTGAGCGCTTCGGGCGCTACTTTGCGAATGCGCGGCCCGGTGGGGGTTGGCGGAATAACAGGTTGGGTCATTTTGATTTCCTTATCGGCGGCGACCAGGTGTCGCCTGTCGACACCGAATATAAGCACGGCCTGTACCTGCTGCAAATCTGGCTCTTGCAACCACGCCTTGGGCTGCTCTCTACACTTGCTCGCACTACGCAACTCGAATTCGGAGCAAGCCATGCCGGACCCAACTGTCCTCCCTATTTCCCCAGACCAGCGGCCGCAAGGCGCGGTCTGCCGCTACATCGTCGGTGAGTGGTCCCATATCTTTGCCGAAGGCTGCGCGCCGACCGACCTGCGCATTGCCTTCGATACCGCGCAGCAGCGCGTCGTCGCCATGCAGCTGCACACAGCTCGCGGGTATGTCGACGCCGGCCGCGCGGACGTGGCCGACGTCCAAGAGAGCCTCCTGACGGCGAATGCCCATGTCCTCGCGGACCCGGTGGCCGAAGGATTCGCGCTCGAGGCCGAACTGCCGGCCTGGTCGGCGCCGGAAGCCCGCAATGCGGCCGTGACCCAGTTCGAGCGTGAGATCGCCTTCTGCAAGGTGCAGCACGGCCTGCTCATCGGCGAGCTGGCGCTCGAACTGGAGGCGGGCGGAGACGAAGCTCAAGACGAGTTCCGCTGGGATGTGGTGGACAGCGCCAAGGGCAATCTTGCGGCGGCCGCCGCCAATGCTGCGACGGACGACCCAGCCGACCAGGAGAACGCGATCGCCGGCGCCGAGGCCTGGGTAGCCGAGCACATCTCGGGCGGCGCGCTGGACCAGCTCCTCGCGACCTCGATCGCACTTACCAGCGCCAACGACACACAGGCGGCCGTGTTCCAGGTGCTGGCTGCATCGGCCCCAAAAGCTGTGCAATGACGTGCGGCGTGGGCATGCCCAAGTTGCAACCACGCTTCAAGGGCATTCCTATACTCGCCCGATCGCACAACCACCTTCCGGATTGAACATGACCAAGAATTTTCCCAAGCCTTCATTCGCCCAGCGCATCGGAGGGATCGTTTCTATCGGTGGGCCAGGCGGCCACCCTCGCACACGTTCCTGGGGCCTGACGGCGATGTATCGCACCAGCTCGCGGGCGTTCTACTGGTGGACGGCTCGCACCATGGTGGTTGGCTACTTCATCGGCAAGCTGATCGAGTGGGCATTAACGTAACGACCAGGATCTGCACCATGACACTCGCCCCTACCCGCAGCATCGCCCATCGCAATCTAGAGCTTGGCGAAAACCAGGCAAGCCTGCGCACCATCATGACGGCACCGCCGATGTCGGCCCGCGCGCACGCGACCGTCACTGGCCAACGCACCAGGGCTCGGCGCCTCGCCGAGGACGCGCGCGAGCTGCGCGCGCTGGCCGGTGACGACTGGAGAAACGAATGACTTCTCCCGTCATGATCCGCGCGGGTATCCCGCTTCCCGGCGGCCGTCTGGTCGAGATCGCACGGGACGCCGGCCTTCCTGTCCTTTTCTCGGCTAACGCCTTCATGCGGCGCAATGAGTTCGGTGAAATCACGAGCGTGCGCATGGCTGATCGCGCCCATTTTGGCGGCCTGAACGCCGCCTTGGACAGTGGTGGTTTTGTTGCCGCGCAGAAATATAATGGCTTTCCGTGGTCCGTTGAGCAGTACCTGAATCTGGTCGAATCGTATGACTGGGCGTGGTACGCAAGCATGGATCATTGTGTCGAACCGGAAATTGCCGGCGACAAAGCTGGAGTGATGTTCAGGGTAGCTGAGACGGCGCGTATGTATGGCGAACTGCGCCGCGCTGCAGCTGACCGTGGCCTCCCGCCGCCGATGCCGGTGCTGCAAGGCTGGACGCCTTCGCAGTACGTCTATTGCGCCGAAAGGCTGCCTCTTTTCGAGTGGCCCGATCTGATTGGAGTGGGCTCCATGTGCCGGCGTAATTTGCATGGCGATGTCGGGGTTTTCGCCGTGCTGGATGGTCTAGATGGTATCTTGCCACCACATACCAAGATTCACCTTTTTGGCGTTAAAGGGCGAAGCATGCAGCACTTGGGCCAGCACCCGCGCATCGCAAGTATCGACTCCCTCGCCTGGGACTTCGCTGCTCGAAAAGACCACCCTACGGGCCGCACGATGGACTTGCGCGGCCAGTACATGCTGGACTGGGTAGAAAAAAACCGCGCCAAAGCGGCCGGCGCGCAGGTGAGCCGCACTGCATCTCTCCTCCCGGTCGAGGCCGAAGAGGTCGACGAGCAGCTGGGCGCCTGGCTCGACCTGGTCACAGGTAACGAGATTGATGGACCGAACCCGGCCTGGCACGCAGCGCAAGGCTTCGAGCAGCTCTTCCCGGACGAAGAAGACGAAGAAGAGGATTCTTCCGAGAGCACTTTCGCCCCCGCCTGAATACCTGCAATTTAAAGAAGGATTGAAATGGCAAACAACTATTACGATTCCACCGGCGTGCTCGTGCTGAAGAACGTGACGCCTGTCATCACCGCCCTGTTCGGCGCATTCAACCTGGATGAAAGCCAGCCTGGTGACGGCCAGGTCTACATCGCAAGCATGTCTGAGTCCGATGAACCCACCTGGGATGAAATTCACGACGGGCTTGCGTCTCTGGCGAGCGACCTGAATCTGCCGCTGCCCGATCCCGCCGACGAATCCATCCAGGACTACCTGCGGTTGCTGGCGCAGCACTTCGGCACCGCGGATGATGTTGCATTCAACAAGCTTCTCGAGAATCACAATTTCGAAGGTAGCGCCGGTCTCGGGACCGTCTTCGCGCTTGCGAACCATTTCGACGACGGCCATGGCTTGAAGGCGATGAAACTGGAAGGATGCTGGCATAGCGATCGCCCTCGACTCTTCGAATTCGGCGGCGATGGCCTGTATTTGAGCCGCAACGTGCGCTACAGCGTCGATTCGTCCAGTGCGAAGGTTTTCGGCAGTGACATCGACCAGGCGCTGGCCCACAACGACCTGGATGCCGCGGCGAAGCACCTCGCGCTGCAGGTCGAGAAAATCCTGGGCTCGGTCGTGGACACGGGCACACGCGAGCAGCTGGGAAATAAACTGGCCGCGCTGATGACCGAGAAACTGGGTAACGCGGACCTTGCGGCGATGTTACGCGATCGCGGGGTCGCCCTTGCTGCGTGGGGCATTGGCGACGCGCTTCGCCTGGTTCAGCAGGATGCCGAACTCCAGCACAACTATGTGGATGACGCGCACATGCAGCACCTCGCACAAACCTTGCTGACGCGGGTTCGCGCGGATCTCGAGCTGAACTTCGGCAACCGTGATAGTGGCTGGGTGGCGACCCACTGGGACGAGCTGAAGGACGAGCTGGCGGCCACCGGCCAGCTCTACTCTCCCGGCGGCGAACAAAGCGACGAAGACGATACGAGCGGCATGGGAATGGGCATGTCGTGACGCTATCCTCGATCACCAGCGCCATCTTGCGGGAGTGGGTTGCCGCGCACATGGCTGCCAACGACGGTGCGCTCCCGCATGCGCACGCAGGCGCCATTCCCGGCGCCGATCGAACCTGGCTATCTGTGAACGACGCGATGCGCGCCGGGAAGCTCAGCTTCACCACATGTGCCTCACTGGCCGATTGGCTGGCCGACCAGTACCCGCAGCTCAAGCGAACCCGGTCGGCACGCTTGACCGCAGACAGGATCAATGAGCTTGTCGCAGCGTACCGGGTATCGCATGACGGCGAGTATCCCTTCCGGGAGTCCGGTAAGGTCGCCGGGCACAACTTCACCTGGGCGAACCTCGACAACACCCTTATCCAGGCCGGCAGCAGCCTGACTAAATGGATGCAGAAGCGCTATCCCGAGTACGAAGAAGTGCCTGAAGCGCGGCTGCGCCGCTGGGTCGAGGACTATGCCGATCGGAACGGCCGCGCGCTGCCAGCGGCGAAGTCGGGGCCGATCGAGGGCGCCGGCTGGACCTGGGCTCAGGTGGAGAGCGCCATGGTGCGGGGTGCTTGGCGCTGGGTAGTGGGCGAGAGCTTGGCCAAGTGGCTGGATCGCACCTATCCTGACGAGCGCTTTCTGACGCCGGCAAACCTGCGCCGGTGGGTCCGGGACCACGTAGCCATGCACGGCTGCTTCCCCACCAAGGATTGCGAGACGCCTGTGGCTGCGAGAAGCGGCTGGACGTGGGAGAGGATCAGCGCCGTGATGGAGCGGGGTGCGATGGGCTGGTCGGAGAAGATGCGCCTGAGTGTATGGCTAGACCAGGAATATCCCGCTGTACGCCTGCTCACCCAGCCAAATCTGCATGCCTGGGTCGGCGCCTATGTCGGTGTGCATGGCCATTACCCGACCCGACAAAGTCTCGGGGCGGCCGCTCCAGGCGGCCGCTGGAGCTGGCTCCAGATTGACAATGCCCTCAGGCGCGAGACTGCGGGATGGATAGGGAAAACGACCCTTGCCGACTGGATCGAGGATCACTTGCCCGCCGCACCATGCGAGCTCGAGGCCGATCTCGACGAAAACGAGGGGCTCGGGCAGCTGGCATTTGCATGACGGCCGCGGGAGATGGCCATGGCCAACGCTCCCGCAAGCTGCCTACTTCTTGGGCTTATAGGGCTGGAAGTGCCATGCGTCGCGCGCTGCTTCGCATTTGATGAGTTCTTCGCCGCGGAGTACGTCGAAACCCTTGGCAACGCATGCTTGGAGCATGGCCTTCGCCTCGGGGAGGTTAGCCTGGTAGTACTTGAGCCAGCTCGCCGGCGTAGTCGTGTCGTTTTTGGAAGCGGCAGCCGCCGGCGCGATGAAGGCCATGGCGGCAAGGAGAGTAGCGAGAAGTTTCATGGGTCTGGTTGAATTCCGGATGCCGTCCGGTGCGGAGCGCCAGCGGCGCCTGTTCGGCGAGCCCACACGAGTTCGCCATTAAAAGTTCGTCAATCGCCGGTCAACTTCATCCGCCTGATCGATCGCCGCACGGACGTCGCAAATTCGCGCGCCCAGTCCTGCGGCAAGCTCCAGTAGCCGATGACATCGAGTGCCTCTTCGAGCGTAGCTGCCCGGCCCACGTCGAGCACCTCTGCCGCGATCACTGGCATCCGTGGATCGTCGGGCGTAACCTGGTCGTCGGGGCACAAGCGCTTGTAGAGCGCGATGAGCTTGGCTTGATCGGCAGAGTCGATTGTGTCCGGCTCTGTAGGCTTCATCCTGGCCACCACGCTCAGTTCATCCGCCTGGTCACAACCTCAGTGTCATCGAGGTCGGCATATTCTCCCGCGGCCAGCACCGGGGTTCCGTCCGCGCCAACCCAATCGCGCAGCGCCGCCGTCAGCACCTCGGCGTCACTCGGCACTTCCACGCGCTCGG
Organism: Massilia sp. X63; assembly: GCF_041023745.1. Classification (NCBI taxonomy): domain Bacteria; kingdom Pseudomonadati; phylum Pseudomonadota; class Betaproteobacteria; order Burkholderiales; family Oxalobacteraceae; genus Massilia; species Massilia sp. X63. The sequence continues at coordinate 6,461 of NZ_JBFTEF010000009.1, forward strand.
CTTTGAACTGGCGTTGCATCTCGTCGTACTCTCCGGCCTGTGCCACAATTAAATCTGTTAGTGCCACCATTTTGCCTCCTGCGCAAAAAACAGCCTGACTGTTACGCCGCCTGCAGCCAGCAATGCATGTTCGGGTACCGCGCCTCTGGGGCCACCCAGTGTCCGCGCTTACACATCCCTGCGTGAGCAAGTCCGTTGATGCCGACATACTGGTTCGCCTGCAGCATCGAGCGGATCTCGGCGCCGGTACCGCCATATTCTGCGTCAAGGATGATTTCTTCCGGCGCCAGGCCGACAGCCATTCCAGCAGCCCAGGCCCAAGCCGTCGCCTCGGGATCGCTACACTGGATCGCCGCGCGCTGAAGTGGGTGGTCAGGCGGCAGGTCCATCTCGTGGAGCTCATCGAACATCCGCTTCATGCCATCGCCCAGGTTGTCGGACATGTAGGAACGAAACCGTGAGGGTACCAGCGCTACATGTCCGGCATCGTGGAGGACTGCGGAGGGTGCGCACTCTGGATCGACCAACAGCGCGCCGGCTTCGATACGGCAGCCGGGAATGAATCCAGTGGCGCCTGGCACAATGTGTACTTCGATGCCGATTGCGGCCAGGTGATCAAGCACCCGTGTGAGAGCAGCCTTCATTCCATCAACTCCGGCCACGGAGCGCGGTGACCTCGTCTTTTACCGCCTGCATGAACAGAGCGTAACAGGCCTGGCGCGTAGCTTCTAGGCGGGCGGCCGCAGCACTCGCGTCCGCGATCTGGGTGTGCTGCATGGCATAGGCAGCATCGTTAAACTGGCCGAACGCTTCGATCAAGTCTTCGTTCATCTTGTCCTCGTGGGGTCAGGTTGCAGCCGGAGGCAGCGTTTGAGCCGGCGCCGGGTTGGTCGCGCGAAGCTTCTTGAGCACCTGCTGGTAGTTCGTGTGAAGGGCTGGCCAGCCAGCGCCAGGCTCCAGCGTAGAAGGCGTGAGGCGCTTGGTCAGTACTGCCAGGCGCACCTGGGGATGCCGGTGACCCACCATCGCCAGCCAACCGGCGCAGGCGATTTCCTTGCCTTCCCTGCTCTTGTGGCATGCGAACAGGCTGACACTGAAGTCTGGCCCCATCCCGCGCTCATCCGGGCATGTCGCGGCCAAGGATTCGGCCAAATCCATGTCGAAGTTCGGGATGTCGCGCGCGCTGGCGTCCTCGCGCCATGGGCAAGCTCGACATGGCCTCGCGCTCTTCCTCAACGTGCAGCTCTCGGTCATTTTCAAATCGGTTGAGTGTTATCCGGCCTTGGCGGCCTTCTGGTGCGCTTTCTCAGCGTCGCTCTCGAAAATCCGCGCGCCGGTGACTGCATGCTCGACCCATACCCGCCAGCCGTTTGCCGCCACCTTGGCCGCGTCCTCGAGCACCAAGGCACGTCGCGCCGGGCTGGAATCGTCGGTCGTCACGCGCGAAAACATCGCGGGATTACCGACGACGTACTTGAGGAGCCAGCACTTCTGTGAAGCCATGATTTCTCTATTCCTATTTGGCCGGCGCGCCGGCGACGGGAGTCATGATGCGCGCGAGCTGATATGCCCATTTGAAGCCGTAGTCGATCGAGCCCATGGCGTATCGCTCGGCAGCGGCTACCTCGTCGATCGTCGGCGCGTTCAGGCCGCGGCTCTCGGCCTGGCGCTGACACTCCTGATGCACCGCCGCGCGCTCGGCCTCAAGCCGGTCTTGAAGCGGGCGTCCTTGGCGCTTCGCCGCCTCTGCCTGGAACGCCAAGTAGATGCTCTTGGCCGGCTCGTTGCGCGGTTCAAATACGTCTCGCATGTTGCCCCCTTCAAATCACCTTGCCGCCTGCAGCCTTGATGGCTGCCTTGACCGTCTCCACGACCTCAGCTGGGCATTCAACCACGAGCGCGACGGTATCCTGGGCCTTGCGCCACTTCCGGAAGTGGCTCTCGAACGCAGCGCTCTTATCGCCGCGCTCGTCCATGTAGATCACGCCGCCATCGATCACAACCTGCGCGCCATCAGGCACCAGCTCGCGGGTGTAATCATCGACGACCTCGCCGTCAACCTTGACAACGGTGTCCTCATGCCATGCGCCTTCGGGCCACGCCTTCTCGTCGTTATAGAAGCGCCAGAATTCTGCGCCAGTGGTTTTGATTGCCATTCTCTTAATTCTCTTCCTCGCCGATTAGGCGCCGGACCTTATTTACAGCAGCGAGGCCGGGCCTCGAGTCGATCTTCCCGGAAGCGAGCGCCCTCGCCTCGGCAACCGTGAGCGATACCAACACGCCCTCGACCGCGGCCGGAACGATCTTTATCTCGCCTGGCGAGGCCACGATGTCGAGTTCTTGGCCGTCCGCAAAGCCAGCCTTGTTCAAGACGTCCCGGCTGAACGTGGTGCCCTGGGAATTGCCGATCTTTCTAAGCTTCATCGTTTCTCTCGCTGTGGATACATGGTAATCACCCATGCAAATGTTGTCAATGAGAATGTTATCACATGTATCCACGCACCTTCCAGTGTTCGGTGGCTTGGCCACGCCGCTGCCGGTTGCGTTGCAACCACGCGTCTCGCTGACTCCTACACTCCGAGCATCACAAACAGAACGCGTGTCTCCCACAAACGTTTGTGTGTGTGGGAACGCAAACAGCATCGCCGATGAAGATCGAAACTCTGCAGTTCCATCCCCGCAAGCCCGCCATCTCCGACGATATCGCAGAGAAGCTCGCGGTTGCGGAGGAGGCAATCTACCGCCTGTTTGTGCAAGGTCGACCTGCATATTTTGGATACAGCGGCGGAAAGGACTCGAGCGTATGTGTGGACATTGGTCTGCGGGCAGCGCGCCGCTTCAAGGCCGAAGGTGGCGAGCCTGTCCTGGTCGTCGGGACAAGTGACACTCTCGTTGAAAATCCGGAAATTTCGAATCACTATCGCAGCGAACTCAACAAGATGGGCCAGTACGCGCGCAGGCACGGATTGAACCTCAAAACCGCGATTGTTAAGCCGACCCTGGCCTCGACCTGGCAGGTGAAAATCCTGTCCGGCCGCGGCATTCCAAGCTTCCCCGGCGGCTCCGCTGATTGCAGCGCGGACTTGAAGGGTGGGCCACAAAAACGGTTCCGGAAGAACCTGTTTGCCTCCTGGCTGAATCAAGGCTTACCGGAGCCAGTCACTGTGCTCGGCATGCGCCTGGATGAATCGGTCGCCCGCGGCAACAATATGCGTGCACGAGGCGATAACGCGATCGAGCCGGTTCGAAACAAAGCCGGTGAACTGGTGCTGTCGCCGATCGCAGACTGGTCCGAAGACGACGTGTTCGAACACCTTGGCAACATCTCGAATGGCCTGCTCGACTCGTACTCGGACATGATAGAGACTGACCGGATCTATGCACACTCGGCCGGAACATCGTGCTCAGTGGTGGCTATGGACGAGCATCAAGCGCGGTGTTTGTCAACGTAGTTGTCGCGTCACCTTACGCAACTTGCTTTAATTCTTCTGGCCGAATCCGTTCCGGATTCAACCAGACCTGATCGTCCAGGTTCCAGTTTCTGACATTCTGCGACCAGCGCTGCGGATTGCGGCTTCTGGCCTCCTGGTACACCTGTTCACGGTGGCTCAGAATCGCATCAGCTTGGCCGCCATGCCGCTGTGCCGGCGTCACGAATTTCAGGCCGCTGTGCTTGTGATCCTGGTTGTACCAGCGCACAAATTTCTGTGTCCACGCCTGTGCTTCTTCCAAGCTGTTGAACGGTTTGCTCGGGTAGTCCGGGCGGTACTTGCACGTCCTGAACAGCGACTCCGCAAAAGCATTGTCGTTGCTCACGCGCGGCCTGCTAAACGACGGCGCGACACCCAATTGCTCCAACGTGGCCAGCATGGTGGCGCCTTTCATTGCGCTGCCATTATCCGAGTGGAGCACCAGTGGGCGGCCTGCCAAGCCTTCGGCCAGGCTAGCGCGGCGCATCAGCCTTGACGCCGATTCCGCAGATTCGGCCACATGCACTTCGTGACCGACAATTTTCCGGCTGTAGATGTCGAGCACCATGTACCAGTAGTAGTACTTACCCTTGATCGCGGCCGGCAGCCACGTGATGTCCCAACTCCAAACCTGGTTCGGCCTCGTAGCGCAATGGCTCGTGACCACCCGTCCGGAAGGCTTCTTTGCCTTACCGCGGTAGTGCTGCTGCGACGCAGCCTTCAAGACCCGGTAAAAGCTCGATTCCGAGGCCATGTATACACCTCGGTCAGCCAACGTCGGCACGATCTGGCTCGGCGGCATGCTGCCGAATTCCTCGCTGTTTGCCACTGCCAGGATCTCGGTACGTTCCTCGTCACTCAGCTTGTTCCTTGGTTCCGGCCTCGCAGTGGTTGGGCGGTTGTCGGCACCGATGGCATCGTCGCCATTGCGAACCCAACGCTGGAAAGTTCGCAGGGTGATACCAAGCTCACTGCATGCTGGTGCCAGCCGGCTGCCAGCTGCCTCTGCTTCCCGGATCAACTCAACACACAACAGGCGATCTGGGACGCTGATCAGTCTTCCTCTTTGTCCCCCCAGATCGCCTGGGCTTTTTTTCGCAGAATCAGCAGAGCTGCCGCCTCGGCCAGCGCCTTCTCTTTGCGCTGCAGGTCCTTCTCCAACTGGCGGATGCGTTTCTTGTCTTCCTTCGACTGCGCCTGTAGGCTTCGAGCCTGCTGTGCCACGCTTGCGTTGGCCGACATGCACGCAGCCCGCCACGTAGCGATCTGCTCCGCAAAAAGCCCCTTGCGGCGGCAATACTCAGACAGTTCGCTTTCGTTCAGCGCCGCCGTTTCCAGCACCACCGCGAACTTGTCCTCCGAGCTCCATTCTTCTGCACTTTTTCCACTACCTGGCACTGGCGTTCCTTGACTACGAAGTTGACGACGCCAAGTATAAAGCGTCTGCTCGGTGATCCCGCTCTCCCGGGCCAGTTCGGACACCAACCGGTTCTGTGGCGGCATCATCTGCCGCAACAGCGCTTCTTTTCGTTCTGCTGAATACTGTCCCACACGATCTCTCTTGCCCGCCCCCGGTATGGCCCACTCCATTCAGGTGACGCGACAACTATTCTGACACCGGGGGAGCGCGCAAGAGCAAAGGTTGCGGAGCAAGACACGGATGTCACAGCTGTCAGCGCTCCGAGGATAAAAGCCTTGAAGCGATGATCGCTTTCGATCCCCGCTATGCCTACGCCCAGGGCTTGAACAAGCTCAACAAACTGATCCGCGCAACGCGCTATGACTGGTCCAGGCGCCACTGGATCGGCCGCACGATCAAGGGCGGCTGGCTCGAGGTCAAGCCCGATACATATCACCCCAAATTCCTGCGCGAGCTCACCCGCTACATGCTGCAGCTCGACCACGATGAAGGGGTGCGGGCGCGGCGCGCCGGCGAGCCGCCGAAGTTCAAGCTGCTCCCTCTCGACATGATGATCGCTGTCGATGCGATGCAAAGTCTCAACGGCGTGGCACGTCCCTTCCAGGTGTGGGCCGATTATCGCGACATCCACCAACGCGGCATCCGCTACGACATCCCGGAGGTGCCAACCACCCCTGCTCAGCCGATGCCCCGCCCCCGGTACCTGTACGTTGGTACCGACTGGGACGAAAACAGCAGGTCAGATTTCACCGGGTTGCGCAGCGACTACATAGAAGGCCTCGTCGGTGACAGTGGCTCCGTATCGCTTACGGAACTGAAGGACGGCACGAAGGTCTGGGACGTCAACCACGAGCTGCAGTTCGGTGTCGGCATGGAGGCGGCGTTGATGTTCGAGGACTTCGAGCTGGAGAGGATCTACGAGCACATCGACGGGGAACACGTCGGTAACGGCGCCGGCTTCGCTTACAAGCGATACGTACTGCTGGGCGTTCTCACACTCTCGCACGGGCAGCTGGCCAAGCACGATGAAGTCCTGCGCCGTACCGCCTTCAAGGATCGCCAGGGGCTCTCCCTCGAGTACTCGGTAGAAGACCTGCTGGCGCGCTCGGTACCGTTCGAGGAGCTCCCGCCTGAAGCCCAGCTCGCGTGGCGGCCAGAGAAGATGGATACAGCCGTCCCGATCGACGATCCGCTCATCGCCGCGGCCGCGCCGGCGCCACCACAGTTCAGCGCACCGGACGCGGAGCCCAGCGCCGACGTCGACGAGGAAGACCTGGCCGACGATCAGGTCGCGCAGGGCGTCCTGCCGTTCTAGGCCTTCTCGATCTTGGTGATCTTGTGGCCGTGCGTTTCAAGCAGCGTCGCAGTGTGGTCGCTCGACTCGCGCGTGTCATTTTTCGGGAACATCGTGTCGGACAAGACAATGTGCCTGATCGCGCTGGCCGCCTCGCCAACCGTCGGCGCCGTCGCGCCCCACTGAATATCGATCACGCGGCTCTCGCCCTCTTCATCCTCGACCGTTACGTTCCAGGTAGTGTTCTTTGCGGTGGTGCTCATGGCAATCCTCCAGTGGTTGTGGGGCTCTATTTTGCCCGATGCGAAGTTCACATTGCATAATTGGCACTCACACGATTACTTTGATTCCTTGGCGCAACATTTACGCCTCGTGCCTATGCTGCGTAACAACTTTTGCGGCATAATCACACAGTTGTCCTGCTCGGCGGCGCGCTGGGCCTATCTATTTGACTGAGGGATGTGAATGTCGATCAGCGCCACCATTTGGAATAATCTACTGGACCAGATCGACAGCAGGGGCTGGGCGTGGATGTGCGCTGGACGCGACGACGGAGCAGTTTCGGGCGAAGTCTTCCCAGCCTACTGCTACACGATTGGTCTGGCGGAGCAGGGCCTTCCGGAACTCATCATCGTCGGCCCCGACATGCGGATGGGATATGAGCCGCACATTGGCCTCGACCCACGCGTCGCGATCGAGGCTGCCGAAGGCATCATCAGAAAAGCGTTAGCAGGTCACCCGGCCGCAGCCCCGTCCCCGTTCCCGATGAACACCGTGCTTCACGACGTATTCAAAGGCACGCGTGCCATGCTGGTCCACGTGCCGACGGATCAGGCCAATCACCGCGCACTGTTCGCCCTTGACTACGCAGTGGCCACATCGACGTCGCTGCGGGCCGTCCAGTTGCTCTGGCCAGATCGGGCTGGTCGGCTTCCCTTCGAAAACGGAGTGAGCCTGGCCTTCGCCGAAACCCAGCCGGTACTGAAGTATCTTCCGCCACCCCACCATGACCCTACGGATTCACCTGTAATGCAATGAGTACCCCCGTCACGCTCGAATACGTGCGCGTCCACGGCCTGTGGATGCCCTGCGAGTATGAAACCCATCAGGACAAGGTTATTATTCGATGTCTCGGTGACATCGACCGTGCCTGTCTGGACCTACCAAGCAAGCCGCTGGCGCTGCCCGACGCACTGAAGCAGTATTTCGCCGCCGTGCCCGAGCTACGCAAAATGGTGGCGCTGGTGCCGAGCGAAGGAGTGAGCCGGCAGTACTGGGCCTGCCGACAGGCGCCGAAAAGCGCCCTGATAGCCGATATCGAAGAAACCCTGGACTGCGCCCCTGCGTGAGGCGCCGGCCCGAACAAGAACACATATGACCGAACCGAATCACACCAGCGTCGACTACGCTTCTTTCCAGAACTCTCGCGAGCTCGCGCGCTACCTGGCCAACCGGATGGTGGCGAGAAACCAGTATCCCAACGCTGAGGTGATTCGAAAGGAAATCAGCAAGGTCACGAACGGCGTCATGAAGCCCTCAGCGTCGACGATCCAGGACGAGATCAAGAAGTGGCACGAGGAAGTGTTCTGGCCAACCTATCATGCGATGGGAACCGTGCCGCAAGAGAGCGGTTTTCCGGCTGAAGTGAAGCGGATCTTTACTGAGTCCTTCCACAACATCGTCATGCAGCTGCAGACGGCGGCCAGTGCGCAGTTCGACGGCGAGCGCGCCGATTTCCAGCTCCAGGCGCAAGAGGCTGAGAAAGTGGTGCGCGACCTGCAGGAGCAGGTGCAGGGCATAGAGCAGCGCTTGGCCGAGGTGCAGGGCCAGTACGAGGCCGAAGTCCAGGCGCATGCCGGGACGAAGGAGCAGCTGGAGGCGACCGGCACGGAGGTGAGCGAGCTCAATGCCAAGCTGCAGGCCGCATACGAGAAGCAGGCGGAGCACGAGGTCCAGCTAAACGAGGTGCGCAGGACCGAGCGTGACCGCGCCGACAAGCTGCTCGAAGACGCAGCCAAGGACCGGCAGCGCCACCAGCTCGAGATCGACATGGCTCGCCAGCGCGCCAAGAGCGTCGAGCTCTCGCTCCAGGGCCAAGTCGGTGAAAACAGGCGCCTGGTGCACGAACATGCGCAGGCCCAGTCAGAGGCTGCTGCGGCGCGCAAGGAGCTGGAGAGCCTGCGTAAAGCGCACGCCGAGGAAGTCAGGCGCATGACCGAAGCGCTGCGCGCCGCGCACGCTGGCGCCACCCAGGCCGAGCGCATGAAACCGACTCTGCGGCCCGCCGGCGGCAAGGCGTTTGCCACGAAAACGATTGGCCGCAATCGCCGATCCCTACACAAGACGCCGCGGCAGGGATAATATTGCAGGAATAACAACCTACTGACAAACCCATGCCTCTCCAATCCCTGCTGACTATCCCTTCTCGCACCCGTTCCTGTGCCGGGGTTGCCTGCTACTTCTTGGCGATGGCTGCGTCGGTCTGGTCTACGATACTAGCGGTCGCGATGCTGGGTGTGGCTGGCATCCTTGCATGGGCCAAATGGCATGGGGAAGGAGGTAACCATGCGAAGGACTCCAAGGACTTCAAGATTATCATCCTCATTTCCTTCGCAATCGCCGCATTCGCTATCGGCGACCTTCATGTTAACCGCGAAAACGAAGAACAATTCGCGCGCTACCTGTCAGAACATGGCTGCGGCCAAGTACCGGCTCGCCAGTACGACGCGGAGCCAGTCTATCGCTGCTCGAACGGCAACATCATCACGCAAACGCAGTTCTCTGAAGGCTCATACGGCGAGCCGGACTGGTAGAAACATCGGACGCCACAAACCTATTTCGATCGGCATTCCGACTTAGGCGCGCACGCAACGGAAGACCAGTACCAGCTACCATCACTGCCTACTATCGGGTGAAGAACGGTCACGCGCGGGCGAGCTCGCGCCCGGCGTCGGTTACCTGCTCGCCAGGCCGTGCACGTCTCGCGCGCCACCATCTTTGCAACCACGGCTCGCCGCGCGCGCGATACTGGGCGCTCTACTTTTGTCATTGAAGAGCATGCAACCGTCAACTACCGTACCGCCCCTGGAGATCAAATGCGAGCACGTCTCGGACGCACGCGCCCGCAAACTGCGTGAGCACCCGGCCGCCAGCGACGTCGGCTTCGGCTGGCTCCGCCTGGCCAGGCAGGAGCACTTCCCGGACCGAGTTCTGCTGGTGAGCACCGAGTCGCCGGTGTCCGTGACGTTCCGCCACGGTGCCGGCGGGCTTGAACACATGCGGGCCTCGCTCACGGCCAGCATCTACGCCTGCAGGAATCCGCAACACGCGCCCGACAGCATCGATCTCGACGAAGACGAAGAAGCCACTTCCCCATCCGTATCGTAAAGGAGCAATAACATGGGTCGATTCCGTAACTACGGCAACGCGCGGGGCGCGCGAACTTACCTGTCCCGCCGCGACGAATATTCCCTCAGCGACGACGAGAAGCATGAGGCCTACAAGCGCCGCAGCAGCGCCATCCAGGCGCCTGTGAAGCCGATGCCAGTCCCCAAGCTCGTTCCGGTCCAGCCATTTTGGGCGCCGACGGTCGACTATGATGCGATGCTGGCCGCGAGCGAACGAGCGCCAGAGTACAAGCCGACCGCGGCACCCACCCACGCGCCTGCCGTGGGACCGGCCCGAGCACCGATGCAAGCGACCGAACGGATCGCGCCGCAGACGCTCGACCTCTTCGCCGGCGCTGACGACGAAGACGAGGAAGAAGGCGCCAGCGAAGCCCCAGGCATGTGAACCAGCTCTAAGGGCCGGTCCCCTCCGGCTCTTCTCCCGGCCGCATCCTGGGGCCGGCCGACAGCTCGGGCAGGGACACCTGCTCCAATACACACGGCTCCTGCGCCAGGTCGGCGCGAAACGCCTGAAGCACCAGCTCCAGACCACCCCCCACGACTTTCTCACCATATGCGCGCTGCAGCTGGTCGGCGCGCAGCACCATGGCGCGCAGGCGCTGTATTTCCCATAGCGCAGCGTACAGGTCGTCTGATTGTTGGTCACCAGGGCGCCGCGGATTGCGTGCCTGGATCTCCTGGAGGACCGCTCTGGTCAGTGGAGCCTTGAATCTCTTCATGCCCCATTGTATCCCGAAGCCTGGTGCTGGATGCACCGCTTCTCAGCGCTGGCCAGGCGCCTCACCCTCTTCTTCGTCCTGCTCCTCCGGCACGGCCTGGCCATAGATCTCTTCGAGCAGCTTGGCTGCCTCGCCGACCACGCGGATACCGCGCACCAACGTGGCGCTGTCCAGCGTTTTCCCGAAGCGCATCAAGATCTCATGGTGCGCAGTTGAGACGCGCTCGATCGCGTTGAGGATGCGGATCGGGGAAACGCCGGCCGGGATCACGCCGCGGCCCTCCTGGATAGCGAGTGCTCGATCGAGCAGGCCGCGCGCCGTGGCCAGCAACGCCTTGTCCGCGTTGGACTGTTCAAGCTGGGGCAAGCCTGCTACTCAACCGCTGCCCTTATGGATGCCACGCGAAAGACGGAGAAGGGCCGTCGATTAAATTTTCGGGTCTACTTTGATATTTCAAACGGATCTATTGGGTATTGAGCTGGTGACCAATACATCGCCACCGTTGTGTTCAAAGCGTGCGACAGCGAGGTATATGATGCAAACTTCCCCAGACAACAGCAGTGAGAGCGCTGTTGATCGATCACCAATATCGGCAGGCACGCCGAACGCCATCTACAATCTGCCAATGCGAAAGCTTCTTCATGTTGACGATGAAGCTGACGGTGCTGATTTTGCTGCCGTGTTGCTGAGGTCGCATGGCCTAGAAGTCGTTGTCGTTCACTCAGCATCTGATGCTTTAGAGATTCTGCGGAAACAACGTGATATCGACATCGTGTTGTCGGACATTATGATGCCAGGCATGACGGGATTGCAACTTGCGGAGAATATTCAACTAATGTATCCGTCTATCAAAATCGTTCTTATGTCGGGATATGTATTGCCTGAACTGTTGAGAAACCGCGAACGGGACTATCTGTTTGTAGAGAAGCCCTACAAAATGGATACCCTCCTCAAAGTACTTCGCAGTTAGATTGCGACGCACACACTATAGGTGCTAACAAAATCATTCGATATGTTGGAATGGCATACGGTCCTTCTTGACAGTTTGCGATTTTTTTCGGACGTGGCGACCTACTATGCTGAGCTCAAGGGCCGCGTCGTTCAGCGCGTTGCCCTGCACCGCGTGTGGACAGTAGGTGTAAAGTCACTTTGGTCAGGCGCGCCAAGCGTGCAGGTCCAGGTGTTCGAAGTCTTCGTAAGGATAGTCGGCTGGCAGGTTGCCAATCTTGGAGATCGCCGTGTCGATGAAGGGCTGGACCGTCTGCACCATGTTCAGGCGGTCCTGGACGTGCATCTCGAAATGCGTCACCGAGGGTGCTGGCAGCTCACCGGTATCGCCGCCCGGCGTGGTCCTCGACGTCTTAGGTGCGCATATTGTCGTCCGGCAGCCCCTTCTTGCGCCAGCACGTTCAGGCGTAGGGCGGCTCGATGCCATTCGAGCATTGTTGGTAAAGACCAGCGAGAAGGTGCAGGTCGGTGCCATTGAGGTCAGGTGCGGATTGCGGATGCCGTGGCGGCGGATCTCTTCGTGCAACGCGAACTCCGCGTTAGATAGGTGTGGAACCAGCGACAATCTCGCGCAAGCACAATTGCGGACACGCACACTGCGGACCTCCGCAGCGCCTGATTCAAGCGAAGTCCTGCGCGCGAACTCTTGGCAGTAGCGTCTTTGCTACAAGCAGCACGATCAGCGTCCCCGCCAGATCCCCGACGAACATGACGAAGAAGCTCAGGATCACCTCGTCATGACGTTCCAGCATAAACCAGATGTGATGAAGGGCTGGACTCATGAAGGCACATCCCGTCGAACAGATGAGTAGTTTTTCTAGTGAAAGGCTGCTGAGCAGGGGCCGAGTACCATACTTCCATCTATAGATCCAATAGACGAGGTAAGGCCCGGCCGCACCTGCAATCGCACCCACGACCGCGCGTGTTGCATCACCTGGAAAATAATACCAGTAGCACGCAGCCCAACCGGCCATCAGTAGCCCGACGGCTCCCGCAGAGCCGAAGAGCAATGCGCAGATCAATCGTGTGCCAGCGGGAATGTAAACCCAGCCTATCCCCTGCAAGAATTCGGCGCGGACAAAAAATAACTCGTTGAGCACCATGGTCAAGCCATGTACTACGATCGTAGCGACAACCAAGTAAGCTTGCAATCGAAGTTCGGCAATCGAAGGCACCGTGCTCAGCATATAATTTTTCTACGTCCTTGTTGTCTTATGGTACGTGAGCAGCTTGACCCTCGATTGACTGTTTAATCCGTATGCGTTTCCGGGATATTTGCTATAGATCTTGTTTTGAGCCCTAGCCAATCTCCCGCTTTGGGTTAGAGCAGCATTTGCGGAATGCCGATGTAGGGATCGCAACGGAGTGAAGCCAGTCGCGCCAGAAGTTTGCCAAGTTCTGCTTGGTTTCACAACCGTATAGATACGGCACTAATTGCAGAATCGCTGGGTACCAATGGTTTGACAGGTAACAGTGTTGCCCTTGTCATCCCTTATAAAAGTGGAATTACCAACTTGCCGAGAAGTAACTGAACTCCCGTCGCTCCGGGTGGTGAACTCTGTGTTTCCGACCCTTGTAGTGGTCGCTGTCGTGCCGTCGCTGTTATTGGTGAACCGATGATCGCCCACCCGGGTGGTCGTCGATGACCTGCCATCGCTAAAATTGGTGAACGAACTGCTTCCAATCTGGGTCGTATTGGAACTTGTGCCATTCGCGTTGGAGCAGCTTCGCTGGTTTCCAATGTTCTGGCAGACTGTTTGCGCCGAGGCTGAGTTGGCGAAAAACAGTATGCTGCAAAGAATAAGGATCTTTTTCGTGTTCCTTAGCGTTCCAGTGATTGATCGTTCCAGATTTTATGACAGCAGAGGCTGCTGAAATCTCCTCAATGGTCACGAAAAAGTCAAATCTCGAAAAATTAGATTGAAACAATCTGTTGTAGAGCAACGCTAATAGAAGTGGACGGAGCCGGATGAGGCCGCCTAATATGACTGCTTCGGCTAGGCAGCGGCTTATCGTGACGTCCACGACTTGTCTAGCTCGGCAACCTGTTATGCTGAGTTGGACGGCCGGAATCGGCCAGGAGCGGACGAAATAGCTGTCAATACGTTCTATTGATCGACTATAATGCTAAGTTGTTACATGTACAACATTGGCTGAGGGCACCGTGACAAGCAGAACAATTCCGCCGTTAGTGGGGAACAAGCAAATTACAGAGCCATCCGAACTTCCAGGTGGGGTCGTACTCTTTCGCGCACTCACTGAACACATTCCTGATGCGGCTGTTTTTGTGCTTGACCATAATTTTCGCTACGTCCTAGCAGGGGGCGATGGTCTTATCGACGCAGGAATGAGGGCTTCAGACTTTGAAGGAAAGCATCTTGCCGACGTAGTGCCAGCGGAACTGTTGAGCCAGTATCTAGCAGATTACACGGCGATTTTTGCGGGAGAGACATTTATTCGAGAGCATTCAGTGGGCTCGAGGTGTTATGTAACTCGCGGCAGGTTAATCAAAGGAATTAACGGTAAGCCTGATCTTGCTATGGCCATTTCCTACGGTATTGCTAACGATTAGCATGTTGCGAAATTTGGAAAATTTTAATCATCAGCGTGTATGGCTACTTCGAGTCGAGAGCGGCCGGTCGCTCTAGACCATAACTGGCCACGAGCGTGCCTTGGTAAACGAGGGCCGCTATAACGGTGTCAACAGAACCCATGCCGTCCTAGTGCAGCTTTCAGGCTGTGTTTGAACTCGGAGTAATCCAGGGATTTATGAACGTACTCAACGGCCCCTAACGTTGCAGCGCGAACGCGATCCACCTGAAGGTCTGAATTTGATACGACAATTACAGGGACGATCGACAGGTCCGGCTGCTTGCGCATCTCCGCCAGGACTTCAAATCCGTCTACTCTCGGCATTTTCAGGTCGAGAACCACTACGTCGAACTTCTTTGAGCTAAGTTGAGTCAGTCCCTCAAACCCATCAAAAGCCGCCACGATCTCATGTTGGATGCTGCAATCATTCAACGCCTGTCGAGTCAATGCGACATCCAGAAGTTGATCGTCGACTAAGAGAATTTTTTTCCGCATCCTAGAATTGTACAATCAAGCCGAGTCGACGACGGCTCATCAGGCTGTCCACAACATGAATGTTGCAAGCAAACTACTTCTCTGATTTGACATGTCCGCTTTGGGTCGATAGCGGACGTACACGGCCGTAGTTTGGCAGCTAAGATGGCGCCCGTGTTCTCAGACGGACCGATGCCATGGCCCAAGCACTTCTCCCCGAAGACCTTTGGTCGCTTGTAGCAGCTCATCTCCCGCCCCATCGTAGATCGCCTAAAGGCGGACGACCACGTATCAACGATCGGGCGACCCTAACCGGGATCCTGTTTGTGCTCAAGACCGGGATACCATGGGAATACCTGCCGCGCGAACTCGGCTGCGGCAGTGGCATGACTTGTTGGCGCCGGCTCCACGAATGGATGAAAGCTGGCGTTTGGCAGCGCATCCACGAGGCAGTTCTACGACGGCTGCGCGAGCACGACCAGATTATGTGGGATCGAGCTTGCGTTGACGCTGCCAGTGTGCCTGCCCCTGCGGGTGGCGAGCATACGGGCCGAAACCCGACCGATCGTGGCAAGCTCGGCTGCAAACACCATCTGCTCGTAGATCAACGTGGGTTGCCGCTGGTAGCTAAGATCTCGGGCGCCCAAGTGCATGACTCGCGTTTCCTTATTCCACTCGTAGAAGCTGTCCCAGCGGTTAAAGGGCTTTCCGGTCGTGCGCGCAAGCGTCCAGGTAAGCTGCACGCCGATCGAGCGTACGCTTCACGAGCGCATCGCGCGTGGCTACGCCGGCGAGGCATTGCAGCACGTATCGCGCGATACGGCATTGAGTCGCGTGAACGGCTCGGCCGATGGCGTTGGGTCGTTGAGCGCACGTTAGGATGGCTACACCGCTTTCGCAGATTGCGCATTCGGCACGAGCGACGGGCGGACATCCATCAAGCGTTCCTTTCGCTTGCCTGCTCGATCATCTGTTGGCGGTATGTCGAACGGTTTTGTTAGGCGCTCTTAGTTTCCGTATTTGTCAATACTATCCTCGTTAGATTCTCACCAATTATCACAAAATCGTTATATGCGCATTAAGTAATGTCGCGATGTGGCGACAATCGGTGATGAATGTTCCATTTGTACAAACCCATTTCTTGATTGGCCCGCAAGTGTCACGTAAAGTTACAATTTGCCTTGCGGCAATAGTTGCACATTCAGTCCGAACTGTGAAATTTGACTGAATTACAATTTAGAGGAACAAAATGGGCAGTTCGAACTTCACGGAACTCGCAACGGGACGATCGCGCGACACTCGGGGCGTAGCCAAATTAATTTCACGTGCACCGGCTATTGCTGTGATGCGCTCGGCACGCCAGGAAACGGCGCTAATGCAGGCCCTGGATATGGCGGACGACATGGCCATGTTTAACCTCATGCAGGCAGACTGGGCGCTGCTCCTGGCTCAGCACCCCGAATTCGCGGACAAACTGGAGTCGAGCGATCCCTACGTCTGCGATCTGGTGAGCCTCGCCGAGCTGATCGCTCAAGCTCCGACCAGTGCAGTTCGTCAGGCCCTGCGCGAGGTCGCGTACTGCCGCGACCAGACGGCCGCGATGCTCAACCTCCAACAGCCACCTGTGGACGAGCGCGCTGCGGTAGTTCTCGCCGGCGCGAAAGCGGAATGGGATATCCTCCTGGCCGCACACCCAGTCTTCGAAGCCTGTCTGGCCGATCTCGACCGCTTCACCTGCTCGCGCGCGGAGCTCGCCGACGCGATGCTGCTGGCCCCTACCGATCCTCTGCGCCACGCCCTGCGTGAGACGTTCTGCTTCCGCCAGATCGCGGCGCTCACCACCGCTGTAGATTTCGACTGATCGTCCCGGCCAGCCCCGGGCAATGACTATCCGCCCGGCGGCCGCTTGCATAGCCGGCCGCCTCTACTGCACCACCCTACGCCCCACCCGATCCGCCTCACCGCGCGGCGTGGGCGCGCGCTACGCCTTCTAAAGTCTCGCTCGAAGCCAGTCACTCGGGCTGCCCGGCGCTGGCGCTTGTGCCTTGTCGAAGGCGTGGTTGCACTGCATCCCATCTCTCGTTACGGTACGGTTGCGCATCCCTACTTCCACAAGCACCATGCGCACTCCAACCGCCCCTACCTCGAGCGCCACGCCAGCGCTGTCGCGATACTCAGTCGACCTCACGGCCCATGATTTCCAGGTGACCGCCACCAACCGCCTCACGGCCAGCAAGTACGCGGCCGACGACGCCCACGAATACCTTCGATCGTGGAACTACACGGTCGGACCGATTCGCGCGGCTGCCGGCGAGAAGCTGACCCGATCGGCCAACGCTGAGCCGATCGCTATCTCGGTCAAGGAATCCGTCCCCGACGCTGGGCGCGATCGCATCTACAGCTGCCAGGCTACCGTCACGATCACCGTCGATCCGGCCGACGCTTTCTCGGCCGGCGAGGTTGCGCTCAAGCTTGTCTGCGCGCCGGACAGGATTGACCAGCAGCTCGCGAGCTACCGAGATCAGGCGTTCTGGGACAAGCTGCTGCCTGTCGCGCGCGCGCCGATCGCGCAGATGGCCGAGGTACTGCGCCGGCGCGGTTTCGAAGCCTTCGTTCGAGCAGGCGACGCGGCCAGCGCCCGCCCGCTGGCCATCGAACTGGCCGAGAACGGCGAGGCCGTAGGAACTGTGTCCCTGGTCAGCTACGTGCCGACCGCCGCCAGCACTGGCGCAGGATCGCGCGCTATTCCGCGCGCGGCGCTGCACTTCATCGGCGAGCACGACATCGAGGTCAGCTCCATCCCGGAGGCATGCCCAGACCTCTGGTTCAACGACAAGCCCGTTGAGCCGTCCGACATCGCATGCCTGGACATCGATGCCTTCGACCAGCTCATCGACCTGGTGATCGAGCAGCGCGAGCAAGCGCGCGAGGCGGCCGAGCCGGCGCCAACCGCCTAGCCTTGCGCCGCCAGTCGGCCCTGGGTGGCGTGGTTGCACTGCCGCCGGGGGCCGTTGTCGATACCATCTCCGCACCAGAAACGACCAACGCTGCGCCCGCAGCAATAGGAACCATCATGCCAGAAAGCCAGCCCCCCAGCGCCAACCCAGCAACCATCGCCGCCATCATCGACGACGCCCACGACGAGCCGCTGCGCAACAAAGCTACGCGTGTAGCCGTCGAGATCCTCAAGCAGGTGCCGGATCTTCCTGGCAAGCGTAACGACATCATGATGACCGCAGTGGCGCGCCATGGCGGACGCGATTACGTCGTCTGCAGTAATACCCGCGCGACAGTGCTCTTCATGGGCAAACATGCCTTCGTGCTGGCGCAGGACGGCGGCGGCCTGGTGCCGTGGGTGGATGCCGCCAATATGTACGCCCCGGACATGAGCTTTTTCAAGGGCCGTGTGCAAGTCGAGGACCAGTTGGCCGATCGCCTGCTTCAGTATGTGGAGACCCTGATGCGCGCCGAGCACGCTGCCGTCGCGGCCGCACTGGATTCCCCCGACGACGAAGAACACCAGGCTCCGGCTCCTTGAGGAAGACATCGAATGAATATCAGCATGCAGCTCTATCTTCAACAGCTATTCAACCAGTTTTCGTCCCAGTGCGATTCTGCGCAAGCACGCATCAGGTCGGCAACGACAATGCGTGGCGTGAAACAGGCAGCAAACGTGCATGCCAGCGCGACTGTGCGCGCCATGCCGGAAATACGTCGGCTTGGGTGCCGAGTGCATGACTGCGCGGAGGACCGCATGTCGGCCCTGCTGCAGCCCCATTTGCAGGCTTTGGCTGCGTGCGCATCGAGTAGCGAGATGTGCACCCTGTATGGCCGCCTCGTACGCGACGAGTGGATCTTCCTGCGCGGTGATTTTTCCAGAGTCTACGTCCAGGCTGACCGTGAATATCACCGCCTCCTCCACCTAGCCGTCAAGGCCGAGGCGCGCCCCGCTGACCCGGAAGAGGGTGAAACCGACGGCGAGAGCGAGAGCGAGGGCGAAAGCGAGCGTCCGGCTCCGTAACAGTCCAGGGCGTGCAACCACGCCCGCTTCCCGCCATTACCATCGCTTCGTATCAATATCGTGGAGCGATCATGACCAACTTCTACTTCAATAACCGCGCGGCCGGCATCTTCGCGGACGACTACGTTGACCGTGACGGAGCCCCGGTGGGCGACACCTTCGTCTGGCGCCTGCGCGCCAAATTGGTCGGCATGCCCGGCCGCGACTGGTCGAGGGACCAGCACGCCGCATTCGTGGCCAACTTCTCGAGCGCGGAAATGAACGCCATGATGTGCGAGCCTGAAGATCCGCATGTGGAAGTGGAGTTCGACCGCAACTACCGCGGCGGCGACTACGACGGCGTCGGCCAGCACGTATACGTGCCCGAGGCGCTGGTGGACCTGCTCGACGGCGACGTCGCAGCGGCCTTCGCCAAGTTCACCGGCCTCGATGCTGTGCACATGATCTATGCCAGCGAGGAGCGCTTTGACGCCCATGGCGAGCCGCTCGAGGAGGCTGAAGTCTCGTCCCTGAGCTACGCGTAACCGCTGATCCAGAATTCACCTTCTCGCGAGATTGCATGTACACCATCCACCAGATGAGCAAGGCCCAGGTGACCTTTATGAAGGTCGGGGCCGAAGACACGCTGCCCGAAGCGATCGCCTTCGCCCGCAATTACCACGGCCTGAAAAAGCCCGATGTGACCGTGACCGTTGAACTGGAAAACACTGCTGTGCCAGTGGCTTCCTTTTCGACGCGCCGGATCATGGGCGACTTCACCAAACAGATCTGGGGCGGCCGTAAGGGCGATGACGCGATCTACTTCGACGAAGAGCGCTTCGATGCCACGCTGCATATCCTGTCGATGCCGTACAAGGACGTTATCCGTATTCGAGACAACAACGATTCGTCCGACGTCATTGGCCAGGCACACGTGCAATGGGATGGCCCACACGAAGTGCAGCTGGTCGACTCGATGTGCGACTTCTTCGGTGTATCCAGGCTCGCCGAACTGAGCCAGGACCACTTCAACTTCGTGGTCGAGTGTCGCCAGGCGGAAATCCAGGCGCAGCAACGCACCGTGGGCGCCGAGAACGTGCAGCACGCGCCGGACTATCATTTAATGCAATTTTTTTGCACCGAATGCGCGGTAGCTCTACAATGACTGGATGCATGTCCAGTCCTTTGAAGCCTCCCCTGTTCCCACTTCCCCCCAGCCACGCCGGATCGTGCTGCGCGTGCGCGAAGTCATGGCCAGCCGCTCGATTCGATCGGCCGCGGCACTGCGCCGGCTGCTGCTGGACTCCGGGGTGGAAATATCCGACGCGCAGCTGCTGCGCATCATCGACAACAAGAGCTCGTGGGTGAACATGGACGTGGTCAGCGGCATGCTGAACGTCTTGGGCTGCACCGTGCACGAACTCATCGGCGAAGCGCCGGCGCTAGACGCGGCTATAGGAGAAACCAATGCGTGATGGTGAACTTGTACTTCTGGAGCCTTCGTCAAGCGCGCTGGCCTTGGCACCGGGCCTCGCAGTAGACGACCTCAAGGCCATCGTTGCCTGGGTAGCGTCCAAGCGTAATTCCGAGCACACTCGGCGCGCGTTCGGCTTTGAGGCGCGGCGCTGGCTAGCCTGGCTGATGTGGTGCAAGGCCGGGCAGCCATTCACTCGCTGGCTGGATAAGGCCACCTCGCTCGATGCCGCGGCCTATGCCCATTTCCTGGCCGGGGCGAAGGACTGCGCGATCCCTCAGGCCGTACTCGAGCGTGCCGGCCTCGAGAGGCAACCCTTCAAGTCGGCGCCGCTGGCCAGCGCCAGTGTCGACCGCGCGATTAGCGCGCTTAAGGCCATGTACGCCGATCTTATCGAGATGTCGCTGGAAAACGGCTACACGATCGAGCGCAACCCCTTCAACCGATTCAGGGTCGCCTCGGTGATGAGCAAGGCCTCTCCGCGTAAGAAGGCGCTGACTGCGAAGGAACGGGGCTATGTCGAGGAAGCGCTGGACGAACTCAAGCGCGAAGGGCACATCCTTGAGTATCACCAGCAAAAATGGGTGTGGACTTCGCTGCTCTGGGCGGCTCTGCGCCGGCACGAGCTGGCAGGCGCCGTCGCGGGAAACGTCTATCAGGACAATGACGAGGATGGCGAGCCTACCTGGATGATCGAGATCCTGGGTAAAGGCGGCACCGTGAACACCGTGCCGCTGGCCGATCAGTTCATGGATGGGATGCGCGAGTATCGGTTGGCCAGGGGCCTGCCGGCACTTCCCACCAGCGACAAGGATCAGACCCCACTGGTGCTGCCGCTGCGCGGCCAGATGCGCAATGTCCACCCCGAGACGATTAATCGGGCGATCAAGAAGCTACTCCAACGCGCCGCCGAGATTGCCGTGTCGTCCGATAACCCGGCCGCAGCCAGCCGCCTCAACAGCTTTGCATCGCACTGCGCCCGGCACACTCAAGTGACGATGATCGTCGATGCCACGGGCGACATCACGCTCGGCCAGGAGATCGCGCGCCATGGGTCCATCACCACCACCCGGCGATACAAGGCCAAGTCGGTCTCCCGACTCAAGCAAGCACTGGCCGACGTCGGCTCGAAGTAAAGCCTCCTGGCGCCGGGCGCAACCACGCCCGGCGCGCTGCGCGCTGCGGCACCATGATCGCTGTCCACCAGTGCGATCGCCATGTATCTCGACCAGTTTCTTCCCCCGGCGCCCATCCTCCTCGGGAACTACCACGACCTGAATCTCTACGCCGAAGGCCAAGGCTTCGCCCTGGCGCGCGTGCGCGACATGCTCGCCGGCGATATCGAGCGTTATACCGACCTATGCGGCCGCACCGTAGGCCAGATCGTGCCCCTCTTGGACTGGCGGATTCACCGCGCCCCTTACTGCGTGACCGCATGCCAGGGCGACCAGGTCGTCGCCGCCGCCTGGGCCGGCACTATCCGAAGTAAGCAGACGGGCGCCGTGGGCTGCAATATCTCCTACGGGGTGCGTCCTGAAGCCAGCGGAAAAGGCCTGGCCACGATCCTCAGCGCGTTGGCCTACCAGCAGTGCGTGGCCGACGCGCCGGCGCTGGAATTCGTCAACATCCAGACCGAAGCACACAACCTCGGCGCGCGCGCGATCGCGGCCCGGCTGGCGCTGCTGCGCGCCCCTGCGTTCGATCGCGAGACCGAATGCCGCTCGCCGAGACTCTATGTCACCTACCGTGCTCATCGCGAGGCCGTAAAGGTGCGATGCGAGGAGATCCTTGCGGCTGCCGGCGTGGTCGTGCACTGGCCTGAAGGTCAAGCGCCCACGCGCCCTTCCCCGTTGCAGGTGCAACCACGCATCGAGCTCCCGCCTAGTATCACTGCATTGTTTCAACTACCCCAAGGATCGAGCATGACCACCTCACCTGTCCCTAGTGCCGCAGTCGCAGCGTCGCCTGCGCCGACGGCTGTTCACAGCGCAAGTCACCAGGTTCTCCGCGACGCACTCACCGGGCCACACGGCCTTCTGCCTGGGATAGCGC
Source organism: Massilia sp. X63 (assembly GCF_041023745.1). Lineage (NCBI taxonomy): Bacteria > Pseudomonadati > Pseudomonadota > Betaproteobacteria > Burkholderiales > Oxalobacteraceae > Massilia > Massilia sp. X63. Next base: position 28,371 of record NZ_JBFTEF010000009.1, read on the forward strand.
TGGTCGAGCACCAGCTGGGAATCGCGAAAAATGCAGCGTCAGGCGACGCCCCGTATCCCCTCACACCTGCCCAGGCCAACATCTATCACCGGGCCTCGGTCGCCGCCTACACGCACAGCCTGGAAATGGTATCGAGCGAGTACATCCGTGAGATGCTGGCCCAGTTTGGCCCCGCGCCGGCCGCGGGCGCGGGCGCGAGCCAGGATGCGCAGGACCGCGCGATCGCGGACCTGCTGTTCGGTCAATGTGGTGTCGTCAGCGGCCTGGGCATCATCGAAAAATGCCTCGGGCAGTCGGCGCGCGCCGATCACCTCGACTCGCCGTTGGGGATGGATGCGGAAAACGCCGGGATATGGCATCGCGCCCAGGTCAGCGCCTACCAATACGTCCTCGAGATGCTGTGCGCCGATCGGGTCCGCGAGCTCGCGCCGCAGTTCACGCATCTGCTGCCGCCGCCATCATCCGAGGCCTCACCGACCGAGGACGACCCGGCGCCGGGGCCCGGCATGTAATCGCATCAGACCCTGTTATCACCACGACCACACTCGACAATGACAACCGCAAAGAACTCGCCGAAACACTTCATCATCGCCGTCGACGCGGCCGGCCCGGATCTCGACGCCTCCACCATGCGCGCCGGCTTCGAACAAGCAATCGCGATCGGCCGCAACGAGGGCATGCTCACGTCGATCGACGACGAAACGACCATCATCGAATCGATTGCCGTCACCCACGCCGCCTCCCCGGCCGAAGCCGTGTGGCAGCTGCTGGCGCCGTCGCTGGCCGATTCGCCAGACGCCCTCCGGGCGATTAGCCTGGCCGTCACCACTATCCTGCGCCAGCATGCACGTGAGCGCGTTTCGATCCTGTCCGAGGACGAGCGCCAGCACCTGCTCAATGGCATGGTCGGCGCGCGACAGTCCTGGGAAAAAAACGGCGACGACGGCTGGATCGCCGACGTGGTGCACTACGGTTACGACGGCTACGCCGCCGAGCCAGATGTTGGCCTGATCGAGTCGGCATTCTGCGACCACCCCATCTTTGCGCACCTGGCTGACGATGCCGAACGCCTTGGGGTTCTTCGCGTGCTGGCCAAGCCGGAAGTGGTTGACATGGTGTGCTCCGCCGACCGTGGGAGCCCGATCCACGACCTCGACGAGTACGATCGCAAGATCTGGGATGCGGTCGCACCTTTCACCGACCAGGATGCAAAGATCCCTCCCGAGCAAGTGGCCGAGGCAATGCAGTTGTACGACCGGATCCGAAATCTCTTCACGGCACGCCTGCAGATCGCCGATGCGTCGGAAGACGAGGCCGGCGGCGACGCACCTCGAGCCTGATCAGCGGCGGGTGCCGGCGGCCAGGCGCGCTGTGGCGCTGGCCGGCGCCACTGCAACCACGCCTTCCTGCAAGGGCGTACTGCCCTATAATCGCTCCATTCCAAACGCTACAGCAGCCAAAGACATGTTCTCCATCCCCGACACTCCTCCTAACATCACGTGCGTCGACTTCGCAGTTGTCCGCGCCGGCGCGCAGCGCACCCCTGACGCAGCCCCGGAGACAATTCGGTTCCTCTACGACCCGGAGGAGAGCATCACTGGCCTCTCGCTGAACGACCCTGGTATCGACTTCAATCAGTACCTGCACACCCTGGCCCAGGCTGACGACGTGTCTTCGGCAAGCGTTTCGATCTCGTTCGATCACGGCATGCGCACTGTTCTGATCGTACCGATCAAAGGTGCGTGGCCAAACCTGGACAATATCGGAGACCTGGTCAGCGCGATGGCCAGAATGATGTATGACAGTGGCGCATTTCCACACGCGACCGCCGAAAATGACGCGATTTATCACTTAGCGGCGCTCGCCGGCCGCGCAGTCGAAGCGGCAGAAACGCCAGCGCCACGACCGTAGCGACGTGGCGGGCGCAGCTCGCGCTCACCAATAGAAACGGGCCGAAGGAGTAATCCACGGCCCGTTTTCTATTGGTGCAACAGCTGGTCGGATCTATACAAACCTTGCGGTGAGCACTTGTTCGCGGACCCCGTTGATCCGCGACGGGTCCACGTCGACCAGCAACAGGCCTTCGTGGTGCGTGCGGATGCGCTGGAGGACGCTCACGCTGCACGGGTGCTCGTTTGAACCCAGAACCTCGATGACACCGTCCGCACCCGTGATTTCGACGACGCCGGCCGCCGTCACAACGGTGCGCTGGACGGGCAGCCTCCCCTGGCGATGTTGCAGCACGATAAACGGGCTTCTTCCATCGTCAGCGTATTCAAAATAATCGACTGGGGTCTTGTTCTGTTTTGTGGACATGGGGCAATAGTTCCTCTGGACAACCTAATGATATATCATTAGACTCTTGTTTTGCAACTTGCACATAAAACGAAACAACACCGAAGTAGTGCCTTTCATGCAGCGAGACATCCTACACGACATCGTCCGACGCCTAGATCGCATGACCGATGCGCAGATCGCTGCGCTCACGCTGCCGAAAGAAGGGCTGAGGATAAAGACGCCGCTGGTCATCGCCGACCGGTACGAGGGTGCGACCAAGCTCCCACCTGGCCCGCCCAATGGGCTTCACGCCCGCCGGGACGGCTCCTACGAAATCACGCGCGTCGCCATTGTCCGGGTTCAGCCGGATGAATATCGCTTGCTGGCCAAGGAGATGCTCAAGCGCGCCACGATGCGCAGCCTCGCAATTGGCGCAGCTTGTGGCTTCGCAGTGGCAGTCGGCGCGATCGTGGCGATGCAGCTATCACGCAACGATCCCGACACGACTGCTGCATCGTTCTCGGCGCCGTGCCTGGTCTCGAACACGAGCGCGAGCGCGGTCATCTGCCGCGTTGGCCAGCAGACGGTATCGGTCGCTGTCGGCGCCCTCTTCCCCGACGGGCACCATCGGCTCGATGTCGTGGACCCTGCGCACCGCACCTTTACCGCAACCCGAATTACTGATCGCCAGAGCATCTTGTTCCAGGCCGATCTCAAGGCTATTCCCACCCAACCAGGAGTTAAACCGCAATGAGCAATCCTTCCGACCTGAGCCTCGGCGCCATGCCTTCCCTCGACACGCCGCACGTGCACAAGCATCCGCCGGCAGCGCCTCCGCAGCCACCAGTGGCCGTACCGCCCGTCGCCCACTCGAACGAATCCTCCCTGGCCGAGTACGTGGCCAATGGTACCAATGCCGAAGTCTTGTGCGAGACGCTTGATATCAGCATGGCCATCGGTGCCGAGGACGTCATCGAAGGCACGATTCGCATCGGTGGAAACAAGAGCCTGGTCATCCGTGGAAAAGTCATGGGTAACGTCGAGTGTGCCGGCCGCGTGCTGGTGATGGCCGGCGGCGTCGTACAAGGCAATATTCACGCCGCCTCACTCTGGAATGAGGGCGATATCGGCGTCCAGGGCCAGCCGACCACGGTCAACGTAGGCGACCTGCACCTCGGTGTCGGCTCCAAGGTCATCGGCGACTGCATCTATGACACCTTCAGCGTCGCCACCCCGAACCGTGGCGTGCGCGGTCAGATGATTCCACGCTCGGAAGCGGACCATGCGTAAGCTGCGCGAAATGCCGGCCCCGTCACGCGCTGCGATCAATATTGCGGCCCTGGCCATGTTGGCGTCGTTTTCAGCTTGCTCACACGGAAGCGAACCGCGGATGGCGATCTACGGTGGTGCATTGAAGTCGCCCTTCGCAGTAGCTGCTGCCGGCGGCAATGCTACCCAGCTGCCCGTCGTGCTCTCCGATGCCCAGGTACCCCAGGTCGCGATGGCGATGCCAGCGGCGGCAATGCACGTGGCGAGCGCCCCGGCTCAGGCTCCAGCACGCATCATGCTGGCGGCGGCGCAGCTGCGGCCGGATGCAGTCGCGCCGCCCGCGCCCGTTGCCGCGCCCATTACCGCGCCCGTGCAAATGACCTATGTTCCGAATGTGGCTGCTGCTCAACCTGGTGCTCCAGCCCAGATTCAGGCGCCTGTTCTCATGCCAGTGGCTACGGAAACCCAACCGCTGCAGGCCGCTCTTGCTCCGATCAACCAGCAGCAGAGCAACTCCAACTGGCCCGCGTATCTCGGCGCCGGTGTCGCTGGATTATCCGTGCTCGCACTGGTGCTTCTGCGCCGCCGTGACCGCGCCACCACCCAGCACCGCTTCGCTCCCGAGAGCACCGGCAGCCGCGATGCCGAGCGCGCGCGCAGCATCGAGCAGGAACAGGCCGCCCAGCGAGAACGCGAAATCGAGCGCGAGGTGACCGCACGCTTAGACCGTCAGCGCGAAGCCGACGCCGCTGCCGCGCGCGCGGCAGCCGACGAAATCGCCGCACGGGAAGAGCTCGATCGCACGCTGACCGAAGCTTCAGTCTCGGCGGCGAACGAACAGGCCAGGTCGAATCTGCCCCCACACATCGAAGAGGCACATCGCCTGTTCGACATGCTGCACCATGCCGAGCGCGACGTTGAGCCCTTCCTGCGCCTACTCGACGAAGCCATACCGCGCGACGCCTCGACCAACGATTCCCGCGAAATCGTGGCTGCATGGCACGAAGCGATGCTCAGCACCAGGAATCGCTTGTCAGAAGCGCTCGCGCAGCATAATGCCCCGGTGGAGATGCATCTGGTGGAGCCCGCGACGGATCTGCAAAGCGCCTTGAGTCGTCTTATCGACCATGCGGCCCGGATGAGTGCACTCATGGTCAATCAGCAGCAAGAGGAGTCTGCGATCCTGCACTGGTCGCGTCAGCTGCCTGGGGCACTGGTTCAGCTGTTCTGGCGCGCACAGACCACCTGCTACACGTCGTCTCTCCCGCAGCTCCCGCACGTTCCGGACGCACCGGCTCCAGGCCTGGCGGCGCCCTCGCCAGCAGCTGCTCAGGCACCAGGTACGGAACCGTCGCCAGCGCGCGCGCCGACGCATACACCCCGTCCAGCGCCAGCAGCTGCAGCGATGCCAGCTCGCCCAGGTGTGACGCGTGACAAAGCAATCCAAAAGGCTATTCGTGGCAGTCGTAACCATGCCGGACGTCGATAAAATGCCCTCGGCCGGCAGTTCAATTCCGCTGTCGGCCGGGCCTGGCGTGACTGCTACAGCGGACGAGCTCATCAGCACGCCGGCTGCCGCCGCACTGATGGGCTTGTCCGAAGCTACCCTGCGCAACTATTCCTGGCTGAAGTCCCTGTCGGCCGAGGAGCGGGCTGAGCGCCGCCTGCAGGAGCCGCCAGCCGGGCTGCCAGTGGCGAAGCGCAGGAGCGGGCGCCTTATGTGGCCGCTGTCCGAGGTGACGATGTTCGCCGAACAGAAATCCAAACTGTTGGAATAATGGCTCAAGTCGATCTCTACTGGGCTGAGACAGCGCTGGGCGAGCGCTACGTCCCCGAAGACCACGGCTGGATGAAGACCCACTACCGTGCGGCCATGGTGCTTGGAGGTGTCACCAGTGCGCTAACGGCCGGCGCCGTGCTGGGCGCGATCGCGTACCGCCAAAGCACGGCCCTGCCGCGTGTCGCCCTCGCCTCGTATGAGATCGAAGCAGTTCCCCACCGGCCCGTACCCGCGCCACTGGTCCCAGCACGCGACCAGGCGGCGCCAGCACCACGCCCAGCGCCAGTGAAGACGGTGGAACCTCCCCCGCCGAGCAGCGCGCCGCCGCCGACCGCCGCGGCCGCCGCGGACGCGGTACCGCAACCGTCCCGGCGTGGGGAACCAGTCGCGAAGCCGCGCCCGGTCGAAGAGAAGCAGCGCCCAGCTGCGAGGCCCCCCACCCCGGCACCAGCGCCAAAGCAGAAGCTAGCGCCGCGCGCCGCTGAACCTGCCCCGGCACCTCGCACGCCGGCACCGGCCGTCAAGGAGCAGGAACCGCCCACGCCCGTAAAGGCCCCGGAGCCGTCGAAGCCTGTAAAGGCGCAGCGAGCTGCAGCTCTGCAGCCGGCGCCGCACGAGAGCACCAGGTCGAAGCCGCCAGAACACGTGGGCGCGCCGCAGCCGGCGGAACAGGTGCACGCGCAGGTAGGCCTGAGCAAGGCCGCGGGAAGCAAGCCGACCGACATTGCGAGCGGCGAGAAGCTGGGAATTCGGGAGATCCTCCCGGATGGGATCGTGATGCAGAACGGCCGCAGGATCAAAAACGGTACCGCGCTGCCCAACGGAGAGCTCTTGATGGGTACCGACGCGGCGAAAGGCATGGCCGAGACAGATCGGCGCGTGCTGGTCCTGACGCCTTAGGGCACCCTGGCGCCACCTTTCAGCGCCAGCGGCGCACGTATGGCGTCACCCGCCATGCCCTGCCATCCAGGGACGATGCTGTCGCGACCAACACGCGGCCGGCGCCGCGCTTGACCAGCACGCTGCCGCTGTCCTGCTGATACTTGAAGCCGATCCGTTGCAACTCGGCGGTTGAGAAGCGCTGCCGCGGCGAAGCGTAGATCTTGTCAGGCCGCGCCACCTGGACGGCTCTCTTGCCCTGCTACAGCCCTCGGATTACGCAGCATGCGCGGGTGCTTGGTCTCGAGCACGTGTTCCACCTCGAGAAGACGCGCCCTGGGCGGGATCGCTGGATGCTCGGCCGTTGGTGAGGTGCTCGTGCGGAAGTCCCCCATAAGCCCGCGCAGCACCGAGAAGCTCAGGCCGGTCTCTTCGTGAATGTTGATCAAGAGCGAGGACGATACCGAGATGAGCCTCTTGCGTATCTTGCAGATCTGGGGCGGATGAATACCAAGGCGCTGCGCCAGGTGGCTGTCGTGCTGCACACCCAGGATGCGGCGCAACGTGTCAATCAGGTTGCCAGGATCGTAATGTGGGTTGTTGTCCATGCTCTTCTTGAACGGGGGGTTGCTACGGCCACTTGGCCGTAGCGGTGGATTTAGCGGAAGACCTCGAACGGGGCTTCCTCTTCTTCCTCGTCCTGCATGTCCTCCGCGACGTAGTTCTCAAGCGCTGTTGGATCACTGCAAAGGAAGATCGGGCCAGTCGCGCTGGCGAGGGCTTGGGTGAGGTGGAGAATACTCACTCCGCGGGTCTCGACGTGCGCATCTTGGTGGCGGCCGCGATCGGCGAACCAGAAGGAAGACTGGGTTACCACCAGCTCCGGGCATTCCATCCGCATAGCCTCCTCGACACCAGTCGGGCCCCACATATCCGGGCCGTAGGACATGCGTACTTCGGTGAGCTGCTCCTTTTGGCACAGCGTGTGCAAGCGTTTGAGCTGCGCCATGAAGGTAGCACCGGCAGTGATTTTTGCGTAGCGCGGTTCGATTTCGAGCGAACCGCTCTCTGTCGAGTAAGCGTCCAGGTATACTACCTGCTCGTTTTTCTGCTGGTTCATTGTCACTCCGTTAAGACTGTCGACGCCCACGTGGGCAAGGAATGATTCAATCACGCTGGCCGAAACGTGGTTGCTCGCCGCGATGCCAGGTAAGCGCGGGCATGCCGCCCGCGCCGCCTTAGCGTGTCGACGTTGCGCGCTTGTGCTGCGCCGCCAGCTCGGGCATGAAGTCCTTGTTCAGGGACGCCTGGTAGACCGCGCCGAGCAGCGCGTTCGTCTTCTCGGTTGCCAGCAGGTTCTTCGACAGAAGGCTCGCCATCTGTGCCGAGATCAAGAGTTGCTCGCGCTGCAGCGTCACCTCGTCGGCGGCCCCGATTTCCTTGAGCCACTCGGGATTTTCGTAGCGGCGCGCCGCGTCGATGTACTGCAGATGATGAAGCGAGACGCCTTTCGACTCCCACTCAGGCGCAGCTTTCGGCAAGTGCTTGGCCAGATACCGGGAAGCTGCGCCGCTGCCTTCCTTCATCGCCTTGAGGATCGGGATCGTCGCTGCGTACGGCGTCCTGTTGCTCGTCCACTCCTCGGTCGGCCGCATGGCCAGGTCGACGCGTGCCTGGAAGCTGTCGCGCAGCGCCAGGTAGCGACGCCCCTCATCGGTCTGCGCCTCGATCTTGGTCAAATCGCGCAGCTGCACCGGGACCGATAGATTGCGGACATAGGCGGCTGCGGCCGCGAGCTGCTTCTCGTTGAACGTCAGGGACACCTTAGCCTGGTCAGCCGCCGTTTGCGCGCCGTCGAAGATGGTCGAGGCGCGGATGTCGGCGTCAGGCAGGCCACTGGACAGCTTGGGCGAAGTGCCAGCCCAGGTACAGGCCTGCGCGCGCACCGATCCGCTTGCATAGGCTTCGCATGCGCCGCGCTGCGCCATGACCGCCTGCACTTCAGGTGGCGGCGCTGGCGCATCATTGCGCGCGATGTCCACGGCCTTGTCCAGCGTCGGAGAGCCAGTCTTCGGGCGGAAGCTGGCACCCATGCCGCGTGGGCCGAAGGTGGCGCCGTTCGCTCCACGGAAGCCAGGGTTGATCTGGTCAAAGTTGGGGTCGGCCATGCCGCGCGAGGCATTCGCGCACGGATCAAGGGGCATCCTGGTCCGACGCTCGAGCTCAACCGTCTGCCTGGAGCGCTCGATGTCGATGTTGCGCTCAACCATATTCTGGCTCGACTCGGCCACCTGGTTGGCAACCTTCGCCGAATTCGCCGACAGCAGGTTTTCGATGCGCATCAAGGACTGCATGATGGTCCCGAAACCGCTGGTCACGGCGGCCGTCGTGGCGTTCACCGCGGCGGTCGTGGCGTTGATCAGTGGCGCGAGGACCGCGGCATCTCCCATGGCGAATGATGGGGTAGCGGTTACGGCCGCGAGCACCGCTGCGGCCAGGAGTGTTTTCTTAAATCGCATTGCAGCCCTTACGGCAAAAGGAAGTTCTTGAGCTTGTCCCAGGCATCGGCCACATAGCCGGTAGCGGATCGGCCGACCGAAGGCTCGCTCGCCATGCCCGTAGAAGGCTGCGGGCCACCTGAACCTGCCCACGGGCTCGTGCTCAGCCCTGCGCTGTCGATCGCGCTGTTCACACCGTTGAGCGCCTTCTGGCGGACTTCATTCATTTTCTGGTTCAGCTGCTGCGAGAGCTTCTGGCATGCCTGGTTGGCGAGCTTGGTGATCATGGACGCGGCACCAGGGGTTAAACCGAACGAGGTCATGTCGAGGCCCGACAACTGGTCCAGGCAGCTCGCCTTCACCGTCTCGGAAGCCTGCTGGACAGAATCTAGGACCGACGTCGACCGGTTCATTTCGATCTGGCGGACCTGCTGCTGGATTGCCTGCATGTCGGCACGGAACTCGTTACACGTGGACGCTGCGCCGACAGACGTACTATAGGCATAAAACAGAACAGCAATGGGTAAAAAAAAGCGGCGTTTCATTTCAAGCCTTCAAAGGGAATGCATAAGTGTCGCATGGAAACATTTCTCGCGCTACTGTCCATTCCCGGTACCTGGCTGAGGATCGTCGGTCTCGGCTGGCGCTGCTACGCCATCGAAGCCGGCGACCTGGACAAGATCCGACAGCGTCTCAACAGTGATGTTTCTCGCCTTGAGAAGCACGTCAGGGAGCGTGTTCTTCGCACGCTCAAAGCGGCGCTCGAATTCTTCTTGCGAAACGCTCTGCCCGGCGCGGAACCAGTCCATCATTCTTTGGGTACTCGCCACATACTCGGCGCGGTAGACCTCTGATGCGTGACGGACCCACACCTGCATGATGGCAGTGCGCTGGTCGTTCGACAGCGAGGGTGAGAAAGTCGTGTCGACCAGGAATGCCTTCATCGCTTCTGCGAAGTCAGATTGCATGGACGCTACAATAGCCGTCTTCTTCTGCCCGTAGGTGAAGGACAGCCCTTTCGGATTCTTCAGCCGGTCGTCCACGACACCTTCGTAGAAGCGCAACGTGGCCTGGTGCATGGCCACCTGCAGGCGGGTCTGCATCGTCTCGGGAGAATCGACCTTCAGGTAGCCAATCTTGCTCATCATGAGACCGGCCGTACGCTCCTGGCCCTTGAGGAACTCGGCGTCGGAATAGACCGAGGCCACCGTGCGGACGAACTCGTCGACGCGCGCCTGCTGGTTGTCAGGATTCGATTTTCCCCAGATGGTGCCGACGATGTGCGACAACATGGAGTTGAGCTCAACACGATCGTATGCGCGCGCCTCCGGGCTTACGCCGAGGCCGTCCGACATCACCTTGGCCAGGGCGTCGGTCGAGGCAACCATGAAGTTGAGTGCTTCCTTGCGCTCTTCCATACTGGCGTTGGTGCCAGGGCGCTGAATGATCCCCAACATCAAGGGGCTCATGTGGTTCAGGTACCGGATCGAAACGTTCGCGTCCTTCCAGGCGGCCGAGAATCGGTCCTTGGAGTCGTCGGCTGCAGATCGGAAGTGCTGCTCGAGCACCTGCTTGACGAGGGCTTGAGCCTTGTTGGCGCCGGCCGGCGCCGCGGTTACGCTGCCAGCGGCTGCTGCAGCGGCTGATACAGTGGCCATTGCTTCAGTTCCTTATCCTCGGCCTGTTTCAGGCCATTGCGCTCTTCACGCGGCATGGCGCGGAAGTAGTTGTACACCGGAGTGATGTCGATGATCCCAGGGACACCCATACCCAGGACGTCGCGCGCCGCCTCACACAGGGCTGCCAGGCGCAGGCTGTCTTCCAGGATGCCGGTCGACGCCACGGCCACCATGAAGCACTCGCCGAACATGCCGGCACGATCGGGGAGGTACGAAAAGCCACAGTTGATCTCGGGCGAGGTCAGCGTGCGCATCAACTTGCGCTCGGCCATACGGCCCAGCAGCGGCATGAAGCCTTGGGCCGAGAATACCTCGTCGGCATAGATGATTCCGCCGTCGAGCCAGTACGTCGTGCGCTGCTCCTCGGGGAGGTCGTCTCGCTCGGCGGTAGCGAGCATAGCTTCCATCAGGTTCAAATCAGTTCTCCTTGTGGGCCGCCGATATCTCAGCGAAAAATTCGTGCAGAAGGTTCAGTTCGAGCGTCAAGCTGCTCGGTAGTCGGCGCTACAGGTCACGCCTTCTTCCTCTACCTCATCCCAGCTCGCCAGCGAGGATCTGCTTGTCGCCACCTCCATGCCCATCGCCCGCATGAAGCGATCCAGGCTGCCGCCGGTGCGCGCGGCGGAGCGTGACAAGTAGGCGCATGCGGTTTTCAGCTCGCTCGGGCGCTCCAGGAGGGCGGTCTGCAGGGCGGGAATAACCGACGGTGAAGCGTCCACAATTTGCAGCCACGCTTCGATGTTGCGCGGGTCTTTTACCCAGGCGAGCGTTTCGTCGTAATGCTCGCTGTCCGGCTCCACGAGATCGCCGGCCGCATTGCCGATCATCTCGATAAACAGCAGACCGCGGCCGCGTTCGGAGAAACCGTCGATCGGACCAGTTTCGATCAGCTCGGCGGGCACGTCCTTGTCAAAATCGGTTACGATTTTTGGCATGTTGCCCCCTTATTGGCCCGAGGCCTGAAGCGCCGGCGCGGCGACCATCTTGCGCAGCGAGCGCATGATGTCATCAAGCACCTGGTCGTATCGCTCAGGCGCCATCCCGAGACGCTGGCATGTCGCCTCGCGCGTCTCATCGGTGACGTACCGCGCCCGATAGACCGCGCGCTGCTCCTCCGGCAATTCGTCGTAGGCGCACACGGCAACCGACAGCCCTTGGCTCTGGCGACTCATTTCACGCTCCAGTTACGACGGACGGCCTGGCGCCATCTCGTTCGGATCTTCTTCGTCCTGGGCTTCGGTTTCGCTCTGCTCCATCGTCATGCGCTGCTTGACTTCCGCGCGCAGCTGATTGATTTCGGACAGCGAGCCGACCGCGACTTTTTCCGACACTGGCGTCTTCTTTTCCAGCACGCTCTTGAGGGCCGCAACCGTCAGCGGCAGCGCCGCGGAGCAGTTCTCGCGATCGAGCTGCCTGAGCGTATTGGTGATCACGACCGGGCTGCAGCCGAGCCCTTGACCGCTCAAGCCAATTGCGCGTCGCGCGCCGTTCAGCGTTTTCATTATTTGCTCCGATCTCATGTGGTTGTCCTTCGAATATGTACGGCTTTACCGCTCTTTAATTTTGACGGACGCGTGCGGGCGTGGTTGCAACTCGACCACTCGCCTTGCGTTTTTTTGCGTCCGCAACCACAGCGGCGACGAACTTGCGGATCACGACCAGGAAGTTCTCGGCCGTTACTTCACCTCGTTCGATGCGCCTGCATAACATTTCCCACTTCGCCGTGAGACCCACACTCTTGAGCTCGGGCGGCAAAGCGGCTTCCAATTTTCTACCGGCTTCGGTCAATACGACCACCGTCGTCGGGCGGCCGCCCACGGTGCGCGTCTCGCGCACCAGTGACTTGTTCCGGATGAGGTCGATAATACCCTCGCTGCGCGTGCGCGCGGTGCCTATGCCGTTGGTCGCTTCGAGCACCGCTGCGTCGGCCGGGCTCGACGCGTGGCGCGCGGCCAGCAGCATGTCCTCAAGCAGGTCGGCCTCGGTGTAGCTCGGCGGCGGCTCGCTCTGCGTGACTTCTACACGCGCGGCGACGGCGCCGACGATGGCGCCGATACGGACGGAGGCGATATTCAGCTTGCTCATACGGCCGGCGCCTCGGCGTCGTCGTCCTGCTCGAGCTCCACCGGCGCGGCCTGGGGCTCCTCATCGTCCTCGACATCCAACTCTGGCTGCTGGGCGTCGGCTTCGGTCCAGCCGTAGCGAACCACCTGCGTCGCGTCGGCGGCGAACACATCGTCCCCGAACGCCACCTCGACCGTCGTGACGTCGTATTCGAAATCCGGGTAGAACTGGGCGGCGAAGCGATGGGTGATCATCTCGAACACTTCCCGCTCGGTCGCGTTCAGATCGCGCCCGGATGCCGGAAGCGTCCCCAGGGGCACAATCGCATGGTGCTCGTTCTCACCGATCTTGGAGTCGTCCACCGATCCTGGTCGCGCGCCGGCGTTGGCGCCGCGCATCACCTTGCCGAACATTGGCGAAAGGCCGGCCATGATCTGGCGCGCCTCCAGAAGCATCGTCTCCGGTATATACGGACAGTCGGTGCCGATGTAGGAGATCAAACGGTGCTTCAGGTAGAGGTTGTGCATCGCCTCGGTGACATCCTCCATCGGCACACCCAGGCGCCGGCTCGCTTCCATCTCCAGCGTCGTCTTGGTGAACGGCATTGGAGGAGCCTTGCGCTTGCGACGCACGGCCGCCTTCTGGTACCGGCCCTGCAAGCCCCCGTTGACGCGATCGACGATGGACCTGGCGAGATCCTCGCTTGTGATCCGTCCCCGATCGTCGAATCCCTCGGTATTCTCGCAACCAGGGCGCGCCTTCCATTTCAGCTCGGTGCCGTCCTGGAGCGTGATGACCGGCGTGTAGAAATTTGTCGGGACGAACTGTTCTATTTCACGCTGGCGCTTTGCGACCATGTACAGGACCGGGCCTTTCAAGCGACCGACAGCGACGGCCCGGTCGTGCAGGAGCGACTGGTATGCCCGCGAGCCGTTGAAACCGACCAGCCAGTCGCCCTCCTGACGCGCACGCGCGGCCTCACCGGAGAACTGCCACCGGGGCAGTCCGTTGGGAGTTAGCTCAGCAAATGCCTTTTCCAAGGCCTTGGGATGCATGTCGGTGACCGCGGCGCGCAGAATGTTGGGCCCGGCCGGATCGATCCCCAGCTGGCGGAACAGCTCGTCCATCACGAGCTGCCCTTCCCTGCCCTTGTCGCCGGCATTGATGATGACGTCGGCCGCCTTCACTTCGCGTTCGATGGCGACATAAAGTGGATCCGGGACCGGAGCGCCATCGCGCGTGACAACCGTTCCGTCCTCTTTCCGTGCGGGCCGAGGCGAACGCTTGTGCACTTGGGGGATCACCGGCAGGTACGTAAAAGGATCCTCCCATGCCAGCTCTGGCGCAAGGTAATGATCTATGGGCGCCATGTCGATCAGGTGGCCGTTGGTGTAGCCGACGAAATCGCCATTTGGAAGCCGGTACCCGCACTCCTCACGCCTGGACCGGCCGCCTTGCTGCTGCGCCAGGAAGGATGCAATCTCCTTCGCTACCGCAGCTTTTTCGGCCAGGATCACGGTCAGAGGCATCCTAGAGGTCGCAATTTTGTTTCATAAGATGGCTATGGTACAAGAATCTAAGGGGAATTGAAAGTTGACAAACTGTCCCGGTCAACAATAGTAGGTTGCGGAAAAGAAACACAACCGCCGTACGGTTCGGCCGGGTGCTTGAGCCTTGCAGCCTCTCATGGTCATCACCAGCATCACCGCCGTCAAGGTGATCGCTCGCTCACATTGCTCGCCAATCCATGGCTTTGCAGCGGCAAAGTGATCGTTCGTTCATATTTTGAATGTTTTGGTGTAAGCGGTGCTAGAATATGATCGAACGTTCACTTTGAGGCAAGCATGGCTATCACTGATTATGAGAAGGTGACTTCGACCGTCCAACTCGGAAAAATCGCGCGTGCTGCGCGCAAAAAACAGGGGCTTACTCAGCTCGACGTGGCCGGGCTGGCTGGGAAAAGCAACAGGTTCCTCATCGACCTCGAGCGGGGAAAAGAAACCTTGCAGATGCAGATGGTAATCGATGTGCTGACCCTTCTTGGACTGGAGCTCATCATCAGGGAAAAATCGTGAGTTCCCAACAAACCTCTGCCAAGCGCATCCCCGACGCCCTCTGGGTCTACAGCCCCGACGGGCTGGTCGGTACGCTCCACAATTCCGACCCGTTGTCGTTCAGCTACAGCGAAACGTGGCTGGCCACGCCTGGCGCCAAGCCTATTGTGCCGGCTTTGCCGTTGACGCCAGACCAGGTAGCGACGCCTGCCGTTGCCGCCTTCTTCGAAAACCTTCTCCCTGAGGGGGACCAACGCAAGGTCATCAGCATTCGTGAGAAGGTGTCAACGGTATTCGGCTTGCTCTCGCGCGTCGGCGGTGAGAGCGCCGGCGCGTTCGTGCTCGTTCCGCAGGGCGAGATCCTGCAGCCGCCTGTCTACCAGCACCTCACGTGGGATCAGGTAGACCTTCTGGTCCACGCTGACGTAGCCCAGTCGGCCGAGCGGGAGGAGATTGAACGCGAGGCTGCTGCCCTGCCTGCGCCTCGCATGTCCATATCTGGTGCGCAGTTCAAGCTCCTCCTGTACGTCGACGAAAAGGGCAACCCTGCACGACCCATGGGCAACGCGCCTTCAACGCACATCCTCAAGCCTGATATTCAGCGCAGCGACATCAAGGTGTTCGCATCGTCCGTGAACGAGACGATTATCATGCTCGCGGCGGACAAATGCGGACTCCAGACCGCGAAGGTGGCGTACCAGCCGAACACTCGCGCGTGTCTCGTCGAGCGCTACGATCGGGAACGGCAGCCTGACGGCTCCCTGAAACGCATCTGGCAGGCAGACTTCTGCCAAATGCTGGAAAAGCCGTCGGACGTCAAATACGAGGCCGAGGGCGGTCCAACGTTCAAAGACTGCTATGACCTGCTAGAGGTCTCGGCGCTGCCGGCAGTCGACCGCCTGCAGCTGCTGCGCTGGCTCTTCTTTAACCTGTGCGCCGGAAACGACGACTCTCACGCGAAGAACTTGTCGATTATCGCTACGCCCAAAGGGCTGCGCCTGGCGCCGTTCTACGACCTGATGTGCACGCGGGTCTATCCCGGCTTGGCTGCCAAGTTCGCCTTCGAGATCGCCGGCGAGACGGAGCCAGGCAAGATCACTGAAGCGCACATCCACGATCTCGCCCATACGCTCGGCGTTGCACCGAAGTACATGGCAAGCCTCGCTCGCGACATGGCGCGCCGCGTGCCGGCGGCAACATCGGCCGCCGCCGAACAGCTTCTCCCAGCCCTCGGCCCGCAAGAGACAGTCATGGCCGAGCGCCTGGTGCAGCGGATCTCGTCAATCTCAGCGCGCCTCGACAAGCGAATTACCGAGGGACCAGCACAGAGCGATGAGACTGCACCAGAGGAGGAGCCCAGCCAGACACCTGGTCCGTGATCAGCTCGCTCCCCTGTTGACGATATGCCGAACTATTTCGTTCAGCGACCTCAGGCGGCCCGCGGCTCGCTTACATCATCGTCGCCTGGTTCCGATTCGACTTCGCCCTCGACGTCGCCCTGGTCTTCATCGTCCCCGTCCAGGTGCAGGCGCTGCATCTGCCGGCGCATCATCTTGTCCTCGTGCGCAGCCTCACGCAGGGCACGCGACTGCTCACGGGTACGCTGGGTGACCGCCATGGCCAGCAGACGCATCTCCGGCGACGTCGAGTAGAACTGGCGGGTCTCGGTCGCACTCATGACGTGGCGCGTAAACACAGCCAGTTTCTCGCGGATCTTGTCGTCGCTGTCGCGGTTGCCGTCAGCATCGACGAAGCGCAAGATCATCCGGACCGTGGCCGCCCCCTGCTTGCCGCGCTCGATCTTGACCATCTCGTAGCCGAGCTCGGAGTTGATGGCCGTGGCCAGCGCTGACTGCTCCTCACGGTCCAGGCAGGTCTTGCGAATGCGCGCGCCGACACCGGCGAGGAGGTGCTCACCCTGCTGGCTACGAGCGCCGCGGCGCTGATCCATTTCGTCCTCGCTCAAGCCTTCTTGCAGGTCCTGCTGCCAGGTGGTACGCGTCGGCAGCCAGTAGAGCGACACATCCGCGTTCTTCGAATCGGCGTTCGAATGCAGCGCACGGCTTTCCAGGCTCGAACGCAGGAACTCCTGCCAGTAGTGGGCGTTTTTCGCCGGCGGACGATTCAGGGCCGACCAGGTCGAGCAGAACAGCGTGGTGACGCCCTCCGGCGCCAGCTCAACCGGCACCGTCGAGTAGATCGATTCCTTCGTCATGTATGGACGGATGTTGATCACGCGGCGCGGAGCCTCTGCTGGCATCTGCAGCACCGCACCAGCACCGATCCTGTGCTTAGCAGCGATCGAGGCCGCGCGGAACAGGTTGCCGCACAGGACGTAGCGCTTCGCGACGTGGTCGCGCTCGAGGTAGGCATTGAACTCGTCCGGCACCTCGCGGCTGAGCAGGCCATCGTCGATACGCTCGGCGCCCGGCAGCCACAGGTCCGAGCCGGTGAACTGTTTCTTGTACAGATCGGCCAGCGTAAAGCGCTGCGGCGCCGTCCAGCCGGCCATCTGGATCGTGACCACCCAGCGCGCCAGATTGGTCTCGCGGCCGCGCGGCGGCAGCGTCAGCGACGTCACCGCGCCCTTCAGGACCTTGTCTTCACCGATACCGAAGTGGCGCTCACGCACCACCACGTGTTGACCTGGCATGAAGTGTTGCAGGTGCTGCAGCACCCAGTTGCGGCGGCGCTCGATCACCTGGGTCGGGGTGATCAGCTGGTTCCCATGTTCATCCCGTGCGCGGCCCGGCTCAACGGTTTGGTCGGCACCCTGGCGCGCCGCGTCGGACGAACGCATCATCACCAGCATGGCGTCGAACATCTTCTCAACGCGGCTGCGCAGGCCCGAGGGGACCATGCGGATGGCGCCGGTCATCGGCCCCACCACGTCGTCGCCCGCGGAACGATAAATCGCCGGGGTTTCCAGGTCCGGCACGAAGTCTGGCGTGCCGCCGCCAGCGCGCGCACGCTGCGACTCGAAGAACATCTGGTGCGTATTTTGCTCGATCTCGGCTAGGGTATCGGCCCACTTGCGGGCAGCCACGCGATATCGGGTCGTCACCGTTTGCAGCTCGACAGCCTCGTCGAAGACGGAATCGACGTCGCCCTGCTCGTTCAGGCGCGCCGGCAACAGGTCTTCCGACCCCGTGATCGCCGCGGCATCGAAACTGGCCATGTCGAGCACATTGGTGCGCAGCGGGTTGATCCCCTGCTCGTTCAGCTCCGCGACCACCTCGTTGAAGTTGTAGGTGATCTCTTGGTACACGGTACGCGACTCCTTGTCCGGCAGCAGGTCCAGGCGCGAGACGGTTCGCTTGGCCAGGCCGTGCATGGACGCGTTGACCTCGGTGCCGTCCGGGTGAATTGCTGTCGGCATGAAAGAGCGGAACTCAATACCCAGGCGCGTCGCGATCGCCGGATTCGCCTGCAGGAAATCGCGCACGGATGCATCACCCACGCTGTTGAAGAGATCTGGCAGCTCGTGGAGCTCGAAGCGGCTGGAGCGGTTACTGGTGGCCGAGGCGTAGAGCTTACGCAGATGGCCGTAGTGCACCATCATGATTCGCGCTTCGGACTGCAGGCCGGATGCGAGCATTTCCACTTCCGGCGGGACCACCTGGCCGCGACGGTCGGCACGGCCGATCGCCTGGACGTAGTCAACGATATCGCCGAAGACCTGGCAGAACATCTCGGTGCGCTGACGCTGGTCGGTAAAGTCCTCGGAGGCGTGCAGGCTCATGCCGGTCGACATCGCCTTGTTGCCTACCAGGGCGTCATAGTCGCCGAAGTTGAAGCCGCGCTCGATATTGCTGATCTTCGACTCCTGGGCCGTGCGCGGCGCTACGGTCCAGTGGTCATGGTTCATTTCGATGACCTTATATTTACGACCAGTCGCCTCGCCCACCGTAAAACCGGCATTGCGGATCGCGTTGCAGATCGTGTCGATCGGCGAGCAGTACAGATCGTCGGGCAGCTGGTCGATCATGTCATCCAGGGTGCTCAAGCCCTCCTTGATGGCCTCGCGCTCGTCTTCGGACGCCATGAATTGCGAATCCAGCACGGTGCCTTCGATTCGATTGCCCTCGGCATCGACGTGGGTCATGCGAACGACCGTGTCGTACATGGCGCGCAGGGTCAACTTCAGGGTTTGCGGGCGGATCGTGTAGGTGCCGTCCTCGTTCTTCTCGGTATCCGGGTCGTCCAGCGCCTCCTTGATGCGCTGCTCGAAGGTCTGCTCCAGGAAGATAATCGGCTTCTTGCCTTCGCGGATCTTCTCCACCGCGCGCTCACCGGCAAAGCGGGCCTGCAGCGCCACGTTGAGCGTGCGTTGGGTCGTGAACAGCAGGCTGCCGAAGCTGGTGGTCTGGGTCTTGACGCCGTCGATCATGCGCTTGATGCGGCGCATCTCGGTCTGCAGACGGCGCAGCGCGTCCCCATCCTCGCCCAGCATGCCGATGTCGCTCGACAGCTTGGCAGTCTGCTCGGCCGTCAGGCCCAGGTCTTCGATCCGCAGGTCCAATAGGTTCGCCAGGCCACCTTCGGCCGGCATGCCGCCGTCGAGCAGCGCCTGCGCCTCGTCCAGGGCGATCGCTTCAGCGTCGATCACATGCGCCGCATGGCCGGCAGCCAGGAACTCCTCGTTCTCGGCCTCTGCCTGACCTGCGACGCCCTCGTCGTTCGCCATCTGCCGGGCGTAGGTGCCGGCGACCAGCTCCGCGGCCTGGCGCGCGGCCTCGTCGATCGCCTCGTCGTTGCCGCCGTCGACTTCCTCTTCGGGAGCGTTAGCGTCCTGGGCGGCACGCGAGCGCAGCGCCAGGATCGCCTCACGGGACGAGTTGTTGGCGCGGTCCAGCGTGGCCTGGATGAAGCGCTGCGCCGTGTCGAGCTTCTGGATCTGGCCACGGGTCAGGCGGCGGCCCACCTGGTCGGTGACGCCGCAAAGGCGTTGCAGGCCTTGCAGGATGACCGCCACCTGGTCGGAGATCTTCTCGTTCTCTGCCAGGCGCGCATCGTCGACAGTCATCATGATGTCGAGCTGGGAAGCATCGCGCTCGCGGCGGATGAACAGGCCATCCTCGGCCAGCATGGCAGTGAACACTTCCTGGATGCTCTCGCCACCGGCCTGCATCGCCTCCGAGACCATCGACGTATCGATCGAGGCGGGAAGCATGCGGCTGTAGAAGCTCATCTGGCGCGCATCCTTGAGCCAGGTCGCCGACGAGTACACGACGGCCTTGGCAGCATTGGCCACGGAGGTGCACACCGACCCCAGCTGGGACGTGTCGCCGGCGGCAATGTGCGATTCGTCGAAGATCACAATGCACTTCGGCGCGATCGACTTGATCCACTCAGCCTTGTCGGAGTCCTCGCCCTTGCTGAACTGCGAGTAGGTGCAGAAAACCAAGTTCGGGTTGTCGAAACCTTCCAGGCCGAACTGGAAGTTTTCGGTGAATTTCTTGCGCGTCACGCCGCTGGCGATCTTGTCCAGGTTCTCCGAGAACTGGTCGACCACTTGCGCGCCATGGTTCAGCACCATAGGGCGCAGCTGCGTGTGCAGGCCGGTCTTCTTGAGGTCACGATAGAAGTCCGAGAACAGGCTGTCCTGCTTGGTCACGAAGATCACGGACAGGCCACGCTGCCAGGCATAGGATACCGACGTGGCAATGGTGGCGCCCTTGCCGGCGCCGGTCTGGTCGCCCAGCACGAAACCCTTGTCGCGGTCCAGGGCACTGACCATCAGGGCAGCTGCGTCGACCTGCTCCGGGGCCAGGTAGGCAAACTGCTCTTCCGAGAAGCCGATCGCATTGCGCACGTACTCGTCGATGTTGCCGCTGCGGTCTTGGAGGCTTTGCAGCGCCTTGTAGCTCGGGCCGGCCAGATTGCGCGGGATCATGAGCTGGACGTCGCCATTGCGCGAGAAGGATTCGTATGGCAGCTGGTAGCTGTTCTCGGCGTTCTCGTTGGCGCGCAGCGCCGCTTCTTCCTCGGCGGTCATCTTGCGGCCGGCCGACTCGTGCACGCGCACCAGCACGTCGTTGGTGTAGGTGCGCAGGGCATCCCAGTCGTACATCGTCTCCAAGCGGCGCGGCACCCAATCGTCGCCTCGCAGCTCGCGCTCTTTCGCGCTGAACTTGCGGCCGACCGTGACCATCATGAGACCGGACTGGAGATTCATCTTCCGGCGCATCACCGGCGACAAGAGGCCAATACCCAGGACATCGTAGTCGGTCTGCAGGCCGCGCAGGAAAGCGTTCACGCGCTCTTTCTCGGCCTGGCGGTCGACATCGACGGCGCTCGAATACTCTGGGAAGGTCAGGATGGTCAAGCCATTCTGGTGCCGGCGCGCCATGGCGCCACGCACGTCTTCGAGCGTCTCGGCCGTCACGTCGTCGCGGCTGATCATGGACAGGCGGTGCGGCGGCACCGATTCAGTGAAGGCGCGCTCGACGACAGTCACCGAGTCCGGGACAAAGCTGCGCAGGCGCCCATCGGCCGATTCTGGCGTCGCCGGGTCAGTCAGGGCGACGTAGTTACGGCCCAGGAGCGACGCGACGGCACCGTCGTTCAGTTGCGGGATGTAGATCGGAACCGAGCCTTCACCGCCGAAGGCGCGCACCAGCTCTTGGGCTGCGATGGCGGCCGGCAGCGGGATAGCACCAGCATCTTTCTGGGGACCGGCATAGGGTGGCGAATTCTCGTATAGCAGCTGGGCTTCGCGGTACGCCGCGTCGCCGGCGAGCTCGTGGCGCTCGAGGACACGCTTTGCCATCTCCGCTTCGATGGTCTGGGCAACCTCCTCCACCTTGCGGCGATCCAGCGAGGCGCCGCGGCCGTACAGGACGTCGACGAAGCGGTTGACGTCGGCGACATCAGCGTGCGAGCCGGCCATGAGGCCCGCGATGAAGCCGCGCACGCAGCTTACCAGGTTGGAATCGTCCGCACGCAGCATGAATGCCGCCGGCAGCGCGCCCTCTTCGACTCGCTGGCCCTCGGCATCGACCACGAAACGCTCCCCTTCAGGGCGCTCGAAGACGCGTTGGCCCATCAGGTTCATACCGATCGGCGCTGCCACACGCAGTGCGGCCGTGATCGCAATTTCTTGCGCCGACAGCGTGGGGCCGCCTTGCAGGCGCAGGCGCACGTCCTGCGCGCTTGGGACCTGGATCTGGCGGGCCAGCGGGAAGACCGTGCGGAAGTCGGACAGCATCGGCGTCTTGGTCGGCGAGAACGGACGGATCAGGAACGGCTTGCCAGTTTTGACCTTCTTGAAGCCCAGGGGCTCGCGCTGGCACGCTTCCCACTCAGGGGAGCCAATCGGCACACCGGCGATGATGAGCAGGCTCTCTTTGAACCCCTCTTCCTTGATGAACCGCAGTGTTACCCCTTCCTTACCGAGATCGAACCAAGTCGGCATATTTACTCCTGTATGTGAATTCTGCAATGTGCAACTGACCGATAGCTCTACGGTAAAGGAACGGTGCAGGCGTGGTTGCGCTTCTTGCCCACAAATCGGGATAGGGGCAGTCAGCGTGCTGACTGGCCCCTCCCACACCACCCGGCATGCGGGTCCGCACCGGGCGGTTCGAGTAGTTGAGGTTAAGTGAGGCGAGGCATGCCAAGGCGGTCAAAGTAGGCAACCGTCAATACGCTGTTCAGTGCAAGCCTGCTGTTGCGCCACCAGCTGCGGTTGTTCCCCGCAACCAGAGCAGCGACTCTCAGCGTTGCCCCCAACTTTCGCAGCTCTCGATAGATGGTAGGCCCACATCGCCACTGTTTCAGGTGAATTGCACGTAGGCGGTGGCGCATCCACTTGTCCAGCTCTCGCAGGGCAGTCGGAGTTTGCGCCAGTCCGAAATATGCTTTCCATCCCGATACGTAGCTACGCAGCCCATCAATTACCTCGGCAATGCTGCGTCCACCTGATCGACGAGTAAGTTGCCTGATCTTCTGCCGGAATGCCTCCAGCGCCTTCTTCGACACCGCGCGTTTCACCTCACCTTTAGGGCCCATCCACAACTCATAGCCCAGGAATTTGCGGCCAAACGCCCGGCTCACTGCACTTTTCGATTCGTTGATCTTCAGGTGCAGTTTGTCGTATCGACGCTTGAGCAGGGCCATCACCCGCTCGCCTGCCTTCTGGCTGCGCACGTACACGTTGCAGTCGTCGGCATAGCGGGCAAAGCGATGCCCCTGTCGTTCCAGCATCCGATCCACCTCGTCGAGAAGCACGTTGGCCAGAAGCGGCGAGAGCGGTCCGCCTTGCGGCGTCCCTTCTCCCCGCTCGACCACCACGCCGCCATCCATGATCCCCGCGTTCAGGTAGGCGCGCACCAGCCGGATCACTCCAGCATCGTTCACGCGTTTCCGTAAGCGGTCGATCAGGATGTCGTGGTTGACCCGGTCAAAGAACTTCGACAGATCGACGTCGACCACGGTGCGGTAGCCTTCCTGCACGTACTGCTGTACTGCGAGCACGGCATCGCGCGCACGCCGACCAGGCCGGAACCCGTGGCTGTGTTCACTAAAGGTGGGATCGATCAGCGGTTGCAGCACCTGCAATAGTGCCTGCTGAATCAGACGGTCGGTCACGGTAGGTATCCCCAGTTCACGCTCGCTTCCATCCGGCTTCGGAATGCCGACGCGCCGTACCGGCATGGGCCGATACGTGCCATTCACCAGTTGCTGCCTGATGAGAGGCCAAGCGTGCTTCAGGTGTTGTCCGGTCTGGGCAATGTCCAGACCATCGACGCCTGCGGCTCCCTTGTTCGCCTTCACGCGTTTCCACGCGCGTTGCATGTTTTCCCTCGCGAGCGCTTGCGTGAGCAAGTCTCGCCCTGTGCCTTCCAGTTCCTGTCGCGGGAATCCTGTTTCATCGCTGGCCGCTTTGGACGAGGCTTCACCCCGCCTTACCGCGACCCGCCCCGCTGGTGCGGGCATCTGATGCCGTACACGATTCATCGACAAGTTGTTCGACACTCCTACTCGTTCGGCCCTTCGCTGAAAAAAAAGACTCGGCTACTATGGCCTCTGCTGACTTCTCGCTCCGTGTCGCCACGTCGCCCTTTCAGGCACAAGGCGAGATCTCCCCAAGGTAAGAACGCACTCCTTCCCTGCACAACCGCCGGATTTACGCCACTTCGCCTTGACCACGAGAGCTTCGCGGATCATTGCCCGCTCGCCCTGCTCGGTAGCGCCTTGTATCCGGTTCTTGTCCATCGGCTCGCAGTTTCGCTCCACGCTTCCTCTCCACGTTCGGTCGCCCTTACGCAGTTGCGCTTCACTTCGCTCGCTGTGGTCAGCTCACGGCGGGACTTGCACCCGCAAGAGTGCGCCCATGCTGGGCGCACAACGAAAAAAGCCCCGCACATGGCGAGGCTTTGTACAGACGACCGCTCTCGCGGCCGAGTTCGCTTACGGGTTGTTGCCGAAAGCGTTTGCGTCGGCGGCACCGCCGTCTTCTTCGCCCAGGATGTCGGCCACGTTCAGCGAGGTATCCTCGTCGAGCCTTGCGGCCGGTGCCGGCTGAGCCTGCGGCGCCACCGGTGCCGGCTGGGCGCCGGAAGCAGCCTTCACTTTCGCGTCCACTGCGCGCGCCAGTTCGAGGGTGAACTCGTGTTGCGCGGAGAAGTCGTTGACGGTGCTGATCACTTTACCGGCCGGGTTCGTCACTTCGATCTTCTCGACGCGCGGAATCTGCACTTCGCCTTCGCCGTACTTGTTGGCCAGCTTCTGCTCGCCCTGGTAGCCGACCAGACGCACTTCGTCTTTCTGGCGGATGACTTCGTTGCCCTCCTTGTCTTTGCCCTTGCTACCGGCCGGGAAGACGTAGCTCTTCAGGGTGATCGGCTGGGTCAGGTCAGCGGCGTTGATGGCGCCCAGGACCTGGAGTGCGCTGCTGCCCATGCTGAACTTGACGACGGCGTCCTTGCCGTCCGGGCTGCGCAGCGACACCAGGATCTTGTTCTCAAAGACGCCCTGCTGTTGGTAGACTTCTTCTTCCTTGACGATCACGCGACGCACGAACGCCGAGATCATGTCCGGGTATTCTTCTTTGTAGACCTTACGGCCAGTGGTGGTCAGGTGCTCGCGGTAGCTGCCTTCGGCATTTTGCTCGCGGTGATCGATGGTGAACAGGCCGGTCTTGCCGTTGTAGTTGACCCAGGTGGTGTTGCCGTTGCTGTTGCCGTTGATGCGACCGAACATGATGATTCCCTTTGTAGAAATTGGCCCAGGACTGGTGGGCAGCGTCTGGGCCGATGACGATGCCATATCGCTTAAACTTTTTGCTGCTTAACCGCTTCAGCAAACCGCTGTGCGATCGCTGATGAGCCCATCATAAAAATTTCGGTCAGGCGTGGTTGCAAAAAGTGCTTGCGCTCCCCGGAACCTCTCGGTCAAGCGGCGACGGCGGCTGCCGGATGTGGGACGAGCATCATGCGGCCGTCGGCTACAACACGCACGCGATGGCGCACTGCGCGTGCGGTTTCGGCGCTGAACATGTTCACGTAGCCCAGGCACGGATAAAATCCGACCGCAATGGCCATCAGCACCACCCAAAGGATGCCAGCGGCAGATAGCGTCACGTGCGCAATTGCGCTCGCCATCCCGGTCATCGCTTGCAGGTCGCTCACGGCCGTGCGAATCGCCTCTGGATTGACCACGGCGGCAAGCGCTGCCCAGAAGAGTGCAACCGGCACGACCCAAGCCAGCATCTGCGCCGCCCGGATTGCGGTGCTCAGGAGGTTGAGAGCCTGGCTACGGTAGACATGCCAGTCTTCGAGCACGCCCTTCTCCAGCTCGGCCAGGCCGGCATCGGACAGGGTGCCAACATGGACCCGCTCGATGACCACATCCCACTCGACGAGCGCGGGGTTATCGATCCGGGCCTGTAGCGCGGCGCGCTGGCGCCGGCGCTCCACCGATACGCCCACCCCCAGGACCGCGCCCAGCACCAGGCCCACAGGACCGAGCGCCACCGCGCCTACACAAGCGGCCACGCCACCGAGCAAGGCGCCTACTGCTACATCGCCGCGGCTCACGGGCGTCATCGTCTTTTTCATGCTTCAGTTCTCCGGTAGTGAAAAGCCCATTTCGGAGCGGTGATCCGGGACCTGCCTGTTTTTTGTCATTCCCGATGGAAACCGCATGGGCACTGGCTTTGGACGAAAAAAAGGCCCTAGTTATCCACTTTTTTGTGCATAACATCGGGCTCCTATCAGGCGGCCTGCAGCGCGCGCGCCGATTCGTGGTAGCGCTCGGCAATTTCCCTGGCGATGATCGACGTAATGGTCGTGGACCTGTCGCCCACCCGGTCGGTACCCATGATCCGGCTGCGCTGCTCGATGTACGATGCAGCCGACCCCTTGGGGAATTCACGGGCAAGGCACTGGAGAGCTTCGCGCTCGCCGATCAGCAGCTCGAGCTCATTACGCAGTGGTCCGTCGGTATCGTCGGTGGTGTAGCACCAGGTCTCGATCGGACCGACCTCGTTATCAAAGACCGCCGTCACCATGCCATCGCGCAGACGGAACCACGACCAGATACGGCCCACTCGATCCAGACCGTTTCGCAGAATGTCCAGGTCGGTATTCGACAGGCCCAGTGCATCCTTCGCAAACACGTTCTGCTTTTCCGACTGCTGCCCGGTGACCATAAGGGTCGTCGTGCCGTCGAGGATCGCGCTCGGGAGGTCGGTGACGTACTGGGTCACGAAGTTCAGGTAGACCTTGAACTTACGGGTCTCGCGCGTTTCCTTCTCATTCAGGTTGACCAGGCCCTTCACTGAATTGACGTTGTGCCATTCTTCGTACGTGAGCACCTTCGGCGTCTGCTGGATTTCGCGGACACGGCGCATCTGGTAGTCCTTGTACGCGGGTCGAACCAAGGTTGCCATCTCATCGACGTCCAGGAAGAAGTTGCGCGCACCGAGGTGGCGTGCGTACAGATACATCATCCCTGCGAACTCCCGGCCGCTGGCCGAAGAGCCGCCGAGAACATTTTGCAGGTCGGCCACCATGATGCGGGCGTTGTCGACATTGACGCGCGTGACGCCGGCGAGGACCGCATACTCTGAGGTCGCATTCATCAAGGCGCGAGATGCACGATCGACCATGAGCTCATCGTTAATCTTCGCGGTGCCGTAGACGGAGCGAATACGATCGCTCTGCAGCACCTTGGTCATATCCTCCATGCGGGGCACGGCGAAGCGTTGAGCGATGCGGGCTGCCTCGATGCGGCCAGCTGCAAACAGGGCATCTACGACCATGTAGACAGTCGGCGGCTTCGCATGGTCGATCTCAAAACCGATCTCCTCGAGCTGGCGACTGATGTCTTCGCTATAGGCCGACTGCCAGATCCTGGCGTCGGTCGAATCAGGCCCGAACATCCGATAAGCCTCTGCGATCATCGCCTTGATGAATGCACTGGCCTCCTCGCCCAAACTCTTGAAGATCACCTCGTAGACCGCGACCTGGAAGTCCAACTCCATGCCCGTCGGCCCCTTGCAGCCCAGCTGCAGATCGTGCGGATTGACGCAGTACTCGGCATCGTTCAGCACCTTGAAATACACCAGCTGGTCGTGCAACGCTGGCGGGAGGACCGTGCGCAGGTGCCGCAGGAAGCCCTTGCCCGAGTAGCCAACGTCGATTAGCAGTGCGTATGGCAACTGCTGGGCGCCGGGCGTGAGCGAGAGGCTGTACATCATCCGGTTGATCAGGAAGGACTTGCCGGAGCCCGAGGGTGCGCACCAGCCCGAGACGAAGGACGCGTGCTTCCTCGATCCGATCTGCACCGGGTAGATCACGCCGTCACTGGTCTTGAATTGAAGCTGTCCGAACTCCCATGGCGAGGCCGGGCGCATCAGCGGCGACATGTACACCGCATCGGAAAGCGGCGCTGGCACCACTGGCGCCACGCTGGCGGTGGTGTATTCCGGGATGCTGGAGAGGCGTGCAACGTCTGGCTCACCGGTCTCGGGCGAGGCCTGCATACCGCCCCAGCTCTTGACAGCGAGGTCGAGCTCTTGAAGTGCGCTCTCGGCCTTCTCTTTCGACCGGTCCCAGGTGGCGAACGACACGCGCAGGCCGATGATCGGGTCTGTCGCAGCACTACGTTCGTGATGGTCTCGCAGTTCCTTGTATGCGTCGCGGATCTGCCGGTTGGTCGCATTGAAGGGCGCCAGGAACGCATTGAGCAACTGGTTGAGCTTGTTGTACTCGAGCCCCTTCGGCAAGATCTCGTACGAGATGCTCATCGGGATGCCGACGGCACGAACCTTTTGCATCAGCGCCGCGAAGATGGTTTGGGATGGAAGCTTGCGAGGCGAGACAGGCCCAACCTCCATCACCGCGGTGCCGTACCAGGTGTGCCCGATACTGGCGGTCTCGTAGTTATCGATATGGCCGATCACTTTCCGGGTGAGCACCTGCATTCCCAGCGCCAGTGGCGCCGGCGAGCCGTTGTCTGCCGTCGCGGAGTAGATCGAGCCCTCCTGCCCGAGAAGCCGCGCTGTCCAGCCTGGCTGGAAGGGGATCTCGCGATCGCCGAAGCGGCGCACCCTTTCGAAGGCCTCACGCACGGCCATCAGCTGCATCGACAGGCCAATGGCGCGGCTGTTGAAGTCGCTCAAGAGGTTCTTGACCAGGCCTTCGTGGCGCTGCAGGATCGCAGGACTGCGGCTGAGCAGCACCTGGCCGAACGGCGACGTCATCGCCATAGGCAGGTTCTCTATGCCCTTCCCAGTCTCCATGATCTTCTTGATCATTTCCTGGTACTGCTCCGTCGCGCGCTTGAGCTCATCCCGACGGAGAGCCTTCATGTGCGTGCGCACGGTGAGGAGCGTCATCTCTTCAGCTGCACCACTCGCCAGCCGAGACGCCAGGTCACGCCGATACGACTCGGCGTCGCCACCCAGACGCTTGGCCGTGGCCAACATCGGCGCGATCTTCTGCTCGAATACCTGCGCGGCGGTGTTGGGGTCGTGCAGGAAGTAGAGGCCGAACGAGTACGAGCTCCCGCTTCCGCCGGCCATATACGCTGCGACGTTCGCCGAGACCAGCTCAGCCATGCGCGCCGCGTCAGCCTCGCGGATGTTCGTGCGCGCACCTCGTACCAGCAGGAACGACACGAGCGTTCCGTCTGCCATCTCCAGCGAATACGGCTCAGGGAAAGGGCCTTCGTCGCTGGCGACAGCTCCACCGTGCGTGCTCTGCGGCAGGTGGCTGTCCTGCAGCAGCTCGCTGATGAATGCCCCCTGATCCAGACGCTGGGACGGTACCACGGCGCCACGCCACTGGCAGTGCACCATGGCGCTACCGCCGCCCAGGTTATCGTGCGCCGACTCGGCGAGGGAAAGCAGGATGTTTGTCATATTGCTACTCGTGTAAGGGATGGATGCGCGCCGCCTACGGCGCGCGTGCCGGGCTCTGCTGCTGGGCAACCAGGTCTTGCTCGGCCCGGCGATCGTCTGCAATCTGCTTGAGACCTGGCAGCACATCCGGCTGACGCAGGACCTCGACGATTTTGGGATCACGCTTCGCGGCCGTGGTGATGATCTCCATCAGGCGCTGGATCCGCTGGACCGGGGTCAAATGGAAGATGGCATCCATCTCCGCGGTCAGCTCAAGCGGCAACCGCCAGACAATCTGGCTGATCGCCCGATCGAGGGGATCAATGGGAATGATCGGGGCTAACATAGCCAAACTCCTGTAGAAGCGCATTCCAGCGCGGCATCGTGAAGTCGTTCGCAATCGCGGCCTGCTCCAGCTCGACCAGCTTTTCGCGATCGACGTTGACCATGACCGAGCCGTTTCCGTACCCGGAGACTTGGAACCCGGCCTGCTGCATGCGTAGAGCGGCTTCGAAACAAATTGCTCGGTCGTGCGCGCGCAACCACGTGGCATGTACGTCGTATTCCTGGTCGTTGGTCACACGCGAGTACTTCGCCGCCATCAGCCCTTGGCAGTGGACATAAGACACGAGTCCGGTAGCCGGCAGAGCCTTGATTAGACGATCCTGGGTAAGGCCCGACGGCAGTTGGCAGCCCGAAGGCAGCGGCAGACACGTCAACGACACCAGGTACGACTTCACGTGGACTCGGGCGTAGCGGCTCACCCAGCGATACTCGACGTCCGTCATCCAGCTGCGCTTGGAGCGCTGCCGCGATGCGCCCAAGCCGTAGGCGATCAGACCCGCCAGCTCAGCTGGCACGCCGTCGAGCTCCACGACACACTCGATCAAGGTCGGCGGGAAGGTGCCGGCCATGACCGCATCGTGGTCGAAGCCAACGTGGGACAGCGCATGAGACCATCCCGAATCTGGGACCGGATTACTCAACAGCCATTCAGCGTATGGCATGCGGTTAAAGCGCAGGCGCACGCGAACGCAGTTATCCATGAATGGCGTGTATTTCGACGACCAGCTCTGGTATGCGGACGAGAGCTTGCGCAGCAGCATATCCTTGGACGGTGATGTCGGAGGCATGGCCTTGCTGATCGTGGCCACCAGGGTGTCGTCCTGGAGGTTGCGGGTCGGGTCATCCAGCTTGTAGACCTCGACGGCCATTCGCACGGCATGCTGGACATAGACTACCAGGGCTTTGCCGCCTTCGAGCGCATGGTGCCCGTCGATCCGGATGCCGAAGTCGGTGGCGATCTCGGACAGTTTCAGGCCCAAGTAGCCCGTGCGCCGCACATGGTGCATCTGTGCGCCGCCGAGCTTGCGGAAGTCCTGGAAGTCGCCCGAGGAGATCCACAGGACGTCATTCGGCAGGTCGTACAGGCCACGCACGCGAAACGGCTCGCGGTGCGGGAGGAACGCCCAGCCTTCCGCGAGCGTGTTGCGGTTATCGTGAAGAACGATACCGACCATGAGCTTCTCGGCCACCTCGCGAGGTGACGGCTTCGGTTCCGCCTGCGCCGCCTTGCGGTGCGTTACATTCAGCTCAAACATCAGATCCCTGTGCTTCCGTGCTTCATTAATTCTTATCTAGCGGCCGTGCGTCGAGTGAAAATCGACGGCCAAGAGGACATCGGCAGCGACGCGAATTCGTCAGCGAACTTCTTCGCTTGCTTCGCGATCACACCGAGCCCAAAAACAACCCGCAGCCCCTTCATCGGCTCCGCGCGGCCGGCGTACACTGGCTCGCTCACCTCTTTCAGCGCGATTGCAAAGTGCGAGGCCTTGGACGCCCCCCACACAGACTCGATGTAGTGGGAGTACTCGAGCAAGCTGGCGTGGAGCATTCGGGCATCGGCCTTCGCCTCTTCGGATGCATCCGCACTGGCCAGCACGTGGCCGATGGTGCGCATCAAGTGCGAGAGGTCAGACTGCTGCAGGTCCGGCAGGTACGCCAAGTGCGACGCACCCCCGGCGAGCTCGGATTCGTCTGCACGAACCAGACGGCTGGCGAGCTCGCCGATATGGTTGACCGGATGGCAAAACACACATTGCGGCGAGAAGTTCTCATCCGCGTTGTTGGCGTGATTGCAGTCCTTGTGGTGCACCTCCAGGCCGCCCCCCGACTTCACTCCGCACGCTTGGCATGTGTACGACGCGCGCTGCAGCACCGAAGGACGCTTCGCACGGTAGGCGGCGTCCGCCACCTCCGCTTGCGGATCGTGATCCCGGAAAGTGTTTCGGCTGACGCCTGGTACGAGTTCCGACATCTTGCTTACTGCAGGTTGACGGAAGAGTTGGAGGTGGTCGAGGTACCCACGAAGGTCTGCGTCATGGTGTCGGTGGTGCCGGTGAGCGCGACCATGAGGGCGCCGGCGATGAATTTGATGCCGATGCTGCCCCAGCTGGTGTCCTCGCCGGCGCGGCCTTTCGACTTCTTGAGCATTTCCATACCGGCCCAACCGATCGCAACGAGGCCGGCCAGGAAGAAGCCGTAAATTGCCAGATCCTTGATCACTGGCAGGTTGCTGGTGATTGTGCGCAGGCGCTCGAACAGGGTATCGGCACGCGCCGGCGCCGCAACCATCATGCCGATCGCGAAGACCGGGACCGCAACTTTCAGGAAGTGTTTCGAGAGTTTCATTTGGGATTTCCCTTAATTAGAGTGGTTTTTAACTACATATCCGGTGTAT
Source organism: Massilia sp. X63 (assembly GCF_041023745.1). Taxonomy (NCBI): domain Bacteria; kingdom Pseudomonadati; phylum Pseudomonadota; class Betaproteobacteria; order Burkholderiales; family Oxalobacteraceae; genus Massilia; species Massilia sp. X63. The sequence goes on from NZ_JBFTEF010000009.1 coordinate 59,961, forward strand.
AGCCGAATTCTTTCTGCGTGGTTGCAACTAGATCATTGGGCCAACGAAACGCCAGAGGTTCACGCCGAACGCGCCTGCGATGATGAACACCGCTGCGGTCCATCCTGGATCCTCGACCTGGGTCTGCCCACCGTCGCCCAGCTTGACGATGAGGCGCGTGCCTTTGATGATGGCCAGCACACCCAGGGTTGCCATCCACGCCAGGACGCACTGGAGGATCATCTTCGGGACACTGTCCCCACCGCCCGGCATAACCGACATCGAGTTCGTCAGTGGCATCGCCTCGCCGGTCCAGGTCAGGACCTGCATGTTGATGTACGCATTGGCATTGATGAAGAAGGTCCCGACCAGGAACCTGGCCGACACAGACCCCCACCCATACGTGCGGCGAGCGTCGTTCCACCTGGTCATGCGGTGCGCCGCGCTCCCGACCAGAAACCAGCCCAGCGCCAGCGAGCAAACAGCGATCGCCAGCTCCTTGACGACAGCCGCCCCTTCATGAAACGAGGCCAGCAGCGTATTGAGGTCCATGTCGGTTGCTCCTTGCGATTACTGGTAGCGAACGCCGTTGACCTCAACAACCGGATTACCGGCTGCGTCGACCGCAATGTTCTGGACGGTGCCCAGCCCTGGCAGCGATTCACCACGCGACACGCGGTGCTTCATCCCGCCAAAGTCGACGAGTGCGCTGGTCACGCCATGGCGGGTGGACATACCGATCACGCGGACGCTGTCATCGGACAGGATCACGGGTTTCTTCGGTTCCGGCGCCACTTGGGCCACGACCTTCAATTTCTCGTGCTGTACCGGTGCCGGCGTCACCGCGGCCGCGCGTCGCGCAGCTGCCTTCGCCCGCGCACGCTCTTGTGCTTCAGCGCGCTCATAGCGAGCCAGGCGACGTTCGAGCATCGCAACGCGAGCTGCCAGATCCGCCTCAGTACGGGTCGGTGTCGCCGCCTTCGCCGAAGGCTCGGGCTTGGCTTTGGCCAGAACAATCTGTTCGGACGGCGATGCCGGTGTCGAGGCCTTGGTCGGGACCGGGGCCGGCGCAGGAGCGGCAGCAGCTTGCGGCTGTGCCAAAGCCATCTGGACTGGCTGTGCGCCATTTGGGGAAGGCGCTACGGTCGTACCGGCTGCCGCGGCGACGGCAGCCGCAGCGTGAGTGGAGGCGGCCGCAGCCGGCGACGGAGCAGGACCCACGGCAGCTTCAGGTGCCGTGGCTGGTGCCGGTGCACCTGCCGGCGCGCCGCCCATCACCGTCGCCGCTTCATCGGGAGTTGCGCCCATCATCGAACTGCCCGCGGTTGCCATCGCCGCTGTCGGCTGCGGGTACACCTCGACTTTCGGCGCTGTCGCATCGGCGATCACGACGAGACCGAGCAGTGCAGCGAACACGCCACCGATGCCGTATGCCACCTTCCGCTTGGTAGAGAGCTTCTTTTTTTCCTTCTTCACTTTGCCGATTTTCACATTCGCGGCCGCCGGTGCAGGCCCTGGCGCGCTCGGCGCTGCGGCGCCAGCGGTACCGAGCGGGTCCATCTGGTCACCCAGGTTCGGCTCAGCAAGGTTCGGCGGGTAGAGGCGATCGTCAGACATACTAGGGTTCCTTATTTACTTGTTATTACGTGCACGGCCGGCGAGATTGGACTGATAAACCGACTCTTCGAAGACGATGCCGATCTGAGTACCCGATGCGAGGGTGACGTGGCCGTCCTGCGGCCCGGTCGCCAGCGCACGCGAGACCTGGTTCGCGCCCGACGAGTACATGGCGTTGCGGGCCTGCTCTGCCGACGGCGTAGGCGTTTGCTGGCCGCCGGTGACGATGCCAGCGCCACCAGCTCCAGGGATCGGGATCGCGATGACAGTAGTTCCCACCTGTGCTCGCGCGCCGGCGTAGGCTTTCACGCCCTCGGCCAGGACTGGGAAAACATAGCGCTGCATGTAGCGGCCGTCGTATTCACCCTTGACCACGTCCCCGGCGACTTCCCCGTCCATCCCGTAGGCGACGACCTTGAACGTGCGGCCGTTGAAGGATGCGGTATTGAAGTCAGCCTGGAAGCCCTGGGTACCGATTCGGCGCGCGGAGCCAGTGAGCACTGCGCCGGCCAGTGGCCCGTTCTGGATGCGCGCACGCAACTTGCCTGGCGTATCCGAGTCGGTGGCGCTGATCATCTCCGCGGCGTATGGCTGTTCGTAGGCCTTGATCACCATGACGTCATCGCTGTCGTGCTGGGCGCCGCCATTACCCTGCTCCTGGGCGCCCCGCGCGCCGTTGCCGTTGCCGTTGCCAGAAGTCTTGCTCGGTTCGCGCACATAGGTCGACAAGACACGCTGGCCGCTACCGCCACCGACGCCCCACGCATCCATGATTCGGTTCATCTGCTTTTCGAGGGCTTCAACCTTTGCTTGATCGGTCGACGCCGCCGCCTGCGTAGGCGCCGAATTTGGAGAGATCGGCGGCTGCTGTGGCTGTTGATCCAGTCGCACTTCACCTGGCTGCTGCTGGATCGAAGGGGTTGACACGGTGCTCACCGGAGGTGTGTTACCGATGGCGCTCTGGCCGCCACTGAGCGCCGCGGCGATCCGCGCATTTTCCTGTTTGCGCAACTCCTCACGGTCGGCCTCGCTCAGCATCGTGCCTGGGATGGCCTCCGCCGGCGCTTCGACGACGTTCGAAGGCTTCTTTTCCTCAGCACTCTCACCGCCGGAGAACAGGACGATCAGCAACGAAAACGCGGTAACGACTACCCCGCCGACGATCATCATGTTGCGTTTGCCCTTGGGGTCCCAGCGTGGCTTGCTCGGTTTTGGCTCAGCACCTGCGCCGCCAATCGCATCATTCGAGACCGGTGCGGCGCCCGGTGCCGTGGTGTCGTTCGAATCCATGATTTCCTTCTTCAGTTACGATTTAGTGCGGCTTGCGACTGGCGGGATGTACGGCAGCTCGAGCACAGCGTTGACTTCACGACCATCGACACCCATGCGGACCAGGGACGTGTACGGCATTTTGTAGACGGCAGTACCGTCGACGGCGGCCTGGCGGCTAAACCAGCCAGGGCTGAAAATCGTGTGTGGCGTGCGCATGTAGAGATGGCCACGCCACATCCAGGCCAGAGTCGATGCGACCTGGTTGACTTTTACCTCCACGGCACCTTCCGGCGGGATGCCCATCAGGAAGCCCTGCATCTCGCCAACCTGGGTGCCGCCATCGGCCTCAAGGCGATCACCCGGCAGGACGGTCTTCGCCGCAGTCAGCACGGGAACGACAGCCTGGATGACGCTATCGACCGTCTTGCTGGTGCTGCCAACGCGCACTTGGAGGAGGATGGGATTAGGGACACCAGCCAAGCGGATCATCATGTTGCCCTGGCCGCTGATTGCTTTCGCCGATACTTCAACTGTCGATGAACCACGTTCCTTCACCTCATCGGTCGCGAGCACGCCGATATCGAATGCGTAGGAGAAGCTCTTCACGCCGTCGACAATCAGCGGCGAGCCGGAGCGGTCAACGAAGGTGATCAGCGCTCCGTGGTTGAGCGCAACTTCGACCGTCTGCGGGCGAGAGTTCGGCTCGAAGCTAATCTGCATGATCCTGCTGCCCCGAACCGTGTACGGTCCGCCCGGCGTCTCAGCCATCGCACGCGCAGTCTCCACCATCGACTCGCCGAATTCACGGATCTCCTGCGGGGTCATGGGTGAGACGCGATTGCTCGCTTCGGCTGCATAGTCGGTGGCCGGCAACTTAGGATCTGGCAAAGGGCCTCCGACGACACGGCGACCGCTACCCTGGGCGCCAGCTCGCGGGCCGGCGCCAGGTGGACCGATGTCTCCCGACGGGCCACTCGCAACTTGACTGCGCTTGGGAGGGTCGAGCCGCTGCCAGTTCTCCTGTGCTGCTTCTCGGGTAGGAAAATTTTCGACGACGGCTGCGCGCGACGGCGCAGGCTGGGGCGTAGCGGCACCTTGTACGTTTTGTGCGCATACAACAGAACAAGCACAGGCCGACAAAGCCACGACGGATGCTTTTAACTTCATTGGGGGACCTTCAGAGAAAACTACGGCCGGCAACGAGATTGATGCTCTGGCGGAAAGCGAAGATGGAGAACAGGTACTGGCGCACGAAGCCGTTAGGCGCTTTACGCAAAGCGTCGATCAGCTCCTGGCGAGGGCAGACGTAGGGGTCGATGTCCTCGATCCAATCGGCGTACTCCGGGTGCTCGAGCAGGACGCGCTCATGCTCGACCTGGCACAGCTCTATAACCTTAGCCTCGTCCGCCCCTGCCATGGAATCCAGTTCCGCTTGGCTCAACACCGTGGTTGTAATATTCATCCGTAAAACTTCCTCTTCTGCAAGACTGGTCGACTTAGGGCTGCCAGGGGACCAGGACGACATTTTGAAGGCGAATCCCTTCGATGTGCGAATCGTATGACACCCTCACGATGTCTGATTGGAATGCGTAAGACACTGGCCGCGACGTCGTGTTTGCCTTCCCGCCACGATACCCGATATCGATGACACCTTGAACATGAAAGACGTTGCGCGCGGAGGCTCCAGTGCCGGCCACACTTCGCGCATTGATGAAGGGCTGGATGACGAAGCTTCCGGCCAGGTTGGCGTTGCTATCCTTCATCTTCTTCAGGAACGGCTCGAGGACCTGACGGACCGATTCGGTGCCGCCGCCAGTGAAGCACTCGCCGACCGAGCGCTCCACAGTGCTTTGAAAGTTGTGGAAAGCGTGATTGAACAGCCCGTTGATGCAGTCGCCAGCCATGCGGGTGATTCGCGCGTCAGGCGGATCGTTCTTCGTAAGCGAAAGCACTGGGTAGAAGCGGCCCGCAGGGTCGAGAGCCACGCGCTCGCGCTCTGGCTTGCTGGTCATTCCCATGATGCCCACAATGAGACCGAGAGTGCCGGCGACGAAACCCAGTGCCGCCCCGCCGACGAGCTTGGTATTGAGCTCACGCAGGCGCGTCACCTCTTTATGCAGATCGATTCCGAACAGATCCGCAGCATTTTGCTGGCTCGACATTATTGCTTGGCTCCTGGCGTATTGGTGAGCATCTTGGTTACGACCAGAGGGTATTCGCGGCCGTTGGAATCCATGCCAACAAGACCGGGATCTGGGCGACTGAAAACTGCGATACCAACAGCAAGGGCGCCTAGTACAAACCAGACGCCCGCGAATACCACTACTTTGGCCAGAGCAGCGTTCAGGGACCGCTGCTTGAGGTAGGTTTCGTAATCGCTCTCGACCACCTGCTCGACACTGCTCTGCTCTACTGCTGGCACTGCAACTCCCTGATAGAAATCGACGTTTTATTGTCTTCAGGCAAGATCATTTCATAAAGCTTATCTATGGTCAACGTCAGGGCGTTAGGTGTCAGGACCTACCTAACGCCTGCAGAATAGGCGTAATCCACGTTTCTATCTTCATGAATGCATTTTTGTGCCATACTAATAGAACGTAACAACACAAAAAAAATTTATGAACGAGAACAGCTTTGTTGCAGTCGGGCGAATCGAGCGCATCACCAGCACTCCGCGCAGCCTCACCTTGCTCATCGGCGGCGCCGGCCCAGTCAAATCTTTGGTCGCCGTTCAACTTCGCGATGCGGGCCTGATCAAACTGGTCTCCACCCTTGGAACTGGCTTCGCCACCGGCGACATCGTCAGCGTGGGAGGCCACCTGGAGTATGACTGTGAGACTGGCCAGAACGTCGCTGTCGCCGCGCCCGACCGCGTCTCGCGCATCGTGCGCGCTGGCGCTGGCGCTGGACTGGCGTCTGCTGCGCCCGCGAGCAGCGGCGCATCCTTCTTCGGGCACAGGACTAGGCAAGCACCATCAGGGCATCCGGTCGACCCGGCGAGCATTCCGCCAATGCCGGAGAACTTCCCTGAATACCTCACCGGCTCGCCTTTGCAGCTGGAAGACGTTCCGAGCTAAGCGCAGCATGACCGCTACCGATTCATCTCGACCATACAACACTGAAGGGTGTCTACTCGACCATCAACCCGATTGCGCTCGCAAGACCTTTCCGGCGACTGGCTTCAACAAGCGCGAGTTTGCCAAGCTCGTCGCCGCGCGCTTCGGCGTCACCCTCGAGGAAGGCGTTCTCTTCTTCGACGAGATCGGGCAGCGCATGGGAGAGAGCCTGGCTGGAGGCGAAACCGTGTTCTTGTTCGGACAGGGCACCCTGAAGGTGGTCAAGAGCCGGAGCGCCAATGAGGACGTCCGAATCCGCTTCCGGCCAACTACTCGTACCGAGCGCGCAGCGACCGTCACCATCGAAGGCATGCCAGGAATCGCGACAGGGGTGATCACGGATGCCATCCCGATCAAAAGTGTGTCGGCCGGCGCGCGCGCTATCCAGGTGGGCCGGGCGTGCACGGCTCAGGGTCCTGACGGGCGGCTGGTGCTTTACATCGACGACCGCGGTCGTTTCCGCGGCCTTCTCTTGATTGAGAACGCGGCACCAGTCGAAACCATCATGGACAAGAAGAAGGCAGCCAAGGAATGGCTGCGCGATGCCTTTACGATGACCGCCGGGTGCAGCCAGGCCGGGACTGGCCTTTAGTCGCCCAATCGTTCAACGAGGCACTTCGGGCTCGACGTCGAAATCGTCGAGAGGTGGCGCCGGCACACTTACGGTGATCTGCTCGATCGGCTCGAACCCGGCTCCGACCAGCTCCCTCGGAATACCCGCATAGTCACCAGCACTCACGACGGCCGCCTGCACGGCCGCGCGCACATCCAGCTCGCTCATCCCGGCCGGCGCACCCAGCGTCACCATCGAATTCGGATCACCATTATCGAGGTGCACGACGGTCGTTGCATGTGCATCGCGCTCGGCCACCCTTTCACCCTGCGCCACCAGGTCAGCGAACGCCTGGCAGAATAGTAGCGGGTGATTCGTCAGGGCTTCGCGCACGGTCGGCGCGCCGCCCAGGGCGGCCGCCTGAGACATCTTCTCGAGCACCTTCTGGAGGTCATGCGACTGCACTTCCTGGCCACCCATCGCTGGTGCCGCTACGCGCTTCCATTTCCACTCCTGCACGCCACCGCCATCGACCGCAGCCCGCAACGCGTCACCGACAGCATCGAGTGCAGCCTGGCTCACCACAGCGGTACCATCTCCAGCCGTGCTCGGCCGGGCCGAGGCGCGCAGGGCAGCAAACGCGTCGACGAGGCCGGTGGTGACCGGCAGCGCCGCCGGCGCTCGGCTCGACTCGGCCGGCGCTGCCAAAATCTGCGCTTCGGTCAAGACATCGCTCAGGCCGTCGAGCACGGCGTCCAGCGGCTGGCCCTGCTGGCGCAGTCGCGCGACATCGTGTGCACGCTTCACGACTTCCTGGATCTGCTCCTGGGAGAGTTCGACGAAGGACGTGCTTACCGCGCCTCCGCTGCCAAACTGGTTCACTTCGATGCGCATGTATCGCTCCTGTCAGTTGAATACGTATTCCGGGGTGTCGAGCTTTTCGGCATGCTCGCTGCCGTCATCCTGGCGGTCCTGTCGCCGATTCACGGCCTCGACCAGGTCATCCTCGGCGCCCGGCTGGCTGGCCATGAAGCCTTCCTTGTGTGCGCGGACGATCTTTGCGAGGAAGTCGGTCGGCGAGACGCCGCTACCGCGGATCCAACTGCAAACCGATTTCACCAGTTCCTGGGCCTTCGGGAACACCTTCGACAAGATCCTGCTGGCGCCGGCCTTGGCCTCGACGCTCATCGCCAGGCTCTCGACACGGGACAGCGGCATCTTCCCCTTACGCCACAGAGCATATGCGTGCGCAGCTGCCTCTTCCCAGTTGCCCATGGCTTGCTTGGCGGCGTCGAACTCGCCGTGCGACAGGAGCAGGCGCACAGTGCGCACCAGCAGAGGTGATCCATACGCGAACTGCCGTTCCACGTCTTCACGCTCGCGCGCGCTGAAATGGTGGTTCAGCACCAGGTGGAACCCTTCATGATCCAGGGCCGCGACCGGGTCCTCGGCGTTGAAGGCAATCCGCGCGGTGCGGCCGACAAGTTCTGCCGCGGGACGATGTTCTTCGTGGGCCGACAGCAGCTCGCGGACGACCGAGACACGCATGCGCACGTCTTCGCCCAGGGTCGTGTCCGCACGCAGCTGCAGCGCCTTCTCCAGCTGGGCCGCGCGCACCGGGTCGAAACTGGCTTGCTCGACGACGCGCGCATAGGAATACACCGGCGCGCCCGCGGTGAACTTCTCCCGCATCTCGGCCGTTACCGGCATCACGGCCAGGCGACGTGGCTCGCCCTTGAGGACGAAGTCGGCCAGGTGAAGCTCGGACTTGAACGGCTTGGCCAGCTTCTTGCCCAGGCTCGGCACGATCTTCATGTAGTACTCGTTGAGCCCCTCGGCGCCGAAGCGACCACCGTTGGCCATGTCCTTGCCGTTGATCCAGATCATCTGCCCGCATTCCTGCTCGACGGCCAGGAGCATTGCCCGGCGCAGCAGGAACGCGGTCCAGTGCTCGGTCTCAGTCACCAGGGGCGCGCGCTTGTAAGCGCCTTTCCATTCGTAGGCTCGGCCCTTCTGCGCCCAGTCACTCTGCAGTTCGTGCACGAAGAGGGTGCGCACGCCTTCCATCATCTTCACTGACCAGCGCATGTGCGCGAAGTCCGCGCGCGCGTCCGGGCACATGCTCTGCAGGTGCGACGAAAAGTGCGTCTGAAGCGTGATGCCCTGCGCCACCTCGTCCTGCTGCCTGATGAGGTCGTTGCGCCGCGCGTCGAGTCGGAACACTGCGTCCGGATCTTCGCCCAGCTTGTCGAAGTCGAAGTTGAGGGCTGCGATGCGGTCGTCCAGGTCGGCGATTCGGTCGGCCAGGTCTTCATCGACGGTAGGGAAGTAGAACAGGCTTTCGTTGTAGTCTTCTCCACTCTCGGCGAAGGAGTAGTTCCGGTATTGGACATCCGCACCAGTGAGCCGCGCTTCCTTGATCGATGGAAGTGCATACGAAGCCACCTCCGCGAGTTCCTCACGGGTGACCTGGCGCTTGCCCTGGTCAGCGAGCCATGCAGCGATACCGGAGTCCTCGATCTCGGACTGTTTGATACCCTTCTGGGAGAACCCGTTGATCACGTGGATCCACTGCGCGGCCTGCAGCTTGGCCTGCTTGTAGGCTGCGATTTCCTGAGGCAGGCGCCAGGAGAACAAGGGATATGCGCCGCCCGTGAGTTGAAAGACCTTCTTTGCCATGTTGCTGTCACCGAGGTTGTATCTGATGCTCGGCATAGTGTCACAAGCGGCTCAGCACTTCAGTGCAACCACGCCTGTTGCCACCGGCACCGCACCAGGCGTCGCACCAGTATCGCAGGCGCGAAGTCGTGCACACCAGTGGCGTGGTTGCAGAGACAAGCTCGGCCTGCCACCGTAATGTAGAGGCTTGCCGTCGCAATCCCGATCGCGCTGACCTCAAGCAGAACTGCTGTCAAAGGTCCGAAAATGCCGATATACTGTGTTTTTATACAGTTACGACTAAAATACACGGTTCCGATGTAAAAAATTGCGCTATTGGCGATTTTCCGGCAAATTCGCCATCGCTAAAATGTGTTTTCTAGAGCGTGCCTTACGGAAATTTCCATGACCCAGCCCTCCCCTTTCCTCAGCAGAACCCAGCTTCTTCGTTCGAAACAGGTCCTCAATAGCGCGAATGTGTCGAAGGCGCTGTCGATTACCGAGCGCTCTGCGGCGAACCTCCTGCAGCGTTGGGCGAACGAAGGTCTGGTGCATCGCACTGCACCAGGGTGCTACATGAGTGCGTCCGCCGAGGGCGATAAGGAAAGGCTGATCCTCGAGAGTCTGGCCAAGAGCGTAGGGAGGAACATCCTGCTGGTCGGCGCCTCGTCGCTCCGGCGGGTGGGCTGGTGCGATACCGAGACCCTACATGTCGCCGTGCCCCTGCGGCCCTCGCGCACCATGCCGCGGGTGCGCGACACCGTCATCTATCCAGTGGGCGCCAAGGTCTGGCTGCAGCTGTCGAAAAATGCGGTCTCGATGGACCTGGACAAACCTCCTCTCCTGCACCCTTTGAGCCAGATGCTCTGGTGGATGAGCGAGAGCTGCCCGGTCGAGATGCCGGCGCCAACACGAATGAACTAGGATGCCATTGCCGCGGAAAAGCAGGTGCAAGAGGCGATGTACAGGCACTGGTCAGAGGACCTGGAGCCGGACTTCGACGTCAAGCAGCTGTACGAGATGCTACATATCGATCGGCTGACCGGCAGGACAGCGGGCCGGGCCGAACCACTCGATCATATGGACTTGGGCGAGGACGATCCAGCTCGCTTCACGGCCTGACGAGAAGGCGTGAAAATTCACCTGGTACAGCGCGGCTGATCTCGCTACGGGACATCCGCTTTAGAAAGCATTCAGATAGCAGATCCAGCTCGCTCCAGCTGAGCCAGCTGTGCTGGCCCAAGGCTGGACTTCAACCCGATCTCGACGATCGCGCCCGTCGCTCTTTCCAGCTCGCTGGTGGCCTGGTGGACCGCCAGTACGGCCGCGGGCTCCTGATCGATGAAAATGCGCAGCTTGCCCTCCTCCACCAACAGCATGCCGGGACCGAGATTATTCGAGTCCAGTATTCTCCGCACCGCTTCTGCATTTAAACTGACCACAGTAGTCACTTTATACTCCTTTATTCAGCCGACCCGAGGTCGACCTCAGTTATTTCGAACTCTTCTTTATTGCGGCCCTGGTCAAGTAAGACCTGCAGCCAAAGCGGCGGCTTACCACGACCGGACCATGTTTCGCTCCCTTCTGGGGACCGATACTTCGGTTTTACCTGGGACCGCCTGTCTGCTGCGGTCCGTTCACTTTCCTGGACTGCGCCACGCGCGGCTTGCGCGGTCACAGTCCCCACAAAGCCTAGCTCGGCCGCGCTCAGGCCATAAATCTTGATCTTCTCGCGGACATCGGCGATCGCCTTGGCGCGGTGCTGCGCGCGCAGCTGGTCGACACGCTGCTTGGCGCGCTCGAGCTCCTCCATCGCGCTCAAAAGCTCCTTGTGTTCCGGTGCTTCGTCTTCGATTCCGTCTGACACAATCCCTCCGGTTATACTTCAGAATACTGAGTATATTAATGCATGAACTAAACTTAACGTCCAACCGGAAATAATATTTATACCGCGTTCTATCGCATGAGCTGCGGACTTTCGACCTCGGTGGACTCATCGTGCTCAGCGGCATACATGGCGCATGCAACGAGAGCCTCAGCCGCGCTGGGAAACGAGGCCTCCGATACCAGGCCATCTTGGCAGGCCCAGCGATACGCGATGAAGCCCGGCTGCCGAAATACTCCATACCCGAGCGCGCCCAGCTCCTGGGCGATCGCCGCCAGCAGCCCATTGGCCTCGCAGCAGCCCAGCCACGCGTCTCGATCCGATGGGAATGTCAGTTCAGACTGCCGCATGCCGGCGCCGGTGCCGGACGCCATCCAGAAGTAGCTGTCAGCCTCATCCCCGTTTTCGACCGCGTCCCAGACATATACGCGAAATCCAGCAGCCTTCGCGAGCTGCCGGAGCACGTCGCTCGGGCCGATGTTGACATCATCCATTGGCGATCGCCGCTACCAGGATGGATGGCGCCGGTGCTGGCGCTGGTTCACGAGGCCCCAGGACGTCAGCAGCGATCTGGGCCTCACCCGGCTTCGAACGCGACTGGTAGCGAAGCGTACAGATGCCCGCCGCGCTCATGTATCCGTCGCGAATTGCATCACGGCTCGCCACGTGCGTCCGGTCATCCAGTTCGATCACCAGCACCAACGCCCACTGGGCGTCGAAGATGGCATAGTCGACGATCTTCTGCGAGATCCGGCGGAAGTCGATCAGGCGCAGTTTCGCATCTGGCGAGGTCGGCTCGATCAGTGCATGCATGGCCACCTGGGGACACACGTGCATGCCAGGCAGCGCACGCGCGATGCGGCCGTAGAACTCCATCTCGTTCGGGGTCATGACGGCGCGCCGGCGGTACCGCTGCTGTGCCGCCTGACGTGGCACGAGGACGAACCAGATAACCGCGGCAGCGGCGGCCACGATAAAAAATGCAGTGAGGAGCTTCATCTGTGTGGTCAAAAAAATGCAGCGGAATGCCGTGAGCGCATATCTCGGCACTCCACGGCATGCAGGCGGTATGTCAGTCGAAGAACAGCTCGACCTTGTGATCGCGGGTGAGCTTGTAGCCGGCCAAGAATCCCTTCCCCGTGCGCGTGCTCAGGAAGCCACCACACACGGGCGTCTTCTTCTTCTCGATGAGATAGTCCGCCTCCACGTCGATCATGCTGCGGCCAGAAATCGTCCGGTTGAAATAGAAGTCGCCCTTCTCACACGCGAATTTCGTCTCCAGCGCCCGCATGGTTCCCTTGCATTTTGGGCACACCTGCTTCAGCGCCGGCGCGGCCGCCAGGACTGCAGGATCGGCTTCCTCGCGCGGTGGGAACTCGAACTCGACCTTCCACTCGTTCGTAAGCTTGAGCATTGCCGAGAACGGCTTGTTCGACTTGGTGCTGACGAATCCTTCCAGCTTGTCGGTGAGACGCTTTTCCAGCAGCTGGGCGACCTCGGCCGGCGCCAACGCGCGCGACAGCAGCTGCCGGCGGACCTCGAGGCCACACTGGCGCTCGCAGGCATAGGACGAAATGCCACCCTTCACAGCGCCGCCACACTTGGGGCACGGGACAGCCAGGGTGACAGCGTCGACGGCAGGCGCCTTACCGCGGATCGCATCGAGCATGTCACGGGTAGCCTGCTCGATCTCGTGCATGAACGCAGTGCGCTCATACTTGCCTTCGCTCATGAGCTGAAGCTTGTATTCCCACTCGCCAGTCATCGCCGGCGACGTGAGCGCGCCGACGCCGATCTGCCGCAGGAACGAGATCAAGTTGATCCCTTTTTCGGTCGGCACCAGGTTGTTCTTGTCGCGGACCAGGTACGGCTCTTTGGTCTTCCCGCCGGCGCCGGCCGTGCTCAGCAGGCCCTCGATCGTCGCCGCACGGGTCGCTGGGGTACCCAGGCCGCGCCCGGCCATGGCTTCGCTCAGCTCGCTATCGTCCACCAGGCGGCCGGCATGCTCCATCGCCGACAGGAGCATCGCCTCGGTCATGCGCTTCGGCGGCTTCGTCTTCAGGGCCTTGAGCTCGACGGTCTTGGTGACCACTCGCTCGCTTGGCGACACCGGTGGCAGTGCAGGCGTCTTGTCGTCGTTGTCGATCAGCGCGCCGTACACAGCCTTCCAGCCTTCGAGCTGCATGACGCGACCGCTGGAGCGGAACTGCTCGCCTGCCACCGTGGTGATGCGCACCGTCTCGAGATATTCGGCCGCTGGGTAGAACGCCGCAATGAACCGGCGGGTGATCATGTCGTAGATCGCTTCCTCGGCCTCGGTCAGGCCTTGCGGCTTCAACCCAGTCGGGATGATCGCGAAGTGGTCGGAAATCTTGGCATTGTCGAAGATGCGCTTGGTCGGGCGAACCCACTCGCTGCGCAGCGCGCGCTGGGCGTGCGCCTCGTACTTGGTACCGCTCATGTCTGCGAGGATCTGCTTGGCCGGCTCGACGTAGTCCTCAGGAAGCGCGGTGGCGTCGGTGCGAGGGTAGGTGGTTACCTTGTGGCGCTCGTACAAGGACTGAGCAATCTTGAGCGTGTCTGCAGCCGACAGCTTGAACTTCTTGTTCGCCTCGCGCTGCAGGGTAGTCAGGTCGAACAGGCGCGGTGCCGTCTCGGTCGATGGCTTGGTTTCGTCCTGCACCGACGATGGCGCGGCCCCGCGGCACTTCGCCAGGATTGCCTCGGCGTCCTCGCGCTTGGTGATCCGGTACTTGCTTCCCTCCCCCTCTTCGCCGGCGCCAGCAGTGGGGTTGGAGTTGTACCAGCGGCCGGTATAGTCGCCGGCTGCCGCACCGAACGTGCCATGCACTTCGAAGTAGTCCGCGGGCTTGAAGTTGCGGATCTTCTCTTCCAGGTCGACCAGGATGGCCAGGGTCGGGGTCTGCACGCGGCCGGTTGGCGTGGACTGATATGGGCCCCGGATGATCTGGTGCAGGATCGAGACGCCGCGCGAGCCATTGATCCCCACGAGCCAGTCGGCCTCGGAGCGGCACCGGGCGGCATCAGCCAGGCGGTCGTACTGAGCAGCTGGCGCCATGTTGGCGAAGGCCTCGCGAATCGCATCGCTGGTCATCGACTTGAGCCACATCCGCTTACAGGCCTTGCGGCAGCCAGCGGCTTCGTAGATCAGACGGAAGATCAGCTCGCCCTCGCGGCCGGCGTCACAGGCGTTGACCACCGCGGTCACATCCGGGCGGCTCATCAGCCGTTGCAGCATCTTGAAGCGGGCGAGCGCGCGCGGATGGTCGATCGGGCGCACTTCGAACTGCTCGGGGATCACGGGCAGGGTTTCCAGGGACTTGCCGCTCTTGTCTGCGCCTGGCGCGATGACGGTGGCCAGGTGGCCAGCGGCGGCCGAAATAACGACGTCGGCACGCTCGAAGCCGTCCGCAGTCTTGGTGCAGTTGCCGATGGCATTCGCGATATCCGCGGCCACGGATGGTTTCTCAGCAATGATAAGGGTCTTGGTCATGGGGTGCCTCTTGAAGAAAGCGCCGCCGGTGGGTGGATGGTGGCGGCATGACGAGCGTCGGTGAAGACGATTTCATTTGTCAGCCCGCTGTGCAGGTGACAAATGAAATCGGGCTGCAGGATGGGCGCAGGCGCGCCCAAGCCCTATCAGCGCATGCCTGGCTGGTCCTCGTCTTCGTCCGGGTCACCGAGGTCATCGGTGATGCCTGGGTCCAGGCCGACGTCCTGCGGCGTCAGCATGCCCTCGATGCCGAGCAGGCTCATGATGCTGGCGTGAGCAGCCGGGATAGGTTCGGCAGCCGGCACTGGCTCGCCCATTTGCGGCTGGACTTCGCGAACCGGCTGGGTGGCAAGCAGCAGCTCGCGAGTGCGCGACGCGTCGTACACTTCGATCGTCTCGCTGTTCGAAGCCTTCGGCTCCGATTCGAACTGCATGGTGTCTTGCGGGATTCGGCCCGCACGAACGGCTTCTGGATCGCGAGTCAGGAAGACCACGTTCTCTTCAGTGGTGCGGACCACCTTTTTCTCCACGACCTGGATGCCTGCGGCCTGCAGTTCGTCGGCGATGCGACGCAGATCGGAGCCCGCAGCCTCGCCGAGCATGGCCTGCATGACGCCGCGCTGGACGGTACCGTCCGGGCCGGTCGCGCGCTGGCGCGCCACATCCGACACCTGGCGCAGGTACTGCAGGCCCATGATCGCCTTCTCATGCTCGTGGTCGACCGAGACGCGCTCGATAACGACCGACTCCGACAGTGTCATCGGGCCGATCTCGCGGAACAGCGCCGGAATCCGCGCGTCCGGCACCAGCACCGTGCGGCCGTCCTGGCGATCGATTTTGCCGAACATGCCATCGGCGAGCAGGACGATCGCCGGGCCCAGCGCAGCCGCTTGCGGGTAGCTGGCGCCACGGGCGCTGACGAGACGGACGAAGTCGCCAGGCATGCTGTGCGAGGCGGATACTGGCTGGGAACGATGAATGGTCATGACAATCCTTATCGAGGTGGTTATTGGCGATATGCCATGTCGCTACGATAGGATTTCTGGACAGGCGTGGTTACAAAACCAGGCGCCATCGCGATATTTTTATGGGCGCCGCCCGTCCGCGCCCAACCAATGAGCCTGGCTTAGCCGGAGTGCGCCATAACAGGCGCGTCGTCAGTGTCTTCGTCCAGGGCCTCGACCTCAATGAGCGCGATGCCGTCGCGAGCTGGGGCCGGCGATAGTTCGCGCAGCACATCGCCACCTGCGCCCTCCTCCCACGCTTGGTCCGGCCATGCGCGCGAGGGCTGGGACAGCCACCGCTCGGCCTCGGCCAGGCTGTTAAAGCGCTCAAGGACGGCGCCGTAGCGGAACACAACGTCAGCCGCTTCAGTCCAGCCATGACGACCCACATACACGCCCGCGCGCGCGGGCTCTCGCGCGATCATCGAGTCGTGCTCCCTCCAAGCACCTGCGAGGCGGTTCACTTCATCGACAATGTCCTGGGGCACCCGCCCATCGCTGCAGCACACCAGCCCGACGCTGCTGAGGACCTCGCGTCGATAGCTCCCCGGATCTCCACGCCAGACCTGGCCACCGTAGTCGGCATAGTCCTGCTCGTAGAACTCGCGCTTCATGTAGCGATAGGTCACCCGCTTTCCGGCCAGCGGTCCTGCCAGCACCTGGTAGGCTGTCTGCCCCCTGTAATTCGACTGGAACTTCAGCAGTGACGACTCAGCGCCCCTCGGGTCTTCCGCGCCGGCGCCAGCTACCTGCAGGACGCGCTCCTCGGTACGAAGCTGCGCCAGGGCACGCACTAAGGCCTCATGGTCGACACCGATCGCGAAGTGGATCTGGGACCGGTAAAAGACCTTGTATTCGATCTCCGCCGCGGTCTCACCGGCGCCTGCGTGGACTGCGCCATCGTAGCCGGCCTCAGCGAACCAGCCGACGATCTCGTCGTCGTCGAACACTGGGTAAGCGTCGAGATAGAGTTCGGAAAGGAGCTCCGGGTTTCGGTCGAGCAGATCTGCGACCGATTCGAACATTGGCTCGAACCTGTCGACCCAGTTGCAAGTGTGCTCGATATGGTCGGCCAGGCGGAGCGCGATCGTCGTGGCCTTCGTGACACCCAGCTTTGCCGCAATGGTGCTCATGTCGATGAAAGGGTCGTCGCGATCGGCGACCACTGGATTCGTGATCGAAAGGTAAGCTGCCATCGCGCGCGGCGCTACAGGCTTGTCATCTGGGTTGTTCGGCTGTGTCGCGTACGTGCTCGCGGCCTGGGCATTGCTGAACGAGATTGCTCGGGTGCGGCTATGAATCACATCCGTCGATTCGCCGTGTTCGCCGCGGTAGACGACGATTGGGAGACTGTCCTTGCCGACCGCAACGCTCGTCGAGAGGTGTCGGGCAAGGTCCAGATGGTGCTGGCTGGAAGAGATGTTCGGCATCGGTCACTGCTCACTAGGGAAAACCGCAGTGTGCCGAGAGACCGATGCCGTGGTTGCAAGGGGCGTGGCGGTCCACGCACGCCGGGAAGGACTAGCTCGGGGCGTCGGCCGGCATCGCGAGCTCACCCTCGCTGTCATTCCAGACCTCATTACCGACCGCATCGTAGACGGAGGTGACGTGGACGTCGCTCGCAGTGACGAAATTGCCTTCATTGAGCGTGAAGTGGGCGCCGTTCTCGCTACGTGCGACGGTCAGCGCCAACTCCTGCGCCGCAGTCAAGTCGTCAGCTCGCACATGCATAAAGCGATGTGCAGTGGCCTCCAGCGTTACCAGGACTTCGAACTCCTGATCGCCCTCGCTATACACGTGCCCCTTAGCCGCCACGATTGCCTGCTCGTGGCGTGCAGAGATGGACACCGATTCAAGTGCCGCCAGGGCCTGCGAGTGCATTTCGTCAAGATTGAAGAACATGCTCGCCCATTCAATCGGCCAGGTACCAGACGCCGAACTTCCCTTGACGCCGCAGATCTGCACTGCTTCGCTCAGTGGCTGGTGCAGCTGCACGACGCCATTCAGGAAGGCCAGCGCTCGCTGGGCGGTGCGGCGCGCACTATCCGGCTCGATGGCCGGGCGCGATTCGGCCGCGGCATTGTACAAAGCGCTGATGCTGCGCATGGTGTCGCCGATCACCATGTCGAGCTGGAGGCGTACTGCCTCCCAACGATAGGGCGCTGCGCCCTCACCTGCGGAAGCGGGGGCTGCGGCCGCCTCGCGCAAAGCCGTGCGCAGCAGCGCCTGGTGGCTGATCAGGCTGGTGGCGCATGCGACAGCAAGATCAGCTGGGCGGGTTGATACTGGTGATGGAGTACTGCTCATTGTGAAGTCCTCATTTATGCTGCGCGTGGCGCGGCCTCGGTCTCATGCTCAGGCTCGGCCGGTGCTGGCGCCGGTGCTGGCGCCGCCTTCTCGGCGGCTTTCGGAAAAAGGTGTTGGGTACCAGGCTGCTGCTGGAACCATTCGATCAGTTCGGGAGTCGGCCCCACAGCCTTCATTGCCCTGGTCAACGTGACGTAGGCGAGGTTGGCCTCCTGGGGATCGATACGCTCGGGCGTTAGCCACTTCGTACCGTCGGAACGGTCCTTGAACGAGAAGAAGTCGTTGATCATCCGGACGACGGGCCACTCGAGGCCCTTGGCCTTGTGCGCGGTGGTCAAGACGAAGGGCGCGCCCTCGCTGCTGCGCAGCTGCTCGCGCTTGAGCGTTTCGATGATGTTGGGGATCTCGTCGCGGTACTGCTGCACCAGGCGGAAGACGGAGCCGGCATCTGCGTCGCCGGTAACCTCGACGTAATCCTCGAGCTCGCCCCAGCTCCTCATCAGCTTGAGCACAGGGTCTTGGAAGTTCGAGCTGCTCTCGCCCTTATAAAGGCGATATGCCTCCATGATCGGCGCAACGCGATAATCCTCGAAGCCTTTCACCCAGTGCATCTTGTGCCCCTTCGAATGGAGCTCGAACCCCTTGCCGATCAGCCCGGCCACGGTGCGCGCCAAGTAAGCCTGCTGGTCACCCGGCACAATGCGGCCGCCGGCGCCCAGGCCGCGCAGCGGAACCTTCTCGCCCTTCCAGTGCTGCAGGAATGTGGACGCCAGCAGCCCGATGTTTTTAGGGAAGCGGAACGAGGCGGACAAGATATGCGTTTCGTCGACGTTCAGTGTCGACATCGCATCGACCGCGCCGCGGAAGCCATAGATCGACTGGTGAGGATCGCCAATATAAAGGCGCGAGCAATGGTTCTGCTGCTCGACCAGGTACGACATCAGCGGATTCGCATCCTGGCACTCGTCGAACAGGATGAAGTCATAGTTCAGCACCGGGTCGGAATTGATCCACTGCTTAATATAGACGTCTGGTACCGCCTTCGCCTCCTGGTCGTCGAGATCCGTCAGGCGTCTCCAGAACGTGCCGGCGTTGTCCATGATGGTGCCGGCGGCCGCCCGCACGATCGGGAAGTCGCGCTCGTCCGGCAGGTGCTTGTCCGAGATCTGCTTGTCGGCACTGCACATGTACTTCCGGATCGTCTCGTTCACAGCCTTCGCGACCGGCCAGTTCACGCCCAGCAGGTTCGCCGTGATCCCGGTGCGCAGGGAACCGTTGGAAGTGAGTTTGCACGCCGCGTCGAGCTTGGAGCCGAACCCTGCCCATGCAAGGCTGTGCCCGGTACGGGCTTCGGTATTCACGCTGAGGGTGCGCAGCCGGGCACTGGCCTCCAGCTGGGTCGGCTTACCGAATGCCAGGTACAGGCCGCGGGCTTTCGGGCGGGCAGCTGCGTATGCCATGGCCAGCTTCGTCTTGCCAGAGCCGGCGCGGGCGACGACCTTGATGTTCTTCGCTTGAGAGAGAACTACCCCGCCCTGCTCGCGCGTCAGGGTGGAGAACTGGGGGATCTTGCTAATCGAGTGGGTCTGTTTCATAACTGCCTTTCCAGGATGGCTTCATCCGCAATTCTGGAAGGCTTTCACATGCGTGGTTGCAAGCGGTCTATTCGTCGCGGCCGTCGGCGCTGTCCATAGGTCCAACGTGTGCCTTGAAGCGCTCGCGCTCCAGCGAGCCCGCGAGCTGCTGCACGACGTCCCGGCGCTGCGCGGTGGTGGGCGGCCCTTGGGGCGCCTGGTGCTCGGGCAGCGGCCCATGCGCTTCTCGGTACCTGCGCAGCTGGCGCTCGGTGTCGATCGTAGATCTCAGCCACGTAACATCGCCGGCCAACGTGCCCAGCATCTTGACGACACGCTCATCGATCTCACCACTGGAGAAAGAACCAGGCAGCATGGCCATCGTGGACTCGACAGTAGCCTCGACAATCTGGCGAACGGCTGTCTCGCTCAACGCTGTCGGTGCTGGAGAGGCGCCGTACCGTTCTGCATGAGCCGCCTTCTCGCTGGCGGCCCGCTCGAAACGCGCGCGCGCGGTAGCTCGGGCCACTGCGACCGCAGTCTGCTTGGAGCCGCGCCCGGCCAAGCTGAGGAGGAGGGTCGATGTCGGTGGCAATCCGGCCTGATCGAGAGCCAGGGCGAGCGCCTGGATCTGGTCGGCAGCAGACTGGAGATGCTCGACCTGGTCGAGCTGTGCGGCGACCCCTGCGGCTTCGGGCTCGGTCAGCCACGGGAATGATGTGAGGAGAGCGGGTATGTACGTGGACATCAATAAACCATATGGTCGCCAAACGATACCGTATGGTACAGAAGAATGGCAGATTGCGTGGAACAGCTCTCGGGGCCGTGAAACAATCGCTTTTTCACGGCCTTTTTCCGTCCAAAAACAGATCTATGTTATTGAAAACTAAGGGATTCGTTCGCTCGGCGATCGGATTCCCATTGTTTCACGCTCAATAGTCCTCTGCCTCGACCTGGTTGTCGTCCGAAGCCAAGGCCCCGAGCAATGCCGGGTTCTGCTCAAACACAGCGGCCTTGGCCAATACATCGTGGCCTGGGACTGCTACTGGGATGCCGGCGCTGCGCACCTTCCGTGGGCCGGCGTAAGAGTTCGCCCGATGTTTCCCGGTGTACCAGTTCTGGCTCACATATGGCGAGTGCCCCATCATGGCCGCGGCAACGAAGGTGCCATAGGCGGCCGCGACGTTCGCACGCGCCTGGTGCCGGAGCGAGTACAGCGTGATCCGGATCGGGTCCTTTCCCTGAACCGGCGCCGGCCACAGCTCGCGGCATGCGCGGCCCATGGCGCGTGAGCACCGGCGCGAGTAATTACGGACGGCCTCGTGCGCGTCGGATTTCGTGGTGATCACCGACTGGATCTCCTCGAAGTGCTGACGGACATGGATCTGGTAGACGCCCGGTTCCACCACGATGGTCCGCTCCCAGTCCGGCTCGCCGGCCTTGCGCTTGGCGGTGTCGACGACCACTGCCAGCCAGCCGGCCTCGGACTCGCCGCGAGGAACCTCGGACGACGTCGCCGGCCGAATCACTGCATTGACCCATTCAGTCGGGCGCAGCCCGGTGGAGATCGTGGCCATGGCGAAGGACTGGGCGCGGCGCGCCCACTGGTTGCGCTCGGAGTATGCCGTTGCCAGGTGCGTGATGACCTTATCGAACTGCTTAGCCGGGATGGACTTGTCGCGCGCCGGCCTCTTGGCGCGCGGGCGGCCCGCGCCATACGGCTTGGATGACACAACGACGAGCGCGGCCAGCGCGCGGATCAGTGTGGGCTGCGGCTGGCCCAAGCTCTCGCACTGCAGTGCGCGCTGATTCATTGTGTGAAGGAAGCCCGCTCGATAAAGACGCCACGTGGCCGCACTTATACTCGCGGAGTGGAGGAATAATCGGCGGATTATATCCACTGGGTTGAGTATATCGTCGGCCTGCATCTCGTTCGAATACTTGATCTCAAGAATTCGTGAGTTCGTCTCATACGTGGCGACGGAGCGGACGTTGGGCGCCCCCATCGAGGCGGCGGCGCGCGCCTGGCGCCACTCGGCGACGATCTGCTCGGCCGCGTCCTGCGGCATATTCTCCAGGAGCGTCTCGGCATCAATGTTTTTAAGAGCCAGGGCGGTTGGGGTGCCACCTTGCGCGGTCGGCCGTGGCTGTGAGAATCCCGAGGATTGTGGTGCGGTTGCTTGCTGCATTGGCGGCATATTTTTGTTCGGTCGGGGACCGTAGACGTGGGGAAAACAGGGTCGGACAAGGGCCGCGGAGCGTCGAATTGCCGTGCGTCAACAGTATAATGGTTTTTTTATACTCCAGCGCCTCTGTCCTGCCATTAGGTGCCGGGTCGAGACCCCCCTTTGACCCGTCACCTAACCACGCAGGAACGCGCTGGATACTGAATATCACGGCGTTATAACCAATAGGCCGCTCGAGCCTGCCGAGAGCCAGCAGTCAGCACAATCAGTCGGCCGTACCTGGCACTGGAAACCCGGCCTCAGGGCACGCTTCGCCCCACGAACTGGAAGCTGAACTTTGCACCTGGCGAACTCGGGGCGGAGCGCTTCAAAAGCGTTCGGTTCGTCCGTGAATGAGCAGTGTTGCACAGGTGCGAATCTTCATGTTTGCAACCACGTCTACCTAACTGACAATCACGCCAGAATGATAGGCCGGCGATACCTGACACCGTAGGTACCTAAGTCGTTGATTCTATTTGTTAGGTTGGGTTTCTTGATGGTTGGCGGGCCGCGGTTAGGTAGCATCGGAGACCTAACCGCGCTTTCGCATCATTTTTTCGCCCATCTAACACCCGAACTCACGGCCGCAGACCGCGATGGCCGCGTGCCGGCTGAGATCTCCCGCAGCCAGCACAAGCGCTCGCAGCGCCTTTGCCATAGACAGCTGTCGTCCGCGCTTTTTGCAGATGTTGAGGGTAACATACGGGCACCCTGCCCCGCTTCTATCACAGCGGCATGTAGCCCAAAAATATATTGGCGCTGAGGATATAACCGCGAGTATAAATCGCCTGAGATATACCCAATCGCGAGGATCGCCCTCCACCGCTTGCTCGATATGGAAACCGACATGCCGGGAGTGCATTTTTTAGCCTCCCAAGTGCAACGCATGCACTTTAAAGGCATCCGAGGCATCTTTCCGCACGCACTTTAAGTGCCTTAGCGGCCTTCCGCTGCACTGCAATGCACTAAAAATGCACTCAAGGGCCAAAAAAGGCATGGTTGCAAGGGGTTTCATCTTGACAACTACACCAGTTCGTGTAGAGTGTCGTCACGTAGTAATGAAACGTAACAAGCGGCGATTTCGCCATAGTGCAACGACGGAGATCAAATGAAGCATTCACTCATCGCTATCGGCCAAGACGACGGCCACGACACCATCAAAACCTGCTTCGGCTACGACGCCACTGAGAAGAAATTCCAGTACGGCTATCACAAGTCCAAGGCCACCCCCGGCGTCAATCAGGTCATGTCGGTCGGCAACCAGCATAGCTCGGCTTATAAGACCGATGGCGAGAGCTGGACCGTTGCTAATGGCCAGGCGCTGATCAAGACCATGGACACGCGGATGGTCGACTATCCACTCTCGAGCCTGAATCGAGTGCTGGTCAATCACGCGTTGGCTGACGTTGGCCTTGGTGGCCAGCAGCTCTTCCTGGTGACTGGCTTACCAGTGGACCAGTACTACAAGGACAGCGCGCCAAATGTGGCGCTGATTGAGAAGAAGATGGACAGCTTGGCTAAGCCTGTGGAACGCATTGGCGCCGGCGCGCCGCTGGCCACCATCGCCCGCCAGAAAGTCGTCAGCGAAGGGATCGCCGCTTTCTACGACGCCCTCCTCAACCCCGACGGTACCTACAACGAAAGCGTGAGCCAGATCATTACGCGCCGTCCCGTGGCGGTCGTGGACCTCGGTGGCAAGACCCTGGACATCGCTGTCGTCATCGAGAATGTCCGCGGTGTTTATGGCGAGCGCAGTGGCACCGAGAACGTAGGTGTTCTCACCCTGCTGACCAAAATCACGGCTCGCATCAAGTCGCAGTTCAATCTGAGCAATGACCCGCCGCCGAGCTACGTTGAAGAAGCCCTGCGCACCAAAAAGTATGAGCTCTTCGGCGAAGACCATGACGTGTCCGAGATCATCGAGAATTCGTGCCGTGAGTATCTGGCTGAGGTGAAGAATTTTTTCGTTGCGAAAGTCGGCGATGGTTCCGACCTGGGCGCAGTCATCTTCGTTGGCGGCGGCGCCGCACTCATCCGCTCGGCCCTGGGTGATGAGGTCTTCAGCGAGGTCTATAAGGGCAAGCGCATGATCTCAGACGATCCTGAGTTCGCAAATTCCAGGGGCATGTGGAAGTTCGCCAACTTCATTGTGAAGCCAGAAGATCGCGTCGTCGACATCGCAGATGCAACCGAAGAGTCCGTGAAACCCAAGAAGGTGGCAGCGTAACGCTGGAGTGAACCAATGGCTCTGTTCAACTTCCGCCTGTTCTTGCGCCCTACCCCGATCGGCAAGGCCATTATCGAGCGGCTCACTGCCGAGGGCACGGATCGTCAGGCCGACGCTCGACGTTGGGTCGAGTTAGGTTACGCGCTGGAGCAGGCTGGTTTCCGCTTGGACGGGACGACGGTCTATCATGCCGGCCGCGTGTTCGCAGCTGACCAAGTGCAAGCCGGTGCGGCGCCAGCCGCTCCTGTTGCTTCGGATAGCTCTCTGGCGGCGTCCGCGCCTGCAGAACCAGCCCCGTCGAGTGACCGGCCGCGTCATACGGCGGCGCCTACCAGTCAAGTCGCTGAGCATGCTGCTGCTCAACTTGGCAAGGTCCCAGCGCCGCAGCCGAGCGTGCCACCGGCACCACCGCCCACCACCAGCTCTCAGCGTCCCGACGACGAGCTGACGTCGAACCTTCGCGACCTTTCCTTCTAAAGGTCTATCCCATCAGGCCACTACGAAGCTCCGGTCCTGATGGGAACACACTTTCTCCCTCGTAGAGCACTCACCAGTTGCAACCGGCTGAGCTTCTATCCTGCCTGCGCCGGCAGCTTTTTTCTAAGTGATTGATTTCAAAAGAATCCCAACTTGGGATTGAACCATCTTGCCCCATAGCCCGCTTAAATTCCGGGTATAGGTCATCAGCCCTGCCCCGCCGATTGCTAAGTTCGTCGCGAGCTCACGGACGCCATGCTGCCGAGTCGGCTGGCCATGGCCCGGTATGCTTGGCATTACAGATGGGCGCTCTCCTGTCTCGCATCCGCAAGACAGGGCCGCAGCCCCTCTTCTGACCACTCCCTGCTTGGGACGCACTCCTGTCCCCATGCGCCCCACCGCGGCACCGGAGTGTGGCGTCAACTCGCGATCGTTCAGCGCCACACTCACATGCGTGTGGGCCGTCTGCAAAGCCCAAGGCACTATCTTGGCACACGAGTCTAAGCTGCCCGCGGTTCTCTAACGCCCTCGGCACGGCATGACTAAGCGCCCTACAGCAAGCCGGCCTCGAGCTCAAATGCGCTATGCGCGACGAGACGCGCGCAAACTGGCGCGGGGAGGGGTCGGGCCAATAGACGGGGAGGCGAGGGCTCGCGAAGACGAACCTGTACAGCGACGCTCGCTAGTAGACCGAGCGGCGCACCTTTTTTATACTTAGCGACGCGCACTTCCCTACGCTTTTTTCTAAGTGCTTGATTCTAAAGTAATCCCAAGTTGGGATCGGCCAGCACTATGCCCAATCAACGCGAGCACAGGATTGGCCAGCCGTTTTCACTCCGCTATTTTTGTTCGAGGTAGTTACGCAGCAGCTTATTGCCCGCACTACCCGGCAGGTGCTCCTCACAAGGCCGGTAATGAAAGATCCAGAAATACTCAGCAGCGAGCTGGTACTGTGCCAACGACAGGCACCCAGTTCCCTTGTTTCCTTGGGTATGCTCGCGGGCGCGAGCTTTTAGATCCCCATGCTCGCCCATGTAGACGATGTATGAATCGCCTAGCTCTAGCGGAACGATCGCAGCGCCCTGTGCGATGAGATACTGGGCATCAGCCGCTCGATTCGCGATCTGGTAGTGCAGGCCTTCTTCCAGAGGCAGCGGAAAGCGCAACAGGGCGTCCAATGGCGCATCAGTCTCAATGGCGTACCAGCCTGGCACAGCTGGAATCTGGCGGCGCCACGAAGCGTCGGCGAAGTCCATTTCGACGTGATGGAAGTCGTTAATATTGAGGCCTGGTACGGTCATAAGGTCGTCCGAAATATGGTCAGCGGTTGCTGCGGCAGCCGTCTGCTCGCAGGGCTCGCAACTATCCTGGCTAGCGCCCCGTATCACCACTCCTCGCCGTCGTCCTCCCAATCCACTTCCCGCGGCGCCACCAGTAGCACCTTCTCGTCGAGGAAAGCGCGTGCGAACCGCAGGTTGACCGGCATGGAACCCGTCGCCGACTCGACCACCGCGAGCTGGCCTGGCCCATCTGCCGCCCGGAAGACGCCCAGGAGAGTTCCATCGTCGGCGATAACCTGGTGCCCGTCGTACCGATGGTCAAGGGCCTCCAGCTTGCGCTTCGCCAGGTCATCCATCGCCGCAGACTGCTGCTGCTCTCGCGACTGGCGCGCGACCCATGCGAAGTCCACATTCTTCCGGAGGAGACAAGCTAGGTAGGCCACTACCTCACGGCCCCGTAGGGCGGCGATGTTGCCCTTCACCACCTGGACGACATCACCCAACCGCTTTCCAGCCTTCTTGGCCATGGCCATCAGCCAGCACACGGCCGTGCGCTTCACTCCCTGGTCGAGCAGGGGCAGCAACTCCACTGGCAGCCTGGTTTCGCGGTCGATGTCGTGCTTTTTCTCGGAACTCTGGTCCCCGGTTGTTTTCTGAATAGACTGCTTTTTGTTGGTAAGTTCCTTCTTTATATGGCCGTGTGTCGTTTTGGCAGACGGCCCGTTGTGGATAACGCTCTTGAGGCCGAGCAGAACCAGCGCTTTATCGGTCAGGTAGATTGGAGACAGGTAGAACTTGCCGTCGAGGTGCTTGCGCAGCTGGCCGCGCGTAATGTAGCCCTTATCTTCAAGCAGCTTGAGGCCGCGGTACACCGGCGACATGGAATTCATGAGCGCCTCGGCCCGGAGGGTGTCGCGCCTGGGGAAGATTTCGCTCTTGAGAGAACGTGCGCGCACGAACGTGAGCACGCCGAAAAGCACACGGCGCGCGGTCTGGTTCAGATCCAGGCAGGTAAGGGGATTGAAGACCTCAGCTCGCGCATTGATCAAAGGAAGTGGAAGAGGGCGGGCGAGCGCAACCGCGCGCCCAGCCATCAGCTGGTATAGCGACATAAAAAACTCCTTTTCTTAGAGAAAAAGAGTCCCCGAGACTTGACAACGGCGTTCTCCGCGCTACACTGATGGCTTGAACTTAGCTGATACCGATTGGCGTCGGTGTGTAGCGAATCTGTGGGAGACAGTCGTTAGTCTTTCTCAAAGCAAGGCCCAGGTTTGGCGACCTGGGCTTTTGTCTTTTCGGGACTCGTGTGTCCGTTTAGTGCTTATCTCATGGCGTTATCCTGGTAAGTAGGGCAGGGGCCTTCAGGCCGACTGCTTAACGATTTCAGCCTTCAAAAACTCTTCGAACTTGGCCGCCCACTCGGCGGGCGATGCAGAGGGGTCACTGAACTTCACGGTCACCTGGTCACCACGCACCGTAAGCTGCGCGAAACGTTTTTTCCCATTCTTGACGATCACTGGCTCTCTCGCCGCCGGCCGCGCCGTGGGAGACGTACGACCGGAAGCGAAAGCTACCGCTTTCTCTTCGGTGAAGCGCTCGGCTTTTGACTGTTCCGACGAGCTGCTATTCGAACTGGATTCAGCCAACTTTTTCACCGCTTCGACCACCAGTTCGCTGCGGCCCGCTTTCGCAGCCCTCGCAAGTTTCTCCGCTGCCGACGAGCCAAGAACGAATGGATTTTGCTCAAGCACTGTGAGCGCTTCCGCAGGCAGGCCGTCGAACTGCATCAGGCGCGAAATCGTCGACGTGCTCAGGCCTGATTCTGCTGCCAGATCTTTCTGCTCGAGGCCAGCTTCCGCCAAGCGCGCCTTCAGGCCCTGGTACTTCTTGAAGTCCGGGAGACTTGGCGCCAGCAGGTTGGCATAGAAGGCAAGCACTTCGACGCTATCGCGGGGGACATCTCGCACCACGGCGAGGATCTTCGTGCGGCCAAGCTCCTCGTATAGGTCCACGCGGTTATAGCCAGAGAAGAGTTCGAACCCTTCTGGCGTCTCCGGCAGAACCACGACCGGATGGATCAACGGATTCGCATCAAGGTTTGCTTTCAGCTCGGCGCGTTCCGTTGGCGATAACGGCCGTTGGCGGCCTGCCACGCGAATGATGCGGGAGATATCCAGCTCCATCGCATTGCCGCCTTTTTCAAGCTCAGCAATCTTGGCCAACGCATCCAGGTACTTGCCCTGCAGCGCCATTAACTGGCCTGGAGCAGTGCGCGCCGGGCGCTCTACTGCTGGCGTCCCCACTCCCATCGGCAGGTCATCGCCGAGGTCAATCAAGGCAGCCTTAGCGACCTGATCTTTGCTAGTCGACATCGTTTTCTCTCTCTCTCTACTACGCTTCAACTTCTTCGGTATCCCACAACCGGCAAGTGCGGTCATCAGTCATGTCGACCAGCTTGTCGTAGGGGTCGCGAATTCGACGATATGCCTCTGCACTGCCGTCGTAATTCGGCATGTCGTAGATGGTTTTGAACTCGGTGCTGGTGGTACGCGCGAGCTCAGTTTCCGGGATCTCGATCGGCGACACGTAGGAACCGTAGGTCTTCCTGATCCACTCGTTCACGAGCTGGGCCGAGGTCTTGTTCGGCATGCGCGAGATGAGGATCTCGATCGAGTCGAACGACTTCATCTCTCCGTCTCGGCCGAAGCTCCTCATGCCATTGACCAGGTCGGAGAACAGCGACCAGAACTGCACCATCGACGAGTAAGACAAGACGTCCGGCACGATCGGCACCAACATGGAGTCGGCAGCAAAAATAGAGTTGATGGTGAGGTACGACAGCGTTGGCGCCGTGTCAAGGATGATGTAGTCGTAGTCGTCGCGCAGAGGCTCAAGGGCATTGCGCAGAACCTGCCAGAATTGGAAGGAAGCGTCACCCTGGTGCACCTGGGCCGGCAGCAGGAACTCTGCGTTGAACAGGTCCGATGAAGCAGGGATCAAATCCAGGTTGTCCCAATAGGTTTTCATCGGGGCATAGCGCAGATCTGCCTGGGATTGATCGATTACCGGCAGAACCGTCTGGTCCACGTCGATCTCGGCGTTAGGATTGATGCCGAAGAGGGTGGTGGTGGAGCCTTGTGGATCCAGGTCGATGATCAGCACTCGCCGGCCCCTGCGAAGGGTGAGGCCCTGGGCCAAATTCATGGCAGTCGACGTTTTCGTTACGCCGCCTTTGAAGTTGCCGACCGTGATGATCCTGCCTTTCTTGCCTTTTCCGCGCTTCTTCGGCTTCACCGTCGCTTCGACCCATTGCATTGTCTCGGCTAGGGTGAACCTGCGCATCTTACCCTTCGACTCTTGCGTCCCCTGAGGCAGCTTCCCAGCCTTGAGCAAGGTGTTCATCTTTGTCTTATCGATACCACAAAGTGCCTGAACCTTGTTGCTGGGAAAGACGGGAGCCTCTTTGCGAGGGTGGGGTTGCAGCATCGAATCTCTGATCCGATGGAGCATTTTGGCCGAGCGGTCGGCCACATTGATCAGGTCGTCTGGGGTGACGCGCTGTGGTACTGGAGAGATGCCAAGTTCCATTCGAGCTCCAAAGAATTTTGTCTTGACCAGGTCGCCCTAGTGGCAAGTAAACAACATTCCTCGGAGCATACTACCGATTTTAGTAAAACTCAACAAAACGGTAGTTTTTTTCTTGATGCGTCATGCAGCGAAGGGGAGGTTACATTCGGTCGGCATTCCATGCTTCACCGTGAGCTGCTTGCGGACCCAGGTCATGAAGGGTACACGCTCCGTTGCGATCTTGAACGTGCCGGTGACAGGATCATAGCTGGTCGCTCGACCGGCGCCCTCGCCGGCGACATACGTGGCCGCGAATTCCTTCATCTCCGCATCGGACAGGCTCTTGACCAGGTCACGCAACTTATCCCCACGGGCCAGTTTCTCGGCTTCGGCTTTTTCTCGAGCAGCTGCCTGGGCAGCTTCCGCTGCACGCTTAGCATTTGCCTCTTCTTCCAGCTGCTTATCGAAGGTGCTCGTCGAGAGGTCGATCGTGGTGTCTTCGATCAGTTTGCGAACATAGCCGCCAGTTTTCTTGATCTGGCCTCCACGCGCTTTCTGCTCGGTGATGTCCAGCGCTGCTACAGCACGCTGCTCGTCGGTGAGGATCCAGGCAATCGCCAGCTTCTCGCCGATACCATGGCTGCGAAGACGTTTGAACGTGTCGCCCTGCTTCACCTCTTCGATGACGTTCTCGTTCTGGTTGAAGATCGTCGCCTGCTCTTTTTCTTCGACGACGAATCGGATGCGGGCAACCTTGCGGCCCACGCGCTCGTATTCGGCCGTGAGTTTGATGTCGGACACCTCGTTCACCTCTTTCACAGCCTTTTTGATGACCAGGTCAGAGAGCCGGCGGAAATCGTCGTACGTCGGCGTACTGGCCCCCATCAGCTTCCGGAAAATCGCGAGGGACATCCAGCCGGTGGAGCCGATACGGCGATAACGCACGCAGTTCTCGTAGAGGGTGAGGGCATATCCGGACCTGAACTGGCGCTGAATGCCGACGTTGATGATCGCGTACACATCCGGATCGCCCAGCTCCTCGGCCAGACGCGTCGCGTATTCGTATTCACAGTAGCCGTTCACCAGATCCGCAGATGCCAGAAGGGCTGTTGCCGTCCAGCGCTGGGTCTTCTTGCCAGGCTGAGCAGCGGCATCCTCCATCAGGTTGAACTCGACAGGGGTCGTCACGATCCGAAGCAGGGCTTTCTTGAGATGCACCGTGTCGTCACCTTCAGCCCACCCGAGCATCGCCATGAGCCATTTCGTTGGCAGGCGATGTTGCCGCACCGTAGCCAAGTTATCGTAGGCATTCAGCAGCAGGATGTTCACGAGCTTGCGTTCCACCAGGCCGAGTTCGCCCGACGTGTGGATTGCTGCAACATGCTTTTTCACCTCCTGCTTGCCGCCGATGACTTCACCACGGCGGGTTGCTAGGTGGGGAGTGGCGAGAGCAAGGGAGACAGTATCGTCGGGAACTACATTCGTTTCTTGTGCGTCTACTTTTGCTTCACGGGCTTCATTGCTTTGTTTCGTCTTGCCAGGCATTGCTACTCCAAATTCGACAACATGCAGAAATACTAGCAGGCAACGTCATACTCTCGCAATTGGCTCTATGGCATTTCACCAACAATCGAAGGCAAGTCGCAGCGCTTCCGACCGAGTCAAGAGACCGTTACCACCGCAGCCAGCATCGTACCGCCACCTCCCAGATGCTGTAGTTGCAACCACGCCTGCAAAAATAGGGCAGATCACCCCGAAAACTATGGCATTTACCAAGTGCCAAAGGCCTTCAGTGCATTTTCACCCCGAAAACTATGGCTTTAAGCGCCCAATTTGCAACCACGCCCCGAAAACTATGGCAATAGCGGCTCTTTTATTGCAATTCTAGAAATCTCCTCCCTTTACGCGGACGCACTAGACCAATCTCCAGCTCGGCCAAGCGCCGTCTTCGATCACCATGCGCACCGATACGCACAACTCAACGCTGACTTGTCAAGGCTATAGAACACATTGATTGTTACATTTTGTGAGATTTCGCAAACACTTGCGTTGTCATTCAATTAAAGATAGCAATTGAGCAGCCTTTTTCTTGACGGCAAGAAACTGTTGTGATCCAGCAACTAAGACATCGCCGCCTTCGGCTTTTGAGCACCCCGAAAACTATGGCATTAGAAAAAAAAGGGGTCGAAAACGCCCCGAAAACTATGACATATCGCCCCGGAAACTATGGCGATACCCCGAACTCTATGACGTATCACCCCGAAATCTAGGGCACTTCACCCCGAATAATATGGCAATACCCTTCTGAAACCCGCATGGATAGTGGCTTTCAGCCCTTAAAGGTTTACTAAAGGTTGTTGGTTTTAAAGTAAACAACAACAAGCAGCCTTCGGCCGCTTGTCGTCGTTGTTGTTTTTTGAAGAAGAACTTCAACCCCGAAAACCCAACACCCCGGTATGCACGCTCCCCTGGCCCCTGGCCCCTGGTTGTGATGGGTCCCACGCCTGAAGACGTCGACACTGAGCGTTTCCAACATGTCATCACCATTGCCTCGGTGCATCCTTTTTCTTGCACTGGAGAACGCGAGGCTGTAATCTATCGGCTTGATTCGTTTTATGGTTACAGGACAGAACAAATGATGCGCACCACTCCTCTGATGGGCCGTTCAATGATCGCTACTGTGGTCGCTGCTCTGCTCACGGCTTGTGCGTCGTCGAAGCCAGTTGAAGCCCCAGATGACACCCCTGGTGTGCGCATGTCGATCCTGGAAGCTGCCGTGCGCGCTGACGCGAAGAAGGCCGAAATGGCAGAGGCGACAACGCCAGCAAGCCTTGCCGGCAACACGATGACTGTCATCTGGGAAGGTGACGCTTCGGAGATCCTGAAGCGCATCGCTGCCGCCCAAGGCCTCGCTTTCAAGCACACTGGTCCGCAGCCTCGGCTGGCCCTGCCAGTGTTCATCAAGCTGCGCGGCGCGACGCTGACGCAAGCACTCACCGCAATTGCCGAGCAGTGCGGCGGCCGCGCCGACGTGGTGCTGAACGACACCTTCATCGAGCTGCGCTCGAAGCTGTATTGATATGGCCGGAGTATTTACCCGCAGCGTCATCGGCGCAGGTGTAATTGTCGCGGCGTTCATGCCGCTCGCATACGCAGATGCCGCGACCCCGCAGTCCACGCTCGACAAGGTGCTGTCCGCCACGTCGCAGCTGTCCTCCATCCCTTCCGGGATTTCCGAGGTTCGCGCCGCTGCACTCAAGCAGCTCGGCATCGGCCTGGGCATGCGCGCTGGCCTGGCCGATGAAAGCCGCGTGATCATCGCTGAGATCGAGAAGGAGAAGACTGTTCTCGACACCAAGTTCAACTTCGGCTCGCTGACGTTCCCGACGGGCGCATTGCCGCCGGTGATCGAGGAAGCCAAGGATGTCATCGCGATTACCGAGTATTCCATGCGCGTCCAGGGTCGCGTGTACCGAATCGTCTCTCCGGCCACCTTTGGCCAGAACAACTGGCGCAACTACCTCTACCTGGGCCTGACTGACAGCGACGACCAGATTGTCGGCGACGCGCAGCGCAGCATCCTGCCCAAAGACGACGCCGAGAAGAAGTACTGGGAATCGGTCGTGCGTTCAGCATACGCGGAAGGCCGCAAGCAATCGCGCAAGATTTTCGAACTGAACCTGGCACGCTTGGAGCGTGACTTCAACGGCATGCGCCTGTTCTACGCACTGTACGGCCGCGGCCTGGTCAGCGCGCCGAAGTTTGCAGCTGCAACCGACACCGTTAGCCGCCCTGATCCGAACACCATCGTCATCGGCGACTCGGTCTTCCGCATCTCGTCGCAGCCGACGTTCAACGGCAATTCCGCCGACTGGAAGACCACGAAGTGATCGCCAATACCGTTGAGGGCCTGACGCCCTTCGTCCTGCCGGCCGGGTTCGGTGAACGCGAGGCGCACGTGCTGATCACGTCCGCACTCGACCAGGGCTGCTCGGACGTGAAGATCCAAAGTAACGATTACGTCACCGTGTACTGGCGCCGCAGCTGGTACCCGCTGACGACCCGCGTGCTCGAAGACACCGAGGCGAAGAAGATCCTGCAGATCCTGTGCGGTCCGGCAGCGATTCCAAAGCTCGGTAAAGGCGAAGAAGTGGACGAAGATCCTGACTTCTTCCGACCAGGTGCCGACCGTGTCCTGATCCGTCTGCGTCTGCATGCCATTGCAGCTCGCGTCGGTGGCGAGAAAAACGGCGTCTCGATTACGATCCGAACGATTCCCGAGAACCTTCCTGAGTTGTCGAAAATGAGCCTGCCAGATGGCGTGGCTGACGACCTCCAGGTCGACAAAGGCCTCATCCTGATCAACGGCCCTACCGGCTCTGGTAAGACGACGCTCATCGCGGCCGTGCTGCACGAACGCACGAAGGAAGTGCCGGCACCAAGCATCCAGACATTCGAAGAGCCGATCGAGATCAGCTACGGCAAGGCCGGGCTCGGCCGTGGGCCGCTCGTGGCGCAGGCGGCGATCGGGAAGCACCTGCTGAGCTGGGGCCGCGCGGCTCCGTCGGCGATGCGATCCAAGCCTGACATCCTCTTGATGGGCGAGGTCCGCGACCAGGAGACGGCTGACAAGACGGTCGAAATGGCGATCACCGGCCACTCGGTGCTGGCCACGATCCACGCCGACACGCCCAACGAGACGATGTTCCGCCTGGTCGAGATGTTCCCTGTCGAGGTCCGCTCGGCAGCGGCGTCGAAGATTCTCGGCGCCCTCCGGATGATCTGCTCCCGCCAGATCGTGAAGCTTGCCAGCGGCCGTGTCGTCCCGCTCACCTCCTGGATCACGTTCGATTCGGAGATCAAGGACGCCTTGCAGAGCGAAGAGTGGCCGTATCCGAAATGGGCACGCTTCGTGCGCAACTACCTGATCGAACACGGTCAGGACTTTGCGACCCAGTGTGTTCCCTACATCCGTGGCGGCGAGATGAGCCTGAAGCAGTTCCGCGAGATCACCCAAATGGGCCGCGCAGAGGCGCAGGCGTACTTTGAAAAGGCAGGAGCGTAATGGATTGGCGCAACGCAGGTTACCGAACCAAGATCGGGAGCATCGACGGCTCCGTCATCTTCCCACTTTTGCTCTCGGCCATCGTCTTTCACTACGTGACGATCGGCTGCCTCGTGCTGTACGCCGGCATGAGCCTTTACATGTCCTACCGCGGCCGGTCCATGCAATGGCTCTGGCACCGCGCGCGCTACTGGGTGCGAGGTGGAGTGATCCTAGCGCGCACTCCGCGGTACTGGCGCTACGTACGAACCGGGAAATATTGAAAAGTAAACCACATGAAGATGAATAAGATCGCCGTTGCAGTAGCTCTCTGGTTCGCCGCAAGCGCCTCGCACGCCAGCTTCGTCGACAACCGTCAGACGGATGCCGTCATTGAAGTGAATTTCAAGTCGATCGCCGTTGAAGACCTGGTGGCCGAGATCGTGCCGCCAGGCTTCCAGGCGAACTACTCGCGCGCCGAGCTGCGCAAGAAGGCACTGAGGGTCAGCGGGCAGGGCACTTGGCAGCAGCTGCTGAACCAGGCAACGGCATCGACCGACGTTATCGTCACCGTCGATCTGCCGGGGCAGCGTATCCACATCGCAGACCGCGTGCGCACCGGCTCCTCGGCGGTGCCAGTCGCAGGTAGCGCGCAGAAGGCGGCGGCGCCGGCAGCACCAGTGGTCTCGGCAGACAAGCTCAAGCGCGACTGGGTTCTGCGCGCCGACGCGCACAACACTCTCGAAGAAGCGCTCGAAGAATTCGCAGCTCGCGTCGACTTCGAGCTGGTGTACGAGGCTCGCGAATTTTCGCTGAACTTGAGGCGTGACATCACCATTGCACGCAACGCCGACTTCTGGGAAGCCCTGCGCGTGATCGGTGAGACCTACCGCAAGAGCGATGGCGCCTTCCAGGTCCTGCCGACCGAATTCAAACAAATCGTGATCCTGCCAATGGGTCAGAACACTGTCGCTACCCAATAAGCCATGAACCGTACCCTCATTTCCATCGCAGTAATCGCTTCGCTCGCCGGCTGCGCGAGCACCCCGGTAATGGAGTCGGTGGCCGAGGCACATCGCGACGTAGAAGCCCAGGTCTCTGCTGCGCATGCGGCTGCTGACCGTACCTATGCGCCAATCATTCTGCCGGCCCAGAAGGTGCCCTATCTTCCTCAGCAATCCGTTGCTCGTGGCTCCTTCAAAGCGGCACTGCCTCCAGTGTTGCGCTCAACCGCGCCGCAGCACCACGCATCGAACATGCACATGACGGTGCAAGACTTCGCTCGCTTGCTGACCGAGGAATATAGGCTGCCAGTGAAAGTCGAGACCGGCATTCAGCCAGGCGCCCCGGTGGCGCCTGCCGCGCCGGCCGCAGGCGGCCAGGGCGCTGCTGCTCAACCTGCAGCAGCCCAGGCATCGGCTTCCCCGCCGCCTGCAGAACCGCGCGTCGATCTCTCGACCCTGCCACCTATGCCGCTGCGCGAGCTGATCAGCACCGTCACCCGCCTGCTGGGTACCGACTGGGACTGGCAAGACGACACGCTCCTGATTCAGCCGACCTTCACCCGCACCTACGGCGTCTCGATCGCGCAGCACTCGACCAAGCGCAAGTCCGATATTGGCAAGAAAGGCAACTCGACTGCGGGCGTGTCGGGCGGCGCCGGCGGCGGCGTGTCGGGCAACTTCAGCAACGAGATCACCTCGAGCGCCGAGATCGACATGGATGGCTGGAAGGACCTCGAAGCCGCCCTCAAGCAGATCGCTGGCGACAAGAAGGTAGTCGTCGGTAAATCATTCAACTCGGTGACGGTCGACTGCTCGAAGGCCTGCCACCGTACTGTGAAGCAGTTCGTCGACAACATCAACCATATCTCGACCGCACAGGTCCTGTTCAAGGTCCAGGAGATCACTGTCGCATCGAGCAATACCGGCGAGTCGGGCGTCGACTGGGATATGGTGTACCGCACCGTGCTCGACAGCCGGAAGTTCCGCTTCCAGATCGCCACGCCGGCATCACTCGTCGGCAGCGCGGCCGGCATGGTGCAGAACATTCTTCTGCCGCTCGATGGCGTCACACCGAAGAACTGGGACGGTAGCAACGTGCTCTATCGCGCGATCTCGACCGCAAGCAAGTTCGTGGACGTCAAGCCTTACATGGCAGTCGTGGCGAACAACGAGAACGTGACCCTGACCAGTATCGAGCAGCAAAGCTATACCCAGTCCTACACGGTCGTCCCTTCGACCGTCCTTGGCGGCGCACCGGCCTACGTGGGCAACCCAGGCTACGCGACCTTCGGCCAGATCCTGTCGGTTCGCCCGACGATCATGCCTGACGGGAGCATCCGCGTCTCGTTCGCACTGGACGACACTAGCGGCAAGATTAATAAGGGCGTGGGCGAGGGTGTCATCGACGCCGTGCTGACCAATGGCGCGAACGTGAATACGACCATGATCGTCAAGCCAGGCTCCACCATGATCCTGTCGGCGATGAAGCGCTCGACCAAGCGTACGAACAACCAGGGCCTGCTCGAAGGTCAGCGCCTGGGCTCAGAGGTCGCCAGCGAAGACACGACGGAAACCGTCATCCTGGTGACCCCGTACATCGCTAACGTCGGAGCACATTGATGGTTGTCGTCGCTAGGAAGCTGGCATTCGGCATGGAGTGGTGCACTTCCACAAGTGACACTCGCGACGAGATGGCGAACGAGGCCAAGCGCCTCAAGGCCAACGTCTATACCGAGGTCATCGGTGAAGTCGGCCGCATGTACGGTTTCGCCGAAGTGAAGAAGTGGCGCAAGGTCCGCTCGGCCGCCGCTGCGGTTGCCGACTCGCTGTCGGACGGCGGCATCTTCATCCACCGGATCAATGACGACGACCAGCACTGCCTGATTGCGATCGACATCGAGCGCCGCATGCCAGTTCTCGGCATGGACCGGGTCGGCACGCGCAACGAAGTGATCTCGGCGGCGCTGGCCTTCATCAAAAAGCAACCAGAATATGCGAGCAAGGTATTCGGTGATCTGCACGTGGAGGAGATCAAGGGCGCGCAGGCGCTGACCCTGGATCGCATCGCTGCAGATGCTGTCATCTCGGCCGAGCTGAAGCCAGTACGGCAGACGGACAGCAGGATCGTCCTGGGCCTCATGTGTGTGGTGGCCGCGACTGCCGTTCTGTTCTCCGACGACATCAGCGAGATGATGGCGCCGGCACCTGCCGCACCTGTTGTGCCGCCGGCGGAGCTGTACAGGAATCAGGTCGCTGCGGCCGTGACCGAGATATCGACGGCGAACCAGTTCCCATCGAGCGTCATGGGCGGCTTCATTCCGTTCCTGGCATCGGTACCTGGTCAGGCAGCCGGTTGGCACATCGAGAGTCTGAAGTGTGTGTCTACCGACTGCACGGCCGTCTGGAAGCGCCAGACTGGTGCGACGTCCGAAGGCTTCCTGCGCGCCCTGAACGTGCCAGCCAACGACCCATCCGTCACCTTCTACGACGTCGACTACGCGAAACGAACGCTCTCTTTCGAAAAGGTCGGTGAGGGCAAAAAGCTGATCTTGGCACCGAACTCGACTTTCTCCGAGATCGTCGGCTCCTGGCTGCAGTCACTCTCGGATCGCCAGCTTGAACGCCCGACCCTGGACGCGCTCAAGCCCCTCGTGCCCGAGAACGGAGTCCAGGTCGCACCTGGGGAACGCCCTCAGTTCGCCACGTACCAGTTCACTGTGCCGTTCCAAGAGACCGACCTGAAGGCGGTGGCCAACCTGCCAGACATGATGACGATCGAGCAGATCGAACTGTCGCGCGGCGCCAGCGTTGAATCGAAACCTTATATCAAATTTATCGGCAAATACTATGCGCTTTAACGCTATCGTCCTCGCGCTTGGTCTAGTGGCGGCAACGACCACCACCTTCGCTCAGACCACCTCGAACATGCCAGCAGGCGCCACCCCGGCCGCTCCGCCCGTCGCCCAACGCGCCGCGGCTGCGGCCCCGGCTCCTGCCGCACCAGGCGTGGTCAGCTTGTCGGACATGGCTCGCGAAACCCCGCCGGTACCGGCGGCATCCATTTCGACGACGTCAGCACCCGAAGTCCCCGCGATCACGAGCGTTGACGGCACCGGCGCGAGTATCAATGCTGCTCGCGACCGTATGCGTTCGGCAGGTCGTGAGGCGAGCAAGGCTCCCACCATTTCGCTCACCCGCATCTCGCGCTCGGGCGACGACGTGTCTGCCGTCCTGTGGGTCCAGGGGATGCAGCGGAGGGTGCGAACTGGCGACCCGGTGCTGACTTATATCGTCGGCGAGATTCGCCAGGACGGCGTCTGTGTGTATCCAGCGAAGGGCAAGGTCAAGGACCACTGCAAGAACATGCTCACCTTCATCAAGGGGATCTGAGCCAGATGGCCAATATCATCACCAGCTTCCTTGGGCGGATGTCGAAGGCACGCGAGGCCAATGCCGAGGCGTCGCGTGACTACCCATATCTGCTGACTGGCCAGGGTAAAGGCGCGACGATTGTTCTGCGTCCGGATCTTCTCGCCAATATTGTCGCGCTGGCCGAAGCGCCGAAGATGGCTAGCATCTTGGTGACGGACAGCTTCAAAAACAGCCCGGAGCTCGGGACCGTGCGAGCCCGCCTGGAGCGTGATGGCTGGACCGTCGAGACCAACACGGCGCCGGCGACCGAGATCCGCAGCCGCTATGGCAAAAGTACCGACGCTGGCGCGAAGGACGAGAAGCGCGTCGAGTCCGAGAACACGGCGCTGTTCGACCACCTCCTGCACAACGCGATCAAGGCGCGCGCCGACGAGATCCATTACCACGTGCGGGAGAAAACCTGTGGGATTACCCACCTGATCGACGGGCGCATCTATCAGGCCGACTCGGTGAAGGCCCAGATCGGTATCGAGCTGTTGTCGAACGCGTTTACCAACCTGGCGGACCAGGACTCGTACGAGCATTTGAACAACGAATTCGCGCACGCTTCGCGCGATCAAAGCTGCACGATCATGCGCACCATCGACGGCGGGCGTTACCGGTTGCGCTATGCATCGGTACCAGAGGCCGATGGCGGCTTCGACGTCACCATGCGTATTCTGCCTCAGGCATCGAAAGGCCAGGTTCCGTCGCTCGAGAAGCTGGGCTTTACGCCTTCGTTTATCCGCATGATCCGCGCGGCCACGGAACGACGCCGCGGCGCCATCTATGTTTGCGGCCCTGTCGGTGGCGGCAAGACGACGCTGCTGTACGCGCTGCTGTATCGCGCGAAGGAGCAGCGCGACCGCTACGTCGTGACTGTCGAAGATCCACCTGAGTATGAGCAGTACGGGATAACCCGTATTCCGGTCGAAAAGATCGGCTACGAGAACCTCGAGAAAAAGCTGCTGCGTATGGGCGTGCACTGGGCCATGGTGGGTGAGGTGCGTGAGAAGAAGATGGGTCGCATGGTCAAGGTGCTCAGTTCCACTGGCCAGAAGGTGCTGACCACGACACACGTGCTGTCCGTGAACCAGATCATCGACCGCCTGACTGGCGAAGAGATCGGCATTCCTCCCCAGAGCCTGTGCGACACCAACATGATCGCTGGTCTGGCCTATACCTGCCTGGTACCGAAGCTGTGCCCACA
This sequence comes from Massilia sp. X63, assembly GCF_041023745.1. Classification (NCBI taxonomy): domain Bacteria; kingdom Pseudomonadati; phylum Pseudomonadota; class Betaproteobacteria; order Burkholderiales; family Oxalobacteraceae; genus Massilia; species Massilia sp. X63. Next base: position 99,885 of record NZ_JBFTEF010000009.1, read on the forward strand.
TTGCTCTGTGCCGGCGGCCACGCCTGGTGCACTCTCCGAGCGCGTCGTCGAGCAGCTGCAGCGCCTGGAAATTCCACTGGAGTCGGTCCGCACGGCGAACAACAATGGCTGCTCGCACTGCAAAGGTGGACGCCTGGGCCGCCAGCCGGTGGTCGAGCTGGTGATCCCGGACGAGGAATACATGCGCCTCATGCGCGCCGGCCTCGACGGCGACGCCAAAGAGTATTGGCTTGGCAGCTGCATTTCCCATGTAACCGACGAAGACGTTACCGGCAAGCCGATGATGGCCACGGCGCTGTACTGGGTTTCGCAGGGCACGATGGACGTGGCCGACCTGGAGCGCGAGATCGACACGCTGGAAAGCTACACGCCTCGCGTCACGCGCGCGACTTTGCAAGAGCGGGGCGTGTGATGAAGTCGATTTCCCTTCTCTTGGCAACGCGCACGTTCCGTGCTCGCAGGGCCGCGATTTATCAAAAAATGGCTTTCGGCCTGCGCCGGGGCGGTACGCCGTCGGGCGAGCTCAAAGCCATGTACGCGAACTCCGTGCGCCGCAAGAGCAGTCTGGCGCCGGTCTATGGCCACTGGTACGAAAGCCTGCGTGGCCACGCGGCCGGCCGACTGGCGCGCGCGATGCAGGGCACCATCCCGGATACGGAATATGGTTTGCTGCGCATTGCCGAAGACAACCAGGCGCTCGCACATGGCTTCGAGTTTTTGGCGGTGTCGGTCATGCGTGTGAACGAGATGCGTCGTTCGTTCATCGACGCCATCCGTTCGGTGGCCATCCCTGTGACGATCCTGGCCGGACTGATCATCGGTATCGACATGTACTTCTTCCCTCTAGTGGAAGACACGCTGCCGCGCCGCGAGTGGCCGGTCATCACGCGTCTGGTCGCTGTGGTGGCAGAGCAGATGGGCAACATTTTGACCGGCCTGGTCCTTGCGATGCCCGTGCTGATCGCTGCCTGGACCTGGTCGCTGTCGCGCCTGACCGGCCCGGCGCGCAAAGCGTTGGAGCGGCTGCCGTTGCTCTATACCAAATATCGCGATTTCCAGTGCGTGATCTTCCAGGTCAACCTGGCGTTCCTACGCGAGGCGAACGTCTCGCCGCGAGCTGCGCTCGAGAAAATCGAGAGCATCTCCACGCCGTATATGCGTTCGCACGTGCGGGCGATGCTCGGCATGCTCAACAAGGAAGCGTCGAATTTCGGTGATGTCCTGGTCTCGACTGGCCTGTTCAAGCCAGACCTGGCCGACCTGATCAGTGACTACGCGCGCTGGTCTGATTGGCAAACGCAGATGAGGTCGATCGCTGAGACCTCGATGGACATCGTCACCGGCGAGGTGAAGCGGTTTGGCCCACTGGTTCAGCAAGTGCTTCAGGTGGTAATTGGCCTAATCATTTTCATCATTATGGCCGCCTCGGCTGCCGCAATGATCAAGACGATGGGCAAGGGTATTTAAGCAGTTCTTTTCTAACAAAACGAGGAAACACAAAACATGAAACAAGCAATCGCCACCAGCACCAATGCAGCTCGCCGTCAGCGGGCCTTCACCCGCGTCAACCAGATCAAGCAGGCCGGCGTCACGCTCACGGAGATGCTCGTCTCGGTCGTGGTCATGGTTGCGGTAGTCGGCTTCGTCTACTTTATGAAATCCCAGGTCTATGGCCCGCTTCTGGGCTGGATGGAGGCGTCGACCGTCTCGACGCACATCAGTAAGATCGAGAACGTGTATGCCGGCGCGGCCAATTACACCGGCCTGACCACGGCAAGTATGGCTACCCCTTCCATCGTGCAGAACAAATATCTGCCAGGCGGCGGCGTGATCAACAACCGATTCAACGGCACTGTCACCCTGGGCATCGTCACCATCAACTCGCCGAACGACGCGCTGACCTATACCGACGGCAATGTTCGCAGCGACTCTTGCACGACCCTGGTCAACCAGCTGTCCGATGACGCTGATCGAATCACCGTGGCCGGTACCATCGTCAAGCCGCTGAACGGCGTCGTCAACCCTGGCACGCTGAAGACCCAGTGCGACAGCGCGAACAACGTGTCGATCATGTTCGAGCGGATGAAACGAGCCTAAGACGATGATGCGGCAAAGGCAGTCTGGTGGCTCGTTGATCGAGACGTTGGTGGCAGTCACCCTCGGGATCGCGTTTATGAGCGGGACCATGTTTTCGTTCAACCACTATCGCCTGATGAACAAGGCGGCGCGCGAGGGGGAGATCCTCGCCGAGGCCGCCTTGGCCCTTGACGCCTATTTGAAGATGCACGGCCTGTCGATCGTGAAGAATGGGAATGCACCAGGCTTTCCCCTTCCGCTACAGCCGACTGCCGAGCAGCTCAAGGCCGCAGATTTCCTGCCCCGATACACGCCACTGAGGACGCCTTTCGATGGCAGCCTGCAGTTCACGATCCGTAAAGGCGCGCGCAACGATCTGTTTGGCCTGGTGTGCGACACCCAAGCGATCACGCATGCTGGCGATCCCTCGCCACAGCTCGCGGGCGCGGTCGTCATGGCGGCCGGCGGCGCCGGGCTGCGCACCAGCATCGCGACTCCAGGCGTGCTCAATGGCCCGGCCCACACCGGCGTCGCAAGTCCGATTGTCGGCCCGTCAATAGTGTGCGCCTGGGCTTATCTTGCGAGTCCGATCTGACATGCGTTTTCGAAATCTACGCCGTGAAAAAGGCGATGCGCTCGTCGCGGCGATCATCGCGGCTTTCCTCTTCCATGTCGCTGCGTATGCCGCGATGGATTGGGCGCGAACTGTTCGTGAGAGCCGTTATTACGCGGCCGAGGCCATGGGATTGCTTCACATGCAGCGCGCGCTGACGCAGTACGCGATGGCCAACAAAGCGGCGTTCCGGCGTGGTGACGAGATCATGTACGTGAACAACCAGCTCGCGCCGACTCTCGACGAACTGCGTTCGCTTGGCTTCCTCAGCGCCGGTGGCCCCGAGGTCACAGCGCCCTGGGGGAAGACGTTCGCCACGACCTTGACCGTCAAGCCCACTGGAGCGATCGAGGGGGCCGTGTATTTGACGGGCAGCATCGTGGACAAGTTGGGCAATCCAGATCGTGAGCGCGCCTGCGGCATCGCGAAAGCGCTGGGCCGCATCGGTATATGCGCGCCGCCAACAAACCCAGCCGTGCTGGGGAATTTGTACACCCAGATCCCGAATCCGAGCAGCGCTCCCGGTGCAGTTGGCGCGCTAGTCTCGGTCGCCCCGTAGCAGCACCTAAGTGTTTACAACAACAACAGGAATCGTATGAAAGAAGACAGCAATCGTTTGAACTTCGCGAGCCGGCGCCGCCATGAGGGAGGCTGGAACATGATGGCCACGCTTATCGGCGGCGCCGTGGTCAGTGTGTTGGCTATCGGCGGCTCGGTGCTCTACAACAACTACCAGAAAGACCTGGTCGCGCAGGGGCGGGGCAAGCAGATCGGGTCCGGGCTGGACCAGCTGGATGCGTATGCGCGGAAGTATCAGACTGCGCTAACGTCGGGTTCCAGCGTGGCAGGCGTCGCGAATCCTTTGGCACCGACGATCGCCGAGCTGCGGACGCTTGGCTTTGCGGCCGCGTCGTTTGACGACTCATCCCAGCCTGGCGGGAAGCTGCTCTTCGAGATCAGGAAGGAGCCGACAGGGTGCGCCGCGGCGAAATGCGTTCTGCATTTGACGGCGGTGACCAGCGGTAGTGTGAAGTCGGCTGGGGAGGTCGATCAAGAGCTGGCAGGTCTGATCGCCGGATATGTCCCGAATGGGGCCGGCTGGACAAATGCTCTGAACGACCCTCTGAATCTTGTCAAGAAGGGCGTCACGCTGCCGAACCCGCGCGGCAGTGTTCCAGCAGTCGTCGCTGCAAAAGCATGGCTCGGGAACAGCCAGGCGAGCCAAACGGTACCTCCACCTTCATATTCGTATCGCAATACTAGCTGTACTGGCGGCAAAGTTGGCCATAGAGAGCAGGAGCGCGTGACCACCACCGACAAATGGGGTAACACCACAACCAGTTCGTGGGTAACGGTCGGTAATTACTGCACGACGCCGCCGCCAGACCCGCCGCCAGCACCAACACCGGCGCCGGAGCCATCCAGGCCAGCAGACGCCATTTGCTGGGTCGATACGTGGCCGAATACCTACACCTGCCCAGCTGGTACCGTGGGTAGTCACTACTCGACGACGTATCGCACCTGCCCTGGTGGTCCGTACGCTCCTGACTATACGTATGAAGGTCCGCACACCATCGACTGTCACGCTCCTGGCGCGTCGACGCCTGCGCCGACACCTGCTCCCGATCCGAAGCCTGATCCGACGCCTGCGCCTGTTGTGACCTGCACCGAAGCTAGCTGGCCGAACACCTACACCTGCCCAGCAGGCACCTCGGGCAGCTGGTACTCGACGTCCTATCAGACGTGCCCGAGCGGTGCGTATGGCGCCCCTTACTCGTATGAAGGACAGCAGACAAATACTTGCAAGGCGGACCCTCCGCAGCTGCCCGATCCGATCAAACCGCAGATCCCGATCGACGATCCGGTGGTCTGCACTGTGGAGATTGTTGAAGATTCCTGGACATGTAATAAAGGGTCGGGTCAGACTCGAGTCCAGGCAAGTCACTACAATGTCTGTAGCAAAGGGGGCCGCGAAGTTTCCCGGACACCGACAGGCAATAAGCTACTGATCGGCATAGCTTACTGCGACCGTATGACGGGCGAACTTCTCGACTTCGAATACTACTGATCCCATCATGTTCCGGCGAACTTCTCTTACCCGAGCAGTTCGCCGTCATCTCGATGACCAAGTGATTCACGTTCACTGGTCTTTCCAAAAGCAGTGTTCAGGTGGTTACATGTGAACACTTTCCTGTTGGCAACTGTGTCTTGTATAGTTATCATGTAATCACGTTGAGCGTGATGTTGCATGAATCCAGTGCCTCGTCGGTTCGCTTACAAGACTGTCCTGAAGAGTGTTTGGCGCCGGACAGGCGCTTAGGAGATGGAAGCATGCAAATGAAACAAAAACTGAACGCGGCGCTCGCCATGGTGGTATCGGCCGGCCTTGCAGGCTGCGGCGGGCAGGCGGAAGTTGAGGAAGCGCGAATGGCGTCCGTGTCCGCAAGGACGATGGCAGCACCGCACAACTCTATCGGTGATCAGGTCCGCGGCCCTACTTTGCTTGACGCTCCAGTCGTGACGCGCCCGGTGAAGCAGCAAGGTATGTCCGTCGGCTCGATGAGCAATCAATCCGCGCAGGTAGTCGGCGGTGTAGAGGGCGTCGCTGCGATTGACACCACAAACCGCGAGGCCGTGCGCAAGCTCTTTGCCCAAGTCTACATGAAGCCGCCGGTGCCGATGGGATGGACGGGCAGCCATGAGCCAGGAGCCGCAGGTTCGATCAGTCGTGAGTATCAGCTCTCGACCATCGAGCGTATCAACTGGTATCGCGCAATGGCAGGCCTTCCGGCAGCGGTCCCGCTTTCAAGCGTCAACAGCGTCAAGGCCCAGCAAGCGGCATTCGTGATGAGCCAGAATGGAGCTCTGAGTCACTCCCCGACGGCGGACTGGGCATTTTATACGCTTGTCGCCGCCGAGGCTGCGGCGGCTTCCAATATGGCGCTTGGCTATAACGGTCCAGATGCTATCGACACGTACATGAAAGATCCTGGCGACGGCAATTATGGTGTCGGTCATCGTCGCTTCCTGCTCAATCCTGCCATGAAAAGCTTCGGGGTAGGCGACGTCCCCGGCGGGACTGTGGACGGCAAAAGCCTTTGGGCAGGAAATGCAGTTTGGGTTCTTGACGCCGACTTCTGGGGACCTCGGCCGCACGTCCGTGATGGTTTCGTTGCGTGGCCCGCCCGTGGTTACGTGCCCTATCAGACCGTCTTCTCGCGGTGGTCGTTTGCACACCCGAATGCGAACTTCACCAACGCCGTTGTGAGCGTCGCCCTCAACGGCACTGCTCTCAATTTGCGGATGGAGCGCCTCGATAATGGTGACGGTCTTGAGGATGCAATTGTGTGGCAAATGCCAGCGATCGATGAGCGCGGCGAGCATCCCCAACCTGACGCCGACATGCGCTACCAAGTCACGATCTCGAACGTCGTGATCAATCATCAGCCTCGCAGCTTCACCTACGAGGTCGTGGTCTTCGACGCCGGTCCGGTCCTGCGCGGTGTGCACTCGGACTATATGGTCTCCTACAACAACAACGTGCTGACCCTGTCCGACAGGACTGGACGCGATGGAGTGCAGACCGTCAAGAACCCTACCCGAGTCGATTTCACGGATGCCTCGCTGGCTTTCGACATCGAGGGCAACGCCGGCAAAGCATATCGACTCTACCGCGCAGCGTTCGATCGCCGGCCGGACGTGAAAGGCCTGGGCTTCTGGATCGGCGTGATGGATCAAGGCATGACGATCCATTCCGTGGCGCGTGAGTTTGCTCAGTCGGCCGAGTTCGCCACGCTCTACGGCCGTGCGCCGACCCATGAGCAGATCCTGCGGGCGCTGTATCGCAACGTGCTGCACCGTGAGCCGGATGAAGCTGGCAAGGCTTACTGGGCACGTGTTCTGGCCTCTGGCGGCACGCTGGAGCAGCTGCTGGTCGAGTTTAGTGAGAGCGCCGAGAACAAAGGGCAGGTAGCAGGGGAAGTCCACTCGGGCATCCTGTACGAGCAATACGGTTCTAAGTGACCTCGCAATATCCAGCAGCTGGGCGGCGCGCCCAGCCGAGCAGATAGCCAAGGGCCGGCCGCGGCGGTTTCGGAGAAGATCCCGACACGGCCCCGGCCGGCGAAATCTTTTTGTAACGAGGGTAAGGTAAGTATTGTATGGACCTCCCAGCACTGATCCAACAGTGCACGCCAGCGCACGTTTCGCAGCAGACGATGCAGGCGGTCATGCGCGTAGAGAGCAGCTTCAACCCGTATGCGATCGGCTACAAGATCGTTCGACGAAGCGATCGCCGCGTGTTCAAGCTCGATGCGCAGCCACGTAGCCGCGCTCAAGCGATCGCCTGGGCCAAGTGGTTCTTGGAGAACGATTTTGTGTTCGACGCAGGTCCGGTCCAGGTCAACTCAAGCAACTTCCGTCGATATGGCCTGACCGCCGAGACCGTCTTCGACCCGTGCAATAACATCCGCGTCGGCGGGCTCATTCTCTCCGACTGCTATACCCGCGCGCTGCCGAAGTATCGCGCTCCCCAGGTGGCGCTGCGCGCCGCGCTGTCGTGCTACCAGTCGGGGAATTTCTCGACCGGCTTCCGCACTGGCTACGTGCAGAAGGTTGTGTCCGCAGCGAGGCCTGCCGGCTAAACATTCCCTCTCAGGCTATTCCACCATGGCAGGCTCGCCGCGAGACCAAGCTCGGGGCCGTAAATCCTTGCTCCTTGATCACAAGAACTCCAATCAGAGGTTTTTTCGCAACTTTGCAGACATGAAGATACCTAGCCCAAACCCGAAATATCGCCGTGGCGTGAGATTCGCCGCTAAAAGTCTCCTGGTCGTTTCTGCGCTGGTCGCCCTCGACCTATGTCGACCAGTGGCGAGCGACTACGAGCTGCGTGAAGCCCTTGTGGCGAAGGCCCATGTGAGTGATGCTAAGGCCGATTTCGCTCGCGAAGACAAGTGCGGGACGATGCCAGGCAATGACGACACAAGTTCTGCAGCTTGGCGATCCTGTACCTTGGATAATTTTGCGGCGGCCAAAACCGTCCCTGGGGCGTTCTACCAGGCTTCGCGCGCCCACATGTGGCTTCAGCGCCATCCACATGATGACGCAATGCGTGCGCACGCCCAGAAAGCGATCGATGCAGGTTGGGATGCCTACAGCAACAACGAGGCGCTGTACGCTCTGCACGACCAGTTCGAGGAAGCGTTGAACCGTTCGATGACGGTGGCCTTGTTCGGCGGGAAGTATCCGTCGACGCGAGAAATTGACGAGCGTCTACTTGAGGATATTGAAATGGCGATCGCAGCGGCTGCATTGTTCGAAACGCGCGGCCGGCGGAGGGCCGCGAATGCGCTGGCTCGCAACGCCGCGGAAGTTGAATCGACCGACCGGTCGAAAGGTGTTGAGCGCAACGAAGGCGGCGCGGGTTGAGAGAATAGGGCGCGCTTCTGTCTGGCTCGCCCGATTGCTTTTATAGGCCCGGCGCCGGCGCCGGTTCCTCGAGCTCCTCCAGATTGGGATCTTGTTCCCAGCAGTCTGCAATACGCATGTTTCCCTCGTCCTGGGAGAGGATGACGAAGCCTGCTTCGCCCAGGTACTCCTCGATCCGCTCACCGAGCTTCATCCCGTCGTCATCCACGAAGCCCAGCTCGATCCGCGCCTGGGCCGCGTTGGCTCGCGCGCTTACCTCATTGACGAACGCTAATGCCTCGTGGGCAAGCATGCTGCTCGGTGCAATCACGTGCTTATCCCAGTTTGGCCCGTCCTGCGATGGCAGCAGCACGACCTGAGTGCGCCGATGGTCCTCCATCCCGTACCTGAGCACCGTCTGCGCGGCGTCTAGCTCAAAGGCCAACTCGTTTTCCGCTTTACCTTCAGCGACAGCGTCGGCAAGCACTTTGAGCACGGCCGCGTGTGAAACGCGCACCAGAAGGGCGCTTTTACCTGGGCCCCACGCGACGTCGTATGCGTCATCAGTGGCGGTGTCATGCAGGTAGTAGTCGGCCACGCTGTGCTCACCGTCGAGATGGCCCATAGCGGCGGCCAGTTCAGCTTCTCGCAGATGATATTCCAGCTCGGCGCGAGCTGCGCCGAGTGTCGAGTGCGTGGACGGCGAGCCGTCCTGAGCGCCGGAATTTTCGCTACCGCCGTTAGCCAGGCGGACCATGATTGCAGTTCGGGACATGTCGTCTCCAGGAGTCGTCAAAGCGGGAATTATTGGCGACCTGGGTGCCCGTGGTTGCACCTAATCCTTGTTAGACGTTACGTCGCATTGTCATAATAGGTAGCAGGGGTGCTCTACGGACGATCTCGCCCGCGCACCATCCCGGCTCGCCGGCGGCGCGGCCGTGCGTAACGATATAGAAAATGAAGTGATGATCCAGAAACCATTTGCCGCCTACCGTCGCGTTATCGCCATTGAGATAGCGAACCTGCTTAGCTTACGTCGTTCGATGAAGCGCCTGCGCGGCGAATTGGCGGCGGGCTGCTCTCCTACGGAGATGCTGCGAACGCCACGCGGCGACATTTCGCGCCACATGCTGCTGCGCTATGCCGAGGTGTCGTTCGGGATCGGGGTGGGAAGGGTTTGCGCAGCCAGGCGCGTGCTGTTTCGACTGGCTGCAGGGGAGGGGCGAGGGAAGGACGGAGACGTGGGCGCTAATGCAAATGCGACCAGGTCCGTCGACTGACAATGTCCCGGAGGGTGCCCTCGCTGATGTTGAGCTCCTTGGCTTTTGCGGTCCACGGGGGAGTTTCTTTCCTGGCGCGCAGATCGGTGGCCCACTCGCGGATTGCGCGGACGTCATTCTCACCCAGCTGCGCGCGGCCGTGCTTCTCGCCGCGCCGGGCCTTCTTCGGGAAGGCCAGATGTTGATTCGCCTGGTCCTCGGGCTCTTCTACAGGGTTCGAGCCGCCGACCTTTTTGTGCGTGACCTTGTACCCGGAATCGCCGTCGAGCGTGTAGACGCGGGCATTGAGTTCGCTGTCGACGAAGTAGACCTGGACCGCGGCATCGCCAAATAGCTGCCCCCACATGCTTCGGAAGCGTTGTTCGTCCCTGGGCGGCGCGCCGCCGGCAATGTCTTGGGCGATCGCCTGTTCGTTGCTCATGGTGCCCCCGCCACCGTAGGCATGGCCGTCGCCTGGGCGCCGGGCGAGAGCAGCTCGCGGATTCCGTTCGCGGCCGACCGCTCACTCGTGCGCAGGCGCTGGCAAAAACGCGCCCATGCCTCGATCCCTTCTGGAGCAGCGGCGCCGAAAAGGCGCATGTGGTGGGCGATCTGGAAGAGGGCGAGCGCGGCGCCGCCGAAGGCTGCGCATTCGGTCCAGAACCTGGTGCTGGCGAGCACCTGGCGGCACTCCTCCTTGTACCGCTCGAGCACTTCCGAGAACGCGCCAAGAATTTCAGCGCGCATCGACGTTGATACCGCCGTTGTAATTGGCTGGGCCTGATCGGGCACTAGCCGGGCCAGCATGTTGCTGCCCACCCTGAAGAACTGGCAGGCGACGCGCTGCCGAACCCCGTCTATGAGGTAGTCGATGAAGCCGAAGCTGGAATTCTGGATAGTCATGGATCAGCTGGATATAGGTGCGGGAAACTCACAATCGAGCACCTGGTCTTCGTCTGAGGTCGGTGGGGGAAGTGCTGCGGCAGCATGCATTGCCTGGGCCAACCCCTCGAGCTCGGGGTCTTGCGTCACGCGATGCACCTGGGTGGCGATTTCGGAGGCAAACATCGGCGTTTTGGCTGCAAGTCGATCCGCGTCTCGCTTCAGCCCGGTCAGGGTATGTGCCAACCAGTCAGTGAGGGCGCTATCGCCCGGCACGAGGGTGGCGCCAGCCGACAGCGCGTCGACGTCGAACATGGCATCGCGCTGCCGGAACTGGCTCAGGAACGCCTTCGTGCTCATGTAGGCAGCGAGGTGGCCCGGCGATATTTCGGAAGTTACCCGTCCCGATCCGCCCAGCTGCAGGTCAACGAGCGTCAACAGCGCCGCCGGCGAAACCTGCTTTGACGTGTTGTTTTGTAGCGACTGCGCGGCGTATCTCAAGGCAGCGTCCTGCATGTACAGCAGGCATTCCCGGTCGAACCCTCGCGCGGCCATAGCTACGAGCGGGCGACACACCAGGTCGTCGCCAGCAGGGGCATTTAGCTTTGAAAAATGGAGGGCTGCGGTCATGGGAGAGGGGCGAAACGCCAAATTGCCATCGGGCAATTCTTGTATTCTGTCACGTATTATCGCTACAATGTAGCACAAATGTTGTTCCTAGAAAATATCGTGAGCCTTTCGGCAACGCCCTGACAGCCTCCTCAATGATCCCAAATTCCCTGCCAGCGGCAGCCGCAGGCCCAGTTCGGCCCGACCCCGTCATGAACGTGGTCAACTCCATGACAGAGGCTCACGTGCTGGCGCTGCTTGCGAGCCGCCAGTTCGAGGTGATCTATCAAGCACCATATCGAGGCACGGACGAAGAGGTCCATAACATCCTGAATTTTTGCGATGCCCTCGTGCAGTCCATCGCCGTGGCGAAGGTGAACGACAGGTTGAGTTTGGCCGTCAGTGTGATCGACGCCTGCCTGATCGATAACCTGCACGCGCAGGAGGTGCGCACGCTCATCAAGACGATCGTGAAGAAGGACATAGGCCTGTTGCACCACATGCCCTGCACGAAGGCGATGTTGGCCCGAGTGCTGCGTGCGGTGTCGCTGTCGAACCTGCTGGCGCCGGAGAAAATCCGGCGCATCGCTCAAGACGTCCAGCAATATCAGCGCCAGTTCGGCGGAGGTGACGAATGAAAATCCGCGAAACCGCGCGTAAATTCGGCAAGGGCGTGTTGTGGGCCGTCTTCCCGGTCCAGGCCTGGCGCAACTTGGTGAGCACCAAGGACTCGATCAAACGCATCGCCCACATGGCGCGCCGCGGGAGAACATTGCGGCCGGAAGACATGAACGAGGCCCAGCTCAAGAAGCACGAGGTGGAGCAGATCGGTCGCGAGATGGTGCTCGATCTCGAAGAGCACGAGCGATTCGAGTTCATGGCCGAGCAACTCAAGTTCTCCGACGCCGACATCGAGCAGAAGATGCGCGCGATGGTCAAGGCGCATGCTATCAGGCTTTGCCTGCTCATCTTTACGGTGATCATTACCATCGGCCTGACGTTCAAGTTCGGCCTTCGACCATTCGTCTACGGTAGCGCGGCCACCCTCTACCTGACGGCGAGCTGCATCAAAACGGTTTGCCTTTACACCCAGCTTCAGGAGCGCGCGCTGTGGAGCCTGCGCCAGCTGATCGCACGGCCCGGCATGTGGATCTGGCGTCGCGCCTTCTGGTTTCTGGACTGACCTATGGTGGTGATCGAGAACATGCCGCCGCCGCCGGCGCGGCCGGCCCTGGTCGCAGTCGCACCGGCCGGGGCTGGCCATCCAGATGTCCTGGCCGAGAGCTTCGCGTTGCGGGCGATAGCGAACATGGGCTCGCAGTACGAAGTCTCCGTCCCGGAGCGTATTCCTCCGCACTGTATCCATTCGAGCGCCGGCACGTACGAGCTCAATCCGCTCCTGATCCTGGCAATCCTCAAGGTCGAGAGCAATGGCCGCACCGGGATCGTGTCCAGGAATACCAACAACACAGACGACCTGGGGCCGTCGCAGTTCAACACCCAGAGCTGGGCGAAGGTCCTGATCGAGAAATACAAGATCCCCCGCGAGGCCCTGATCAACGACATGTGCCAGGCGGTTCGCGCGCTCGGTTTCGCGCTGCGCACTGAGATCAACGGCGCCGGCGGAAATCTCTGGAAGGGTGTCGGCAACTACCACTCGCGCACGCCCAAGCATCACAACAAGTACATCAACCTGGTGTACGGCGCATACAAACAGATGACCACGAAAGGCAAATTCTGATGGCACGCAGTTCACAAACGCCCAACGCCGACGTCTCAGGGATTTTCGTCATCCCGCTGCTGATCATCGCCCTGTTCGTTATCTGCTGGTTCGCCATGGGGAACGGGCTGTTCTACGGCTCCGCGAAGATGGCCTACTACATGCTCTGGCCGTTTGACATGTTCGACGCTGTGCACGCGTATCGGATGGAGATCATCCGTGACGTGGTGCAGCCGCCGTCGGCTGGCAAATTCTTCGAGTGGACCAGTAATGCATGGCGCGTGCCTTCGATCCTGCTGGCTTGCGTTGCGTTTCGCTTTGCCTGGACGGCAGGGAAGCACCCGATCAGTAGGGAAGCGGGTGGCCTACGCGGGCGACTGACGGTTGACGCCTTGCTGCGCCACCAGGCAACGATCCACTCGCCTATCGCGCCGATCGTGCCGATCGCAAAGAAGCTCTACAAGAATGAAGACCCGCGCTTTCACCCGCCGTGGCATCCGCATGAGGTGGTCGAGCAGTTCGGGCTGGCCACGGAAAATGGAGACCTGGACCTGGAGAAGGCGGAGCGCTACCTCCTGTCGCAGCTGGGAACGCGCGTCTACCGCCCTGGGATCGACCCTTCCGACATGATTTTCGCGGACCGCTTGAACGACTGGGAGAAAACGGTCTTTGCGCTGCTGGCGCCGGCGGCCGTGCATGGTAAGGAAGGCCTGCGCGAGTACCGCGAACTGCTCGACAAGCTGAACTACTCGGCCGTGAACGAGACCCAGACTCCGGACCTGCGCCTGGCCAACGAACAGTACCAGAAGTACCGCGCGCACCCGCTGCTGAACAATCTCTGGCGCTCGCACCATTTCTCGGTCACGTATCTCATGCAGGTGTACAAGCTGTGCAAGCGCGCCGGCAAGGTTACAACCGCCGAATTTGTGGGCTGGCTCCGCCCGAACGCCAATCCCCTGTATGCCGCGCTCAACAGCGTGGGGCGGCAACGCACGGCGTTTGCCGAGTGCGCCGGCGCGCATGAGCACTGGGAGCACGAGCAGAAGTGCCAGCGCCTCAACAGGATCCCGATCCTGCCTGTGGTCGTGGCCTCGCTCAAGAGCCTGCAGGACGAATACGACTTCTGGCGGTCGGCAAACCCAGGTGAGACCCCTGAGACCCTGTGGGGGCGCATGACGGAAGAGCAGTCGCGACTGGATGGAGAGCTGTTCCGCCAGCACGTGGTCGACCTGCTCAACCCTGGTAACAAAAATTCTCCGCCTCCAGGCGCCGAAACCGAGTTCGACGCAGCTGAAGCTGTGGCGCGCCGCGATTTCGAGAACGAGCAGATCACGAAACTGATGTCCGGCGCGAAGGGCGCTTTCCCGCAACAAGAGGAGCAGCAATGACCGACATGACCCAGCCGCTGGCAGACGCCCAAGGCTCGCAGTTGAGCGCAACAATGTCGGGGCATCCCGACACGCGTGGTAAGTACGCGGCATCCGTTTCATACCACGATGGCATGGTGGCGCTCACGCTGCGATACGTCGAACGCCCATGGTTGCCGCTGGGGCTGTTCGGCCGCGTAATCCAGACCAGGCTCGTGCACCTGGGCGGCGAGGGCGTGCGCGAAATGAGCATGGTCAACGACGCACAAGGCCTGGTCTGCACGGTGGCGCGGCCGGGAGGCGTCGAGCGCATCACATTGCTCGGGGTGGAGTGGCCCGGTGCACTGCGCGAAGCGGTGCGCAGCGAGCTCGATGCGTCCCTGCACCGCAAGCCGCGTGGCCTCTCGCTCCAATTCAACAGACGCACGACGGTGGTGGCGACCCTGCTGATTGGCTATGCCGCAATCGTCAATATCTCGGGACCGAACTCGGCTCCGGCCACGGCCCCTGTGGGTGTGTCGTCGCCCGCTGGCGCTGCAGAGCCGTTGACGACCGCGCCGGTGCTCTCGACCATAGAGGCGGACGGGATGTCGTCGGCCGCGGTAGCGCAGGCGGCTGTCGATCGTCAGGCAAGCCCCATGAGCGTCAAGGAAGCGCTGTCGAAAGCGTCGTCGATCGAGCTTCGCGCCCCGGGCGCCGGCGGCAAGGGCCTGATCATCTGGTCCGATCCGCTGTGTCCGAACTGCCGTGATTTCGACCAGAAGGTGCTGGCCAAGCTGCCGGCCACGGTCGGATTGGCTGTCATCCCGGTCTCGTTCAAGAATGGCTCGCGCCCGCTGGTGTCGTACGCGAGCTGCGCCAGCACCGCCCAAGAGCGCGCCGCGCGCTGGGCGAACCTGATGGCCGAGACGCCGAAAGACCTGGACCTCTCACAGCAGTGTGAGGCGGGGCCAGCAACGGCCGACGGCAATACCGTCTTGTTCGCGCGCGTCGGCCTGACGCAGACGCCGACCCTGATGAAGCCCGATGGGCAGATCTTCGACGGCGACCTGCGCTCGGCCGAAGCGATCGCGAGCTGGTTGGCCAAATGAGCACCGGTACCGTATTCAAAGCAGTGACCGGCTGGTTCGCCAGTCGGACAGCGCGCGCCATTCGTCCGACCTATCTTCCGGCGTTTTGCGCGCCCGAGGGACACAAGCTGGGCGACGAGCTGCAGCTGGCCTACCAGCACTCTGTCGTCCATGGCTACGGGGCGATGCGTGAGCTGATGCAGCAAAAGCCGAAGAAGGGCGCAAAGACACTTCGCACCGGCGAGATCACGCGCAACGTGACTTCCGTGGGCGAGCAGTTTGCCAAGGCTGCGGCCACGATGGACCCGGACGGCCTGGCCAGCGAGATCATTCGTCTGTTCTGTGTCGGGGTGCCGCAGATGAACAAGCTCGACAACCAGCGCCGCGTCGCCACGGTCTGGTCGGCGCTGCTGGCGCCGGCCGTCGTACTGCGCGAAAAGCGCGGGCGTGAGATTACCGTCGAGGACCTGGTCGATTTCGGCGCGCAGTGGATGCGCTCCGGGACGACCGATCTTGCCGTCGAAACCCACGAGTCGCCCGATACGCGCTTCGTGAGCGCGCACCCGGCCAGGGTCTACGAGCTGCTGACGGATGCCGCGAGCCAGCACGAAGTCGACCACATGCGCTTGATGTCGAGCGTGATCGAACCGGTCGTCAAGCCGGTGGGGGAGTATGTCGGCGCGCGCCAGGCCGCCGGCAGCGTGGTGGTCACGGTCGAAGATGAACAGCCAGAATGCGAGGCGCCCAAATGAAGCACGGTCGTTACACCACCATCGAAGGCGGCCAGGAGGTATCGGCCAAACGGGTCATTGTCGACGTCCGTACGAACGGCCAGTTGATGAAGGACTGGATTGTCTACCCGAGCAATTTCAGCAAGGTCATGGTCGGCCTGGGCCTGGTCTGCCTCGTGTTCCCCTTCGCTCTCCCGATCATGCTGTTCGTGTTCCTGGCATTCCTGGACGAGTATCAGAAGACTGCCCAGTATGCCCCCATGCGGTACCCAGCATGGTGCAAAGTTCCCGATCCGGGCCTTCTCCACCCTGGTACCGACAAGCCGATGCAACCGACCGGGATCATGTATTTCGGGTTGATCGACGCGCGCGACCCGTATGAGCGCGGCAAGCAGGTCTTCCTGTCCGCCGACGACCTGACGCGCCATATGCTTGTGCTTGGGACCACTGGTAGCGGCAAGGCGCAGCCGCTCGACGCAAAGGTGCATACACCGTCTGGATGGCGAACGATGGGCGATATCGCAGTTGGCGACCAGGTGACGACTCCTGCCGGGGGAAGCGCCGCCGTTGTAGCCGTGTTCCCGCAGGGCGAGCTGGACATCTACAGGGTGACATTCGCAGATGGCCGCACGACGGAAGCTTGTGGCGACCACCTGTGGGAAGTGCACCATAAACATTGGAACGGCAAGTACAAGCCTGGCGTTTCCCGCGCAGGGAAGGCCAAACCGAGAACGCTGACGACGAAGCAGGTGCAGGAGCTCCTGCAGCGCAACAAGGGTACCTTCTGTGTGCCGCTGAGCGAGCCGGTAGAGAAGCCGCGCCAGGAGCTACCGTTGCACCCTTACCTCCTGGGCCTGCTCATCGGCGACGGTAACATGAACAAGTATTTGCGCATCTCCAGTGCTGATCAGGACATCCTTGACGCATGTGCGGAACTGCTTCCTGCGGAAACCGAACTCGTCCAGTACGAATCGGATGGTCCTTACAGCTACTGGATCCGGTCCAAGCCAGAGCACTCATTCGTCGGCCGGCACCCTGACGGAAGCTACGCACGCAACCCTGTGAAGGCGATCCTAGATGGTCTCGCTTTAATGGGGACGACGAGCGAGACAAAATTTATCCCTGACATCTATCGGGAGGCCTCGATCGAGCAGCGCAAGGCTCTGTTACAGGGGCTGATGGATACGGATGGCTTTGCTAACAGAGACTGTGCGAACGCCTCTTATACTACTGTAAGCGCGATCTTGGCTAGGCAGGTGCAAGACCTTGTCCGCTCCCTGGGTGGCATCGCATCAGTGTCCACGAAAAGACCTACATACACACACAAAGGTGAGAAGCGAACCGGGCGACTTGCTTACACGGTCAATATCCGGCACCCGGAGCCTGCAAGTCTCTTCAGGCTCGGCCGTAAGGTGGACCGAGTTCAGTCCTATCAATACAGTGACACGCTCAAGCTCAAGATTACGCAGGTTGAAAAGATCGGTCGCAAGGTGGCCAAGTGCATCATGCTCGACGATCCACGCCACCTTTACATTACCGACGATTACGTAGTTACGCACAACTCTGAATTCCTGAAGGGCATGACCTTCAATGTATTGTGCTGGGCGAGCGGCTTCTTCGTGGCCGATGCGAAGGCCGACAACAAACTGCCGACGGACATGTATTCCCAGGTGCGCATGTTCGCGCGCGACTACGACTACCTGGTCGTGAACTACCTGCTTGGCGGCCTGTCGCCAACCCAGATCGCCAGTATCCGTGAGCGCCTATCCAACGGCCTGCAGCCGGCAACCGCCGCCGACGCGGATACCCTGGTGCAGATGACCTCGAACATCATGGTCAAGGCATCGGGCGACTCGAAGACATGGCAAGACCGCGGCCTGAACCTGTTCCGCGGTATTTGCCGTGCCCTGACGCACAAGCGCGACCTGGGCGAGCTGACGCTGTCGATCGAGACGATGCGCGAGTACCTGGCGCTGGACAAAATCGAGGAGCTCTACGTCGAGGGTTGGAAGCAGGCGAACGGCGGGGCCTGGCCAACGCCTTATCTTGGCGTGAAGTCCTATCTCGAGGTCGGCCTCCCTGGCTTCCAGATCCAGAACATGCTGCGCAAGCACGGCTGCCTGAAAGAGGAGGCCGAGGATGAAGCTGCGGCCCTGAACCAGGCATTCGGCCGGCCTCCGGCGCCGACGAAGAAGCCGCCGACCAACCAGACCAACGAAACCTTCAACCAGCACGGCTACCGTGCCGACCAGGTGTACCCGGCGCTGTCGCTGCTGATCGACACTTACGGCCACATCTTCAAGCGCAAGCATCCCGAAGTGGACATGCAGGACGTGGTCGTCAACAACCGCATCTGCATCTCGCTGATCCCGTCCCTGGAAAAGGGCGCGCAGGAGCAGGAGAGCCTGGGTAAGCTGAACCTGGCGCTGCTTCGCGTCATGATGGCGCGCGCGCTTGGCTCCTCGATCGAGGGCGACGTGCACCAGAACGTCGACGCGAAAATTACCGCGTCGGACACTCCATTCGCGCTGTTCCTCGACGAATTCGCGTACCAGTTCGCGGAAGGCATCGCGCTGACCGCCGCTCAAGCCCGCTCGCTGAACTTCTTCCTCTGCGCCTTGGCCCAGGACTTGGAAAAGCTCACGGAAGGCGACCGCGCGGCCGAAGCCGGCGCCATGATGGCGAACCAGGCGACCAAGTTCTTCATGAAGATCGTCGGTTCCGACAAGACGCACGAGCTGGCCCAGAAGACCCTGGGTGAAGCCGAGGTTGCCGTCGTTGCCGGTTTCGAGACCAATACCGAGTCGCTTTTCAGTGGCGTGCGGCGTGACATCAACTACAAGATGGAAAAGCGCCCACGCATCGGCCGGAAGGTGCTGGAGGAGCTCGCGTCGGGCTTTGCGACGTTCGCCTACCGCGAGCGGGCGCACGTGATGCGTACCTTTTACCCGTCCCCTGAAGTGCCCCGCGTGCGGTACCCGCGGATCAACCGTTTCCTGCAGATCCACGACCTCGGTGAGACCAGCATGCTCACCAGTACCGTCGAGCTGGCACCGAATGCGGACAAGTGGGTGATGGAAAAGATCCGGGGGCTGCTCGAGAGCGGCACGGCGCCGGCCTATCCGGAGCAGGTGACCAGCGACATCATCCAAAGCATCTCGAGTGCCGCGGCCACGATGAACCCCCACACTCCAGCTGTGGAGCGTGGCATCGTGCTGTACCAGGCCGGCATTCAGGCGTTACACAACGCGCGCGCCGGCGCGTCGCTGCTGGGCGCGGCGGGCAGTCAGCGCCCGCCAGTCAATACTGCACCACCAGCTGCTGTGGCGTCGGCCGTGACCGACCAGGCGGTAGCTCCGCCCGTGCCCGCAACTGTCGTGCCAGCATCAGCAGGATCGGCTGGGATGTTCGGAGGCGGCGCCACTGATCCAGCTGCCCAGGTCGCAGCCGAACTCGAGGCGGCAAGTTCATTTGCCGGGGACGAGTTCGACTCGGTGAGCCTGTCCGCCGAGCTTACGGCCGAACTGGCGGCCGAGTCGACGTCCGATAAAGCTGGCGAGGATGTGGCCAGTGAGGAATCGCTGATCGGCTTCGACCCGTTCGACGAAATAATGCGGATCTCGCCTCCAATCATCCGCCGGCCGAAAGAAGACGTGTTTGGCGACGAGATGGGTGTTTCGGCACCGGAGGAGGGCGAGCCGCCAGTAGTCTTGGCCCAGGGCGTGATCGACGGCGATCAGCTTGAGGACGACGTGCAGCTCGACGCTGGACTGGTCGACCTGGAGGACGACGTCCAGCTGGTGATGGATACCGACCCAGCGGACGAGGTTTTGGGCGAGGCCTCTGGCGCCATCGACCAGGCAATCATTGCAACCACGCCTTCTTCTGTGGCGGGTGATGCTTCTACACTTTCGACCGAGGGCTCCGAGCAAATGCGCGCGGGGCTGGAAGCACTATCTCGAACGAAGGTTGAGGCTGCCCTGATCGAACGTATGGGGCCGGAGGTGATTGGACTGAAGGACGCGACCAAGGACGAACTGGTCGGCCTGGAGGTGACCCTTGGATCGACCCCGGAGCAGGCCGCAGACGCGGCCCAGCGAACGGAGAAGGCCGTAGCGAAGGGTCTGTCGCTTCTCGACAATAACAAGACCCAGACGTCCTCAACCGACATCGAGATCCTATTTTCAGAATTGACCAATCTGGTCGATAACAATTAATGGAGAGCACGATGTCTACCGCCACTCAAACTCGAACCGCGCAGCTGCTGTCAGCCCAGCAGTTGCGTGAGCAACAGGAAATCAGCGGCCGCGCTGGTTTAGAAAGTCTCCTCAAGGCTGTTCGCCGTATGCTTGACTGGCTTTTGCTGCCATTTCGTATGATAGGTCGGGTATTATTCAGACCGAAGGCCGGCGCAGAGGAAAATCCCGATGACGCCGGCGATGTTGCGGCCAGTCGTGCGGCCGCTTCGACACTTGCTTCTGACGATGAGATGTCCCTCGGTTCCGTGAATCTGGGGAAAGATGGTGATGCCGAGATCGCCCACCTCGCCAAGCAAGTGTCGGAGAACCCGAATGGGGAGCTCGACATCGAGGTGACCGGCAAATCGGACGACCTCGACGTAGTGGTACCGATGCTGATGCGTCAAATCGATCAGATCCTCAAGACCCAGCTTCCAGCCGACGCGCAGGAGGCGCAAGTTGCGTCCCACCTGGTCGGGCTGGCGGAATCGGCCGAGCGTTCGCGCTATGCGCATCGCCTGGTGTCGCGTGAAGTCGAAAGTGTGATGAAAACCCTTGCGGCTGACCAGGATTACGTGGGTTTGAGCGCAACGACGATCGAGGGCATGTTGCGCGCTGCAGCGAAGTCGCCAGGTGCAGCTGCGCAGATGGGTAACGGATCGCCTGAGCAGCGCCTGCTGGCGCGCCTGGCGGTACGGGACAAGATCGAGGCGGACTACGCGCAGCAGATGCGCCAGATCGCGGTGACCCTGGCGCCGATGTTGGGCAAGGCGAAATCGCTGGGCGAGCTCGACGGCCGTGGCAAGGATCTGCTCGACGCGGCGCTGCGCGCGGCCGAGGTGGCGGGCGCGAAGCTGCGTGTTCGCCACGCGGCACACGGCGAGCTGGGCGAGCTGCCTGAGACGCTGCCGACTGTGCACGATGCGGCGGCGAAGGCAATCAGTAGCGTGGCGATGTCGATCGAAGAAAAGGCCGCGCCAGTGGCAGTGGCGGCGCCGATGGAAGAGCCGCCTGCGCCGGCGGCGACGGCGACGCCAATGCCCGAGCAATCCGCACCAGCAGTGGTGATGGCGGCCGTAGTGCTCGATAAGCCAGCGTCCGACGAGATCCTGGTCGGCGAGGAGCTGGAAGGGGAGGAGTTCGCCGGTCTGGTCAAGGAGGGCGCTGAAGCAGCATCCGGTGTGACTGAGCAGGCGATGGCGCCGGCGGTTACCGTCCCATCCGCTCCGGTAGGGGCTATTAAAGCATTGGCCCGCAGCAGCGTTGGTATGTTCGGTAGCGTTGCTACAGCACAACGCACAGCAGCTGACCTGGAAGCGGAGAACGTGATCGACGACTTATTTGAGATGGAAGCAGGCGAGAATCTCGTCGGCGGTTAAAAAATTGGACACGAGTTGGTTACAATACCGCTCGTGTTGCAAATTATCAATAGGAATGGAATGGCCCGAGCAAAAGCAGCAAGAGAGCCAGCGGCAGGAAAATCGATGGGGAAGCACCCGGCCTTCCAAGCGCGGGCGCTGACTGGATACGACGTTGCAACGTGGCAGATGAAAGAGCATTTAACGAATTGGGACGCTGCGTTTGCGCTTGGGTTCACTTCGTATCAAGCTCTGCTTACTTTCTTGAAAGATTATCAGCAAGGTCCTGTAGACGAGTCGCGGGATATGCTGGTTCGCCTGTATCTGCTTGAGCCATCCTTTCCAACTCATTTCCGTCCGCCAGATATGCAGTCTCTGGTCGACTTTCTTTTCGGGCTTACTGTTTTTGAGCCCGAGTATGCTGCGGAGCGGCGCAAAAAATGCGCATCGCTTCTAGCAAAGCTCCTCGGGAAAAATCGTGGATCGGGCTATCGGTGGCTGCGCGCCGCCGAAAATTCCGAGCAGGCCGTCGCAACGCCGGTGAGAAGGCTTTCTTCAAAAGTATTTTCGATGGACCCCGCAACATCTCGTGCTACTTTCTGGAAAGCCGCGAATGCAATGGCCATCGGACGGGGTTTCGACATGAGCGAGATTTTACAATTCCTTAGAGAGCATGGAGTAGCCATTGACTAAGTCTCTATGCCTGACCACCCCAGTTGTGGGCGAGAATGATGCCTCTAGCGTTACACCAACATCCGAATGGATGTGCCTGGAGGGTACTCATCCTGATCTTATCTATGGTTTCCACGGTAGCACGACATCAAAACAACCATTCCTTTCGTCCGCCTATGACGCGGCTGATAAAAAAGGCGCGCTCACGAAACGTAAGCTGACTTTCTATCTGGTGGACCTGACCTATCGCGCCCCAGAGCCATCCGATTCACAAAGTCTTCTGTATGGCCAGTTGCCGCGAGATCTACTTGAAAAGACGCCCTTTATCGTTTCGCGCCGCCTGTCCGCGGAAGCAGCGCAGGACCTGGGCGAGATCTGGATGGAAATAGCGCGCGATCTCGTCGGTGTGCGAAAGATCAACGATGCAGACGTGAACTGGGCGCAGCCAGCCTCGTATATGCTGGCATACCCGCAGGTGGCCCCCGAGATTTTCGAACGCCTGCCGCTGCTGCGCTGCATGCTCATGCCGATGCGGATGAAAACGATGCCGGCCGGCTCGGACATCTGCCTGGTGGGCGTGGCGCCGAAGTCCAATTCCAAGGGCGTCCTCGCCGATGTTCGATTCAAGCCAGATGTGAAGGTGGACCTCACCTTTGCGTGAATCGCAAAGGCGATGAGCGCGTCAAAATAGAAAGATTGATCGTGATGGGATTTACGGCGAATCAGCTGTCCAGGGCCGGAGCCAGGCCTACGAGACGCATGGCGAAAGCATGCGACGTGCGTTTTGAACTGCAGGCTATCGCCAGTGCGGTCGATTTTTCGGTCTACGGCTACGAGTTCCTGTACCGCGGCGCCTCACGGCCGGAAACCCCGGCGGACTGGGCGCGCGTCGACGAAGGCGTCATTCGTTACCTGGGCGAAGTCGCAGTCGGCATCGAGCAGCCGTGCTTCGTTAATCTGTCTCATGAATCGCTGCTGGCGCTTCCCGAGTGCGCATTCACGGCCGCGGCCATGCTCAATGACCTGCGCTTCGAGATGAGCGAGGCCGTGGCCGAGGGCGATCTGTTCGACCAGGTGTGCACCAAGGTCAATCGCCTGTCTGCGAGCGGCATTCACTTCGCGATCGACGATTTCGGCGCGGGCCTGGACGGCAGCCGGCGCTTATATGCGCTGGACCGTGTAGAGGTGATCAAGGTCGATCGAGGCCTCTTGATCAGCGCCGCCACCCGGCCCCAGGCCGCCCGCATGCTCGCTGCATCCGTCGCGAGCTGGCGCGCCGCTCGCATTAAGACGGTCGCCGAAGGCGTCGAGACGCCAGAGCTTCTGGAGTTTGCGCGCCGCATCGGGTTCGACCTCGTCCAGGGCTGGCATGTTGACACCCTTGCGCCGGCCCAGCAGGCGATTATTAGTCACTCTTTTTTTTAAGTGGTAGTTGTTCTGTTTTATGCACATACAACGGACATGTGCAACCACGCCGGTGCCGATCCGGTAAAACGGATGCTCGCCAGCATTCACACACCGTTATCTGGAGCCCTTAATGTCAGTCCCCCTTACCGCTGATCCGAACGTCCTTGCCCGCCTCGCGGTCAAGTCGGCGCCGCGACTGGCGGCGATGCTGATGGCATCGCACCATAGTGGCAAGCCGTTGACGGCCACGCCCCACTGCAGCGGCGCCGCGCCAGCAGCCTCGCTGATCTTGTCGCCGACGAACCCGCTGGCCCGCTGGGCATCGCTCGCAGTCGATGCGGTTGACGCTGCTCGAGCGCGGCATAAGGCCACGCTGCGCGCCGGCATCGTCGCACCGGCGGCGGCGCCAGCCCGGCCGACCGTGCGCACGCCGGTGAGCCCGATCGCGAACCTGTACAAGCGCCTGCTGGGGGAGGGGACAGCCACTTCCCGCCCGCGCGGCATCGACGAGCAGGTCGAGGCCGCGCGTCCGGCAGAAGCGGGGCGTACCGCGCCAGCGTTGGAGCAGGCTGACAACGCGCACACGAGCCGCACGGGCGAGCTGGTGGCGCTGGCCGCTGTCGTCATCGGCGTCGGCTACGGTGATCGAGTAGATCGTGCTGCCACTGGCGGGGAGTTCGACGTCACCGTGTTCCAAAACCTGATGCGCGCGGCTGACGTAATCGCGCCGGGCCAGTCGATCGCGTCGCTCGACCCGGTGCGGCTGCGCGCCGTTCTGACTGCGGGGCTGCAAAGCTCGAACGGCGCCTTCCTGCGGAACATGCCCGAGGGCGGGCGCGCCGTGCAGTCGATGGCGGCGGCATCCAAGTTGGTGCCCGATGGCGCCAAGGCGGCCAGCGAGTTCATCGTCGGGGGCAAGTTCAGCGAGTCGGCATTCCTCCAGAAGACCGCCGGCGTGCTCGTGCCGGCCGCGCAGTTGGCCAGCGCCACCCCGGTCGGCGCCAAGCTGATGCTGCTGCACGCTGCAGCTGAAAAGGCAAAGGATCTGGTCGACGAGCTCAAGCGCGACGACGGCCCGCGCAATGCCCTGCGCTCGCAGATCTTCCGTTCTATTTCCGACCGCCTGGATGAACTCGATACTCACCAGCCGCCCGCCGACAAACCTACTGCACCAGGAGTGCGCTAAATGGCCTTCGATACCCACGATTACGCACCCGACCTGGGTGCACTGCAGGACATGCTGAGCCAGCAGGTGCGTGAAGACGCCGTCGGCGTGTGCATGGAGATGAACTCGCCGGCAGTGAACCGGGTGCGCGCGGAAGTCGCTGAGCCGGCGTCGTATCGCCTCCTGGCGCTGCGCTCGTCCAGGATGAGCAGCGCGCGCCAGCTTATGCAACAGCGCATGCTCGCAGTGGCCGAGCACACCCTTCCGCTGGAAAAAGAAAGCCAGCGCCGCGTCCTGGTGACCGAGGTGGGCCGGGCGCTCGAATCGTGCCTGCGCGTGCTGGAGTCCACCGACTTGCGCGAAACCACCGCCCTGGTGGCCGAGAACGTCGAGGCGATGAGCCACAACATCGGCACCATGTCCACGCTCCTGGCCAACCGCTTCCCGGCGTTGAGCGAGCAGCTGGCCCAGGCATCCTTGCGCGCCACCGAGATCTCCGCCAACGTCGATGGCATCGCAGCTGAGATGCGCGCCGCTTATGAGCAGGTGCGTATCGAGCTGGCCAAGACGGGCCCCCGACTGGAGAGTCTGCCGACACCGGCACCAATCCGGAAGGATGAAGAAGCAGCAACCATGCGCCCGTAAGCGCCGGGAGTGCAGCAACAGAGACACCAGCATTCCGAGATGTCAGGCGACATCTCGGAATGTTTGTTTTATGATGCTGATACGTAACAAGATTCAACAGGAAATTTCATGCGCAAGCACATAAATTCGACGCACATCCGCACTGGCGCGGCCGCTCTCGCGTGTCTATTGTTGCCGGAGGTGGCGCATGCTGGCCTCCTGGATGACGTCACCGACCTTCTCACCGACATTAACCGAGAGACCGACGAATCGTTCGCTATGCTCCGGGCAGTGCTGGGCGACTTCGCACTCGATCCTTTCCGCACCCAAGACGGGTCGACCGGAACGCTGCTGGCGGCGATGTTCAAAGAATTCAACATGTTCATCTTCTCGGCCGCCTGCATCTGGATGGCCTACAACATGATCGCCGGCCTGGCCCAGACGATGCACGAGGGTGTCGTCCTGGGCAAGCGCATGTCGACCGTGTGGGTGCCAGTGCGCGTCGCCTTCGGTACGGCGAGCCTGATGCCAGTCTTCGGCGGATGGGCATTCTGCCAGGCTCTGATGGTCGTCGCCTGCCTTCTGGGCATCGCCGGCGCGAACCGGGTGCAGCAGACCGCGATCGACAGTACCGAAGCGTTTCACACGACCGTCAACCCGATGGGTAACATCAAGCAGGCGGCCCAGCTCAAGAATATGGAGCTGTACATGGCCAAGGCAGTAGCATGTCAGCGCGCCTCACAAGACATGGCCGCTGCGATGCAAACGGCTGGCCAGCCGACGCCAACGGACTTCCCGGTGACGCTCAATACCGATAGCGGAACGGCGATCGTGATGAAGTTCGCTGGGCGGCAGCCGAGTGGCCAGTTCGGTAGCTCGGCATGCGGCGAGATCACGATGAACTTCTCGCCTCGGTCCAACAGCATCACGCAAAGCACGTTCGGGCTCCGTATTGCGGACGTCAATTACGAGGGTATCCGCAAGACGTCGATGGATGCGCACGCTGCGACGCTGCAGTCCACGTACGCTGCGGCCAAGGACCTTATCACCGGCGTCTCGCCCAACAGCAACAAGGAGCAGTTCGACGCATCGGTCAAGACGATTGCTGATGGCTACTTCGGTATTTACACCAACACATTCCAGGGCAAGCTGGCCGCGCTCGCAGCCCAGGCGAACAGCGTCAGCAATTCCGGAGCCATCTCCGATCAGCTTACGCAGCGCATGAAGGATGGTGGTTGGATCACCCTGGGTATCTGGTACAGCGTGTATGCCGAGGTCGGCGAGGCGATGAATGAAATGCTCGACCCAGTCGTGACGTTCGAGAACATGCCGGACGACGAGGACATGCCTTCAACGACGCGAGAACTCCTGGCGGGCCTGGAGGCAGCGGTAGGCGTCGCCAGTGCGCAGAAGCAGGGCATCCTCCCCACCTCCTCCACCGGCAATATCTCGGTTGGCCAGTGGATCCTGGGTGGCGCGCTGAATGGCATGATCGGGTCAAGCTCGACTGGCGCCGGCGAGACTGTCAATCCGATCATCACGTTCAAGAACATCGGCGACAATGCGCTTGCTGCGGCGCAGGCGATGTACTTCGCATACCGTGCGGCCGACTTCGTTGCTGGGACACGTGTTGGTAGGGCTGTGATCGGCGCGGCTGAAAGTGTTGCGAATAGCTCGCTTGGGCAGAAAGTGCTCAGTGTTGTGCCTGGTGGTGGCATCGCCAGCACCCTTAGCAAGATTGCGAAGGATGCCGGCGGGCTGATGCTGCCAGTGCTCGGTCTGATGTTCGTTTCGGCCGCGGTCATGGCCTTCTACATTCCCATGGTGCCGTTTATCCAATGGTTCGCGGCCATCATCCAGTGGTTCACGTCGATCATTGAGTCCTTGCTCGGCTCCTCCCTCTGGGCCATGGCTCACTTCGACTCGGACGGTGAGGGCATGGGCCAGCGTACCAGCTACGGCTACACGTACATGCTGAACAATTTCGCGCGCCCGATCATCATGACCTTCTCGTTCTTCATCGCATCGGCTGCGGTGACGGTGATGGGTACCTTCCTGTTCCGCTACTTCGGCGCGGCCGTGGGCAGCGCCCAGGGCAACAGCCTGACCGGCCTGATGTCGATCGCCGCGTACATGGTGATCTTCACCGTAATGGGTATGACCCTGGTCAACTCGACTTTCTCTGTGATGCTGAACTTGGCTGACCGCATGATCGGCTGGATCGGTAACAACCAGAACGCCGTGACCGGTCACGAGGTCGAGAGCAAGGTCGCTGGCGTGTTCATCAATGCTGCGCGCGGTGGTAGTGGGGCGGTGTCGACCTCGATGAAGATGAAGATGGCGAAAGACCTGAAGAATAACGGGCAGCAAGGATTAGCCGCTGCGGTCATTGATCAGAAGAAGGACTACTAATGAAAACGCCCTGGATAACCAGGGCGTTTTCTTATCATTTACCGAGCGTGAATTCGTATATCTTCTGCGCGACCGGGTCGCTCGGCGCGAACTCGTGGAAGTCAGGGTCATCCGGACGGTTGGCCCGGTTGTAGTTGATCTTCGTCTGGGTTGCGATGTTACCCCGGACGGTTGGTGAAACGACCAGCGGGTGACGCGGGTTAAGCTTGCCCAGCTCGCGGAGAGCAACCGCTTTAACGCCGATGTGGCCGCCCATGTGGTCGATCGGGGCAAGTTTTTGATACTGAACAGGCATGACGCCGGTGCGCTTGGCCTCTTCAAGGGCTTTCGCGTAGCCTTCACGGAATTGCTTTTCTTCCCGCTTCGCTTCGCGCCGCGCGCGCAGAACGCCACCGATCTCGGCCATGTTATCGACCAGGCCGGCGGTGTCGACTGCCCTTTGCGAATCCCAGAAACTCATATGTTGCCTCTTTGTTAGCTTGGCAGAAGAACTCCTGCCCACATCTTCATTTAATCAAGGTGGGTTTGACTCTGTCAAATAACCGGTCGGAAGATGTCCGATCGGCAGGCTGGATCAGCATGGCGCCATCGAGCTCACTACCTCGTCATCGCTTTCTTCGTCATCGCAGTCGGCGGCGGCCGGCGCCGGCGCACTGTAGGAATACCAGATCGGGGCGTCACCGTTCATTCCGGCCAGGTAGGACGCGTGCGTGGCCAGTTCCTGGGCAGACGCGGGGACTATCAGGATCTCCGGCATGTCGCCAGCGATGTCGTTGAGCGCAACAGGTGAGGTGTCTTCGGCGAACACGTCGAGGAAGCTGCGCTGCTCCCTGTGCATGGCGATCAGGGCCTCGGCGCAGAGCACCGCATCGGTGAGGGCGCCATGCTTTTCTCGGTGCGCGGTCGAGACGCCGACGCGCTCGCACAGCGCGTCCAGGCTGGCGGCCTTGCCCGGCCAGCGCTTGCGGCTGTCTTGCATGGTGTCGAATTTGCCAGCGATGAACTGCTCCAGTGGCGGGTAGCGATGGCGCGCCAGCTCGGCGTTGAGCATGTCGACGTCGAACTTGAGGTTGTGGCCGCAGACGATCGACTCGACCATCAACTCGACGATCCTGAGCAGGTAGCCCTTGATGGGCGGCTTGTCTGCCAGGAACTCAGGCGTGATGCCGTGTACCTTCATCGCTTCCGGATTGATCGGCACGTCACCGGGGTTGAAGAACCACTCGATCTTCTCGGTGATCTTGCCGTCGACCAGGCGCACATGGCCGAACGAGATGACCCGATCCTTCTTCGGATCGAGGCCGGTGGTCTCCGTGTCGATTACCGAGCCGATGCCGGCCATCGGGTCGGAGCGTTTTTCGATTGCGCTAGTTGTAGGTTCCATAGCTTTATAACCTTCTGTATCATCTACGTAGTATGAGCATAAAAGAGAACAAAGGCAGGGCAAAGGCGTGATTGCAAATGGTAGTGACGCGACGACAGAAGGTCGGCTTGAAGGGGGCGCGCGCGTGAGCGCGGCGAACCCGGCCGTCCTGTGTCTGCCTCACAACAGGGTGGGACGGGACTTTATCGTCGGCGACGTTTGCGGCGCGTTCGATCAGGTTCTCATGGCCATGCGTGAAGCTGACTTCGAGCCTGGCCGGGACCGCTTGATCTCGGTCGGGCACCTCTTGTCCGGGCGCGAGTCGCTCACTGGCTGCATCCGGTTCTTGCGCACCCCCTCGGTCTTCGCCGTCATCAGCAACGGTGAGCAGGATCTCCTGGATCTCTTTGCAGACGGCCCGCCGGACGACGAGGCGGTTGCCGCGCTCGCCGAGCTGGACTATCACGGTATGGACTGGTTAGCTGGCGCCGGCGAGCAGCAGCGCCAGCAGCTCGTGGCCACCATGCGACTGCTGCCACTGGCGATTTCGATCGGCGACGGCGCGGCGCACCTGGGTTTCGTGCACGCAGGGCTGCCGCCGGCGACGCCGTGGAATGAGTTCCTGGTTGGCCTGCGCCGTGGCGACGAGTGGTGCACTCTCGCGGCCCTGCGCGGCACCGGGAGCGGCAACGAGCATGTCGAGGGTGTCGAACGGGTCTTCGTTTGCTATACGCCCGAGTGGGATCTCGTGCACCGCCGGGCCAATACGGTCGCCGTGCTGCCAGGTCCCGTCCTGCAGCTGGTCGGGGATATGATGGTGCCACCTAAGCTACTGGAGAGCCGTGAGGCTGCGCACACATGACCACCACCGAAACGCACCTGTTCGACAAGAAAGCGCACTGGATCGCAGACCCGATGACCGCGTTCGGCGGCTTCGTCGAGAGCGTGAAGTTCGTCGAGCTGGGCAAGCGTCCGAAACGCGTCACTGCCGATGGCAAGACGCAGGAGCCCCAGCCCCTTGGCGCGCGGTCAATCAAGGGCTACGTCGCCATGTTCTCGAAGTTCGTGCGCTGGATGCATGGCGAAGGTCTGTCCGTGGACCGGGTAACGAAGGACCACATCCTGCAGTTCCTGGACGCTGCGATGGAGCCGCCCAAGAAGGGCAGCACGAAAGACCTGAACAGCGAGATCCGCAACCGGTATGTGCGGCTCTTGGAGCGTGTCTACGACCACCTGCGCATTCAGCCGAACCCGGCGCGCGTGGCGTCAGTCGCGCTTGGGAAGATGCCTGGCGGCCGCGGGAAGGATTTGCCTAAGGAATGGCTGACGCTCGAGCAGCAGGCCGCTTTCATGCAGGCGCTGCCCGCTCGCTCGGCCCAGCTGGCGGAAGACTCCGCCCTGGTTTGGCGCCGCCGGCGCGACCGCGCCATGATGGCCTTGATGATCGGTGCCGGCCTGACGGTGAGCGAAGTCATCGAGCTGTACATCGAGAATATCGGCGCGCCAGATGACTCCGGCTCGGTGCCGGTGACGGTGTGGCCGGTGCCCGGTAGCCAGTTCGGTCGCAAGCACGTGACCATGCTACGGCCATTTGCCGTGCCCGAGGTCAAGAGCTGGCTTGCGGAGCGCGCCAAGATGGACGTGCCTGGCCAGATCCTGTTCCCGGCGATGCCCAGCGGCGGCAAGGTCAAGGCGTTCACTCTCTACCGCCAGGTGCGCACCACCTTCGCCGCGGCCGGCATCACCTTGAAGCGCGAGGGCGGCCGGACCTTGCGTAATACCTTTGCCCAGCGCGAGCTGGAGGCCGGCACGTCGCTTGCGGACCTGGAGGAATACCTCGGTCTGCACGATCGCCGCTCCGCCGAGCGCTACGCAGAATCTGCCCGCGTGCGTATCCCGCCGGCGCCTATCCCTATTACTTAAAACCGCCCGAATCAGGCGGCGCGCAGCGCCGTTGGGCACATCCAGGAAGTCAGATGAAGAAGCACGCAAAACTCGTAACAGCAGCATCCTTGGCCACCATGGTCGTCCTCACGGCATGCGGCAGGCAGGCCATCACTCCCCACGCGCCAGCACCGGCGCCAGCACGTCCGGCTACTGCCGCGGCCCAGGCCCAGGCCCCGGCCCCGGCCGCGGATGACGTGGCACTTTTCGGCTCGCTCAATGACGCTGACTGGTACATGGTCGTGAAGGGGAAGGATGCGGTCAAGCCCATCGTCATCCAGGCCGAGTCGAAGTCTGCTTGCGAGTTGAATGTTGCCGAGTTCAGTCTGAAGTCGATGGCTCCGCACGACGGCGCGGGGCGATCTGCCGCGCGTTGCCTGGTCGGCCGCGACGTGCGATCGCAGCTGGGTGTTTGACATCCCCCACGGTGTATCGAATCCTTAATGCCATAGTTTTCGGGGCGCCAGCGCGCTTTCCATAGGCCTCAACATGACCGATACATCTACCCTTTTTCCTCACGCCGTCCTGGCCGGTACCGGCCACCGGCCCGACAAGCTGGGTGGCTACGGCGCCGCCGTGTCATCGCGCCTGGTCGACCTGGCGCGCGCCGCGCTCACCAAGTACCGCCCGGAAGAGGTGATCTCCGGGATGGCCCTGGGCTGGGATACGGCGCTGGCGCTGGCGGCCATCGAGCTGGGCATACCCTTGACGGCCGCGGTTCCATTCGAGGGCCAGGAGCGCAGGTGGCGGCCCGAGCAGCAGGATCTGTTCCGCACGATCCTGGCGCGCGCCACCAAGGTCGTCGTCGTCAGCCCCGGCGGCTACGCTGTCTGGAAGATGCAGGTCCGTAACGAGTGGATGGTCGACCGCGCGACCGGCGTGCTGGCGCTGTGGAACGGGACCTCCGGCGGTACCGCCAACTGCGTCGAGTATGCGCGCGCGCGCCAGGTAGAGATCGTGAACCTGTGGTCCGCCTGGGAGCGCTATGCGTTCTCGCCGGCGACGCAGGCAGAGGACGAGGACCAGGCCCCTGACGGCACGCGTCCAACTTAGCCACCACCAGCACCATTCCTTGCGAGACCGCGCGGGTCATCCGTAACATGGGGTGATCAGTTGAATAAGGAACGCGCATGTCGACCATCAAAGAGCTTGGCCAGTATCCAACCCACCAATGGGCCGCCGAGGCAATCGTGGAGGGCTTCTTCCCATCGTTGGGTGCCGGACATCTTATCTTAGAGCCGAGTTGTGGCCCAGGCGCTTTCTTATCTGCAGTGCCAGCTGGCGTGAAGGCGATCGGCGTCGAGATCGACCCGTTCATGGCTGAACGCGCGCGGCGCAACACGGGCTGCCGGGTGATCGAAGGGGATTTCCGCACGGTCGAGATCGATGTAGAGCCCACGCACATCATTGGCAATCCGCCTTTCAACCTGAGCCTTATCGATGGGTTCCTCGACAGGGCGCACGAGCTGCTGCCGGACGGTGGCCAAGCCGGGTTCATCCTGCCGGCCTATGCATTCCAGACTGCTGCGCGGGTAGTCGGCTATGCCGAGCGCTGGGCGTTGTCGCAGTCGATGATCCCGCGGAACCTGTTCCCAGGCCTGAGCCTGCCGCTGGTCTTCGCTGCCTTCGAGAAGGGCAGGCGCCGCACGATGATTGGTTTCGCGCTGTACCGCGAGACTGCGGCCGTGCACAAGCTGTCCGGCGCGTATCGGGACGTCCTGGCCACGGTCGGCGGCCCAGTGTGGCCGCGCGTGATCCGCAAGGCCCTTGAGCGCCTGGGCGGGGAGGCCGACCTGCAGGAGATCTACCGTGAGATCGAGGGCACCCGGCCCACCAGCACCAGGTTCTGGCGCGAGCAGATCAGGAAGGTGATCAGGACGCCGGCGAGTGGATGCGCGGCGGTCGGGCGTGGGCGCGATGCGCTGACGCCGGCGGCGAACGATGTGCAGCACGCGATGGTCGCGTAAGCACACGCATGCATACACGACTTAGTTGTCACAGTCGTCATCGCGATCAAAGCGGTCGCTCGCAGAGGGGACCACAACCCCTTCCTGCCGCATCGTGTAAATAAAGCCTGGTCCCGTTCCAGTAAGGTGGCTCCCATCCAAGCTCTCCTGTCCGTAATCATAGCCTGCGGTAATCGGTGCGCCAAAACACTCTTTGTGAAAAATAAGGCACTCTCGCCCGAGCCCAATTCCACTACATTTTTCTAAAGACAGATGTGTTATATGGTAGTGATCCGGATCAGGCCAATCGAATTGAATATAATTCAGGCTTATTGTTCCGAGCGCATCGGCACCGCGGCTAACTATGATCTCGGTTCCGTCATCATCGATAGACAGCGTGTAATTCGCGCCATTTTTCGCGGTCACATTTTTTATATTCATGGGTCAAGCTTTGCGAAATATTTGGATGGCAACATCTGCACTTAGCCTAGTAGTCATCACTCGGTATCGTCAATCCTAGCTTGGCATATAAATGTTTATTCACGAGGTATTCTATGCCACTAAGAGCGATCTTCAAGTGATCCTCTGTATAAGTTCGAGACGTTCTCCCTTCAGTTAAATGGGCTACACCTTTGTTTGTCCATTCAAAGACGGCCATAAACGCGGCCCTCGCATCCTCTGGGTCGCCCGGATAGTCAGATAGAGCTTGTTCCGGCGTGAGCCGTTCCAGTGCGACACCGTTAGCCTTAAAATGCTCAATTGCGATGTCATCCGCTCG
This sequence comes from Massilia sp. X63, assembly GCF_041023745.1. Classification (NCBI taxonomy): domain Bacteria; kingdom Pseudomonadati; phylum Pseudomonadota; class Betaproteobacteria; order Burkholderiales; family Oxalobacteraceae; genus Massilia; species Massilia sp. X63. The sequence continues at coordinate 133,528 of NZ_JBFTEF010000009.1, forward strand.
TCGCTTCCTTTCTATGGTTTTTAGTTTTCCTTCTATCAGGCTCAAGCCGAGAAATTCAAGAAGTGCTCGCGCGTGGATTAGACCAATTTCGCAAATTGGATTGGCGATCATCGAGACGTTTCCTACAAGCCTCGTTTTGCCGTCGACGACGATTTGCACTTCGCGGCCTTCCTTGGTTTCTTTCGCCAAATTCCAAACCGCTTGAAAGGTCTTGAGCGTCTCTAATCGATAGGGAATCCATTCTTCCAGCACATTGTCAAGATTAGTCATAATATTATCTATTGCGACAAAACATTATCTGATCACGCGATTGATTTATAAGTACTGTGCTCGCCATGGTAACGCGTCTGTTGTGTCTGGTGGCGTACAGTAATGATCGGTCGCCACCGCGCAGACACGTGCATGCTGAGCAACGCTCGCATAGATACGCTTGCTACCACGCCCTCCGCGCCCAGGTAGCATCGGTGCATGACTACTTCACCTCTTCCAGCACTGGCGGCTGCCGAGCTTCCCCTCGCGGCCGCTGCGACCTCGCCGGTCGCGTTCCCCCGGTTTCTGCAGCTGCTCAATGACAGCGTCGCTGCTGCTGCCCTCGCCAATGCCACCCACAACGAGCTGAAACAGCACTTCGGCCGCGCCCTGGAGAATTCCTGGGAAAAGCACGTGTCGGCCCCGTTCTTCTACGGTCAGCGCGAAACGGTTCCCGGCGAGCTGCTCGACCTCTATTACGGCGACAGCACGGCCTTGCATCGCGTCGAGGCGACGCTGCGCAAGGTGAACGCGTGCGGTAGTGATCATCCAGCTGTGGACGCCATGCGCCAGGTCCTGAGCGAATTCGTCCCAGTGGCGCAGCGCATGACGGCCCTGAAAGAATGCATCGTGAAGCGCCCGGTGAAGTCGGCGGAAGAGCGCGCGGCCGCACAGCGCTTCGTACCGACCCCGGCGACGCCGGCAGCGACCAGGCACCTGTGGACGGTGCTGGTGCAGGTCACCGAGCGCAATCAAACCCAGCTCGTCGAGCACTTCACCAGGGAATATGCCAGGCGCCTGGACTTCTTCATGGCCGGGAGCCCGACGCTGCGCATGAAGCTGCTCAAGGATCCGGAAAATCGCGCCGCCGTCGACGCCGGCGCCGTGCCGATCAACGTGGCGCGCGGCGAATACGAGCTGAAGCTCGACTTCAAGGATGGCCTGGTGGCGCTGGCCAAGAAGGATGCGACAGCGCTGCGCGAGGAATTCATCTTCAAGGTGATCGAGAAGATCGCGCCGATCGTCGAGACCAAGGGTAACCTGGCCGGCGCGCGTGAGGTGAGCAACACGATCCACGTGGGCCGCCTGAGTGGCATGCTGGAGGTGGAGTTCGCCGACGGCGCCAGCTTCGCGGTCGATAACAACGTCGTGTACTCGCATAGCGAGCGCGGCCGGCAGTTCGCACGGTTCCCGTTGACCTTCCATAACGTCATTCTTCCAGGCGGCGGCCGGATGAAGCAGCCGTCCGAGGAGCGCATGCACGAGATCTTCTGTGCCGCAGCAGCACCAGCACTAGCACCAGCACCAGCACCAGCACCAGCACCGGACGCCGAGCTCGAGGACGACGAAGAGGGCGAATCGGGCCCGGCCCCGCGTGGCTGACCAGCGTCACGCTGACGGCGCGCCGCGGCGCGCGCCGATCGCTGTGCGCATCGCCTCGCCCGAGTGGGAGCCGGCCGTCGGCCCAGTGGGTACCGTGAAGAAGCAGTTCACGGCCCATGTCGACGGTGCCCAGATCGGCCGGCTGCTGCTGTATCGCGAGGTGGATGGCCGCTTCGACATCTCAGGCATAGGCGTCAAGGACGAATACCAGGGCCGGAGGGTGGCCACGCAGCTGCTCGACTTCGCTTTCGTGGAAACCGGCGCCGACCATTTCACGCTCTCTACCGGGACAACTGGTGATGGGACGGCATTGGTGAGCTCCTATGGGGAGGGCAGGCGCGCCGGGAGGCGAGTCGTTGAGCGGCCGGCGCGGCTCGGGCTGGCGCCGGCCGACGATGAGCACGACGTCGAGCGCGATGAGGCGGAGGAAGCTGGCGAGGTGTACAGTGCGCCGCGGTAACGCACCCGTAAGACGCAGGCCAACTCTCGCCCGAAAGAATGTTGCCTGAAGGTTGAGGCTGCCGAATATCGTTTGTCGCGACGGCGCGACTAGACCGAATATTATTCTTCGGTGAGGAGGGTGAGCTGACGCGGATCGATGTCGTCGAGACGGTCATGCTCGCGCGCGTCGCGGCCAGCCTCGGTCACGCTGAAGCATTGTCGATCTCCGACTGGTGTCGAAGCGACGTACCCGCGATCCACCAGGCGCCGGAGAATCCCGTTCACCGCGCACGCTGCGCCCTGGGGCTGCATTTCGCGGTCCGACCAGAGCCGGTGTCCCACTTCAGCCGCGCCAGTGATCGGGCCTTTCTCCAGCAGCGCCACCAGGTCGTTTTCGATCAGCGAAAGCCGCTTCCGGTTGACCGTATGCTCTTGCTCCTGCTCTTCTCCCAGCCGCGCCTCTTCCGCTTCGCGATCTGCTTGTTCCTGGGCCTGCGCAGCCGCCCTTTCCTCGGCCGCTCTTTGCTCCGCGGCCAAGGCAGCAGCTTCAGCTTCACGGGCCGCCTGTTCGTCGGCCAGCAGCTGCTCGAGCACGTCGGTGCCGCCGGCGGCAAAAATCAACGCGTTCTCGATCGCAGCACGCTGCTTGCCGTAGACGTCGCCTTCGCGCTCCATGAGAATCGTCAGCGCCCGAGCTGCAATCGGACGCAGACGCAGCCGGCTGACGATCGCACCACCGGCTTCAAGCAGGGCCTTGTCGGCGGCCGAACCGCGCTCGGTCGAGGTCTTGGTCGCGCGCTGTTCCTTCGGCGTGCTCGCCGCAGCGTCTGTCGCACCAGTGGCGCTTGCGCTCGATGCTTCGGCGATGTCCTGGTGCTGGTCTGGGGTATCCCCGGTCGGGCTTTCGTGCTTCATGCTTGGGGCGGGTGCGGCGGGTGTAGGTGAAGGTCTGGTCTTGGAGGCGCTCTGCAGGTGCCGAACGACATTATATGCAGCAGGATGTTGAGTGCAACATTATTTCGGCGGTGCCGGCAGCCCGCGCGCGAGGCCGGGCAGGGCGCATGGTGATCGGAGCTACGCGGCCGGCGCCAGAGCGTGCACGAGATCCTCTCGGTGGATCGAGGTAAGGCAGTCGTTCGCGTCGTCGCACTCCAAGACGTTGTCGATCACCACGACCCGGCCAATGACCGCTTCCGTGTGATCCTCGTTTTCAAGAAGCCATTCTTCGGCTGCCGATTCGGCCTCGCCCTGCGAGGCGAAGTTCGACTCGAACGGGTTCCAGGGGTGGCAATGGCCGTCGGTGACGTTGACGCTGTACTCCTCGATTCGGTAGCCGGTCAAGCCGTGCCCGTCGTCGACCAGCTTGGCCAGCTCCACCAGGTCGATGACTTCAGGCTTTTGGCTTGGGAGGAGCGTGTGCTCCTGGAACCAGGCATCGACACCTGCAGCTGGCGCGCCAGCGCGCGCAGCGAGCGCCGAGACCAGGGCATGCATCTGCTCGCCCAGTGGCGCCGCGGCCGCCGGCGCCGGCAGGCCCAGCTCGTCGCCCAGTGCCGCGGTGTGGGCAAGGACGCTGTTCCACGTGGCGGTCGACTCGCCAGAGAAGGGCAGGGTGTCATCCGACTCGCTGGCGCCGGCCGTATCCAGCGCCAGCGCGCCGAGAAGTGCCCGGATAGTCGGTGTAAGGCGCACGCCCTGGGCGAAGTTGAGCATGCCGGTTGCTTTGTCCGGGTCGAAAGTAGTGGCGGCCATGGTTCCTCCGTTGTCTGTGAGCGGAGGAGTGTAGGGCGAGTGCTGCGCCGTGGTTGCAAGGTGGCGCTGGCGGCCGGGCGCGGGGCGGTTCTGCAACCACGCCCGCGCCGGCTCCATACCATCGGGTCTTCACCAATTCGATGGAAATAACTATGACCCAGCACCGCGAAGAACACGTCTTTATGCGCTCCCAGAAAGATGGCGCTGACAAGGACTACAACCTGCACCTCGAGCCCGACGCCGCCGGCACGGGCCTGTGGCGCCTGTTCTACGAGAACGGCAAGCACGGGGCCGCGCTCAAGCGCAAAGAGAAGATTGAAGGCGCCGTGCCCTACGAACACGCCAAGAAGGTGTTCGACCAGACCATGAAGGAAAAGACCTCGGCCAAGGGCGGCTACGTGCCCCAGGGCGCCGGTGTCGAATACCAGAGCGCCGTGCCGGCCGAGCGCGTTTCCGGTCTGGCCCCGCAGCTGCTCGGCGCTGTCCCCGCGGCCGTGGTCTATCAGCGGATGGAAGACCCCGCCTACATGTGGCAAGAAAAGAAGGATGGCGAGCGCCGCATGATCCGGAAGACGACCGAGGGCGCCGGTCCCGACGCGGTGGTGACCGTGATCGGTACCAATCGTGACGGCCTGATCGTCCCGATCCCGAAGGTGCTGGCCGACTCCGTTGCGGCGCTGCCGGTACCGTTCTGCGTACTCGACGGCGAGGACATGGGCCAGGGTCGCTACGCTGCGTTCGACCTGGTGGCTACGAACGAGGATCCAGCCGGCGCGCGGCCGTGCGAGGCGCGCTGGATGGCGCTGCAGCAGCTCCTGCACTCGGCGCCGTCGCCGTGCTGGGTCTCCGTTGCGGTGGCGAGTACACCGGCGGAAGCACGCGAGCTCGATCGCGAAGTGCGCGCGCGCGGCGGCGAGGGCCTGGTCGGAAAGCTCAAGTCAGCGCCGTATAAGCCCGGCGTGGGCGAAGACCAGTTCAAGTTCCCCTACCTCGATCGCGTGACCGCATTCGTGGAAGGTCATGATGCCGGCAAGCGCAGCGTCCACATTGCCGTCTACGGCGCCGATGGCCAGCCGATGTCGCTCAAGAAGGTGACGATCCCGGCCAACTACGACATCCCGCCGGTGGGCGCCGTAGTCGTAGGGGATAACGTAAGAGTTTTTTGCGAGGACGCCGACCTTGCGGATGTATGGGCATTCATCAATCACCATATGACCGGAGCGAGCGCGATGCGTCCTATAGTACTGCGTGATGACAGTGGCGCGACCATCGGTGAGCTGTGGGACTGTTCGCTCTACTGCGCCCATTGGGAAAGCCCGGAGAAAATGCGGTCATACCTGGATCTGGCCGGTTTCGATCTCCCTGAATAGTGACTCTCCTTTCGCAAATGGCATTAGACCACCTGGTGCAGACTGCACCCCGAAGCGGCCGGCAGCCGAGTAACAATACCCTGATGCGTTCGATTTCCGTTTCGTTGGCCTTGCTCTCGTTGGCCGCATACTCAGTATCCGCCGTGGCCGCTGACTTGACTGTGTTTAAATGCGTCGACGCCCAAGGCCGTGTCGAATTTTCGGACGTTGCCCGGAAAGGGTGCAAGGCACTGGATCTGCCAAAGCCAAAGCCGTTGACGATTGCCCGCGCCAAATGGAGCATCGAGGAACGCTTAAACGATCCTGAGTCTGCGCGCTACAAGTCGACATACCTGGTTCGACGTACGGGCGCAGTGTGTGGTCGTGTAAATTCAAAGAACCGCATGGGCGGGTACGACGGCTTCAAGGGTTTCGTCGTTTCGGACGGTGAGGCGGGTGGTGAGGTCCGGATCGAGGGCGAGCCCGGCTTCCACGAGGCGTCCAGGAAGTTCTGCAGCGAGACACCACTCCCGGCCCGGCCATGAAGAAGGACTCGACATGACCTATATCCTTGCTACGACCGAGACGAAGGTTCGGTGGTATGTGGTACCCCTCAATCAGGCGGCCGACATTCGATCACTGCAGCCTGGGCAGTTTTCCCTTCTTGAGCATCTCGACTTGAGCGCAGTGCCGGGCTTTGGGAGCAAGGAAACGGCAAAGCAGGTCGCAAAGGCGATCGGCCTGACGACATGGCGCTACGTGAAGTTCGATGGACCCCATCACGTGTATGAGCTCGGATAGAAAGCTACTGCCTGAGCCGATTGCGACCCCAGTGCCTGTCGACGAGAATAGGGCAGCAGACTGGCACCTGGTGTGGGGCTGGTGGCCCATGCCTTCCTTCGTGCGTGATCTCCTGGGCGAGGAACGGTGTCGCGATCTGGTTGTGTCGAACAATGAGCGCGTGGTCGAGAATCGGTTCCTGATCCCGTTTGCACTAGAGCTGGAGCACCGGCGCCAGGCGATCAGTTCCGAGGCGGAGCTAGATGCTGCGGTCACGAGGGTGTGCGCCGTTGACTTCGATCTCAGGCCAGCTGCTGCGTTCTACCGCTCGGAGAGTGATGCGCGGTGGTCGCGGCTCGCGCGAGAAAGCGAGGCAGCACTGGCCAGGCTGCCGAAAGCGGCAGACCACCCTGAAGTATTCCGCCGCGAGCTCGAAGCCAAGCGGCTGCCAGCGGGCCGGTCAGAAAATATCGCCCGAATGCGCGAAATCCTGTCGCGCCACAGTAAGTGAAATGAAAGGTGATCCCATTGCTTGAACTCTACAGCACCAGCGAATCGACCACGGCGTGGCGCACGACTGAGCGTGACGCCCCTGGCCTGTTTGCCATCATCACCGACGAGAAGGGGCTGGCAGTGCCGGCGGCGCCGACATCGACAACATGATCATCGCGATCTTCGACGAGGCCCTTCCTGAAACGATCGGCTCGTTCGAGATCGACGGCCGGGAGGGGCTCAACCGATGGTACCTACTGAACGTAGGCCATGAGCCCGATAAGGAAGGTGATGGTCCGCTCCCCATCATGGATCTGATCAGCAACGTGGCAGGGCACCTCATGCTTCGGTATTACGAAGGCGATGCGGTGGCCGATATCGCGGCGAACAGGCCGTGTTGAGCGTTTGAAGCATGAGCACTGAATCGCGTGGGCGAGATCCCGTGAAGTCGGCTTACTACTCGCCGAAGGTTTTTCGCAGAGCGCACATGCGCGAGGAAGCGAGTGCTCCGCCGTTTCGCAGTATTCCTCGGTGGACGATTGTGGTGGTGCTGGTCGCCGCTGGCCTTGCAGCTGCGCGCTATTGGCCGCTTCACCTATCGATTTCCGGTGAGCCGAAACTGGCTGTTGCACTTGAAGCTGTCTCGGGCGACATGCCTTCCACCGGGATTCTTGTAGCGGCAGCGTTTTATGGGGCGACGAACGAGATGGCGCCGGTCAGGTTACAGGCCCCAAGGACGGGAAACACTGTATTTTTGAAATGGTGCAGTGGGAGAGCAAGCAACTGCTACTGCAGGTCTTTGTGCGGAGCCGGGAGACCGTGGAGGCGCAGCTGCCGCTTGGTCGATACCGTGGCGTGATCACATGCGGATCACAGTGGTACGGTGCCGCCAAGTTCGGCGTGATGGGATCTAAAGAGCTGGTCGCCCTGCCATTCGTTCTCCAGCGAAACGCCACGGGAGCTCTGCAAGGGGTCACCGTTGATTTAACGCGCCGCGTCGGCGGCAACTCGGCAACGATCCGCCCATGAGCTGGCTCCTGCCGCAGGCGCAGGCGTTGTAAGGTCAGCCACGGAAGAACATGTCCTCATGCTCCTGTTCGCAGAACAGCATGCCCCCGCCTCGGGCTAGCACGGTGATCCGACCAGGGCGCAGGGGCATTTTATAGCTGATCCACTGGATTTTGCCCTTCGCAAGAAGGGTGGTCATCCTGATCACGCGCTGGCCATACCTTACTGTTGTATCGAGCATTGCATTCCTTCCTCAGCTGTCGGTAAACGGTTAAACTGCACTCCGGAGTTTCTACGCGACAATGTCGATCGTCAAGTAAGGTCGTTTGCAACCACGACGCGCCCTGTAACACCCCCCATTCGCCCTTCTACGGATGCGAACCACGGCTCAGCATGACTAATTGTTTCCGGAACGTGCTTGTCCGACTGACAAACATTTAACAACTTGGTCAATGCGGATCGGATATACTGTACATTCATACAGTATAAATGCATTTGCGAAACTTTATGCTTTGCCCACCCCTTATACCAGCTCAGGGCGTCGACGCCGCCTTCGATCCGGCTCGGCTGCCCGATATCTGGAGGGCGAGCGAGTTGGCGGTGTCGCGCGCGGTAACGATCTCGAGTGGTCACCCATTGTTGGATGCGGAGTTGCCTAACAAAGGGTGGCCACGTTCCTGTTTGACGGAGCTGCTCCTGCTCGCCGGTGGAATAGGTGAGCTTCAGTTGTTAAAGCCTGTGCTACAGGCGCTGTCGGCCACGCGCCGCGTCGCCCTGGTACAGCCGCCGTATATCCCGCACGCGATGGCATTCCAGACTTGGGGTATCAAGACGTCGCGGCTGCTATGGATGCGCGCGGCAAGCACCGGCGACGCACTATGGACGACCGAGCAAATTCTCAGAAATGGCTCGTGTGGCGCCGTGTGTAGTGGATGAATAAAATCGTCACTACGCTAGCGCGTATCTCCTTGATTTCACACGTGCACATCGGCACGTCAGGCCAAGAAAATCTTCACTAGGTCCGGTGAATATTCGTGCAGGCAACTGAGCCGCGGACAAATAAAACTGTCACTAGGTGCGAATGGCACTGTCCGCTATCGACCTTTTGTGTTGAAAAACTTCTGGGCAAGAACTGCGCTGCAAGACTCGCCCATGAAATTAAGTACAAACTATGCCTGCTGAAGCTGAGCTCAGACATGCTCGTGCACTTGATCTTGTATCTTTCGGGCTGGCTGCAGGGGCTTACCTGTTCTACTGTCGCTTGAAGCCAAGACCACGATGTCCAAAAACGGCTGAAACGGTGCTTTATGCCCGCGGAAGTACCTTCCGGACGCAGGCACGGGTGTTCTGCGGTCGGCTTAGTTGTCAGCACTTCCAAAGTCGGCGTGGCAATAGGCGCAGCCCATGCCGCGTCGTACTGGTGCAGCTACCGCGAGCGAATGATGTAGCAGAAGAAGCTCTTTCGCCGGCCTGCCGCGCCCCCGCTATCAAGGCTGGGGGGCGGTCAGCAGCATCTTCACTTCAGCTTGAGAATTCGACGCGCGCCAGTAAGAACGATCACAGCGATGACAGTGCCAACGATCAGATCCGGATAAGGCGAACCGGTCCAGGTGACAAGCGCCCCGGCCGCGATCACACCGAGGTTTGCGATGACGTCGTTCGCAGAGAAGATATAGCTTGCCTTCATATGTGCTCCGCGATCGCGCTTCTTGGCGATCATCACCAGGCAAGCAACGTTCGCAACGAGGGCCACCGCGCCGACACCCATCATCAACGCCGATTCGGGTTCACTGCCGAAGAAGGCGCGGCGAAGCACTTCACTCAGGGCGCCCAGGGCCAATACGAGCTGCAGCCATCCAGCCACGTGGGCGGCACGGGTCTTCAGCGCAGCCGCACGGCCAACCGCGTACAAGGCCAGGCCGTAGACAGCAGCGTCGGCGAACATGTCCAACGAATCAGCCACCAACCCGGTTGATTCTGCAATCAATCCCCACACCAGCTCGACCACGAACATCACGGCATTGATAGCAAGCAGCAGTCGAAGCGTTTTCGCCTCCGACGCGTCACCTGCCTTGTCGGTACCAGGGGCCGCGTCAGACAAATCAGGACGGGATCCGATCAGATGGGTGCCGAAGTTGAGCGGGGCGAGCTTCGACAATACGGGATAGATGTCTGCCGTGTGCAAGACGTGGAGCTGCCGCTGGGAGAGATCGAAGTCGAGCGATTGAATGCCGTCGACATCGGCCAGTGCCATGCGAATCATGTTTTCCTCGGACGGGCAGTCCATCTTCGGAATTCCAAGTGTGCTAATCGTGCGTTGGCTGGCTTGCTCTGGCTTGGCCGGGCGCGATCCGCGCAGTTCGACGCCGAGTCGCAGGGGGTGCAGCACGTCGACAAGGGCATCTGCATTCCCATGGTGCAGCACAGTGACAGTGCGGGTATTGAGGTCGAAGGCGATGTGATCGACGTCGTCGACTTTGCCCAAAGCGATCCGGATCAGGTTTTCCTCCGACGGGCAGTCCATTTTGGAAACGAACAGTTCGGTTTCAAGGCGGGTTGCCGCTGTGGTTTGATCTTGTGTCATGACAATGAACCTATGGTGACTGGTTATCGGAGGATAAACCTTCAACCAGCTTCAAGGTCAAGTGTGTTCAGGGCCAGCGATTGGCACCAGTCTGAGTAAGCTATCCGGCTTGTTCCGGCGGCGTAAGGGCGTCAATGATCCGGCAATCGGCAAATCGGCCGCCCCGGCATGAAACCAGCAGGCGGGAAAGGTGTTCTTTCAATACGTTGAGGTCTCTGATCTTTTGCTCGACCTCGGCAAGGTGTTGTTCTGTCAGCGCAGTCACGGCGCAGCAGTCGCCGTCTCGCTGGTCGGAGAAGGCCAACAGGCTTCGAACCTGGTCAACCGTGAATCCGATCTCCCGTGCACGGCGAACAAAGCTCAGGCGGGCTACATCCTCGCTCCCGTACAGCCGGTAGTTGCTGCCGGAGCGGGATGGAGAGTCGAGCAACCCAATTTTCTCGTAATAGCGAATCGTCGCTGGCGGCATCTCCGCCGCAGCGGACAGCTGTCCTATCGTAAATGTGCGTGACATGTGCTTGACATTAAAGTGGCTTCAAGGTTTATAAAGCTCATTTATTAATCCGTCAAGCAAATCCAATCATGCGCATCAAGATGAACGCTTCCGTCGCCACGGCCCTGCTGGTCATGTGTATGGCCGCAGGCTCTGCCTTTGCTGAGGGCACTCCACTGACGCTTGCCGAGGCCGTCACACGGGCTAGACTCCAGGCACCGCAATTGCAGAGCGCTGACGCAGCCTTGCGCGTCGCCGATGCCAACGTGCGGCAGTCTGGACTTCGACCGAACCCGACACTTTCCCTTGAGGCTGAAAATGTCCTGGGATCGGGACGCTACTCCGGTTTCGGTGGGGGAGAAAAGACGGTTGCGCTGTCGATGCCCCTGGAGCTCGGTGGTAAGCGCGGCGCGAGGATGCGCGTGGCACAGGCTGAACGGGCCGCCGCCGGTATTGGGGCGCGCTCCGCGGAAGCGGAGCTGACATTTCTGATTACCGAGGCGTTCGTTACCCTTGCTGCCAGCGAGCGCTATGTCGCGATCGCAAAGGCTGCTCATGAACTGGCCGCGCGTGCTCACCATGCAGCACGTGAACGGGTACGCGTCGGAAAAGCATCTCCGATAGAGGAGCAAAGGGCGGACGTGCTGCGAATCAATGCCGAGGTTCGGCTAGGCAAAGCAGTGCGCGCCGTCGAACTGGCGCAGAAAACGATCGCACGACTGACAGGTATGGCGATGCCGTTCACGATCGCGTCCACGTGGTTCGAGCAGATCGAACGCAGCGAGATGACGCCGCCGGCAGGGCAGGGGCTGGCGATCGCGACAGCAGAGGCCGAAGTGGCCGCTGCGGAAGCGCGCGTCGATGCGGCCAGGCGCGACCGGATACCGGACGTAACGCTGACTGCAGGCATGCGCCGTTACGGCGAATCGCCCGACAAGGCCGCTGTGCTCGGCCTGTCGGTCCCGCTGCCATTGTTCAATCAGGGCACGGCCGCGCTGGCGCGCTCGCGGGCGGAATACGATCGGGCTTCCGCCGCGCGCCGTGCCGTCGCACTGGAATTCGAGCAGTCCAACGCGCAGGCCGAAGTAGAGGTGGCCGACGCATTGGCGGCCGCACGGGCCGCCAATGGCCCTGCGCTCGCCGCCGCAGAAGAAGCGGCGCGCATCGCGAGGATCGGCTACGCCGAAGGAAAATTCCCGCAACTCGAATTAATCGAGGCCGAGCGCTCTTTAGCCGAAACCCGCGAAAGCTCAGTCGACGCGCTCGCTGCACTACATACTGCCCGGGCACGTCTGGCTCGGCTACAAGGTTCCAACTCTCCAATTTATAAGGATTGACCCATGCAAGCGGTATTCCGATCGGGCCTGTGCGCCGCGATGATCCTGTTGGGCGCATGCTCCCCCAAGCCAGAAACAGCCCCTAAACAAGCTGCCGAACAGGGTGAAAAAACGGCGAACGCCTCAGGCGAGAAAGCCGAGAATTCCGAAAAGGGCGAAAAAGCCGAGAAGGCCGAAAAGTCCGAGAAGAGCGGCGAAGCCGGCGAGCGGGGCGAAGCTGCGGAGAGGGAAGGCGAAGCCGAAGGCAAGGAAGATTTTGTAGCGCTGTCGGACCAGCAAATCAAAGCCGCGGGTATCGAGATCATGCCGGTTCGACAGTCCTTCGCTGGGGCGGTCGAGGCGCCTGCAGTCATCGCGGCAGACCCGAAGCATGCAGCTGTCGTCTCGAGCGCAGTTGGCGGCCGAGTTGTCGAGGTCCGGCGCAACCTGGGCGACCCGGTCGCTCGGGGCGACGTGCTGGCTGTAATCGAAAGCCGTGACGTAGCCCAGCTCCGGGCGGACGTCGAAATTGCCAAGCGGCAGTACGAGCTCTCGCAAGCCACGTTCGCGCGCGAAGAACGTTTGTTTGACGAAAAAGTCACCTCGCGACAGGAATTCGAGATTGCGCGCAACGCGGCGCAAGAAGCACGCACCCGCCTTCGCCTGGCCGAGCAACAACTCGCCGCCGCCGGGGCAACGGGCGGTGGGCAGCTTAACCGGCTGATGCTGCGCTCGCCGATCAAGGGTAACGTCACGGCACGGCAGACCGCACTGGGCGACATCGTCGCGCCGGACGCACATCTGTTCGAAGTGGCCGACCTCAACGAACTGGCCGTCGAGCTTTCGCTGTCGCCGAACGACGCGGCTCGCGTCACGGTTGGTACGGCGGTGGACGTGTCGACTGACGGTCGAACCGGTGCAGGCCGCATCACCCACGTATCGCGCGTCCTCGATCCCGCCACCCGCCAGGTACGCGCCATTGCACGGCTGTCGAACGGGCAGGGGAGCTGGCGCATCGGCGAAACGGTCAGGGCGTCGATCGCGCTCGAGGGCAGTGCCGGCGGCGCTCAACTGGCCATTCCACGGACCGCCGTGCAGACGGTGGAGGACAAGCCGAGCGTGTTCGTCCGGGAGAAAGAAGGATTCGCGATCAAGCACGTCGTCCTCGGCGGTAACGCGGCCGGCTACGTCAAGGTGATGTCCGGCCTCGACGGCAAGGAACAGATTGCGGTCAGCAATACTTATCTGCTGAAGGCGGAGCATGGCAAGGGAGAGGCAGGGGACGATGACTGATTTCCTCGTTCAACGGCTCCTGAAGGATACCCAACCATGATTGCTCGCATCGTCAACTTTTCCGTTGCGCGGCGGTGGCACGTCCTCATCGCCACCATCCTGCTGTCGATCCTCGGCGCATTCGCACTGACGCGCCTGCCGATCGACGCGGTACCGGACATCACCAACACGCAGGTGCAGATCAACGTCGTCGCACCGGCGCTCGCGCCGGCCGACGTCGAACGGCAGGTCACCTATCCGATCGAAACGGCGTTTGCCGGCATTCCCGGACTGGAATCCACGCGCTCGTTGACCAGGCATGGATTTGCACAGGTCACGACAGTCTTCAAGGATGGCACGGATATCTATTTTGCTCGCCAGCAGATGGCGGAGCGGCTGCGCGCCGTCGAGCGCAACTTGCCCCCGGGTGCTGCCGCGAGCCTGGGCCCGATTGCGACCGGGCTTGGTGACGTTTACATGTGGACGGTGGAGTATGCATCCAAGCCGGCCCAGAAAGCCGGTACGTCGGCTGGCACGTCGGCCGGCTTGCAGGCGGACGGCAGCTATATCACCCCGGAAGGGGAAGTGCTGCGCAGCGCTGCCGAGAAGGCCACCTACCTGCGCACGGTGCAGGACTGGATCGTCGCACCGCAGCTCAAGAATACAGAAGGGCTGGCGGGCGTCGACGTCATCGGGGGCTACGTCAAGCAGTATGTGGTCACGCCAGATCCGCAGCGGCTCGCGGCCCTGGGTATCAGCCTGACGATGCTGGGGGAGGCGCTCGAGCGCAACAACACGAGCGCCGGCGCCGGCGTCGTCGTCCAGAACGGAGAGGCCCTCACCGTCAAGGCCGATGCGCGCATAACTTCGTCCGAAGAACTGGCGAAGACCGTCATCACCACCCGTAACGGCACGCCAGTGCTGGTGTCGCACGTTGCTAGCGTCGGCCTGGGACAGGAGATGCGTTTCGGGTCGGCGTCTGAAGGCGGCCAGGAGGTCGTCGTCGGTACGGCCGTGATGCGCATTGGCGAGAACAGCCGGACCGTTGCCGCGGCCGTCGATGTCCGACTGAAGGAAATCGCACGTTCCCTGCCGCCGGACTTGATGATCCGGCCAGTCCTCGATCGGACACGCCTGGTCGATGCCACCATCAAGACCGTGGCAACCAATCTCACCGAGGGCGCACTCCTGGTCATCGCGGTGCTATTTGCGCTTCTCGGAAACCTGCGCGCGGCGCTGATTGCCGCGGCGGTCATCCCGGTCACCATGCTGATGACCTCGGCCGGCATGCTCGAGGCGGGGCTCTCCGCAAACCTGATGAGCCTTGGCGCGCTGGACTTCGGCCTGATCGTCGATGGCGCCGTGATCATCGTGGAGAACGCGCTGCGCCGCATCGCCGAACGCCAGCACGCTACCGGCAGGATACTCACCAAGGCGGAGCGTCTCGATACCGTTGCCGCCGCCGCGCGCGAGATGATCCGGCCGAGCGTCTATGGCCAGGCGATCATTATTCTCGTCTACGTCCCCCTGTTGACGTTCCAGGGCGTGGAAGGCCGGATGTTCGCACCGATGGCGGTAACGGTGATTCTGGCCCTGGTTTTCGCTTTCATCCTCTCGCTCACGTTTGTGCCGGCTGCGATCGCGCTGTGGCTTTCGCGCCATGTCGACGAAAAGGAGAACAAGCTGGTCAAGGCCGCCTCGTCGTCTTACGCGCCCTGGCTGGACCGCGCGCTCGCCAAACCCAAGCTGGTCGGCGTGCTGGCGGCTGCCGGTTTCGCGGGCGCGCTCGGCCTGTTCACGACACTCGGACAGGAGTTTCTTCCGACACTCGACGAGCAGGACGTGCTGCTGCAGGTCGCCCGCATTCCCGGCACCTCCCTGGACCAGAGCCAGGCGATGCAGTTCGCGGTCGAGAAAGCTGTCGGCAAGCTGCCCGAGGTAAAGCTGGTGTTCTCCCGAACAGGTACGGCCGAACTGGCCGCCGACCCGATGCCGCCGAATATCACGGACACCTTTGTCATCGTTAAAGACCGTTCGGAATGGCCGGAACCCGGGATGAGCAAGGCCGAGCTGGTTGAGAAGATCGAGAAGGCGGTTGCAGGCATCCCGGGCCAGAACTACGAGCTGACCCAGCCGATCCAGATGCGCTTCAACGAGCTGCTGGCGGGCGTACGGGGTGACATCGCGGTCAAGGTCTACGGCGATGATTTCGACGCCATGATCCGCACCGCCGAGCAGGTTGCCGAAAAACTGCGTGCGGTCGAGGGCGCGGAAGACGTCCGGGTAGAGCAGGTGCAGGGGCTTCCGCTGCTCGATGTCCGCCTGGACCGCGACGCCATGGCCAGGGTCGGGCTGACCGCCCAGGACGTGCACGACACCCTGGCGGCAGCCGTTGCGGGACGTGAGGCCGGCTCGATCTACGAGGGGGACAGGCGCTTTGACGTCGTGGTGAAACTGGGCGAGAAGACCAGGAACGATGTCGAAGCCTTGCGCCTGTTGCCGGTGCTGACGCCGGGCGGCAGCTTCGTGCCGCTGGGATCGGTGGCCACGCTGGAGACGGCCAAGGGACCGAACCAGATCAGCCGCGAGAACGGCAAGCGCCGGGTGGTCGTTCAGGCCAACGTGCGCGGACGCGACATCGCCGGCGTGGTCAGCGAAGCGCGCGCAAGCATCAACGCGGACGTACGGGTGCCCGCCGGCGTATGGCTCGCCTGGGGCGGGCAGTTCGAGAACCTCGAGCGTGCGCGGATGCGCCTGGCGGTCGTGGTACCGGCCTGCTTCGCGCTCATCGTCCTGTTGCTGTATTCAGCCGTGGGTTCCTGGCGCGCTGCCGCGGTCGTGTTCACGGGCGTGCCTCTCGCCCTGATCGGGGGGATCGCCGCACTCTGGCTGCGTGGCCTGCCATTTTCGATTTCGGCGGCCGTCGGATTCATCGCGCTGTCCGGCGTTGCCGTCCTCAATGGGCTGGTGATGGCGGGTTCGATCGACGACCTGGCCAAACAGCTTCCGTGGGCTCAAGCGGTGCGCGAAGGTGCGCTTCGGCGCCTGCGCCCCGTCTTGATGACGGCACTGGTCGCGTCGCTGGGCTTCGTCCCGATGGCATTAGCAACCGGTGCCGGCGCCGAGGTGCAGCGGCCGTTGGCCACCGTCGTGATCGGAGGCCTGATCTCCGCCACGATCCTGACGCTGTTCGTGCTGCCGACGCTTTACCAGCGTTTCGCCCGTCCGCCCGAGAGCGTGGCGGAGGGAATTTGAACAATCCAGTAGAGTGAACGCAACGACTCGGACATTGGAAGGAATCACATGAAAGCGCAATACGACCTGGTCATTGTTGGCGCGGGTTCAGGCGGGTACATCGCTGCAATCCGCGCTGGACAACTCGGCTTGTCCGTGGCCTGCATCGAATCGAATCCCTACGCCGCACCACACGGCCAGGCGCGCCCAGGAGGAACCTGCCTGAACGTGGGATGCATCCCATCGAAGGCATTGCTTGCGTCGAGCCACCTGTACGAGCAAGTCGTGCACCACACCGCCGAGCACGGGATTACCACCGGCGGCGCGGCGATCGACATCGACAAGATGATCGACCGGAAGGACGGGGTGGTCACGAAGATGGCCAAGGGGATCGAATACCTGTTCAAGAAGAACAAGGTAGATTTTATCAAGGCGCGGGCGCGCTTCGTCGGGATGCAGGACGGGGTGTATTCCCTGGAAGTCTCGGCGGAGGATTCGGTGCAGCAGATCAGCGCGCGTAACGTGATCATCGCCACCGGGTCGAAGCCGCGCCAGCTGCCGGGCACCCGGATCGACAATTCGATCATCTGCGACAACGCCGGAGCACTCGATTTCCGCGAGGTGCCGAAACGCCTCTGCGTGGTTGGTGCCGGCGTGATCGGTCTCGAGCTGGGGTCAGTGTGGCGGCGCCTGGGTGCGGATGTCACCCTGCTCGACGCCATGCCGGATTTCCTGCCGGGCTGCGACACCGCCGTGTCCAAGGAAATGCTCAAGCTGATGTCTGGCCAGGGGCTGAAATTCGACCTTGGCGTGAGCATCGACAGCATCGCGCACAGCGGCGATGGGGCGCACATTTCGTATCGAGACCGTACCGGCGTCTCCAGGGAGCTCGCTTTCGACAAGGTGATCGTGGCGATCGGGCGCGTGCCCAATACGGATGGCTTGGGAATCGAGGCGATTGGCCTGGAGGTCGACCAGCGCGGCTATGTTCCGGTCGATGAACACTGCCGGACGACATTGCCGAACCTGTTCGCCATCGGTGACGTCGTGCGCGGGCCAATGCTTGCGCACAAGGCCGAGGAAGAGGGAATCATGGTCGCCGAGATCGTCGCAGGGCAATCCGGGCATGTGAATTACGCCGCCATCCCCTTCATCATCTATACGAGTCCGGAAGCCGCATGGGTTGGCAAGACGGAGCAGGAACTGGCCCGCGAAGGACGCGCATTCAAGTCGGGACAGTTTCCTTTCTCGGCCAACGGGCGCGCACTCGGTCACGGCGACGCACAGGGGTTTGTCAAGGTCCTGGCCGATGCCCAGTCGGACCTTGTGCTGGGCGTGCATATCGTCAGCTCGCTCGCGTCGGAAATGATCGGTGAAGCGGCAATGGCGCTCGAGTTTTCGGCGTCTTCGGAGGACATTGCCCGGATCTGCCACGCGCACCCGACATTGTATGAAGCAATCAGGGAAGCGGCGCTCGCTGTCGACAAGCGTGCGCTGAACATCTGACCGTCAACTGTATAGGAACGAATAGTGGCTAAACCCTTTTCACCGCTCGCTGCCGTATTGGTCGCCGGGCTTATCGCCCTTGCCGACCTGGTCACCAAAGCCGCGATCGTGGAACGTCTGGCCTACGGCCAGCAGATCGAGTTGTTACCCTTGTTGAACATCGTCCATGTGATCAATCAGGGAGCGGCGTTCGGTCTTCTGGCCACGGCTGGCGGCTGGCAACGCTACCTTTTCATCGTTGTAGCCGTACTCGCGTCGATCCTGATCGTTCGGATGATCCGGAAACCGGAAACAGGCTCCGCGGAAAGGATCGCTCTGGCGATGATCCTTGGCGGAGCGGTTGGCAATCTCGTTGACCGAACTGCGCGGATGGGCGTCGTTGACTGGATCGATGTGCATGTAGGAGCGCATCACTGGCCAGCTTTCAACATCGCCGATATCGGGATCACGATCGGCGCCGTGGTCATCGTGTTGCACGCACTGTTCGGTGTCCGCGCAGCGCCTCCGGTATCCGACAAGACACGGTAGTCATCGCCCCCTGGGCGCGCACTGCCGCCAGAAGCCTGGCCAGTTGCGCGGCGCGGTCTGAACAGGGCGACGATCCGGCTCCAATAGAACAAAGATAATCAGATCTACAACAATTCGAGACCCATGTTTTTACCCGGCGGGCGTTGTAAAATTTGCCATACTCCAGTGTTCTCTTCCGTGACCAAGCAGTCAACGACTCCATGAAGCGCCTGTTTCTGATTATATTGCTCGCGCTTTTGCCGCTACAGACTGGCTGGGCGGCAGGATGGTGCGTGATTTTCGACGAAGCGCCGGCCACCGCAGCGGCATCCGACGTCACCGGTTCTGAAAATTCAATACAAGTGCTGTTCGAAGCTGGCTGCAGCGCAACTTGTGTATCGGCATGCGACTTGCAGCCCCTCGGCAGCGGTTCTTCCGTGATCGAATGGTCGGGGCAATCGCGCTCCGTTCCCGCCAGTCTCAGTCAACTGAATTACCAGTCTCCAATACTGGATGGCCCGATTCGGCCGAAATGGCTCTGATCATCGAAGCCGGCAACTACCGCCTGCGCTTGATGGGTAATCGTGCGCAAGCACTGTACGACTCCATCCGTCTTTACAAATCAAGCAGCCGCACCTGACCGAGCCGATGCACAGTTGTGCGAGTTACGGGCCTTGCCCGTGCAGTCGCAATTTACGCTTCCCGGCAATTCAGGTGCATCGCGTGCATACGGGCCTTACTCACGACCATAGCGGCCCACAATGGCCCACGTCGAGAGTCAGTGCCCTTGAAAAATCAAACGTTTAACAGGAAAATTCAATGAAGACTCACATCAACTTCGTATGCGCGGTACTCCTCGCATGCATGTTCGTTCCACTCGACTCCCGAGCCAATGAGGGGGGAGTGCCCGTAGGGAGCGCGACAGAAGCGAAGTCAGGGCGGGCAGCACCGTTCGGATACTCTTCGAGTGCAGTGCCCGACCGCATTATCACAATAGTGGCAGGCAAGACCAGATCGATTCACGTCAAGCGACTCGAGACTGTCCGTATCGTGGACGGCTCCAGAAGCGTTACCTGGACCTTCGATACGCTTGGCGTACTGCCGATCCCGTTGGCGAACATCCTTCCTGACGCATCGAAGGTAATGATCTATGTTGAGGAAAGTCCAATGTACGCCAACTAAGCTTTGTCATTTGGCGTTTTGGTAGCGCACTATCACCGGTTCGATGCCGCCCGCGGCATCGAACTGAACCGCCCCGGATTTTGTAGAGGCTCTATTGTTTGAGAAAATGGAATCATCGGAAGCAACCCAAGTATTCCCACGAAATCATCGAGCGCGCTGTGCGCATTGTCAGCCGGTCCGGCATCGAGCCGTCTGTGGGCAGCAAGGGCGATAGATATTGACGACGCCCTAACCGAGACCATCAACGGACTTGACAAAACTGAGCTGATCCACCGCGGTCCCTGGAAGACGCGGGAGCTCCCCGAATTGGCCACGTTGGAATGGGTATCTCGTTTCCAGCCACCATCGCCTGCTTGAGCCACTCGGCTATATACCGCACACCGAATCGGAGGCAAATTATTATAAGCAGCTGACCAGTCCGGCCGTATCGGCCTGGCTCACATAAACCGACCTCACGAAAGCTGCGGCGGTTCAAGTCGCTTGATCATGAGCACGACACATGTCGCTACGCTGCTCGAGTCTCCTTCGCTTCGGAGAGGATTTCATATCCTCCTTTTGCAGCAATAAACGAGACCACTGTTCCAAGCAGCAGATCGGGAATGTTGGATTTTGTCCACATCACCAACGCGCCAGATAACACGATCGCGCCGTTCACGATCGAATCGTTATTCGTGAAGATAGCGGAAGCTTTGAAGTTCACGTCCTGGCCGCGATGTTGCTTCAAGAGGCGGATGCAATAAATATTAAGAAGCGCATTTGCTGCGGCCATCCCCATCATGGCAGGTCCCAACGGGGCTTCACCGCCGAGGAAGCGACGGACAACCTCTATCAACAACAGGCAGGCAAATCCAATGAGGAGCCATCCGGATAACAGTGCCGCACGTGTCTTGATCGCCGCAGACCTGCCGACCGCGTACAAACTCACGCCGTAGACGGCGGCATCCCCCAAGTTATCGAGGCCTGCGCCGATCACCGCGGTTGAGGATGCCCAGGTGCCGCCTACAACGCCGGCCAGGCACTGCCCCAGATTGATCAGTAGGACCTTCCATAGAATGTTGCGATCGCGTTCGTTAGCAGCATCCAGGCTTGGTTCGTCAGAACTATCGTTATTGCTACCCTTCATTTAGATCTCCGTAAGTATCAGCGGGAGTACGTGCGGTCGGACATTGCAAGGACCAAGCGCTGCAGACTGGATTCGGATGAGCACAGAAAGGCCCAATCGACGGCAAATACTCACCGTTCTTGCGGGATTGGTTACCTGTCTCTTTGTGTGGAATGCTTCAGCACCTGCACGACTTTCGGCAAGGCCCCGTTCTGACATGAGGGCGGGGATATCTCGACCTTATCGTGAAGGTGAACCTCAATTGAATCAGGTACCAATACGCTTATATGTTTATATGATCGGAGATAATAGTACCTAAATAAGGCGTATCGTTGGCTAGCAATGTCTACGTCGCTGAGATTTGCCAGGCAGGCAGGGCGGTCCGCCGCAAGCCTCTCTGCCGTATAAAATTCAGTAACCCAGCCAGTTCTGCTGTTTCGTCCAAGACTTGGGTCGGCACAGCCACCCAAGAGCACGAGAGCTGCCAATGGAATGGTAATAACTGTCTTGTTTCTCATGATTGCTCCTTGTCAGCTGACTATCTGCGAGCTTTTACCAAGTTAAATCCAAAACCAAGGCCAGCTGCCAGAAGCAGGGCCAGTTGCGCTCCATAGGTCTGTATGGTCGGGTAGATCCCAAGCACGGGCACGCGCAGTCCCGTGACCGGCGTGGCCGTCAGCCATCCGGCTTCCTGCAGCCCTGCGATCCCTTTTCCGACCAGGACAACTGCTAGGGCAGCGACCAGCACGGAGCTGAACGAGAAAAATTTACCGATCGGCATGCGCGCACTGGTACGCAGGAAAATCACAGCAATTACCGACAGCAGGACGAGGCCTGTCACGAATCCTCCCAATAGGGCAGGGCCGTTGCCGTCGGCTGCGAGCGCCGAGTAGAACAGGACGGTTTCAAAGACTTCCCGGTATACCGCGATGAAAGCCAAGGCAAACAAGGCCCATGCGGAGCGTTTTTCCATCGCCGCGGTCAAATGCTGCTTGAGATAGGCCTGCCACTGTCCGGCCTGGCTTTTCTGGTGCATCCATAGCCCGACCGACAGCAATACCGCCGCGGCGAAGAGCGACGACAGGCCTTCGGTCACTTCGCGGCTCGCGCCACTGATGCTGACCACATAGGTGGCCACCACCCATGTCAAGGCGCCTGCAGCCAACGCCGAAATCCAGCCTGCGTGCACGTAGTGCAAGGCTTCTGGACGCTCCGCTTTGCGGAGGAATGCGACCATCGCGATCACGATCAACAGGGCTTCGACACCTTCGCGCAGGAGAATCGTCAACGCGCCCACGAACACCGTCGTCGCGTCGGTCTTGTTCGCGCCGGTGAGCTCCTCGACACGTACGAAATACGCGTCGAGTTGCCCGGCGTATTCGGTCGCACGCAGCACATTGCCTTGTGCAACCGCGCCCCGGTACAGCTGCATGGTTCGTTCCACGTCCACCAGGAGCTGGCGGTCGGTCGCATCGAGCCTCGCCTCGAGCGGCTCGAAGCCGTCCAGGTAGGCCGATAAAGCAAGCTCGGTGGCCTTCGCGCGCTGGTTACTCTTCAAGGCATCCAGACTATCCTGCAGCAGTTTGCGCGCAAGGACGATGCCCTTGCGTTCCTGCTGCTCCCGTACCACCTCGGGGTGGGTCCGTGCGTACGCCAGAACCGCCCGGGCGGTCGACGGTGCGCTTGCCTTCGCCAGTTCTTCTTCGGTTACCGTCACGAGCGTGTTCATGTCGGGAATCGTGGCGGACGCGGTGTTGTTCTGTACGAATGCAGACTCTCCGGCTGCGATGTCCGTGTCCTTGAATGCCAAGCTGCCGACATAAAACGCCAGGGACCAGCGCTCATGCTCGGGCAAGCCTGCAAACGCCGGCATCGATGTGCCCTCGACACCCTGGCTGATTACCTGATACAGGGCCATGAGAGAACGGGAGCGGGCTCTTTCCTCATCGGTAAATGCGATCGGTTTGGGTTCGAGCTTGGCCGCGAGTGCGCCATCGCCGGCGCCGGCCGATCCGTGGCATGAAGCGCATTGCGCCTGGTACAGCGCTGCACCGCGGGCCAGGTCGGGCAGGGCGCGCGGCGCAACCGGGAAGGGGTAGGCCCGCAGCAGCAAACGGTTTGCCTCTCGCGCAAGCCGGGAAACCTGTTGCGGTGATTCCTTGCGCTCGACCGCCTGCTTCAGCCTGGTGGTAGCAGCTGCAAGTTCTGCATGTAAGGGATGCGGAGGCAATGCGTTCACCTGGTTCTGCGCGCGCGTCGAGAACTCCTGCATTTCGCCATATTCCAGTTCGCTGACAATCGCTCCGTTCTGGACCGCGCCGGCGTAGTCGACGGCGACATAGTCGAGCAGTTGCCAGAGCTGGCGGACTTCCGCTTCTGATGATTTGGGATTTGCGTGTGTTGTACCGATCACGCAGCAGCAGAACATTACGAAGGCTATCAGCCGACGCCAAATGGGGTACGTCATATCAGGGTACTTGTCTTCAGGTTCGAGAACCTGACATTTAACACCTTCTAGCTACTTGAAGGTCAAGCGTATTGCCGGCTGTTCGCTGATCCGGCAATGTCAGCAGGCCAATGGCATGAACATCGAGGGTTCGTTACGGCCTGGCGGTGCAGTGATGGCGCGGAAGGTTCAGGGCTAATCAATGGCGCCCAAGCCGTGCTGGCTCGTCGCAAGCATCCACAGTGCCGAGCGCCTGCAGGATTTCGCACGGGTTTGTGCTGTCGGTGGCGGCGCAACGGCTCCTGAGGTCTCTGAGCTGCGTCTCCAGTACTGACAGGTTTGCTATACGGTCGACGATGTGCCCGATGTGCTTGTCGAGCAGCGCGTTGACGCCCTCGCAGTTTTTTCCCGGGGCCTCGCGAAAATCGAGCAGCGTCCGGATCTCATCGAGTGTCATGTCCAAGGCGCGGCAATGCCGGATGAACAGCAAGCGCTCAGCGTGAAGCTCATTATAGGCTCGATAGTTGTTCGCGGACCGCTCAGGCGGGGCGAGCAATCCAATGCGCTCATAGTAGCGGATGGTTTCAACCAAGCAGCCTGAGCGGTCTGCCAATTCGCCAATTTTCAAGAGAAATCCCCGTACGTTAAGTTAGTGCTTGACCCCGTACCCGCTACAGGGTGTTTAATGCAGACTATACACAGTTCTCAAGGAGTCGTCATGTCGGAATGCCAGACCAAATCATGTTGCGAGAAGTCCGCAGTGATCGAAACCGCGGGTACTTCGCCTGCGGCACTGGACCGGTCCCTTATCATTCGCATCGACCAGATGGACTGCCCGACAGAAGAGGGACTGCTGCGACAAGCGCTCGGGCGCGTCGCAGGCGTCGGAAGGCTCGAGTTCAATCTTGTCCAGCGCCGTTTGCGGGTGGAACACAGCCTCGGCGATCCACAGGCGATCCTTGCAGCAGTACGGGCGGTCGGCATGGACCCGGTGGTTGAACAAACCGATGAGCAGAGCGGGTCAGCAGCCGGCACTGTTTTCCGAATCGAGAACATGGATTGCCCAACCGAAGAGGCGCTCATCCGTAATAAGCTGTCCGGCCTGCCGCAGGTTGAACAGCTCGACTTCAATCTCGTCCAGCGTCGTTTGGTCGTCAGGCATAGTGGGCCAGCAGCGGCGATCCAGGATGCACTGACGTCCATCGGTATGCAGGCGGTGCTCGTTGCGGCTGGACAAGGACGAGCCGAGGCGGTGCCACCCGCCTCCCGAAAGCGGCAGTATGCAGTCCTTGCACTGGGCTTGGTCGCAGCAGTCGGTGCCGAAGTCGTCGCATGGACGACGGGCGATGAAAACTGGTGGCCGGTCATCCTGCTATCGCTGCTTGCGATCGTGACGACGGGCCTGGGAGTATACAAGAAAGGCTGGATCGCACTCAAGAACCGCAACCTTAATATCAATGCCCTGATGTCGATCGCGGTGACTGGCGCGGTATTGATCGGGCAGTGGCCGGAAGCGGCAATGGTCATGGTCCTTTTCGCGCTTGCCGAGATGATCGAGGCCCGCTCGCTCGACCGTGCGAGAAACGCCATCCAGGGCCTGATGGCACTGACACCCGAGCGGGTCAGCGTACGTCTTGGCGACGGTAGCTGGAGTGAACAGGACGCTACCACGGTCGCGATCGGCGCCCTGGCCCGTGTCGCGCCCGGCGAGCGGATCGCCCTGGATGGGGAAGTGAGCACTGGCCAGTCTTCCGTCAACCAGGCGCCGATCACGGGCGAGAGCATGCCGGTACCAAAGACGGTCGGCGACAAGGTGTTTGCGGGCACGATCAATGAAACCGGCTCGTTCGAATACCGCGTCACCGCCGGCCACAGCAACTCGACCCTGTCGCGCATCATCCGCGCGGTCGAGGACGCACAGGGCAGCCGCGCGCCCACGCAGCGCTTTGTCGACCGCTTCTCCAGCATCTATACGCCTATCGTGTTCGCCATCGCGCTCGCCGTCGCCCTGGTGCCGCCGCTCATGCTGGGCGCCGAATGGATGCCATGGATTTACAAGGCACTCGTCCTGCTGGTGATCGCCTGCCCCTGCGCCCTGGTGATCTCGACCCCGGTCACCGTCGTCAGCGGCCTGGCGGCAGCAGCGCGGGCCGGCATCCTCATCAAAGGCGGTGTCTACCTGGAGCAGGGCGGCAAACTGCGCTCGCTGGCACTGGACAAGACCGGCACGATCACCCAAGGCAAACCCGAGGTGACGGACGTGTTGCCCCTGCAAGGCGATGCACAAACTCATCTGCAACTCGCGGCCGCTCTCGCGGACCGCTCCGACCATCCGGTATCAACCGCGGTGAGCCGCTACTGGCAAAACTCGGGCCTGGACCTGCCCCTCGCTTCCGTGACCGAGTTCGAGGCCCTGACCGGACGTGGCACGAAAGGGCGGATCGACGGGAAGTGGTACTACCTCGGCAATCACCGCCTGGTCGAGGAGCTCGGCATCTGCAGCACCGCGACGGAAAGCGTCTTGTCGAAACTGGAGGGTGAAGGCAAGACCGCGGTTGTCCTCTGCGATGAGACGTCGCCACTGCTGGTGATCGGGGTGGCCGATACCATTCGTGAAACCAGTCGCGAAGCGCTGGCCCAGCTTCACCAGTTGGGAATCCGGACGGTCATGCTCACCGGTGACAATGCGGTGACGGCCACGGCGATCGCACGGCAGGTGGGCATCGATGACGCCCGCGGGAACATGCTGCCCGAGGATAAGCTCTCTGCCATCAATGATGAGGTGGCGCGATTCGGCACCGTCGGCATGGTAGGGGATGGCATCAACGATGCCCCTGCGCTGGCCAAGGCCGATATCGGGTTCGCAATGGGCGCAGCGGGCACCGACACCGCCATTGAAACAGCCGACGTTGCGCTGATGGATGACGACCTGCGCAAGATCCCGCAGTTCATCCGCTTGAGCAGGCAGGCTGCCGCCATCCTGAAGCAGAACATAGTCGCAGCCCTGTCGATCAAGGCGGTGTTCCTGGTGCTTGCGATTGCAGGGTCGGCTACCTTATGGATGGCCGTGTTCGCGGACATGGGGGCGAGCCTGCTCGTGGTTTTCAATGGGCTGCGACTGCTCAAGAGCCAGGAGAAACGTGGCCACGCATAGTGGGGGCGTATGCCGGCTCACGTGGCAAGGATGCTCAGCGGCCGCCTCGCAAGCCGTAGTGGCCGGTCATTCGGCCATTGCCCCGACCTTAAGGTTCTACGGCATAGTTCGCTGGTTGCAGGGCACGCTCCACCAGTTCGATCAGGATGTGGATCACCTTGATGTGGAGTTCCTGCACCCGGTCGGCATAGCGTCCAGCACTCGTGCAGATGCACACGTCGGCAGCATGCGCAAGCTGCGACCCGGGTCGCCCGGTCAGACCGATCACCTTCATTCCTTTTGAACGGGCGGCTTGCGCAGCGAGGACCACGGACTGGCTGCTGCCGCTCGTGCTGATCGCAAACAGGACGTCACCGGCGACGCCGTTGCCCTCGACGAAGCGAGCGAACACTTGTTCGTAACCATAGTCGTTGGCCACGCAGCTGATGTAGCTCGGATCGCTGATGGCTACCGCCGCCATGGCAGGGCGATCCTCACGGAATCTCCCTGACAGCTCTTCCGCCAGGTGCATCGCATCGCACATCGAGCCGCCGTTGCCGCACGAGATAATGCGGCGTCCGCTTTGCAACGCAGCGATGAGCAGGGTCGCGCCGGTCTGGATATTGCCCAGCTGGGCATCGTCACTGATGAGGCGGTCAAGTGCATCCCGCGCTTCGACGAGATTGTTCCTGATATGGTCGATCATCGTTTTTCTTCCTCATGTTCATCGTGGCCGGCATGGTCGGCATGGTCGTGGGCTACAGCTGGATCGAAGCTGTGTTCGTCGGAGGCCTGTTCGCACGGCGTCGTCTCGATCTGGATGGTGCTGTGGTGGATATCGTACTTGCTCGCGACGAGCCGGCGGATATCCAGCAGCAGGGCCTGCGGGTTTGTGACCTCCTCTCGCTGTACCACGTGGGCTGTCAAACTGGCTTTTCCGCTTGTGATGGACCATACATGCAGATCATGCACGCTGGCCACGCCGGGGACGCGTGCGATGGCATCCTTCACCTCGGCGAGTCCGATGCCTTCGGGTACGCCTTCGAGCAGCACGTTCATGCTCGCCTTGAGCAGCGTCCAAGTGCGCGGCAGGACCCACAAGCCGATGGCAACGGCGATCGCAGAATCGACCCAGCTCCAGCCGATGTAGCGTATGACGAGAGCGCCAATGATGACGCCGACCGAGCCCAGCATGTCGCTCCATACTTCGAGGTAGGCACCCTTGACGTTCAGGCTGCTGTCCTTGCCGCTCGATAGCAGCCGCATGCTGATGAGGTTGATGACCAGGCCGAAGGAGGCGACCAGCAGCATCGTCCCGGACTGGATTTCCGGTGGGTTGTTCAGGCGCTGGTAGGCTTCGTACAGGATGTAGATCGCTACCAGGAACAGGAGTATGGCGTTGAAAGCGGCCGCCAGGATCTCGAAGCGGTAGTAGCCGAACGTGCGTTCGCTGTCGGCCGGCCGCTTCCCGATGCGGATAGCGGCAAGCGAGATCGCCAGCGCCGCGGTGTCGGTAAACATGTGCGCCGCATCTGAAATCAGCGCAAGGCTGTTGGTGAGAATACCACCGATGATTTCGGCGACAAGAAAAGCCGTCGTGAGGATGAGTGCTATCCAGAGCGGGCGTTCGTTCTGTCCCGGTTGCGCAGCATGAGAATGTCCTGAACCCATCGTGTTCCCCCTTGCATTGTGATTGTCTGCTTGCCTGCCTTATCCTACTTTTGCTTGGTTTTGTCCTTTGCACGCTTTCGGGACTTTGGTCCCGAAGGCTTGTTCCGGTCCCTGTACTTCAGCCAGCCTAGGAACACCATAATCATCCCGGCCAATGCCAAGCCGATAATGCCAAATACCTCAAAGAGATTTTCGTGCAGTGGCTCTGGTGGCTGCTGTGGCAGTCTCATGTCATCTCCTTTCGTGGTTATTCATCTGGTTCGGAAAACAATCTGTCAGTCCCGCGTCTCCCGCAGATTGATCACGGTGCGCACACAAAGCACCAGTACGGCGGCAAGTCCCGCAACCGCGTCCAACCTTCCTGCATTGACACCCAGATCGCAAAAAGCGACACCGAGCACGAGTGCGATCGGTGCAGCTGACAGAAGCGCATCGGCTTTGTCATCGCTGTCGCCGGCCTCAACTGGCCTGTACGCCAAGCCGATCGTCGTCGCGCTTGCAAGCGCTCCAGGTAGGGCAAAACCTGCCATGGCCATCACATCGAGTGACGATGCGTGAACGATGCGATGCGTACCCATCGCTATTACGATCAAGCCCAACACCAGGCAGCACAGGCAGAGAACGATTTGGACCACTGAGTACGCTACTTCAATGCCAGGCCGGGCCTGCTCTGTCCGCCGTTCAATGAATAACAACCGGAACAAGATTGTTGCCGCATGATGCGAGGCGGCCGCCACCAAGGTGACGCTTTCGACAATGATCGCTCCCGCTGCGCAACTCGCCAAAGCTGCTCCGTGCGCAGCGAGATCCAGCCTCACAAGCCCTTGCCTGCTCCGAGAGCGTCCTGCATTGTATCGATGCATACTGTCCTCCTCAGTTCGGTTGGGGCCGCAAAAAGTTCCTGCGGCCCATACGCTCACTGGACGACCACTTTCGCGGGCTGCACCGGTACTTCATCGCTGTCATTACGATGCGCAAGCCGGTAGAGCAGAGGAAGGACCAGCAGCGTCAACGCGGTCGAGGAAAGAATCCCACCGATGACAACGGTTGCCAGCGGCCGCTGTACCTCGGCGCCGGTGCCGGTCGCGATCGCCATCGGCACGAAGCCCAGCGATGCGACGAGCGCGGTCATGAGGACTGGCCGCAGCCGCGTCAGTGCACCATGCCTGATCGCCTGGTCCAGTCCCATGCCTTCTTCACGCAAGGTCCGAATGTAGGAGAGCATCACCAGGCCGTTCAGGACGGCTACGCCCGACAGTGCGATGAACCCCACTGCTGCGGAAATCGACAGCGGAATCCCCCGCAGTGCCAAGGCGACCACGCCGCCAGTCAGGGCGAATGGAATGCCCGTGAATACCAGCAGCCCGTCCTTCACGTTATTGAACATCGCGAACAGCAGCGTGAACACGATGAACAAAGCCAGCGGCACGACGATCTGCAGGCGCTGGGTCGCTGACTCCAGCTGCTGGAAGGTGCCGCCCCAGCTGGTCCAGTAACCCGCCGGGACCTTGACCTTGGCTGCGATGGCCGCCTGCGCTTCAGGAACGAAGGTACCGATATCGCGGCCGCGCACGTTCGCACTCACGACGATGCGCCGCTTGCCGTTCTCCCGGCTGATCTGGTTCGGCCCTGGCGTGAAGTTCAGGGTGGCGACTTCGGCGAGGGGAATGTAGGCCATTGCACCACCCTGCTTGGCTGGCAGGGGAATCGGCAGCTGCCGCAATGCGTCGAGATCGGTACGCATCGCTTCGGGCAGGCGGACCACGATATCGAAACGGCGGTCGCCCTCGAACATGGTGCCGGCTTCGCGCCCGCCGGTGGCAATTGCCAGCGCTTCCTGCACGTCACCGATGTTCAGGCCGTACCGCGCCGTTTTTTCACGGTCGATGTCCACCGTGAGCATCGGCAGGCCGCCAGTTTGTTCCACCTTGACCTCGGCCGCACCCGGTACCCGTTGCAGGACCTCGGCAATTTCTTTACCGGTTGTTTCCAGCACGGCCATGTCGTCACCGAAGACCTTCACGGCGACGTCGCTGCGTACACCCGAGATGAGCTCGTTGAAGCGAAGCTGGATCGGCTGGGACAGTTCGTACGCATTGCCGGCATACTTCTCCGCTTCTTCCTCGATCGCCTCGACCAGCTCGGCGCGGGTCTTCTTCGGCGCGGGCCACGTAGACTCGGGCTTGAGCATGATGTAACCGTCCGAGATGTTGGGCGGCATCGGGTCCGAGGCAATCTCGGCGGTACCCGTGCGGGCGAACACGCGATCGATCTCCGGGAACTTCGCCTTCAGGCCGGCCTCGAGCTTCTGCTGCATCTCCACCGACTGGCTCAGGCTGGTTGCAGGGATGCGAATCGCCTGCAGCGCGAGATCGCCTTCATTCAGGTTGGGGATGAATTCGCTTCCCAGCCGTGTAGCCAGCAGTCCCGACAGGAGCACCAGCACGACGGCGCTCGTGATCACCAGGGCGCCGTTACGCAAGACCTTTTCGAGGGCCGGGGCGTAGACGCGCTTCGCCGAGACCATGATGCGGTTTTCCTTTTCCGTGACGCGCTTGCCGATGAACAGGGCGACGGCGGCGGGAATGAAGGTGATCGACAGGATCATCGCTCCAAGCAGCGCGGCGACGACGGCGAAGGCCATCGGATGGAACATCTTGCCTTCGACGCCTGAAAGGGCAAAGATCGGCAGGTACACCACCATGATGATGAGCTGGCCGAACAGGAGAGGGCGGCGCGCTTCTTTCGCGGCCGCGAACACCTCGTGGAAGCGTTCGGCAAGGGTCAATTGGCGCCGGTGATGTTCCTGCGCGTGCGCCAGGCGCCGTACGCAGTTCTCGACGATCACGACGGCACCGTCGATAATGATGCCGAAGTCGAGCGCACCCAGACTCATCAGGTTCGCGCTGACCCGGTAAGTCACCATCCCGGTAAAGGTGAACAGCATCGCGAGCGGAATGACCAACGCGGTAATGATCGCAGCACGGATATTGCCGAGGAATAGGAAGAGGATTGCGATCACGAGGACGGCGCCCTCGAGCAGGTTCTTCTTGACCGTATTGATCGCCTTGTCCACCAGTGTCGTGCGGTCGTACACGGGAATCGCCACAACGCCTTTCGGCAGCGAACGGTTCACCTCGACCATCTTGCTCGCCACCGCCTGGGAAACGGCGCGGCTGTTCTCGCCGATCAGCATGAAGACCGTGCCCAGAACGACTTCCCGCCCGTTCTCCGTTGCCGCGCCGGTACGCAGCTCGCGCCCGACGTCGACCGATGCAACGTCGCGTACCCGGACGGGGACACCGTCGACGTTGCTGAGAATGGTGTTGCGGATGTCGTCCAGTGTGCGAACCTGCCCGGGCGCCCGCACGAGGAACTGCTCACCGCGGCGCTCGATGTATCCCATGCCGACGTTATTGTTGTTGCGGTCGATCGCGTTGACGACGTCGGACAGCGACAGTCTGTAGGAGCTGAGTTTCGCGGGGTCGGGGGCAATCAGGTACTCCTTGGCAAAACCGCCAATCGAATTGATCTCGGTAACCCCGGGCACCTGGCGCAGCTGCGGCTTGATGATCCAGTCCTGGATTTCGCGCAGGTCGGTGGGCGTATATGGTGTGCCGTCGGCTTTTTTCGCGCCCGGTTCGCTTTCCACCGTCCACAGGTAGATCTCGCCAAGGCCCGTCGAGATCGGGCCCATCATCGGGGTCACGCCGGCAGGCAGGTTTTCCCGTGCTTCCTGGATTCGCTGGTTGACGAGCTGGCGTGCGAAATAGATGTCGGTGCCATCCTTGAAGATGACGGTCACCTGTGATAGGCCGTAGCGCGAAAGCGAACGGGTCTGTTCGAGGCCGGGCAGGCCGGACATCACGGTCTCGATGGGAAAGGTAACGCGCTGCTCGACTTCGAGCGGCGAATAGCCGGCCGCCGAGGTGTTGATCTGCACCTGGACGTTGGTGATGTCGGGCACCGCGTCGATCGGCAGCTTCTGATAGTTGTAGATCCCTACGGCCGCCATCGCAATGACGGCGAGCATGACCAGCCATCGGTGTTCGATGGCAAAGCGGATGATGCGCTCAAACATGTCTGGATCCCCGTTCAATGTTCATGTTCGGCGCTGCCCTTGCCTTGCTCGGCCTTCACGACAAAGCTGCCGGTCGTGACATAGGGCGAGCCAGCCGGGAGGCCGGTGAGGATCTCGGTCAGCTTCCCGTCGCTCACGCCGGTCGTCACTGGACGGGCTTCGAAGCCTTTCGCATTCTTCATGAACACGACGGTCTTGCCTTCAAGAGTCTGAATGGCGTCGGATGCGACGGCGACGGAGGCGTCTTTTTGTCCGCTGACGACCGAAACATTGACGAACAGGCCGGGGCGCCATGCCAGTCCGGGATTGTCGATCACGACTCGAGCACTCGCGCTTCGGGTCTCCTCGCCGAGCAGGTTGCCGACGTAGCTGACCTTTCCCGTGACCGACGGGCCGCCGGCCGCCGACCTGACCGTGACCGGCTGACCGACCCGGACGGCGGCCAGGTCTTTCGGCGTGACCGCGATGTTGACCCACACGGTCGACAGATCCGAGACGAGGAAGACGTTGGCATCCTCTTTCACTGCTTCACCTTGCGCCAGGTGCTTTTCCACGACAACGCCGGTAAACGGAGCGCGAAGGACAAAGCGATTCACCGAGCCTGCCGATACGTCGGCACCGAGTGCGGTCAGTTTCGCGCGGGCGGCCTGGGATTCGATCTGGGCTTCGCGGTACGCCTGTTGGGCCTGGAGGTAATCCTGCTCGGCGGAGACCTTTTGTTCCCACAGCTTCTTTTCGCGATCGTAGGTGATGCGCGCCAGCTCAAGCCTCTTGCCGGCAGCGAGCGCTGCACTGCGCAGGTCCGCCAGTTCGGCGCTGGCGATGACCGCCAGGGATTGTCCCTTCTTGACATCCTGGCCAAGTGAGGCGGAAACCGATTCGACGACTCCAGCGACCCGAGGGACCACATGCGCCGTGCGGTCTTCGTTGAAGCGCACCTCGCCCGGAAGGACGAGTTCGGTGCGAATCGCTGCCGGGCCGGCCGTTGCCGTCGCGA
Source organism: Massilia sp. X63 (assembly GCF_041023745.1). Lineage (NCBI taxonomy): Bacteria > Pseudomonadati > Pseudomonadota > Betaproteobacteria > Burkholderiales > Oxalobacteraceae > Massilia > Massilia sp. X63. The sequence goes on from NZ_JBFTEF010000009.1 coordinate 166,506, forward strand.
TGCCTGCGGCCTGGATCTGTTGCGGACTCATTTCGATGAGACCGGGCTCTTCGGCATGTCCTTCTTCCTTCTCACCGCCTTTTTTGTTCTTTGCCTCGGCGGTTTCTTCGGCGTGCTCCCCGCCTTCCTGTCTCGGAGCGCTATCGCCTTTCCAAAACACGATCAGCAGGGCCAGTACGATGCCGACCGCGATCACAGCCGCGATCGAAAGCGCTGATTTTTTGTCGATGTTGAACTTCATGGGGTATTCCTGTTGGTATTGGTGGCGCCGGTGCCAGTGTCGGCAAACCGGCCAAGCTCCGCGCTGAATCGGTAGCTGTCATAGAGCGCCTGGACGTATTGCGCGCGGCTTTGCAGCAGGGTGCGCTGGGCATCGAGGACATCCAGGAAGTTGAACTTGCCGGCCTCGAACCCGATGACCGCGGCATCGAAGACACGCTGCGCTTCCGGAAGGATTTCCTGGCGCATGGTTCGCACCTGCTCCCTGGCGAGTTGCGCCCGTTGGTAGGTACTGGACAAGGCCTGATCAAGCCGCAGGCGCTGCGCATCGCTTTCGGCGCGTGCCTTGTCGGCCCGGGCAAGGGAGGCCTGCAGATTCCCTTGGTTACGGTTGAACAGCGGAAGTGGGACCGACACACCGAGCACAGTCTGCGAGCGCCCCAACTCCTCATCCTTCTGGCGGCCGACGACGAGGGTGACATCGGGCATGCGCTGTGCACGGTCGACCGAGACCTGGGCCTCTTCGCGTTCAACTTGCAGGCGTGCGCGTTGCAGCTGCGGTGAGCCGGCCAGGCGTGTGCGCAAGACATCGAGGGAAGGGATGGCCCCGAGGTCGTCCGCCGGCTCGATCAGGGCGAGATTTCCTGGCTGGGCCTGGCCCCAGTACGCCGCCAGCAAACCGTGCGCGATGCGCAGTTCGCCAGCGGCCTGGGACAGGTCGAGGCGGGCAGTTGACTCGGCCACGGTGGCGCGCGAGAGCTCAACCGGGGATACGCGTCCGGCGGCAACCCGTTTCTCGGCCGCAGATCGGGCCTTCGAAGCAATGTCCAGCGAGGTTTGCGCAAGCTTCACGCGTTCCTGGGCGCCCAGCGCATTGAAATATGCTGCGATGACGTCGGCGCGCAAGTCGGCCCTGGCCACACTTGAGGCAGCGAGCGCAAGCCGGCTCTCACGCTCGGCCAGTTCAATGCGGGCGCGCCGCTTGCCGCCAAGCTCGACCAGTTGGCTGAGCTCAAATGTGCGAGTGCGGGTGCCGCGCTGTGTTCCCTCGGTCATGTAGGAAATCGAGGGGTTGGGTAGCAATCCGGCCTGGCGACGCTCCGCGCCGGCAATGACGACGTCCAGGGCGCTAGTCCGAAGAGTTGGATTGACGGCGAAGGCCATGTCGACCGCATTTTCGAGGGTCAACGGCGTATCGACGGGCTGTGCGATTGTGCCCGAGCCTGACTGATTGCTTTGTGGACCGCCAGCGAGCTGGGCGGCCGCAGGGAGCGCCCATGCCAATAGCACGAGCGACCCAACAAGAATACGTTTGGGATGCATGAATAAACTCCGAAAAACAATAGGCGAAGAATATTCAGCGGCGATCCGCATCAGGCGCGTTGTGCCAACGCCCCTGGAAGAAGATGAACTTGATTAGCTATGAACCGCCGCCGAATCAGACGACGGCAGCCCATTGAGGCCGCTCTGGCGGGGCCACATCGATGGAGGAGAGATGATGCAGGGGAGAGAACGGTGCAAGGCGCAGCGGCTCGGACACGGCCACTACGACCGGCAGCTCTTCGATCGTCAGGGGCGTGTGGGCACAGGAAGTACAGTGCGAATGCAGGGTTCCTGCTTTCGATTTGGATGGCTGGTCTAGCGAACTGAAAGCCTCTTGAGCAGGATCGTCGTGCGACGCATGATGCCCAAGGTGCTGCGCAGCGCGGCCGGTTTCGTGCTCGCAATACTCCGCCACGACGCTCCAGCTAAGCTGCAGCATCATGATTGTTAGCAAAGCATAAATAAACCGGCGAGTCATGGGAAAAGTATAGCACGGCCTCTTGGATGGGACTGCACCGTCCTCTTCCTTCAGTCCTGCCATCTTTGTCGGATCTTGGACGCCGTGCCTGTTTCCTCTTCAGTACCGTCCATCGGCGCCTCAATGTCGATCGCAATATGTTCGAAAGCTTTGTCGCGAATGAGTGTTTTCACGTGCGACTTGATCGACATGACATTGTCGGGAATAGCTTCTGGCGATACGACGACGTGGGTTGTCAGGACATGTTTCTCACCGTCGATCGACCAGCTGTGAGTATCGTGTACATCGATGACCTCGGGAATAGCCCTGACCGCGGTTTCAAAGGCGGGAAGGTCGAAGGTGGACGGAGTCCGCTGCAGAAAAACTTCGAAGAACTTCCGGAGATTGCGGAAAACGTTCCACAACACGAAGAGCGAAATACAGATGGACAGGGCCGGGTCAATCCAGGGGAGCTCCCAGACTGCCATCACTGCGGCGCCAATCAGCACCGCAATCCAGCCGAGCGTGTCCTCAAGCAGGTGCCAGCTGACGACCTTCTCGGTCAGCGACGACCCTTTGCGCACACGTGACACCGCTGCGCCGTTGAAGATGACGCCAACCACCGCCAGCACGATCATGCCCGTCGCGTTGACTTCCTCCGGATCGAAAAGGCGCTGCGTTGCGTTCCACAGGACGAAGCCGATGCCGGCAATGAGAACGATCGCGGTGATCAGGCCGCCGAGCAGCGAGTATCGAGCATAGCCATAGGTATCCTTTGCGGTGCTGCCGTGCTGTGAAAGACGATCGAAATACCAGGCAAGTCCGAGCGAGATCGAATCACCAAGGTCATGCACGGCGTCGCTGAGAATGGCCACGCTATTCGTCCACAGTCCGCCGGCGAATTCGATCAGCGTGAACGTGAAGTTCAGCAGAAAGGCAACCTTGAGGTTGCCGCTGCCATGTTGGACGTTTTGATCGTGCTGGTCTCCCATCAATCATTCCTTACTGGCAATTCGAGTCGAATGGCTTATCAGGCCCCTTGAAGTACTGTTGAGCATCCTACCGTCATGCGAGTAAAAACGACGCCCATAAGAGGAGGCTGGCCAAACTGTCTGCGATGGCCGGCCTCCTGCCAAGCAACTGAAGACGGGAAGGTCGATGATCGCCGCCTTTTCAAGTCGCGATGTAATGCAGGCCTTCATGGACGTCACGCGGCTTGAAGCGAGGTCTCCTCGTTCTGACGCCTACCTATAACAGCGAAAGCAGCGGCGCGGTGACCATCCCGCCAATCATCGGTGCGGCAATGCGCTGCATGACTGCGCAGCCGGCCGCGCTGCCGAGATATTTGAACTGCCCCGAACAGCCGATGGCATAAGCTGGCGGCAGCGAGACCTTGTCGCGGATACGCTCCCGTATCGCACGAACCGCAGTGAGCAGGTCACATCGCGGGCATTGATGTACACCCAACCTGACAGGTGCGCTTCCTCGCTTCGGATCGTTAGGGGACTGTCCGTCACGACGACCGTCGTCACGTCGCCAAGACGAATCTGCGGGCCCCGCTGTGAGGATCGGCAGCTTGCGCTGGACCTGGAATGAGTCGCGGTAGTCCTGCGGTAGCGCACGCTGATCGGGAAGCGCCGGCGCCCGTCGGCGACTTCCCGCACGTTGTCGCCACCGATCGCCGGACACCACTGTCTGGATGTCGGCCACGCTCATCCCTTAGCGCGCAGCGCGCAGCGCGCAGCCGGTCTATGCTGGCGCCGATATGAATTGGGTTGTGGTTTCGAAGGTCGCAAGTAGCAGCATTTCGACGGGATCGCCCGCATAACGGCAGAGTCAGCTTCGGGATCCGCGCCGCAGATCCCGATAAAAGTACGTTAGTGGGCGTGAGTGCCTACGGAAGTTCCTTGACCACCGGTCGGCTGCATCATCCTGCGGCACTCGTCGGCACAGCGGCGGCAGGCGGCGGCGCAATCTTGGCAATGCTGGACCTGGTGGATTGCGCATTCCTGGGCGCACGCATCGCAAATATCGGCGCACAGCTGGCATAGCTGATGTGAATGCTCGGTTGCTCGGCTCATCAGCTGCGCGGCGAGACGGCAGATTGCCGCGCACTCGTCATCGAGCATAATGCAGCGCGCCATCATCTTGGGATCTGTCTCCCTCAGGCACGCCGCGGCGCAGGTATCGCACGCCTCGGCGCATTCGTAACATGCTTTGATACACGACTGGAATTGACTTTGCATCATGATGTTCTCCTTGAAAGTACTCAGGGTTATGGGAGCCTCTTTCGGAACTCCGTCACGCTCTGCTGGCGAGTCAATCACGACAGGACGACTGCTCGTTGTGGCACTTCTCGGTTCTACTACCTTTCCAACAGCGTTTCAACAAAACCCAAAACTGACACGTGACGCGTCTTCCTGAAAATGTAGTGCGCGCGATCTTCTTCAATCAACTTCAGCGCAATGGCATGTCGGAGGCTAGGAATGTCTTGGCTTGCCATCGTACTGAACAGCTCGGATACGGGCATGCACGCTCATATCCCGCCTTATTTGACGGACGAGATGACGTAGTTCGCCCCTTCCTGGGTGAACTCCACCTCAACTTTTTTGCCGACTACCAGCTTGTCAAGCAATGACTTGTCCTTGACGCCGAAGCTCATCGTCATTGGTGGCCAATTAAGCGTTTTCACCTGGTCATGTGCCAGCGTCACCTTGTCGTTTGCTCGATCGACCCCCTTCACGACAGCTGAAGTTTTGTGAACCACTCCATTCTTGGATGCGCCTTGGGCTTTGCTATCGGCCGCTTTCTCCTTCATCATGTCCTTGCATGCCGACATATCCATACCCTTCATGTCCTTCATGTCCTTCATGTCCTTCATGCCCATACAAGCTTGTTTCATATGCATTCCCTTCATGTCGGCAGCTTGACCGAAGGCCGCGCCGGAAATGGTCAATGCAGCGAGAAGGGACAGTGGGGCAAAACGTTTCATGAGATTTCTCCTCAAAGTGGGTAAAGTAAATTTTTCGTCCGTGAGCGGACAACACCCTGGCGTGGTATGCGGGTACCGTTTCATGCCATTCATGGACCAGTTTGCTGCTTTGACTTGGTCATCATTTCCATGCACGCCTTTATCATTCGATCCTTTTCGGCTTGCTTATCTGAAGCTTGCAGGTGTTCCTTTTGTTAATCGTGGGCCCGCTGTCGTTGTAACTCATGAATTCTCATAAATGGCCTCCTTGGCTTCGGGTTGACGGACGTTCTCCTGTTGTAGTTCCCGACGGCGCATCAACATGTAGACCACTGGCACCACAAACATCGACAGCAATGGCGCGGACAGCATCCCACCAACCATTGGCGCCGCAATACGCTGCATGATTTCCGACCCTGTGCCATGGGCGATCATGATCGGCACCAAACCGGCAATGATGACTGCGACGGTCATGGCCTTTGGCCTCACACGTTGGACCGCGCCCTCGCGAATCGCATCCAGCAGATCCGCTTCCGACGACTTTCCTGCCGCCAGGCGGGCTTCCCAGGCATGCTTCAGGTAGAGCAGCATGATCACCCCGAATTCTGCCGCAACGCCTGCAAGTGCAATGAAGCCCACCGCGCTGGCGACCGAAATGTGGTGTCCGAGTATCCAGAGCAGCCAGATACCGCCGGCCAATGCGAACGGCAAGGTCGCCATGATGAGGACGGCCTCGTCAAAGCGCTTGAATGTCAGGTAGAGAAGGATGAAGATCACCAGCAGCGTTGCCGGCACCACGATCTTGAGCTTCGCGCTTGCGCGCTCCAGGTATTCGAACTGACCCGACCAGGAAATCGAATAGCCCGGTTGCAGCTTGACCTCCTTTGCGACAAGCTGCTGCATGTCGCGCACCACCGAATTCATGTCGCGTCCTCGAATGTCGACGTACACCCAACCGGACAGGCGTGCGTTTTCACTCCTGAGCATGGGGGGGCCGTCATTGATGCGGATCTCTGCCACGTCACCCAGGCGAATCTGTGCCCCGCGCGGCGTGAGGACGGGCAATTGCCGCAGGTTTTCGATGGAATCCCGGACCTCGCGCGGATAGCGGACGTTGATCGGGAAGCGCTGCAGGCCTTCCACAGTCTCGCCGATGTTGTCGCCTCCAACTGCCGCCGAGACGACGCTCTGCACATCGGCGATATTCAGGCCGTACCGGGCTGCCTGGTCGCGGTTGATGTTGACGTCGATATAGCGTCCTCCATTGAGACGTTCAGCCAATGCCGATGACACGCCCGGAACCTTCTTGACGATCGCTTCGATTTCACCGGCCACGCGATCGATCTCGTGCAGGCTGCTGCCGGCCACCTTGACGCCGACCGGGCTCTTGATGCCCGTGGCCAGCATGTCGATGCGGTTCCGGATCGGTGGTACCCAGATATTGGAAAGTCCAGGCACCTTGACTACGCGGTCCAGTTCCTCCACCAGCTTGTCCGTGGTCATTCCTGGCCGCCATTGATCCCTGGGCTTGAATTGGATCGTGGTCTCGAACATCTCCAGGGGCGCGGGGTCGGTTGCCGTCTCGGCTCGTCCTGCTTTGCCGAACACGCTTTGCACTTCGGGTACGGTTTTGATCAAGCGGTCAGTCTGCTGGAGCAATTGCGACACTTTGCCTGCCGACAGTCCTGGCAGCGCCGAAGGCATGTAGAGAAGGTCGCCTTCATCAAGAGGCGGCATGAATTCTGCGCCGAGCCGCGTCATCGGCCAGACGGTGACAAGGGCGATCGCAGCAGCCGCGATCAGCGTCGCCTTGGGGAAGCGCAGCACCCCATTGAGCAAGGGGCGGTACACGGCAATCAAAAAGCGATTCAGTGGATTCTTGTGCTCCTCGGGAATACGTCCTCGGATCAGGTAGCCCATCAACACCGGGATCAGGGTCACAGCCAGCCCTGCTGCCGCTGCCATGGAGTAGGTCTTGGTGAACGCAAGCGGCGAGAACAGGCGGCCTTCTTGCGCCTCCAGCGTGAACACTGGGATAAACGACAGCACGATGATCAGCAGCGAGAAAAACAGGGCAGGGCCGACTTCGGCCGCTGCATCGCCAATGACCCGCCAGCGATCCTCCCCTTCCAGCTTCGTCCCCGGATGGGCGTGGTTCCACGCTTCGACATGCTTGTGCGCGTTCTCGATCATGACCACGGCAGCGTCCACCATCGCGCCCACCGCAATCGCGATACCGCCGAGCGACATGATGTTCGCGTTCACCCCCTGGTAGTGCATGACGATGAAGGCGACCAGGATACCGATCGGCAATGTGACAATGGCGACCAATGCCGAGCGCAAATGGAACAGGAAGATGGCGCACACAATGGCAACGACGACGAATTCCTCGACCAGCTTGTCGCGCAGATTGTCTACCGCCCGTCTGATCAGGTGCGATCGGTCGTAGGTCGGAACGATTTCTACGCCAGGGGGCAGACTCGGCTTGAGAGCCGCCAGTTTGGCTTTCACCGCATCGATGGTCTCCAGCGCATTCTTCCCTGAGCGCATGACGATGACGCCACCTGCAACCTCGCCTTCGCCGTTGAGCTCGGAGATGCCGCGTCGCATTTCCGGGCCCAACTGGATGCGTGCAACGTCACCCAGCAGGACGGGGACACCGGCCTCGGAGGTCACCAGGGGAATCTTGCGGAAGTCGTCGAGCGACTGCAGGTAACCGCTTGCACGTACCATGTATTCGGCTTCGCCCAGCTCGAGCACTGAACCGCCGGCCTCCTGGTTGGCCTTCTGCACCGCGTCGATGACCATGCCATGCGCGATGTTGTAGCCGCGAAGCTTGGCGGGATCGAGAACGATCTGATATTGCCGCACCATGCCGCCCAGGCTTGCGACTTCCGACACATTGGCTACGGTCTTCAGCTCGTACTTGAGGAACCAGTCTTGAAACGCGCGCAGTTGCGACAGGTCCATCCTGCCGCTACGGTCAACGAGTGCGTATTCGTAGACCCAGCCAACGCCCGTGGCGTCGGGGCCGAGCGCGGTCTTCGCCTGCGGCGGTAAGCGCGACTGCACCTGATTCAAGTATTCCAGTACGCGCGAACGCGCCCAATACGGGTCGGTACCGTCCTCGAACAGGATATAGACGAAGGAATCGCCAAAGAAGGAATAGCCGCGTACCGTTTTTGCGCCCGGCACCGACAGCATTGTCGTAGTGAGCGGATAGGTGACCTGGTTCTCGACAAGTTGCGGCGCCTGGCCCGGGTAGGATGTGCGGATGATCACTTGCACGTCGGACAAATCAGGCAGGGCGTCGAGCGGAGTACGCTGCAACGCGTAGATGCCCCACGCCGTGATCCCCACTGTTGCGAGGAGTACCAGGAAGCGATTCAGGATCGACCAGCGAATGAGTTTGGCGATCATTTCTTTGCATCTCCCATAGCCGCAGGAGTGTGGGCGCCATGCTTGGTAGCGGCGGCGCCCTTGTCACCCATGCCCTGCATCGACGGTCCGGCAGGGGAAATGCGGGTGATCTGGAACGACCCGTCGCTGGTTTGCTGGAATTCGAAGTTCACCATCTCGCCGACTGTCAGATTTTTCGGCGCGCCAGCCACCGGCACCTTGAATCCCATTGTCATTGCCGGCCATCGCATGCTTGGGATCGGATCGTGCGAAAGCGAAATTTCATCCTTGTCGATATCCTCGACCTTGCCGTGACCGCGATGGGTCGTCGGGCCAGCGGTTTGCTGATTGCCGTCCGTTGGCGCAGGGCCGCTTAGCCGGTTCGTGGTGCCTCTCAGGCTGGCTTCCGAGTCAATCAGAAATTGACCCGAGGCAACGACTTTCTGCCCAAGGTCGAGACCCTTGAGAATTTCGGTCTGGCCATTGCTCTCGCGGCCGGTTTGGACGTCGACAGGGCTGAATTTACCCTGGCCTTGAGCGACCATCACGACACTGCGTGTACCTGTCTGGATCACGGCCTCCGTCGGGACCATCAAGGTTTCCGCGCCGGCTGCCGGCGTGAAGTTTACGGTCGCGAACATGCCCGGCACCAGGCGCTGCCCTGGATTGGCGAGTTCGACACGCGCCTTCAATGTGCGTGTCGTCGCTTCGACCTCAGGCAGGATTGCGCTGACCTTGCCATGCAAGACAGTGCCTGGCAGCGCGGGTGTACGGGCTTCGACTCTGGTGCCCGGACGTACTTCGGCCGCCGCCGCTTCGGGCAACTCGGCGTTGACCCAGACTGTACTGAGCCCATTGATTCGGAACATCGGTGCGCCCGAGGTGAAGCTCATCCCTTCACGCACTGCGAGCTCTGCCACGACGCCAGTGATCGGCGCGCTGATGCTTACCCGAGCCTGCACCTTTCCGCTCGACTCGACACCGCGAATCTGTGCGTCCGTCATCCCAGCGAGACGCATACGCTGCCGCGCGCCTTCCACCAGGCCGTCCGTTCCTGGACCTTTCATCTGCCTGACCGTCAGGTATTCTTCCTGCGCCGCGATCCAGTCAGGTACATACAATGCCGCCAGGGGCTGCCCCTTTTTCACCGGGTCGAGGGGCGCGCGCACGAAGAGCCGCTCGACGTAGCCGTTACTGCGCGCCTGCACGACGGCGACGTCACGCTCGTTGTAAGCCACGTTGCCAACCGCCTCCACGCTGGAGGCAAGCCTGCCCTTCGTGACTTCGGCGGTCCGGATACCCAGGTTCTGTTCCACTCGTGGGCTGATGCTGACACTGCCCTCATCGCCAGCCTCGTCGGCATACACAGGAACGAGTTGCATATCCATGAACGGGGACTTGCCCGGCTTGTCGAATTTCTGGCCCGGGACCATCGGGTCATGCCAATAAAGCACCTTGCGTCCAGTAGCTTGATCTGCACTTTCTTCTTGGGCGGAGGGCGCCGCTTGTGGAGCCGGCGACATTCCCATCCCGCGATGCATGCCAAACCTGTAGAGGCCGTAGCCAGCGGTGCTCAGTGCCGCAGTCACTAGCAGTACCATTGTTAATTTTCTAGTATTCATTTAAAAATCCTTGTTCGCCTTGTTTCTCAGCGGCTGGACATGCCGTATTGCGGGAAAAGAAAATTAAGTTGCGCCCACAGGCGATCGGTTTCCTGTCCGAGCTGTAAAGCCTGCAAGCGCACATCGATTTCACTGCGCCGCGCGACGAGGACATCTGCCAGCGTGGCCTTGCCGCCCCGGTAAGAGGCAAGCGACGCTTCGGTCCTGGAGCGAGCAAAAGGGATCAGTTCTTGCTCGTAGCGGATCTGTCGCTGCCTGTTTGTGTGCCACTCGTTCAACATGGCCCGCACTTCAGCGACATGGGCGCGCAGAGCGTCCTCGCGTTCCGCCCTTGCTTGCTCGACCTGGGCCAGCTTCGACGACAGTTCGCGGTCCTGGCGGTTTTTCTGGTCCCACTGCAGGGGCACCGAAAGGCCGACCGACAGCATGTCCGAATACCCTGGGCCGCGTTTTTGCACTGCGACCTCGACGCTCCAGTCCGCCTTCTTGTTCGCCTTTGCAAGCTGCGCTTCTGTCGTTGCAATATCTTCCTGTTTGGCGAGCACGGCCAGCTCCGGATGGTGACCGAGCTGGTCCTCAAGTGTTGCCTCGTCCAGGCGGACGGCGTCGACTGCCGGCTTGTCCCCGAGCGGCAACTGAGCTGCATCGCCAATCCATCGAGCCAACGAGATGTTGGCGTTACCGATGCGGCGCTTGATATCGCTTGCCTTGTCTTCCAGGGAAGCGAGTGCGCTTCGTGAGGTGAAGATGTCTGCCTGGTTGCCCCGGCCGGCCCGATAAGCGGACTCCGCCCCTTGGATCTCCAGCTTCGCCTGCTTTAGCTGTTCGGCTATTGCAGTCGACATGGCTTCGGCGTAGTAGCGGTCCAGCCAGGCCAGCGCGGTCTCGCGTTCGATTGTCGCGGTCGTGGCAGCTTTGTCCGCCATCGACTTTTCCGCTTCGCGTTCAAATCGTTGTGCACGCAGGCGACGTTTATCGGTACGCGTCAGCTCTTGCATCACGCCGACGCGTCGCATCGTCATGAAGTCGCGCGTCAAGCTGAAGCGATCTTGTCCATTGATCGGCAGGTTGTCGATACCGGCCTTCAAGACCGGATCGGGGAGCTGACCGGCAGCGACCGACATCTCCCTCGCAGACAGGACAGCCTGGTCCTTCGCCGCCAACAATCGGGATCGTTCGACCGCCCGCTGCTGGGCTTCAACCAGCGTCAGTACCCGTTCGCTGGCAACGGTGGCGTTGGTAACGACGACCGATACTGTGAATACAATAAAGAGTACTGCTCGGAGAGACCGAACAGCCGGACGAGGCGCGGGGTGGCGCGCTTTGATATGTTGGGAAAGCATGAAACCTCCAGAATGCATTGAGTAACACCGCCCGCGCCGAAGCGCAGCGATGAAGGATCAAGCAGACTGAAGGATCAAATTCGGAAGCAGCAGTTGCGAATGGCAATAGGCGGAGCCGTCGCGCGCGCGAGGAAAGCAGGAGTTAATCCGCCGAGAAAGCGCTCGAACGAAATTACTTTCAGGCTTATCGGAAGACCGTAGCCGACAGCAACGAAAGCTGCCAAAGGTGGCGTCGCAGGCTTGTCGAGCGATTGCTTATCTGTCTGGTGGGACGCATGGCACAGATTCGGCTGTTCCTTATCCATGTCTTCGCATGGGACCATATCGGCTGACATGGTCTGCACAGACGAGGTCATCTGACTGTCCTGCCCCAGACCCAGCGCTGGGCACGCATAAGCCGACACAGCAAGCTGCATAAACAATATGCTGAACAGCACTATTGTCGCGGCAACTAGTCGGGATGTGCGTGAAAGTCTCATGGTCAGTGCGAAGTCTAGGCCCGCCCTATGTCTTTGTCAATTGAATGGGCCTTAATGGAAGTGCCGTATCTGCCAAGGCATGCAGGGTGTGACGAGGAACTATTGATCGTGTCTTGCGGAAGGAGCAAACACATGACTCGAAGACATACCTGCCGGATTTCTGGGCCGAGGCAGTAAAGCTGCTGGAGCAAGGATTGTCCAGGAGGAAGCGGCCGAGCAGATCGGGATCCCGAAAGGGACGCTTGCGAACTGGGTGAGTGCGGCGAAGAGTGGCCCGGGCAGCGTCACGGAATTGTGTGCACGCTCTCCCGGGAGCATGCTACATTGACCATATGCGCGCCAGGCTCCGAACATTTTTCTTGTGCCTACTCATCGTCTCCCTCCCTTTGCAGAGCATTGCGGGAGTAGCGAGGTTTGAGTGCGGCATGGCGCATCAGCCTTTTACCGTCCAAGCCGATCATGCCAGCGGCATGCAGATGGAGGCGACGGCGGCCGTCGAGGGGCTTGATGGCGCGCACGTACATTCTGCTGCGCCGGTGCAGAGGGTCGCATCGCCTGATCAAGACTGCGATGACGACGGCTCGCATGCGAAGTCCGGCTGCAGTACCTGTGCAAGCTGCTCCATTGGCGCCTACGCCCCGCCGCCTGTAATGGCCGTGACTGCGGTCGAGGAAGCGGTCAGCACTGCCCTGCAATTTTCCTCCTCTTCATTCACCGGGCATGTCCCCGCCCGGATCGAACGACCTCCACGCGCTGCCGCGTCAATCGCGGCGTAATCCTTCACGGCTAACGCCGGCGATGCGTTCCTGATTTCCGGGACCGGCCCGTGCCTGCGCTCGCGCCTGCACGAACGAGTCAACCTGACCGGGCACGCGTTCAAACAAATCAGATCAAACAACCGAGTCGTGTCCTGGTGGCTATCCGCCGCGGGGCAGGAGTGTCCGCGTCCCTGGTTACCGGCATGGGGAAGGTTTGGGGCCGAATCGCGCAGATTACTGCGCCAGAAGTCGCATGTCGAATCGGAGAACCATATGAAACGTTTAGTAGTTACGGACGGCTGCACAAGCAGCTGGCGCCGCCGCTTCCTGCAAGGGCTGGGCGCAGCAATAGGCCTCGCGGGTTTCAGTCCTGGCGCGCTGTTTGCCGCGCAGGACAGGCGCCATCTTCGCGGTACCAGTTTCGATCTCGAGATCGGACCGATGCCTGTCAACTTCACCGGAGCAGACCGCATCGCCATCGCGGTCAATGGCCAGGTGCCGGCGCCCACCCTCTACTGGAACGAGGGCGATACCGTGACGATCCGGGTCACCAACCGATTGTCGACGGTCAGCTCGATTCACTGGCACGGCATCCTTGTCCCCGCCGACATGGATGGCGTGCCGGGGCTGAGTTTCGCGGGGATCCAGCCAGGGCAGACATTTACCTACCGGTTCGAGGTCAAGCAGAGCGGTACGTACTGGTATCACAGCCATTCTGGACTTCAGGAACAGCTCGGCTTGTACGGCCCGATCGTCGTCCTGCCGAAAGCCGGTGAGCGGGTCCAGGCCGAGCGCGATTACGTCGTCATGCTGTCGGACTGGACGGACGAGAAGCCGGAGCGGGTGCTGGCCAACCTGAAGAAGATGAGCGACTTCTTCAACAACAAGCAGCCGACCTTCGGCGAGTTCGTTCGGGACGTACGGAGCATGGGATTCGCCGCCGCCGTGGACAAGCGCAAGATGTGGAACCAGATGCGCATGATGCCGACCGACTTCAGCGATGTGACGGCCAGCCGGAATATCAGCGGGGCACTGCGTTACCTCATCAACGGCGCCACAGCAGAGATGAACTGGACCGGCCTGTTCCGCCCCAACGAACGAGTGCGCCTGCGCTTCATCAACGGCGCCGCGACGACCATCTTCGACGTGCGCATCCCGGGTTTGAAAATGACCGTCGTCTCCGCGGACGGACAGGATGTCGAACCCGTCACTGTCGACGAATTCCGGATATCGGTCGCCGAAACCTACGACGTCATCGTCGAACCAGAGGGCGACCAGGCGTACACGATCTTCGCGCAGTCGATCGGGCGATCGAGCTTCGTTCGGGCCACGCTTGCACCCCGGCCGGGAATGCAGGCTCCGGTGCCGGAAATGGACGAAGCGCAGTGGCTCAGCATGACCGACATGATGGGCGCGATGGCCATGTCAGGCATGCATGGTTCGGGTGCCGCGGGCGGCAATGCGATGGGTGGGCACGCACAGCCGATGGGTGGATCGCCAGCGGCAGCGGCGGCAGGCGCTGCCTCAGTGCATCAGGGACACGACATGCCGATGGCGGCGCAAGCCGATTCGCACGCCGGGCACGCACAGATGCCCACGCCCGGCGCGCCGGCAGCGGGCCATCCGCCGAAGGTGACGCATGCGCGCTCCGAATACGGCCCTGGCGTCGACATGCACGTCGACATGCCGCGCACGAACCTCGACGACCCCGGCGTCAACCTGCGCGACAACGGCCGGCGCGTCCTGACCTATGCCGACCTGCGCACGATCGGCGGGCCGGTCGATCCACGGGAACCGAGCCGGGAAATTGAGCTTCACCTGACCGGGAACATGGAACGTTTCATGTGGTCGTTCGATGGCCAGAAGTTCTCCGAATCCTTACCGATCCGCTTCCGCTTCGGGGAGCGGCTGCGTATCGTGCTCGTGAACGACACGATGATGAACCATCCGATCCACTTGCATGGCATGTGGAGCGAGCTGGAGTCTCCCGACGGGAAATTCCAGGTTCGCAAGCACACGATCAATGTACAGCCTGCGCAAAGGATCACCTACCGGGTCACGGCCGATGCGCCCGGCCATTGGGCTTACCACTGCCATCTGCTGTACCACATGGAAGCCGGGATGTTCAGGGAGGTCGTCGTATCATGAAAAACACATCGATCAAACCTGCGCCTTGCGCGCTCGCGCTGGCGTACCTGCTTGCGGCGCACGCTGCGGCACAGACGGCAGCTTCATCCCAGCCGCCCCAGTCTACCCGCGGTCACGACATGTCGACCATGGATCACTCGAAGATGGGACACGGGACACCCGCGCCGGCCAGCAAGAAGTCGCCGCAGCAGGCGCCGCCCAATCCGGCTGAGTCGAATGCTGCTGGCCACGCTGGACATGCCGACACTCCAGACGCAGCGCAGAAGGCCCCGCCAGCGCCGGCGACGGAACACCAGGGTCACGCTACCGGCCATACCGGCCATACGGGTCACGCAGCACAACCGGCAGCTCCCACGAAGCCGCAGGCCCAGCCCACCCCAGGGGCCATGCCCGGAATGGATCACTCAGCGATGGGACACGGTGCCGCTCCTGCAGCAGGAAGCGCTGGCCATGAACGTGCCGTCAAGCCGCAGGCCGCCATGGCGGGTCATGCGATGCAAATGGGACCCATGCAGGGAGGCGACCCTCCGCCCGACGCCCGCGATCCGAACGCCTATAACGAGGGAACGCGCCACGCCACCTTCGGCAACCACGAAATGAACGACAACGCTCCGTTTGGGAAGGTACTGTTCGACAAGCTCGAAGCAGCCAAAGGCGATGGCGAACACGGTCAGAACCTCGAGGCCGAGGTTTGGTACGGCAATGACTATAACAAGGCCTGGCTCAAAGTCGAAGCAGAGCGCCGGGGCGGCTCGCTCGAATCGTCCCGCACCGAGCTACTGTGGGACCGGGCATTCGCACCGTTCTGGAGTACCCAGTTGGGTGTGCGGCACGACAGCGGTGAGGGTGGCGGAAGGAACTGGCTTGCCGTCGGGGTGCAGGGGTTGGCCCCTTACTGGTTCGAGACCGAGGCCACCGCGTACTGGCGGCCCGGAAGCGGCCTCGCCGCGCGCCTCAATGTGAAGTACGAAATCCTGTTCACGCCCCGTCTGATCCTCGAGCCCGAGCTTGGCGCGAACCTGTACAGCCGCGCGGATCCCGAGCGGGCCACTGGGAAAGGCCTATCCGACATCAACATGGGCTTGCGGCTGCGCTACGAAATCACGCGCAAGTTCGCGCCATACATCGGCGTCACCTGGAACCGGCAGTTTGGCGGAACCGCTGATTACACGCGACAGCGTGGCTGGGGCAGGAGCGAAGTCCAGGCGGTGGCGGGCGTACGCCTTTGGTTCTGATTGACCCGCGGCGCGGCATCGTTTCGCGGCGCGCAAAAGTTTTGTCCTGATAGAGACCGAGACCAACCATTTTAGGAGATCACCATGAACCAGCAACACGAAACCTGTATCGAGGCCTGCAATGACTGTGCGGATGCGTGCGACATGTGTGCCGCCGCCTGCCTGCACGAGGAGGACGTAAAGATGATGTCCCGCTGCATCGCACTCGACATCGATTGCGCTCAACTCTGCCGGGTCGCTGCCGCCATGATGGCACGGGGCAGCGAAGCGGCCAAGCTCGTCTGCGAGGCATGCGCCGCGCTTTGCGACATGTGTGCCGAAGAGTGTGGCAAGCATCAGATGCAGCATTGCCAGGAGTGCGCCGCGGCCTGCCGCCGGTGTGCCGAAGAATGCCGCCGGATGCTTGCCGCATGATCGTGACCTGAGCAGGGACAGGCGGCAGGGCAGGAGACGTAACCTCCCCCCGCCACCAAGTAGGCTCACGTCGGCGCGAATTTGCGCCGGCGCATTCGCTCGCTTTGAAATTTTATTCGGTGAATTGTTGTATAAATGCGTGTTTATTGCTTATTGGTAGAAATCGCGCTACATTAAAAATGCTGCGAATTGTATATACAAGCAGTAATCGATTGCCTCACCCCACCATATGCCGCAACCGAAGCTGTCACCGTTGCGGTCTTATTGCTTTTACAAAAATAACCCCGGAGGGTAAATGGTTCACAAATACGTCCCAAGAACGACAGCTGCGCTCGCAATGCTGGTCTTGCAGCAGAGCGCTCATGCACAGCAGCCCGCTACCAGCGAGAACACCCAAGCCACCGGGATGGAGCGGGTCCAGATCACGGGCAGCCGTATCAACCTGCGACAGGAGCAGCTGTCCGGTGTCGGCCCGGTGACCGTGATCG
Organism: Massilia sp. X63; assembly: GCF_041023745.1. Taxonomy (NCBI): domain Bacteria; kingdom Pseudomonadati; phylum Pseudomonadota; class Betaproteobacteria; order Burkholderiales; family Oxalobacteraceae; genus Massilia; species Massilia sp. X63. The sequence goes on from NZ_JBFTEF010000009.1 coordinate 183,362, forward strand.
ACGCGGAAACCATCCAGCGCTCGGGCGCGATCTCGGTCGAGACGCTGCTCCAGCGTCTGCCATCGTCCGCGGGCACGGCGGGGAACCAGAGCAGCGCCTACTGGACCAGCAACGGCTATGGCACCACGCAGGTCAACCTGCGCGGCCTCGGCATCGACCGCACCCTGGTCCTCCTGAACGGGCGCCGCGTGGTGTCGGGCGGGACGGGCGCCAACAGCTCGGTCGACCTGAACATGATCCCGGTCGCGATGATCGAACGGATCGAGGTGCTGAAGGACGGCGCATCGGCGATCTACGGCGCCGATGCCGTTGCCGGTGTCGTCAACATCATCACCAAGAAGGCGATCGACGGTGTAGAAGCCTCCGTCCGCTATGGCAAGACGGAACGCGGCGATGGCGACGAGAAGTCCGCGGATCTCGTATGGGGCACCCGGAGCGAGCGCGGTTCGCTGATGGGGTCGCTGAACTACTCCGAAAGCGGCGCCGTCAACCTGGCGTCGCGGGCTCCTTGCTCCCTGTTCGAAGATGATGGCGAACTGGTCTGCTCCGGCAGCTCGTCCACCATCGGCGGCCGTGCCCGGCTCGCAGACGGCCGCCGCGTCAACTTTAACCAGGATCCGAACGGGAACCCAGGCGGTTTCGAGACCTACAGCGCAGCCAAGCACGCCTACAACAGCAATCCGTTCCTGAACGCGGTCAACCCGATCAAGCGTGTCGGCGTCAGTGCCTTCGGCAATATGCGCCTGACCGACCGGGTGGACATGTTCAGCGAGCTCATGTTCACGAACCGGAAGTCCGAGCAGCTCGCGACGCCGGGCGCGATCGGCGTCTACCGCCCGATCGAGATCGCTGCGAGCCATCCGATCAACCCGACCGGGCAGAACCTGACGCTAGAGCGGCGCAGGGTAGCCGAGGTCGGGCCACGCTACTTTTTCCAGTAAACGAACACCTTCCGCATCGTTGCCGGCTTGAAAGGCGCTCTTGGCGACAAGTGGGACTGGTCGGCGTCCCTCAACTGGGGTCGCAACACGGGCCTGGACGGGATGACGAACATCATCAACCTAGACCGGGTCGATGCGACGCTGAACGTAGCAACCTGCGGCCGGACGCCGACCTCCGCTCCCTGCGGTAATTACCTTGGCTATGGCAATTTGAGCCCGGCGGTGCTGGAGTACATCCACTTCACGACGCGCGACCATGGCGGCAATGACCAGAAGAGCTTTAATGCCAGCATCAGCGGCGAGCTGTTCTCGATGCCCGCGGGGCCGGTCGGGTTCGCGTCCGGCTTCGAATACCGTCGCGAGAAAGGCTGGCGCGACCCGGACAGCCTGATCGTGTCCGGTGCAGCCAACACGAACGCCATGGACCCGATTGCGGGCCAGTACAGCGCGCGCGAGGTGTTTGCCGAACTGTCTGTTCCCTTGCTGGCCAAGCTGCCGCTGGTACAGTCGCTGACCATGAATGCGGCTGCCCGCTATTCAGACTACAGCCTGTTCGGCTCGCAGGGCACTTACAAGCTGGGTCTCGACTGGCAGGTAATGCCGGCGCTGAAAATGCGTGCGAACAGGTCTACGGCCTTCCGCGTCCCGAATGTGCCTGAGCTGTTCGGAGGGGTTTCAGAGGGCAACCTGACGACGACCGACCCATGCAACAACTGGAATACGCTCGATCCGAACTCGGCGGTTTACAAGAACTGCCAGGCCTCGGGTGTCCCAGTCGGCTTCAGGCAGTTTGGTCCGTCGATCCTCACAACGGGCGGCGGCAACCAGAATCTAAAACCGGAGGAGGCGGACACCTTCACGGTCGGGATGGTGTGGACGCCTTCCAAGGCGCTGACGCTGACCCTCGACTACTTCAACATCGAGATCGACAACGCCATTGAGACGGTTCCGGGATCGACCAAACTGTCGGTGTGCTACAACTCGCCTGGACTGTCCCACATCTTCTGCCGTCCTTCGAGCTTCACCCGCGATCCACGCACCGGTGAGATCAACTTCCTGTCTTCCCAGCCGGAGAACGCGGCCCAGCAGAAGGTCGCAGGCCTGGATTTCGGCGCCATGTACGACTTCACCCTGTTCGGATGGACGTCGTCCATCACGGCTGACGTGTCCCGCCTCAACCGCTTCGACGTGACCCCATTCCCAGGCGGCGAGGTCATCGAATACGCCGGCAAGATCACGGGCGGGCGCGGAAGCTATGCCAAGTGGCGGTCGACGGCGTCCCTGACGGCGTCCAACGGGCCGTGGTCCGGTTCCTATACGGTCCAGTACATCGGCAAGGCGGACGACATCAACGCCGCACCGGAGGACATCGGCTCCCGCGCACCAAGCATCGCGTACCACAACGCCAGCGTGAAGTACGCGTTCAACAAAGCGATGGCACTTTCGTTTGGGGTCGACAACCTGTTCGACAAGCGTCCTCCGTATATCCAGAGCTGGACTGACGGAAATACCGATACGATGACCTACGACCTGTTGGGGCGTCGCTGGCACGTACGCCTGGGCTACAAGTTCTAGCCTTCCAATGATGCCGGGCGGCCTGTAAGCATGTATGCTTCGCGCCGGTCGCCCGGCTGAACGGGTAACTTACTTATTAGAACAACTATGCAATTAGCTTTCTGGGTGCGACGCGCCCACAAATGGATCGGACTCGTCATCGGTGTGCAGGCGCTGCTCTGGATGATCAGTGGCCTTTATATGGTCGTGGTCCCGCTGGAGGTCATCCACGGCGACCACCTGGCCCACGTCCCGACTGAGAGGCTTAACCCGTCAGCCACCCGTATCAGCCAGGCTCGCCTGCACGAGGCCTACCCGGGCCTGACCGCCGTTCGCATGAAAAGCCTGCTTGGCAAGGAGGTCTACGAGATCAAGCAGGGCAAACAAACGAGCCTGGTGGATGCCGCCAGCGGCCAGAAGATCAGCCCACTCGATCGCGATCAGATCGTTGCCCTGGCCGATGCGGCCTACGTGGGTGAGGGCAGTATCAAGGGCGTCGAATGGGTGACGAAGGCGCCCCAGGAAGTCGGATCACGGCCCGTACCGCTGTGGGCTGTCCATTACGACGAGCCAGGCCTGACGACACTGTACTTTTCCCCGCATACCGGCGACCTGGTGGCCCGGCGTCATGAACTGTGGCGCTGGTTCGACTTCCTGTGGATGTTCCACATCATGGACTACGAGGAACGCGAGAACGTGAACAACACGCTGCTGCGCACGGCGTCAATCACCGGCCTGCTGTTCGCCCTCAGCGGCGGATGGCTGCTCTTCTACAGCTTCAACCGGAGGAAGCAGGCATGAGCCATTGGATGAGACGATTGCACAAGTGGGTCGGGGTGATCCTGGCGATCCAGTTCCTGCTGTGGATGTCGAGCGGAGTCGTCATGAGCCTGCTCGACGCGAACAAGGTGCAGGGACGCGAATTCCGCATCAAGCCGCCGGCGCCGCCTGCATGGCCTCGTGATGTACTCAGCACGGACTCCGTGCTTGCGGCCAGCCGGGAAAACGTCATGGCGATTACGTCAGGCTGGCTGCTCGAGCGGCCCGTATATCGTCTCCAGAACGACAAGCGCAGCTGGCTCGTCAGCGCGGCGGACGGAAAGGCGGTGGCGGTGGACGCCAGCCTGGCAAGGGAAATCGCCCATGCGTCCTATTCTGGAAGTGGAAAAGCCGGAAGACCGCGCCTGCTGAACTTCACGCTCGAGGCTCGCGCCCACAAGGAGCCCGTCTGGCGCGTCGATTTCGACGACGCGGATGAGACCTCCGTCTATGTCTCCAGCCGGTCGGGAGCGGTGCTCGAACACAGGAACAATACCTGGCGCCTGTTCGACCTGTTCTGGATGCTCCACATCATGGACTACAGCGAGCGGACCAATTTCAACAATCCTTTGCTCGTCGGCAGTGCGATCGGTGGACTGTGGATGGCATTGACGGGTGTCTGGTTGCTGTTCGTCAGCATCCGGCTTGCGGAATTCGTCCCGAGCCGCTGGCGCCGGCGCCGTACCGTGAATCTGGTCGACGGCAGCGGCACGACGCAGCGCGCGGTCGAGGCGGTGCAGGGCGATACCGTCTTCCAGGCGCTTGCCCGCTCGGGACTGCAGCTGCCGTCGAACTGCGGCGGCGGACAAAGCTGCGGCCTGTGCGAAGTGAGATGCGTCGGCCAGGCGCCCGAACCTACGAGCGCAGACCGCGCGCTGCTGTCGCCCCGGAAGCTCGAAGCGGGATACAGGTTGGCCTGCAACCTTCCCGTGAAGCGCAGCCTCGATGTCGATATCGGAAATGCCTTGGCAATGCCGGCCGAGCGGGTCGGGGTAGTCACTAGCGTCAAACCGATCACGCCCTTCCTGCGAGAGATCACCTTAAGCCCCCAAGGCCTTGTCGATTGCCGTCCAGGTGCTTACGTACAGATCCACGTTCCTCCTTACGAGCGGGACGTTAGCCATGTGGAAGTCCCGGAGCATCATCAGGATGACTGGCGTGCGATCGGTACGCTGGGGAGCCTCGCAAATGACACGCCGGTACGCAGGTCGTACTCGGTGTCGGTGCCGGTCGATTGCGCAGGCTGGCACCTGACTTTCCTCGTTCGCTTCATGCCTGGAGAACGGCCGGGCAGGGGATCAGGCTACATGTACACCCTGAAGGTGGGGGACGAGGTTCGCTTCAGCGGCCCCTTCGGCGATTTCGCACTGAAGCCGGGATCGCGCGAGAAGGTGTTCATCGGCGGCGGCGCCGGGATGGCGCCATTGCGCGCCATGATCCATGAGCTCCTGACCAAGGGCGCGACCGAACCGCTGCACTTTTGGTACGGCGCGCGCAGCCGGCGCGATGCTCCTTATGTGGAAGAGATGCGGGCGTTCGCAGCGAAACACCCGAATTTCCATTGGCACCTAGTGCTGTCCGAGGGAAGGGCGGAGGACGGCGCGCCGGCGGGACTTGTACACGAAGCCGCGCTGGAGGGATTGCGCACGCACCCGGACATCGCATCGCTCGAGTTCTACGTCTGCGGCCCTCCGGCGATGCTGTTGGCCTCACGTGAGATGCTGGGATCTCTTGGCGTTCAGGATGCCGATATCGCGTATGACGATTTCAAGATATGACGACCTGAGAGCAGCCCCTGTCGTGAGGGAAGCAAGTGGGGGATGTCGGGATGTTCGATCCGCTTATTCGATGGTAGTTTGCTCGCTTGCCTGATCGGTGGTCGATCTGGGCAAGCGAGCAGGCACGGGCGTTCCTGCGAAGCCAAGTCATCGGACACTAGTGCGTGTTTGCTGTCCCTCCGGACCTGCAGGATCGCCAGCGTCCTATTGCACATCCTCCCTGATTTGTCGCTCCATCTCGGGCGTCAGCTCAGTGGAGCGGGCGGGCAGCGCGGTGTTGCCGCGTGTTCCCTTACTCTCGATATCCTGGATGAGCGCTTTCATTTCAGCGATCTCCCTGACCTGGGAAGCAATGATGCCGTCCGCCAGCTTGCGCACGCGGGGGTCGCTGATACTCGCCTTGCGCGCGTTGTTGATGGCAATCGAATGGTGGGGAATCATCGACTTCATGAACTTCACATCATCGATGAAAACCTGGCCCCGATTCGCAGCAAGCAATGCAATGCCTGCGACAGCCGCCACTATCAGGACCGTAAGCTTGGTGCGCGCGCCTTTGTACATCGACCACATAAAACCCAGCATCACGACGGTCATGACACAGCCCATCACCAGGGAAGCGACCAGCCGGTTGACGGCGAAGAAGACATGATCGAACACGTACACCAGCTGATACATCAGGAAGAACATGATGACCACCGAGGTGACGATCATCGCCGCGAATTTTCCCCAACCCATCCCCATTTTCATGTCATGACCTTGCTTTTCCATGAAGCCTCCTGATGTCGATGTGATTCCTGATTTACCGTCTTCCTGGCCGCCCGGGCCGTTCGTCTTGGTGCCGGTGCTGCGCAGGCCAGGCTACGTGGGCGCTGTCATACCAGAGAAGGGCTGCCCCCGCGGTGCCGCATCGTTCAATGCGCGTGTCCGCCTTCGCTCTATTCCTTCGGCCCATGTCCGGCACTTTGCATCGCCGAACCATCGCCCTGCCGGACGCTCGACGCGCCCCCATGCGAATGCCCACCGCTTTGCTCGACAAGCTTGCGGTACGCAACCTGGTCCATCGATGGCAGCTTCTGCAAGAAGGCCACCAGACTCCAGATATCGCGGTCCTGCATGCTTTTGCCCCACGCCGGCATGCCGGACGCTTTGATACCATGCTTGATCGTCCAGAAAGCAGCGGCCGGCTCGACGGCATGGCTCGCCAGGTTGGGTGGCGACGGATACAGGCCTCGGCTGAGTTCTGTAGGCCCTTTTCCTGGTGCTTGGTGGCACTGTGCGCACATCGCCTCATAATTGCCCGCCCCCTTGGTGACGAGCTCCTGCTCTCCGAGTGGCGGCACCTTAATGTCATCGACACGGGTGCTGATTGAACGATCGCGGGCAAACTCGATCATGGAAAGCACTGGCTTGGAGTGGTCCACGTCTGCCGCAAAACTGTAGATACCCGACCCTAGCACCGCGGCAGCGGCAACGACCAGAACCGCAACTGTGGCAAGGACAATCGTCAAAATCTGCTTACCGGAAGCTTTCATTCCTTTCTCCTATGCGATTTCCATGGAGGTCGCACCAACAGTGGGCAAGCCCAGTCGTCCTTAGAGTCGTATCTGACCGTATCGACGTCGTGGATTGCCCTCAGGCCGCCGGGTCGTGTTCACTTTCCGGACAGTATCCGCTACCGTTCGAAGCATGGGCGCGCTGTTCGGAAAACAGGCATGGGTTCCGGACACTGCACATCGTGGCGACACTGGCAACCTTAACAGAACTGCTATGCTTCCGCCGTACCGTTCGGGAATGGCTTCGTGCGTGTTGCGCAGGGGATGTACGGTACTGGGCGTGGCGATGGTGGTAACCACGCCAGAATGGCTTACTTGGCCTTCCTCGACGACCAATGCACGTGAACGATGGACCATGTATCGCCTTTCTTTTCAAGGACAGCCGTGCCGGTTCCAAAAACGTGCACCGGTTTCCCCTTCGACGTCCCCGTGGTTTCAGTTTCCTCCCAAACGACGGCGGTGTTGCCATCGACCCGTTCGGTTTGCTTCAGCACTTTCCTGGCCGAGTTTTTGGCGAATTCCATATCGCCGCCCAGATGATGGCTGGCGTACTCATCGCGCGACCGCTCGACGTAGCCGGATTCATAGATCGCAATGTCGGGCGATAGCAGGCTGATTGCCTTCGCCTTGTCGCCACTGGTGAGGGCGTCATGGAAGGCAGCGAGCGTCTCTTTCGGTGACGCCGCCAGGCTTGCCGAGGAAACCGCGACGAGGGCAGCGCTCAGGACGAGAGCCGGGATGGTTTTGTTTTTCATTATTATTCCTCATGATGAAGTGCTCACGACGCCGTTGGCGGTGAGGTGGAACTCAGGACGGCAGCTGCGATGAGCACGGCCACCAGGATGATCGCCTCGAGCTGAAGGATCATGGCGAACTTCTCATTGGCGCCACTTTCCCGTTTTGGTTTGCGCAGTTGTACCAGCAGCTTCGGCATGACGACGAACCGGTTCAGGCCACCCAGCGCGGCTGCGCACAGCACCAGTCCGACCTTGATGAGCAGGCTCGTTCCGTATGGATTATCGAGGACGTTCTCGAAGCTTCCCAGTCCGCGCCAGGCGCTCAGGACACCCGTGATGAAGATGCCGACCAGGGCGACAGTGGCCGATGTCGACAGCGATGTGATGAAGCGGGCGCATTCGCCGCGGTTCTTTGACTCCCATTCAGGCTGGGAGCGGAGCGTGACCAGTCCGGCGACGATGACTTCGCCTACCCAGAGGCTGACCAGGACAAGGTGGACCCAGTCGACCAGCACAGCCCAGGTGAAGTCACCTGCAGCGCCGGCGTGGCTCACCATACTGCGGGCATAGAGCAGTACGCCGAGCGCGGCCGCACGGATCAGCGGCGCTACGGCACTCGGCCGAACACCGTTGCGTATGCGGAGGGTGAGGGCGGCGACGAGCAGGGCTGCCGCGCCGATCATCCAGGCGAGTCCGTAATGTGTGGCGGTGATGACGGACCGTACTGCAGGGAAGGCCTCGCTTACCGGAACCTCCGCCATCGATGCCGCTTCGAGCCACAGCCCCGCGACATACGCCATCGCTGCCGCCGCGACTGCAGAGAGCATGACCTTGCGCAGGCGCGGAACCAGACCGATTCCCCATGTCGATCGCGCCCTGCGCAGCCAGATATGGGCTGCACTTGCTCCAACGAGTATGGCGATTGACAGGTTCAGGACAACCGTGGCGAACCGCTGAGCCAATGCGAGGTCAGCCTCCACGTCACTTTACCCGGAAGTCGAACTGGCCTTTGACCTTGTGGCCGTCCCGAGTGACCGTAGACCATTGGACACGCCAAGCTCCGGAATGCAGAGTCGGAATTGTCGCCACAAGCACTTTGGGATTTGCATCGTCAAGCGCGGTCTTGCTTGGCTCGACAACAGCACCTTTCTCGTCGATCAGTTTGACCTTGCTGAACGGCAGCTCGAGCTGCTCGCTGAACTGGAGGCGCACCTGCGAAGGCGCCGGACTCACGGTTGCATTGGCCAGTGGCGCAGACGACTCGAGTTTGGCGTGTGCGGACGCGGCGGAAGTGGCCACCAGTCCGAGAACTGCGACGGCTGCAGCAAAGAAGGATTTGGTTTTCATGCTGGTCTCCTCGGAGCTCAAATAACGCGATCAGGCGTTATCGAGCCCCGGTTTATCGATGCTGGTTACTGGGCAGCCTGGAGCTGGACGATCGTGACTGCACCGTTAACGCGGTCGGCTGCAAACTTGACCTTGTCGCCCGCCTTCACCTGGTCAAGCATCGCCGGATCCTTGACGCGGAATACCATGGTCATCGCCGACATGTTGAGATTTTTGAGTTCGCCATGGCGCAGCGTGACCTTGCCGGCCTCCTTGTCGATCTTCTTGACTTCGCCATCGGTGAGTTCAGCGGTCGCCGGCGCTGCATGCCCAGCATGTGCGTCGTGAGCGCCATGGCCACCATGCGCGCCGTTCTGGGCAGCGGCCACGGAAGCTGCGGCGGCCAGGGTGATAGCGAGAGTGAATTTCGAGAAAGCATTCATGTTCATTCCTTTCAGTGGTGAAGAAAATGAGTTCAGTTGTAGTGTTTGAAAACCTGGGTCTTGCCATTAGCCTGCACCAGCAGGACGTCGAACGGGTCCTTGCGCGGGCCTTCCATGCCGGGGGAGCCGAGCGGCATGGCCGGCACAGCCAGTCCCTTTGCCTTCGGCTTTTCGGCCAGCAACCGCCTGACGTCGCTCGCCGGCACGTGTCCTTCGATCGCATAGCCTTGCACCATCGCGGTATGGCACGAGCCCAGCTCGTTGGGGATGCCACCCCGTTCGCGGTAGTCCGACGGGTTGGCGACGTTCGACACCTTGGGAGCAAAGCCATTGGCCTTCAGGTGATCCACCCACGCCGCGCAGCAGCCGCAGGATTCGCTCTTGAAGACCTCGATGACCGGGGCGGCCGCCATCGCGAACATGGGTGCGCACAACGCAGTGGCGAGCACGGCCTGACGTAAGAATCGGTTCATGAGACACTCCTTTCGTACTCTGGTTGAGGTCGTACTTTAGTTAGTGATGGCCCTGGTGGCTAGTCGGCTTACGAACGGTTACCTCGATGTCCGCAGGCTTCGCAGCCGGCATCGCCTGGCCACCGGCGCTCTGGCTGCGCACCGCAGCCGGAGGCTCGCCTTTCCACTCGTAGGCGACGGAGCCGGCAGGATGCTTGTACCAGCCCGGATCCTTGTAGTCGCCCGGCTTCTGGTCCTTGCGTACCTTCAGCACGGTGAACATGCCGCCCATTTCGACGCCACCGAACGGGCCCTGGCCGGTCATCATCGGCAGGGTGTTTTCCGGGAGCGGCATCTCCATGTCGCCCATCGAGCCCCCTTTCTCGCCCATGACCATGTAATCGGGCACGAGCTTCGTGATCTTCTCGGCGACGCCACGGTGGTCCACGCCGATCAGGGTCGGGACGTCGTGGCCCATCGCATTCATGGTGTGGTGCGACTTGTGGCAGTGGAAGGCCCAGTCGCCAGGCTCGTCCGCGATGAACTCGATGGCGCGCATCTGGCCCACGGCGATGTCGGTCGTGACTTCCGGCCAGCGCGACTCCGGACGGGTCCAGCCGCCATCGGTGCCCGTAACCTCGAACTCATGCCCGTGCAGGTGGATCGGATGGTTGGTCATCGTCAGGTTGCCGGCGCGGATGCGCACGCGGTCACCCTGGCGCACGTTCATGGTGTCGATGCCCGGGAACACGCGGCTGTTAAAGGTCCAGATATTAAAGTCGAGCATCTCGTTGACGCGCGGCGTGTAGCTGCCCGGCTCGATGTCGTAGGCGTTCAGCAGGAACACGAAATCGCGGTCGACCTTGTTATGGGCGGGGTTCTTCGGGTGGGTGACCCAGAAGCCCATCATGCCCATTGCCATCTGCACCATCTCGTCTGCATGCGGGTGGTACATGAAGGTGCCGGGCCGGCGCGCCACGAATTCGTAGACGAAGGTCTTGCCCGGCTGGATGCCAGGCTGGTTCAGACCAGTCACGCCGTCCATGCCGTTCGGAAGGCGCTGGCCATGCCAGTGGATGCTGGTGTGCTCCGGCAGTTTGTTGGTGACAAAAATGCGCACGCGGTCACCCTCGACCACTTCGATGGTCGGGCCCGGGCTCTGACCGTTGTAGCCCCACAGGTTGGCCTTCATGCCGGGCGCGATCTCGCGCACCACGGGTTCGGCGATCAAGTGGAACTCCTTGACGCCGTTATTCATGCGCCAGGGCAGGGACCAGCCGTTCAGGGTGACCACCGGGTTGTAGGGACGGCCGTTGGGCGGCGGCGGTGGCGGCTGCGTGGCCGCGCTGGTCATGATGGGGGCTTCCGGGAGGGTGGCGGCGCCGGCGCGGCTGACAAGTCCGGCGCCGACGAGGGCGGCTGCGCCAGTGAAGAAATCTCGACGAGAACTCATTGCTGATGTAATCCTTGTTTAATGTTCCGCGGCGGCTGCGGTGGACGTGGCGGTAGAAGCCATAGAGATCGACGAGCCGCCGGTGCCGCTGATGGCGGCCTGCAGATCCGTTTCGGCGATCCAGAAATCGCGCTGGGCGTCGATGGCCGCATTCACGCCCGCGATCTGTGCGCGTGCGTCGGCCAGCAGTTCGAACACGCTCATGAGCATGCCGTTGTAGCGAAGGAGGCTCTCTTCGGAGATCTTCTTCCGCAGGGGTACCAGCTCGTCGCGGTGCTGCCTGGCTACGTCATAGGTGGTCCGGTAGGCGGAGTAGGCTTCGCGGACCTGCGACCGGGCATTGATGGCAGTGTCGGCGGTGCGGTGCACGGATTGCATGTACAGCGCCTCGGCCTTTGCCACACGTGCGCCTCCCCAGTCGAAGATCGGCAGGGCAAGCTCGATCTCGTAACCGTTCTCACGGGGCGAACCGGACTTGCTCGAGTTAACGTAGCCGGCGTCGAGCACGTTGATGACGCCGGTCGCCTTCGTCAGGCCCAGGGCGCGCGCGGTCGACTCGGTGCCGAGTTTTGCCAGGCGCACGTCGAGGCGCTGCTGCATGGCGAGCGACTCGATATTGCCCGCCTCACGCGGAGCCGCGGGCAGGACGGGCAACTTGTCCGGAAGCTGGAACGCCGTGTTCTCGCTCCACACACCCATCTGCCGCGCAAGCTGCTCGCGCGCAGCCGTCGCATTGTGGCGTGCGCGCGCCAGCTGGGTCGCGGCTTCGGCTGAGAATGCCTGTTCGCGTGCCTGGTCGAGGGCACTCAGGTTTCCGACCTTGGCCATGCGTTGCGCCAGCTCGGCACTCGCCCCGGCCGCCTCGCGGACCTGTTCCGCATAGCGCGCCGACTGCACAGCCGCGACGGCATTGAACCAGCCCTTGCGCGTGTCCGCCGCCAGCCGGACTGCTTCGGTTGCCGCAACCAGCTTGGCGCTCTCGAAGCGACGCGATTCGATATCGCGGCGGATCGGGATGGTCAACAGGCCGACGAGATCGAACATGACGCTGCGCTCGATCTCCGTCTCGCCGCCACCGGACATGCGGCTGAAGCTGAAACCGGGGTTGGCCATGCGGCCGGCCTGTACCAAGTCTGCCTCGGCGACACCCAGTTCGGTGAGCGAGGCCCGCAGGCCGCGGTTGTTGAGCAGGGCGATGCGGACGGCGCTGTCGGCGGAAAGCGGCTGTTTCAGCAGCTGGTTGAGCTCGTCCTGGATCGCCGCGCCATCGGCATTCGCCTTGGGGAGGCGAAGATCCTGGCCAGTGCGCTCGGCGGTCAAGGCTGAGACGGCATCCAGGCCGCCGTCCTTGGAAAACGTCGCGCAGCCGCTCAACGCGAGGAGCATGGCGCCTGCCGCGACGGCGCGCAGTGTGGGAATAGAAAGCTTTGTTGTCATTATGTGTTCGGCTTAATGGTGTTTGCTGTGGTCGACAGGCGCAGGATTGGCCGGTTTTCCAGGCGCCACGGGCGTTGTCGGAGCCGGCGCTGCACCATGACCGTTGTGGTTCTGCTCACTGGCAGGCGCACCATGTCCGGCGTGGCCCGGCACGCCGGCGACCGCATCGTTTGCGGCACGCCAGGATTTGTCAGGCGTCGTCTGGGCGTCTTGCGGCGCCGGCGAAGGTCTGGCAATGACCGATTCGTACACGGTCGGCGGCACGGCCACAGTGGGGTCGGCAGGGTCTGCCGACGGACGGGATTGCTGGGCCTGCGCGTAGATCGGCAGGGCCAGCACGGCGCCGATAACGGCGGCCAGAAGCTTGGAGGTCATGGGTTATCCTCGAAATCGGTGACAGGGCGTGCACAGGCACGCGCGAGTGCTCAAGAGCGATGACGACAGCGCTGGAGGACAGCGGGTCAGCTCTTCCTACGATTAAGCGGATTGGTGCCGGGGAGGGCGCTGGGGGCCGTCCTGGATGAAGCCTACGGCGAAGGCCGCAGGCGCGACGATGATGGCATTGGAGCCATCGAAAGCCGGGACAGCGAGATGCGTGGAGGGTGGCGCAACGGCGCCCAGGCAGAACGCGGAACAGGCGCTGCAGGTGGAGTGTGGTTTTTTTCCGGCCTTGGAGTCTGCCGAATCGGCATCGACCTGGGTGTCATCCGGTTGGCCTGCATGCTCGCCGCCGTGATGAGCGTGCGCATCGGCCATGTGCTCGTGGGACTGCGCGCCAACATCGATCAGGTTCTGGCTGGACTGCAGGTGAACCGGCCCGCACGACATACGGCTAGCCGCAACCGCGTGCAGCGGAAGTACGGCCAACAGTAGCCAAACCAGAAATGTCTTGATTGAGCGATTCATAGATGCCGCGAGTATAGCACGACAATTTTGGCAGGGAGCAGCCTTAAGACTGACTAAAGGCAGGCGTGGAACAGCGGCGAATGACGTGTCGAAGGCGGCCGGGCATGGCGGACTTGCAGAGATGTACAGACAGGGTGCGTTAGCGCACAGCATGTGTCATGGGACTCATTCCAGAATCGCACTGGACGTGCCGCGTTCGTTTTCCGGCGCCGCACACTGATCAATTGGTTCGAGGAGACGAGTATGAAGAAAGTACAAACCCGTATCGCTCTCATGGCCAGTGCATGTGCACTTGTCGTTGGTGTGTCAGCAAATTCCTTTGCGCAATCAGGGCAACACGCGCAGCACGGCGCCGCGTCAGGCCAGGCGGGGCAGCACCATGACATGGCTGGTCACGAAATGATGCAGTCGATGGAGGCCATGCACCAGAAGATGTCGAGCATGCAGATGACTGGTGATCACGATCACGACTTTGCCATGATGATGCGATCGCACCACCAGGCCGGCATCGACATGGCAAAAGCCCAGCTCAAGAATGGCAAGGATCCGCAGATGCAGGCAATGGCCAAGAAGGTCATTTCGGATCAGACCAAGGAAATCAAGAAGCTCGACCAGTGGCTGGCGAAGCACAAGGCGTCAAGTAAGTAAGCTGCTGCCGGGACGGCGCCGCGAGCATACGCAGCGGCGCCGCAATGATCGCTTCCTCACGCATTTCCGTCGAAATGATTTGCCGATGTGTATCGTACAACGGTACATCGAGGCTGATGCTACAGTTTTTGCATGACTGCCACCTTCCGCAAAATCGCCTGGTGTTTGCTGTGTCTGATGGTCGGGTACCATGGGTATGCGACCGCGGCTGTTACATGCCACAACTTGAAGGCGCAATTGCAGGTAGTGCAGTTCGATTCCCAGGCTGAGAAAGATGATTGCCAGGACATGCGCTCCGGCACGGCAGAAAGTAGCGACGGAAGATGTTGCAAATTGAAGTCGCTCTGCTGTTCGAACTTCGTCGTCCCCTACGCCCCCATTCCATCGTTTGCGCCGCTGAGCGCACCTTCTGCTTCTTCCGAACGGTCGCATTCCTTGCCTACCGACTTTTCCAGTTTCATTCCTCCCGTCCTCGATCCGCCTCCACGTTTTTAGCTCAGTATGCCGTTCCATCCTTGTGTCTCGCCTTCGCGTCGCACTTATCCAAACGGTGCAGGGCCGCAAGGTGTTTCAGCTTAATTACGAAGCTGCAGGTCCGCGCTTATCCGCGCGGGCACGGTGGCGTTCGCATCAACAACTGAGCAATGAGGTAGAACATGAAAAGCAATAATGCATTGCCTAAGCCGGCTCTGCTGGCAGCTCTTCTATTGTCTGTTGTGATGCCAGCACGTGCTGACATCACTATCTTCACCAATGAGGCGTCGTTCCTGTCGGCAGTGTCGGCGACCGGAACCGATCGCTTCGACGACCTGCCGGCCTCCGAACTGGAAGCCCAGCTCTCACGTACCGCAGGTGCATACGGGTATCGGATCAACGTGGGGCCAGGAGACGGCGGCTTTTTCCCAGTGATGAATGATGGCGACGTCTACCTGGCGCCGACGCTTGCTGCGGATGTCGTGCGCTTCAACACATTTTCACCTGGGGTGTTCGGCTTTGGCGGCAGCTTCTTTGCGACCGATGCTTATGGCAGTTATGTACCCGGGCGGACGATCGAGCTAACGGCAATGGATGGATCAATTATCGCGAGCTATACGCTCGATGGATCATCGCCAACGTCGTTCCTCGGATTCCTGTCGACCGCGCCCCTGACCGAGGTCTCGCTGCGCACCATAGGCGAGCAAGGAAATGTCTACTGGGCGACTGCGAACAACGTTGTCGTTGCAGTGCCGGAGCCATCGTCATACGCGATGTTCCTAGTGGGGGCAGGAATCGCAGCCTGCTCGGTACGGCGCAGGCGTCCCGCCCGCTTCACCTCGGCTAAATGAATCGTTCTGTATCGTCTAAAGGAGCAAACATGAAAACCGCAACCAAGCAGTTCAATCGTTCTTCGGGTGTCGGCAACATTGGCGCGCTCGGGCGCAAGCTCGCATTTGGCTTGAGCTTGCTCGTGCCTGCCATCGGCGTGGCCCATGCCGACGGACCGGGCAGGGGAGCAACCGCACAGTTTGAAAAGAACTACCTCGTCTTCATTATCAATCATCACTATTCCGCCCTGCGAATGACGGAACTGGCCGCCGGCACGGATCTGACCCGAGACGCGCAGGTCGTCGCTCCCCAGGAAGGCACATCGCCCACCCCAGGTTTCAACGCAACTCCGCCAAAGGCGAGCGACGACGAAATCAAGTCGATGGCGCGCATGGGGAACCGCGGGCAGCGCGAGGAGATTGCCCGCGCCCAGCGCTTCCTGAGGGAGTGGTACGGCATGCAATATCAGCCCCAGCTCACGGCTGACGGACGACGAATGATTGCCATGCTCGAGGCGACGCCGGCCGGGGCACAGTTCAACCAGGTCTTCCTGAGATCGTTCAGTAACCACCACTTGGGTGCCCTTGCACCGAGCCTGCACTGCACGGTCAAGAGCGACCTGAACCATGACGGGTTGCGGCGCTATTGCGAGAACATCGTGGTCGTTCAGAAGAACGGGATCAATGACATGCGAGAGATGCTCTGCAAGCGCTACTCGGACTGCGGCTTCGTGCCGATGACTGGCGACAAACGGAAGGACAACGAGTTCTGACCGAAGGAAGGGTTGAAGCGGCTGCAAAGCCGTTTCAACTTGGCTGGCGCGTCCCCCTACTTGTGCCTTCGTTGAGCGGAAAATTCGCTTGACCTTTCCATTATTGGAAGGCTTACAGTGGAATCGTCCACTTTCCGGAGGCATCTTATGTATGAGTCCACCCGCCGCGGGTTCCACCGTTCAGACGAACGCGTGGCCGTTATGTCCGCCACAGGCCTGCACGACTCCGCGCAGTCGAAGCAGGTAGCGAGTACGCCTCCCGATTCGGGGATGACGGCAACGGCGCAACGCTGTCTGTTCTGTCGATACCGAAGTCCAGGTACCGGAAAGGAGCCGGCACATGCCTAAAATTACCGTACTACCGCACCCGGAGTGCGCGCCTTCCGGTGCATCGATCGAAGCCGCTCCCGGCACCAGTATTTGCGACGTATTGCTGGAAAATGACGTCGACATCGAGCATGCGTGCGGCAAGGTTGGAGCTTGAACGACGTGTCACGTCATCGTAAGGGAGGGTTTTCCGTCGCTCGCGCAAGCCAGCGAAGACGAGGAAGACATGCTTGACCGGGCTTGGGGCGTAGCACACTTGTCCCGATTGTCGTGCCAGGCCATCGTTGCGGAGACGGATATTACGGTCGAGATCCCGCGGTATTCCCTGAATCACGCCAAGGAAAACGGATAGACATCACAGGCCGCGCACTGCCTGCGACAAGTGGGCCGCGCGAGAACACCTCAGTCGTTTTACTGGAGCTGCCATGAAAAATGAAGTGCATAATCACGCCGGTCACCAGCAGAAGAGTCAGGAATGTCACCACTCGCACGAGCATCATGCCGGCAACGCCGAACCCAACGCAGGCAAGGCCGGCGCATCCCAGCATCATCCGTCTGCATCGTCCGATAAGCCCTATACCGATCCGGTATGCGGCATGAGCGTTGCTGACCGGCCGGATCGATGCATCGAGCACGAAGGAGTCAGCTATTACTTCTGCAGCGTGAAATGCATGGACAAGTTTCGCGCCGCCCCCGCCAGCTATATTGAGAAGGGCGGTCCTGCTGCTATGCCGGAAGCGCTGCCAGGGACGATTTACACCTGCCCGATGCATCCGGAAATCCAGCAAGCGACACCCGGCAATTGCCCGATATGCGGAATGTCGCTGGAGCCAATGCTGCCATCGCTGGAGGATGACGAGAATCCGGAGCTGACGGACTTCCGTCGTCGTTTCCGGTGGACGCTGCCGCTGACCGTTGTCGTCGCCGTCCTGGCAATGGCAGGGCACCGGATCTTCAGCCGAGGGCTTGCCTACCAGAGCTGGATCGAGCTCGTCCTCAGCACGCCGGTGGTCCTGTGGGCCGGCTGGCCCTTCTTTATCCGCGGCGCGCAGTCGTTCAAGAACCGCAGTCCGAATATGTGGACCTTGATCAGTATCGGGGTCGCCGCAGCGTACGGATACAGCCTGGTTGCAACCCTGTTCCCGGGCATGTTTCCGTCGAATTTCGCGATGCACGGCCGTATCGGCGTCTACTACGAGGCTGCTGCCGTCATCGTTTCGCTGACCCTGCTCGGTCAGATCCTCGAACTGCGTGCACGTTCGCAGACGTCGGCGGCGATCAAATCCTTGCTCGGTCTGGCACCGAAAACGGCCAGGCGGATCCGTGCCGACGACACCGAGGAAGACGTCGAGCTTTCGCACGTCCACATCGGCGACGCGCTGCGGGTCAGGCCTGGCGAGAAGGTGCCGGTCGACGGGGTGGTCCTGGAGGGCGAAAGTGCAGTGGATGAAGCCATGCTCACTGGCGAGCCGTTGCCGGTGACGAAGCGGCCGGGCGACAAGGTGATCGGTGCGACCATCAATACGAGCGGCAGTCTTGTCATCCGCTCCGAGCGCGTGGGATCGCAGACCATGCTGTCGCAGATCGTGCAGATGGTAGCGCAGGCCCAGCGTTCGCGGGCGCCCATGCAGCGCCTGGCTGACGTGGTCGCCGGCTATTTCGTCACCATCGTCGTTGCCATTGCCTTGTTCACTCTGTTGGGCTGGGGTCTGTTCGGCCCCGAGCCCAGCTGGGTCTACGGTTTCGTGAATGCGGTAGCGGTCCTGATCATCGCCTGTCCGTGCGCGTTGGGACTCGCAACGCCGATGTCGATCATGGCCGCGACTGGCCGCGCGGCCACCCAGGGCGTGCTGTTCCGCGATGCCGCGGCGATCGAAGCGATGAGGAAGGTCGACACGATCATTGTCGACAAGACGGGTACGCTCACGGAAGGAAAGCCCGCGTTCGACCGGACGATCGCTGCGCCCGGATTCGAGGAAGAGGATGTTCTACGGATCGCCGCCAGTATCGACCAGGGGAGCGAGCATCCGCTGGCACATGCGATTGTCGCTGAGGCACGCAGGCGGAATCTGCCGCTGCACAAACCCGACACCTTTGAATCGTCCAGCGGGATCGGAGTACGCGGGACCGTGCAGGGGGAGCGGGTCGCACTGGGCAACACTGCGCTCATGGATATCGAGGAGGTTGACTGGACGCCGCTACAAAAGGCTGCGGAAGAGCTTCGCCATGTCGGTGCAAGCGTAATGTACCTGGCACTTCAAGGAAAGCTCGTGGGCCTGATCGCAGTGTCGGACCCGATCAAGGAGACGACGCCGGAAGCCTTGGTAACCCTGCGCGACGCTGGCATGAGCGTGGTGATGGCGACCGGCGATGGTGTGACCACGGCAAAGGCGGTCGCAGCGAAGCTCGGCATTTCGGACGTCTACGGCGAGGTCAAGCCCCAGGACAAGCTCGCCTTGGTCGAACGGCTGCAGCAACAGGGCAAGGTCGTCGCGATGGCCGGCGATGGCATCAACGATGCGCCGGCCCTGGCGAAGGCGGACGTCGGCATTGCGATGGGTACTGGTACTGACGTCGCGATCAATTCAGCCCATGTCACACTTGTCAAAGGCGACTTGCGTGCGATTGCGCGAACGCGACTTCTTTCGCTAGAGACAGTGCGCAACATGAGGCAAAATCTCGGTTTTGCCTTTCTTTATAACGCTATGGGAATTCCGCTGGCCGCAGGTCTGCTCTATCCGTTTACCGGACAGCTCTTATCGCCGATGATCGCTGCGCTTGCGATGAGCCTGAGTTCGGTCTCGGTGATTGGCAACGCACTACGTCTAAGGGGTAGTGGCACATGAATTTTGTCGCTACCGACGAGATGGTTGACCTGACGGTTCTCGTCGGAGTCATTTTCGGCATCCTCGCGGCGGCTTTCATCGCTTATGGCGAGGTCCAGCGACGTCGCGGGCGCAAAGGACGGACAAAAGAACGCAGTGTGCGTGGCAAAAGAAAGTATTTCAAGGCTGGCAAGAGCAGGTAGAGAGACTTGTGTCGGCGCACCACGGCGTTGAAACTCGACATTATAGAAGTAATGTCATATCCATAACTTTGCCCGTCGGGGCGACGGCATGCGGACGATTCGCTCTTGTCCGTCCTTAGATGATAATCCGTATTATCAATGAACTGTTTTTCGCTCCAGAACTCACAAAGGCCGAGGTGGTAACCATTAAAAGGTGGCAGGCAATCTAGTTGAAATTTTCGCGAGGCTCACATGGTTCCAAACTGAACACTTCGACGTTCTAATCTACGAGCTACGAATGTCCGCTTCTGGCCGTTCTCGGTCATTTAATAGAAGCCAGTCCTTCGGTCCGATACGGGACTCAATTGTCAGTCAACGCGGTCGGCGGCGTTTGACAATCCAACCAACTAGCATCAGGGCGCTGAAATAGATAGCGATGTTAGCTAACAGTGCACCGATGTATAACTTGTCTTCGATGAACGCGAGCTTCCCCTCAACGGAAATGCCTGGCTGATCATACAGATACCCGATGGGGAACCCGCCCTTTAGTGCAGGCTTATAGCAAGGATCGAAGCGTGGAGCTCCACAAAGATTTCCATGCTGGACCTGCTCCGGACCTACGCGTTCAACACTGACCCAGAGTAGTGCAAGCGTAGTCGCCGCGGCTAACGCGAGGCTAGTAAAGGTAAGTCGCGAAAGAGTTCTTTTCATCTTTCGTGCCGCCTGTTCAGTAAATTCAATCTTCTGCTAATGGCTGGCAGACGACCTACCTGGTCAGTCTGCTTGCGACCCAAAGCAGACGATTAAGATTGCTCAGCATCGAGGTTGGTTATTCTCGACGTAAGAAGGAACCTGTACGCTGTACTTCTATTCGACGTCGAGTACCACGGCCTTCAAGCTTTTACCAGACCTTTCCGGTCGCCAGGCGCCGCCGGTCACCTCGATCCGGTCCACTCCGAATCGGGCAAAGCCTTCGCATGAGAATGTGAAGACGTCAGCACCTTCCAGTGTCCGCTTGAAGCGCGCCGCCTGCCCATAGGTTGTGATCTCCTGGCGCACGCCTATCCGCTTGAAGAAGGTAGTCTCTCGTTCGAGTGTTGGTTGAAAATCCTTCTTGACATCAGCCAGGAACGCGGACTGTGCTTCCTTCGTCATCGCATCGTAAACCGGCTTCATGTCGCCTTCGATCTTAAACGTGGCACTGCTCAACCCACCATGGAAACCGACTATCGCATCGTGAGCCACGATCTTGCGCGCGCCTGCGGTGAAGACATAGTTAGCGCACGAAGACAGGCAGTAGGCCGGCACCCGAACGTCCAGGCCTTTCGCAGACGCCCACTCTCCCAGGTCGAGACCGACCTCGACGTCGCCGCCCACGCTGGTGATGACGAGACGCGAGGGTTTTTCGCCGAGACTGTCATACAAGGCGAATAGGCGTTCGTTGGCGTCCTGTTCTAGGACGCCGTCATAATGAAGCTCACCGCTGTCAATGAACACGCGGGTGGGCCCGCTGTCGGTGGTCGCCGCTCCGGCAAGACCCACGGTGAAGAGGGCAGAAAGAAGAATTTGGCGCATTGTGAAAGCAAAAGAATTAAACCTCAATATTATGTTGCCCCTGCTGCCTGAAGGCTCACCGAAAGTCACGCCGAACTGGCATGATGCGCGCTGACCCCGAAGGACCCGTGTTAAGCCTGACCAATGCTGAAATCTCGCATCCTAGGCGCACAATGCAGGGAGTCGCGCACCAAGTCCGCTTTTGACCGAATCGGAAGTTCGCAAGAGCATGTCCATCCTCGTCCGTTAAAGCAAAAATGCCACGCCTTGTGCAGCAAAGTTGCCACA
The DNA here is from genome assembly GCF_041023745.1 of Massilia sp. X63. Lineage (NCBI taxonomy): Bacteria > Pseudomonadati > Pseudomonadota > Betaproteobacteria > Burkholderiales > Oxalobacteraceae > Massilia > Massilia sp. X63. The sequence goes on from NZ_JBFTEF010000009.1 coordinate 204,662, forward strand.
TGCCGTGCAGTCACCGGCTGGTCGCATCGGCCACTTGAAAGGCCCGTCTCGACCCATAGCGGACATCGCAGGTGGAATTCTAGCGGGCATATTCTTGGCAAGCGCCATCATTGAGACTGTAATTCAGTGCAACTGCATAGCCGTCTGCGGAGTACCGTGTAACCAGCAATCCGCTCGATGTGTTGTACGTTCCGCCGTTCAAGGCCTGGTAATCCCCCCATTTTTAGAGCACGCTAAAAGTAGAGGTTAAGCGGCAAGTGCCAATTTCTGTTTCGGCGTGATACCGCCGAGCGCCATGTTGGGCCGGTCGTGATTGTAGGTCCACAACCAGTTGGTAGCAAATTCCTGGATTTCCTGAAGCGTGTCGAACAGGTGATGAGCAAGCCAGTCGTAACGCACGGTCCTGTTGTAGCGCTCGACATAGGCGTTCTGTTGGGGCTGGCCAGGCTGGATGAAATCGATGCGGATTCCACGCTTTGCTGCCCAGGCCAAGGTCACTGCGCTGATGTATTCGGGGCCGTTGTCGCATCGGATGGCTTCGGGCCTGCCGCGCCATTCGATGATCCGATCGAGCGAGCGGATCACGCGCTCGGAAGGCAGCGAGAAGTCGACCTCGATCCCCAGACCTTCGCGGTTGAAGTCGTCGATTACATTGAACAGACGGATGCTGCGCCCATCGGCAAGCTGGTCGTGCATGAAGTCCATCGACCAACTCTGGTTGATCGCGGTCGGCACCGCCAGCGGCAGCGGTTTCTCGCGCACCAGACGATGACGTGGCTTGATCCGCAGATTCAGTTCGAGCTCGCGGTAGATCCTGTAGACGCGCTTGTCGTCTGATCGACTCCTAGTCAAGAATTTCGTCGACTAAAGAATTAAATTGCGAACAGTGGTCGTCTGATCGACTCCTAGTCAAGAATTTCGTCGACTAAAGAATTAAATTGCGAACAGTGGTCGTTGTCGTCTTCGTGGTCACCATGGGAGCGCCACAACATACTGCCAGACGTCGCAGGCTGTTCCTATGTGGTTCGCGCGTTTCCGTTTGAACGGCGGCGCAAAGCGCGTCTCGGAATCGGCCAAGGCGACGAACTCGATCGCAACTTATATCCCCTTTTCTCCAAGCCGTTGCGCTTGATCTCAAGCGCAACGGAACTGTTCGCCACTGCGCCACATACTCAAAAGGACAGTGGCCAACTTACGAGCCAACGCAACAACAGCCTTTCGCAATCCCATCCGAAGTTCGAGTTTCGCTCCCCATTTGCCCAAACTTGTTTCTTTCCCGTATCTTTTCAGCAGTGCCAGTGACGCCTCGTAGAGCATAGATCGCGTTTGCCGATTTCCTTGTTTGGAGATCGTGCCATTGCGGTCAACCTCGCCGGACTGATATTTTCGCGGCGTTAGCCCGAGGAACGGGCCAATGTCACTGACGTGCTTGAACCGTGATGGATCATCCACTGCTGTTCTGAAGCTCGCTGCAGTAATGACACCCACACCCGGAACGGTCATGAGTAACCGGCATACGGCGTCTTGGTTGACCTGACGTTGAATGTTTCGGTCAAGCTCACGGATTTTGGTCGTCAAGTGGCGCCATGTATCAAGGAGTATCCCAATCACCGGCTTTATGCCGTCGCGTAACGGATCGGCGTCCTGTACGCTTGTCTCAAATACCCGATTTTTCCCTGTCCCCAGGACTACCCCAAAGGTCTTCAGCAGCCCCCGAATCTGGTTATTTGTCGCCGTACGCAGACCGATGAGTTTTTCCCTTACAGTGAGCATGAGTCGCATCTGATGACACTCCAGACTCCGGACATGTGTAGGTCGATACCAACCGCTACGCACCAGCTGAGCGATACCGTAGGCGTCATTGCGATCTGTCTTGTTGAGCTGTACCGTCAATGCGGCGTGAACGTGCCGTGCGTGAATGCAGTCAATGTTGACGC